>JACRMH010000039.1 GCA_016219545.1 Chloroflexota bacterium | reverse complement strand
TCGGCCTGCCCTGCAAAGCCGGCTACTTTTGTGATGGCCGCTGTCAATGTCGTCTTGCCATGGTCAATGTGCCCCATGGTCCCTACATTCAGATGCGGTTTGCTTCGGTCAAATTTTACCTTCGCCATGTCGTAACTCCTTAATTAGAAAAGAACAATTATGCTTTTAAGATTTCTTCCGCCACTGACTGCGATACTGGCGCGTAGTGGTCAAATTCCATATTAAAGACGCCGCGTCCCTGGGTAGCGGAACGAAGCTGGGTGGCATACCCAAACATTTCTGCCAAAGGAACCATTGCCTTGACTGCCTGTGCATTACCAGGGCGGACTTCCATGCCCTGGATCAGACCACGGCGGCTGTTGATCTGCCCCATGACATCGCCAAGATATTCTTCAGGACCAACAACTTCAACTTTCATCATCGGCTCAAGCAGAATGGCATGTCCCTTCTGCACGCCTTCTTTGAAGCCCAAAATGGCAGCCATTTTGAACGCCATTTCACTGGAGTCAACTTCGTGGAAAGAGCCATCAATTAATGTGACTTTGATGTCAACAACAGGGTATCCAGCAAGCACGCCACCTTCAGCGGCTTCTCTAACTCCCTTTTCAATTGGGTTAATATATTCCTTGGGAATGGAACCACCCACGATCTTATTTTCAAATACGATACCACTTCCACGTTCGCCCGGTTCCAAGGAGAATACAACATGTCCGTATTGACCTTTACCACCAGACTGCTTGGCATATTTGTAATTGACTTCCTTAACTGCCTTGGTGATGGACTCACGGAATGCAACACGTGGAGCGCCAACATTCGCCTGCACTCTAAACTCTCGTAACAAGCGGTCTACGATAATATCAAGATGCAATTCGCCCATACCGCGAAGAATGGTCTGGCCGGAATCCACGTCTGAGTTCACATGAAGTGTGGGATCTTCTTCAGCCAGCTTGCGAAGGGCCTCCCCCATCTTTTCCTGCTCACTGGAACTCTTAGGTTCAATTGCGATGGAAATAACTGGTTCAGGGAAGGTTATCGTCTCAAGAAGGAGAGACTTGGTATCGCAAAGCGTGTCACCGGTGAAACTCTCTTTGAAACCCAAAACAGCCCCAATATCGCCAGCGCGGATTTCATCTACATCTTCACGATGATCTGCATGCATACGGATCAAACGTCCGATACGTTCTTTTCTTCCCTTTTTGGTTGTATTCTGAACTGTCTGCCCCTGGCTCAAAACACCCGAGTAAACACGAACATAAGCGAGACGACCCACATAGGGATCGGTCACGATCTTGAACACCAACGCACCTAGCGGAGCATCGTCCTGGGCGAGAATTTCAAATGTATTTTCCGGGTTGCCCGGCTCTGTGACGGTAAAGGATGGTTTATCTGCAGGGGATGGAAGGTAATCAATTACCGCATCAAGAAGGACCTGTACACCTTTGTTCTTCAAGGAAGAACCGCAAAATACAGGAGCAACTTTCGTGGCAAGTACACCCTTACGAAGCGCCAGCTTGAGTTCATCAATGCTGATTTCCTGAGCCTCAAGGAACTTCATTGTTAACTCATCATCAAGCTCGGCGATCTTTTCCACCATCTTTAAACGAGCTTCAACGGCTTGTTCTTTCAAATCTTCCGGGATTTCAACGATATGAGGGTCTTTACCCAAATCATCTTCCCAGATAACTGCTTTCATTGAAAGGAGATCAACTACACCTTTAAATGTTGCTTCAAAGCCAATCGGGATCTGCATCGGGATCGGATTTGCACCTAAGCGGTCTATGATCGATTCAATAGTTCTTTCATAGGAAGCGCCGACACGGTCCATTTTATTAACAAAACAAATGCGCGGAACACCGTAACGATCAGCCTGACGCCATACTGTCTCTGATTGCGGTTCAACACCTTGTACCGCATCGAAGACCACAACACCACCATCCAAAACGCGCAAAGAGCGCTGGACTTCGGCAGTGAAGTCAATATGTCCCGGCGTGTCAATAATGTTGACCTGATAGCCTTTCCATTCCGCTGATACAGCTGCCGAAACAATGGTAATACCACGTTCCCGTTCCTGAACCATCCAGTCGGTTACTGTTGTGCCGTCATCTACAGAACCAATCCGATGCGTCATGCCAGTATAGAACATGATGCGCTCGGTGGTGGTTGTTTTCCCGGCGTCAATGTGGGCAATAATGCCTATATTTCTGTATTTATCCAGCGGATGCTCGCGTGCCATACTTACTACTTCCTTAAAAATTATTTAAAATTAGACTCGATAATGGGAGAAAGCGCGGTTGGCTTCTGCCATTTTGTGTGTTTCATCACGTTTACGAATGGCTGAACCAGTTTCGTTAAAAGCATCAATTAATTCTGATGCAAGTTTGTCTGAAAAAGACTTGCCAGAACGATCATTGGCTGCGGAAAGAATCCAACGAAGCGCCAAAGTTGTGCGGCGATCCTGTGAAACTTCCATTGGCACCTGATAGGTCGCACCGCCTACGCGGCGCGGGCGGACTTCCATGGCAGGTCCAACATTTTTAAGCGCGCCATCAAAGACATCCAAAGGATTCTTTTCTGTGCGTTCTTTGATCAAATCCATTGCACCATAGATCAAACGAACGGCAGTGCTTTTCTTGCCGCTCTTCAATACATGCTGGACCATGGTCTGCACGTTGATGCTGTTATAGCGGATATCGGGAAGGATTTCCCGTTTCTCAGGTTTTGCTCTACGCATACTTTCTACTCCATCTATTGATTACTTCGGACGCTTCGCGCCGTACTTTGAACGGCCCTGCTTACGATTAGCAACGCCAGTGGTATCGAGAGAACCGCGCACGATGTGATAACGTACACCAGGCAGGTCTTTCACACGGCCGCCGCGCACCAACACCACTGAGTGTTCCTGCAACTGGTGACCTTCACCGGGAATATACGCCGTGACTTCAATGCCGTTCGTCAAACGTACGCGGGCAATCTTGCGCAACGCTGAATTCGGCTTCTTGGGAGTCATGGTGCGGACAACGGTACAAACGCCACGTTTCTGTGGGGCGCCTTTGTCCTGTCTCACACGTTTCTGCTTGAAACTGTTCAAAGTGAACTGCAGAGCGGGAGCCTTGCTTTTTGTCTTATTGTTTTTGCGTCCTTTGCGGACCATTTGATTTACTGTCGGCACATTCGCCTCCGATTACAAATTTCTTTCATGAGTACATTTTGATATTCGCAATAAATGAGACCATCAACGACTTATTCTGATGGCCTCATTTGTAGTTACCAATTGAGTCGAGTGGGGGAAGAAAAGCCACTCTTGCTTTCATGGGCAACGGCTGGTTAGTTTATCACGGCATATCAGTCAAGTCAATAGAAAATCTTTACTTTTTTCTACTTTGGTTCTCTCCCAGACTCAACAGACCAGTGTCATGCTTGGGCGGATGCATCTTCTCTTCATCCTTACCAAACTTGACGACATCGCCGCCTTCGTTAATGGCTTCCACGGCGAGTCCGAGGGACTGCAATTCCTTCACAAGCACACGGAATGAAGCGGGGATGCTTGGTTCTTCGATCGGCTCACCTTTCACGATTGCTTCATATGTATTGACGCGACCTTGAACATCATCCGATTTGACCGTGAGCATTTCCTGAAGAGTGTGCGCCGCGCCATAAGCTTCAAGCGCCCACACTTCCATTTCACCGAAGCGTTGGCCACCGAATTGGGCCTTACCACCAAGAGGCTGTTGTGTAACCAAACTATATGGACCTGTGGAACGCGCATGAACCTTATCCTCAACCAGGTGATGGAGTTTGAGGATGGTCATCACACCGACAGTTACTGGTTGATCATATGGGATACCAGTCTTACCGTCGCGCAAAGTTTGCTTTCCAAGGATGGGTAACGGAATCCCCTTTTCCTTCGCCAATTCCTGAGCTGTTTCCAGCACTTTATCCTCAGCCACACGGCGGGTGATGCCATTGGATTCCATCCACAAACGCAGACAGGCATGGACGGTCATCTCATCCACATCGGGATCAGGGTTGGCTACATCGCGATCATCGAGCAGGATCTCTTCAGGGTTGGCATAACCTTTTTCGCGCAACCATTCTTTAGCGGCGGCATGACGCGCATAGTCTGCATCAACCAAGCTATATACATCGTACTTACGTTTGCCCAACCAATGTTCAAGATACAAACGACGAACTTCGTCATCATCTTGAATCGAATTGACATCATATTCCTGTTCTTTGAGCCACTCCCAGGCACGTTCAGCGGACTCTTTCCATGCCTGATCCATAATCCAGGCACGCGCGAGTTCAGCTTCGATCTGTTCCTCAGTTGCACCGTCAAACACAGGAGTAATGGCGCGGAAGCCCATGCGTTTTGCTGCCCAGCCTAGATGAACCTCCAAGACCTGGCCGATATTCATACGACCTGGTACACCCAATGGGTTCAAAATCAAATCAACTGGAGTACCATCTTCGAGGTATGGCATATCTTCCACAGGAACAACCTTGGAAACCACACCCTTGTTACCATGACGTCCCGCCATCTTATCGCCAGCTGTGATCTTGCGGCGCTGAGCAACAGAAACGCGCACCATCATATCCACGCCAGCGGAAAGATCGGAATTTTCTTCGCGGGTAAATACTTTTACATCCACAACTTTGCCGCGTTCGCCATGAGGCATTCGCAACGAAGTATCTTTTACATCACGGGATTTCTCACCGAAGATGGCACGCAACAAACGTTCTTCGGGTGTAAGTTCTTTCTCGCCCTTCGGAGTGATCTTGCCGACAAGAATATCGTTCGGACCAACTTCAGCTCCGATGCGAATGATACCGTTCTCATCAAGGTCCTTGATCGCGTCATCACCGACATTGGGAATATCGCGGGTGATCTCTTCCGGTCCGAGTTTTGTATCGCGCGCTTCCACTTCATGTTTTTCAATATGAACCGAAGTGAAGCGATCTTCCTGAACGAGGCGTTCGGAGAGCAGGATAGCATCTTCAAAGTTGCCACCTTCCCATGAAAGGAAAGCTACAACTACATTTTGACCAAGGGCTAATTGACCGCTATCAGTAGACGAAGAGTCGGCGATGATATCGCCCTTCTTGACCAACTGTCCCTTCACAACCGATGGACGCTGATCAATACAAGTGCTTTGATTGGAACGCTGATACTTGCGGAGTTGATAAACGCGGTTTCCGCTTTTCTTTTCTTTGATCGTAATGGTGGATCCGGTTACAGACACAACCTCACCATCCGCCTCGGCCGAAACAACCTGACCAGAGTCCAATGCGGCATGTCCTTCCATCCCTGTAGAAACGAGCGGGACTTCAGGGCGCACCAGAGGAACTGCCTGCGCCATCATGTTCGATCCCATCAACGCGCGGTTAGCATCATCATGTTCAAGGAATGGGATCAAAGCGGCACTGATACCGACAACTTGGTGAGGCGCCACATCCATATAATCAATCGATTCGGAGTTAGAGAACAAAAAGCCGAGATGGTAACGGCAGGAAATACGCTCTTTCGAGAATTCCTTATTCTCTGTCAAATGAGCATTCGCTTGGGCAATGGTGAATTTATCTTCCGCATCGGCAGAGAGGTAAACGATCTCATCAGACACATAGGGGACAATGCTCACATCGTCGCCAATTTTTACGAGCCTCTTTAATACCTTCGCATCTATGGTCGCTCCAGATTTGAAGAGCAATTCATTTGATTTGGGATCATGAACATCCTCACGCAAAGTGAGTCCTTCCAAACGCTCATCATCTGCCGGCAGGGTTTTGAACACCCTGCGATAGGGTGTTTCGATAAAACCATATTCATTGACACGTGCAAAGGAAGCTAAACGGCCGATAAGACCGATGTTTGGACCTTCAGGTGTTTCGATCGGGCAGATACGCCCATAATGGGAACGATGGACATCTCGTACATCGAAACCAGCACGTTCGCGGCGCAGGCCGCCGGGTCCCAACGCCGAAAGTGTGCGTTTGTGACGCAACTCAGCCAACGGGTTGGTTTGATCCATGAACTGTGAAAGCTGTGACGACCCAAAGAATTCACGCAGGGAAGCAACAACCGGTCGAATATTAACCAATGTAACCGGCGAGAGCTGTTCCTGATCGCGGATGGACATACGCTCTTTAATGACGCGCTCCATTCGGCGCAAGCCGATTCTCAACTTGTTCTGGATCAACTCGCCTACAGTCTTGACGCGGCGGTTGCCGAGGTGGTCAATATCATCGGGGCGTTCTGCACCGTTATTGATCTGGATCATGCGGCGGATCAAACGGATCACATCGCTCTTGGAAACTGTGCGATGCGGAATTGGAATATTCAAATCAAGTTTTTGATTTAGCTTGTAACGACCCACCCGCTCGAGATCGTAGTGGCGCTGATCGAATAACTGCTCCTCAAGGAATTGACGAGCGTTTTCGAGTGTGGCCGGGTCACCCGGACGCATCTTCTTAAAGAACTCGATCAATGCCGCTTCGGCAATAGTGTGGTGGGACAGATCCCAGTCAGGTTCCTGCTTAATAGTGGAAGCAATGAACATGCGCTCAGGATTGTTATCCACATCCTTTAGGATGGTGAGAATCTCTTCATCCGAGCCAAGTTTGATGGGAGAATCTTTAATGCCATCACTGACTGCGGCAAGTGCGCGCAGAAAGACCGTGATAGGAACGGTGCGCTTACGGTTGAACTTTAAGATGATGTAATCAGACTTGCGGGTTTCGAATTCCATCCACGCGCCACGATCTGGGATCAACTTCGCCATCGCGAGCGGACGTCCAGTGGCACGGTCAGCAGGCGCTTCAAAGTAAACACCAGGGGAACGGATCAACTGGGAGACCACGACGCGTTCAGTGCCATTGACAATGAACGTGCCTTTATCGGTCATCTCAGGAAAATCACCGAGGAAAATATCCTGTTTGATGGGTTCGGGAACATCCGGTCCGGCAAGAAGAACAGAAACGTACAACGGGCTAGAATACGTCAGATCGCGTTCGACACATTCTTCGATCGTATGCTTGGGTTCGCCAAACCAATATTTAAGTCCCCACTGCTGCGATTCGGGGCCGCGGCTTGGGAAGAATAACTTCATCCCTTTGTTGTAAGACTCAATCGGTGAAATCTCGTGGAAGAGATCACCTAATCCTTCTTTCTTAAGTCTCTCGAATGAATCAAGCTGAACTTCAATTAAATTGGGAAGGTCTAACTTTACGGGAATTCGTGCGTAAGTTTTTTGCGGCAAAGAAGACGCCATTCTTCTCTCCTGTCTCTATATTTTGGCTGGATGGATAAACAATTTTAACTGCCCCTTTGGACAGCGACCTAGCAGTATACCGAAGTAAGCACAAAAAGTCAACAAAAAGTTGGGTGAATTTCCAATTTACTTTGCATTCTTAATCTCCTCCACTGCCTGCGGGTTCACCAATGACGATGTATCCCCCAAATCCAAACCCAAATATGCGGATCGGATCAGTCGCCGCATCACTTTGGCATTTCTTGTTTTTGGCAAATCAGAAACAAACAAGATGGACTTGGGCGCGAGCGGCTTGCCCATTTCAGCGACAACCATTTCATATAATTCCCGACGAAGAGCATCGGTCAGACTTACCCCGGGGCTGGTCACTGCAAAAAGAATAAGTTCACTCCCTTTGACATCGTGCGGTATACCAATGGCCGCCGCTTCCACAATATCCTTATGCCTCACAAGAATAGACTCCACTTCGGCGGGGCCTAATCTTTTTCCCGCGATCTTGATCGTATCATCTGAACGGCCGAGGATGTACCAAAGTCCGTCTTTATCAATTGCGGCGAAATCACCATGCACCCAAATATTTTCCCAGCGCGACCAATAGGTATCGATGTAACGCTGTTTATCATTCCAAAATCCGCGCGTCATTCCAATCCACGGCCCTTTGATGACCAACTCACCCACCGCATTGCGAACTGACTTGCCGTTTTCATCTACAACGTCCGCATCCATACCGGGGCAAGGGGCAGAAAAAGCGCATGGCTTCAGTGGCAAGAGCGGATTGCCCATCACAATCCCTCCGGAAATTTCTGTTCCACCAGAATAATTAATGATGGGACATTTACTCTCGCCTACTTTTTCAAACAACCACATCCAGGGATCTGGATTCCATGGTTCGCCAGTAGAAGCAAAACACTTGAGCGATGAAAGGTCATGCTTCTTGAAGTGTTGATCGCCTTGGGGAATCAATGAACGGATCAGAGTCGGCGAGACTCCCATTTGATTGATCTTATGCTTCTCGACCAGGCTCCACAAGCGATCTGGGGCGGGGAAATCCGGTGCGCCATCATATATGAACATGGTCGCCCCAAGCAATAGGCTTCCAAAGACCTGCCAGGGTCCCATCATCCAGCCCATGTCCGTCATCCAATATATAACATCACCAGCATGAACATCGGTTCCAAAAGCCATATCCTGCGCTGCTTTGACAGGAAATCCACAATGCGTGTGGACTGCACCTTTTGGCTTACCCGTTGTACCAGAAGTATAGATGATCATCAGCGGGTCTTCAGCGGAGGTAATTTCCGTTGAAGCGGAATCAAGCTGAGGCGCGATCAGATCGTGCCACCAATGATCCCTCCCTTCTTTCATATTTATATCCAGTCCCGTTCGCTTTAAAACGATCATATGTTTCAAAGAACTTACTTGCTCTGCTGCTTCATCTGCAACGGATTTCATCTCGACGGCCTTGCCGCGCCTATACGCACCGTCAGCAGCAAAGAGAGCCTTGGCATTTGCATCCGCGAGACGGGATATGATGGCGCCCGCGCCATATCCTGAAAATAAAGGCAAAATAATTCCACCGATTTTTGCACTAGCTAATAAGGCGATCACAATCTCAGGAGTCATGGGCATAAAGATGCCAATGGCATCACCTTTGCCAAGCCCTAGTGAATGCAATGCATTCGCTGCCTTATTTACTTCTTTATAAAGTTCTTCATACGTAAAAGATTTAGTAGCGCCCTCTTCCCCTTCAAATACAACCGCCTTCTGTGTTCTGGTTTCCGTTTTCTGCCATTTATCCAGACAATTGTGGACAATGTTCATCTTGCCATCCACACACCATTTTGGGAATTGAATTCCATCGGCAAGATCAACAACCTTAGAGTATGGCTCATAAAATTGGATATCAAGAAACTTCAATACCGCATCTGTAAACCATGCCACATCCATTGTTGACCTATGCATAAGCGCTTCAAAGTTTTCAATTCCATGTGTGCGCATGAAAGCTGTCAAGTTCGCGTGCTCAACATGCTCCGGGCTTGGTCTCCAAACAATATCACCGCCGAACGTAAATTGTTCCGTCATGAATATTCTCCTCATAGCATGGAATATTCAGATTTTATCTCAAAGTACAAAATACACTGCATTTTAGAGTAAGTGATAATCAAAAATGAAAATTGCCATTCTTTCTGAATTCAGAAAGAATGGCAATTTCTAAATGATTGTGTTTCATCGCCAACCAGAGGCAGGCGATGAAACAGTGATTCTACTTACGGTGTGACAATCGGGAAGGGAGTAAAGTTCACATAGACCGAGTTGCCGGTAATGGTATTACGCGCCACAATTCGATAGTAATATGTAACACCTTGTGTAACTCCGCTTATCTGGTATGTAGCGAGATTAGCTCCAACCACATAATTAGCCAGCCCAGTCGTGAAGGTCGCATTTGTGGCACGCTGGATTAAGAAGCTGGTTTCATTATTGGAGTTATCTGTCCAAGTAAATGTTACCAGATCGGTAGCGCCATTTAGTGTAGCTATGACAGATGTATCCGACGGAGCGGTCGGTGGTAAGGTTGTGATACTGAATGTATTCGAATAAGGCGATGAGCCTATCACATTCATAGATAACACCCGATAATCATAAGTGTTACCGAGCAAGACTGATGTATCTGCGTAGGTCACAGTGTTGCCTAAGTTGGCTCGATATGGAACATTAGCGAGGAAGGTAAAACCGCCACCATTGACAGAGCGTTCAAGAATGAAGTTCGACTCTGTGGATGTGTTATCCCTCCAAGTCACGTTAACTCGAAGCGGGTTATTTATCAAGGTACCCGTTAGATTGGTCGGAGCAGTAGGAGCACTGACTGGACCCACAAAGGCTGTATTCGAGTATACCGATGACATAGCTCCGTTAACAGCCCTTACACGGTAAGTATATACGTTGCCAGGCAAAAGTCCGAGATCTGTGTAAGTAACATTGGTGCCTGACCCGGCTTTGGCGGCCACAGTAGTGAGAACACTGAAGGCTCCACCGTTAAAGGAACGTTCAATCACGAAGCCAGTCTCGGTAGTAGTGTTATCACGCCAAGTCAACTGGGCACTCTGTTGAAGAGCTAGCAACGTTGCCGTGAGGTTCGTTGGAACGGCCGGAGGGGTGACTACAGCAACGGTAGCAACATTCGAATAAGCTGACGAGTAGGTTGATAAGCCCACAACATTTGTGGCCATTACACGGTAGTCGTAGGTATTTCCAGCGGTCGCTGCAGAATCAGTGTAGGTGGTTGTATCGGCTGGGAGCGTTGCGAAGTCCGGCACAAAAGCACCACCATTGACAGCACGTTCGATAACAAAATTATCCTCATTATCGGAATTGTCTGTCCATGTCAGGTCGACAGATGTTCCAATGTTTTGCACTGCACTCAAAGCAGATGGATCCGCGGGTGGGCCATTTGGTGTGGTGACCATAGCGGTGTTGGATGGCAACAGCGAGTCTCCAGCCTGATTGGTGGAATAAACCCGATAAGCATAATCTGTTCTCTGTGTAACCGTTGTATCACTGTACGAAGTGATATTTGCACCAATGGTATCAACTGTTGAGAACAGTCCGGGGATACCGCCTGTGACAAGTGCGCGCTGAATGATGAAGCCTGTCTCATCTGTAGCATTATCTGTCCAGGTCAAATCCACCTGATTCCAAACTGAAGAAGTTGCGTCCAGAGCAGTTGGATCTGCCGGGAGATGCGGGATCACTGTAACTTCATTAGACACCGTTTCGCCAGCGGCATTGAAAGCAACTACACGATAATGATAGGTCTCGGTCGGAACTAAACCTAAATTGCTGTAGCTGGTTGCGTTGGCAACGGCTTGGTCAATTGGAGCAAAAGCACCAGCGCCATCAGCACGTTCGATTCGATATCCGACTTCGCCTGATAGGTCTCCCCACGTGGTGGGATCAAGATAGTCCACAGGAGTACCATCAGTCCAGGAAAGATCGGCAGGGCCAGTGGCAGAATCTCTTGTTGCGCTCAAGACCGGTGCGGCAGGTAAGGCACGTCCCACCTCAAGGATCACGGGGCGCATCATATCCATTTCTTCATGGCTTAAGATGTGACAGTGGTAAACATACTCCCAGCCAAAGTTTGTGATCTCATTAGCTACTCGTGCTGGAAGGGCCTGACCAGTAGGTCCTATGTTGCTGAATCCGGCTTCCTGACCGAGACCCACATTCGATCCCACAGCACCTTCAGGCATCATGGGATTCAAAACGCGTTCACTGTCCATGAGACCAAACGGTAGTGTTGGAATGATTGGACGCACCGCTACGATGGTATCCTGAAGTGGGTTGATCCGAACCGTATCCTTCCAGCCCAATTCATTTGCGGCAGGCGGAGTGATAATGTTATCCCATGCAACGCGGTTAATGAGCTGTACATCGTAGAGATGGAAGTGGATCGGGTGCGTATCAACACCATTATGGGTGATCTTCCATATCTGGGTTCCATCGGCAGAGGCGGCAGAGATCGGAGTTACATTGAGGCTGAGACCTGCCAACTGTGATGTCGCATCCAGGATCTCAGTTGAGGGATTGACGTAAGGATATAGAATAATATTTTGCAAGAGCGGAGTGGCACCCGGCGCTTCGAGACCGAGGTTGGCTGTCATGCGGCCAAATTCATCGAAGGTGGCCGAATTCATCTCGTCATGGATGCCCTTAGGCTCGAACTTAATGGACAATTGATCGCCGCTCAGGGTATCAAACTTGAAAAGATCAGTCGGCTGTGAGCCTTCCGCGATCCTCGCATACCCATCGCACTTAGCGGTTGGGTTGGAGGGGCTGCTACACCAGCCACTGCTTGCGAAGTTTGAACCGTAGGCAGTGTTGTAGGTGGATTGTCCAACAATGATCGGATTCTGACCGGTCTCAAAGACGCCAGCGGGGTTTCCATCAACATCAAGATGATGAGCAAAGGCTGCCTGGAGCTGAGCCAAACGGTCAGTGGTGGTATTGCCAACAACATCAAATGCCGTCGCCGCAGCCGCAGTCGAGACCGTGACCTTCATAATAGTACGGGTATTGGGACCGTACCCAGCCAGGGTGGTCGGAGCGCCAGCAGGTGACAGGTCAGGACCACCAGTGTAATAATCGTAACCGGGTACGCGGGCCGGGAATGCAGCAGGCGCATCGTTATAAAGGATCAAGGTCTTACCACGGAACCTCGAGAAGTCCACGATCACGTCAGCACGTTCAGCGGGCGCCAGAATGAGGGAGCCATAATCAACATTACCAACATCAAAGCGGGTCGGGTCGGTGATATAAACAGTCGGGGAAGCTGGGAGGATAACAGGAGCGGGCAGGAAACCGCCTTCGGTTCCGATCTGGATCCAACTCGGACCTTTCGGACTCCATCTTGTATCCGGGGTTGGGGAAACGACCGGGTCTGTCTGAGCAGCGGCGAGTTCAACCGGGTTCAGTGCAACCTCACTGAGGGTGCCTGTGCGCGGGTCAGCCACATACCAAGAAAGATTCCAGAAGCGGTCATTGGCCGCGTTCAAGATGCGGAAACGATAGGCCTTTGGATCAACTGTGGTCTTGGGATAAACAGTACCGTTGACAAGAGGCGTATCATTGAAGGCCTCCATACCGACCGAGATATTCCCGGTCGCAGGGATCAAGGACGGTTCGCAGAACGGGTCAGTCTGGTACTGCCAGGTGGCAGGATCATCAATGTTACATGGTACTGCTAAAGGCGTGCTAAAATCATCTGCTGTTCCCTCTGTTAAATCCGGTCCCTTAGGATCCATGTTGTAATACGGGTTGTCAATTGGGGAGTACTTAATATCCGTTGCGGGAGGCCAGAACCAGGGACCGTACATCCAGCGTCCAAACGAACTCATGCCCGAAGGATCGCCAGGATTTTGAGCAGGCATATAGACATGAGGGGTCCAAAGACTGCCTGTGCCGCCCCATTTGTCGGCTTGCCAGGTTGGATCCTGCTGAGCGATATTAGTTGGTACGAAAGTCTTATCTTGAACAATTAGCGGAGTGCCAATGCCAAGATCGGCAAAGGGAGCACCGGGTTTATCTCCAGCTGTATTAAAGAGGGCGTTTTCAGTTTCGTCAGTGATCACATAGCCAGCGGCTTCACCTGCATAAACGTTCAAGCGGGTGATACCCCAGGCATGATCATGGTAGAACATCAAGCGCGCGCTTTGCTGATTGGTATAGAAGAAGGTCTGACAGCCATCATCGACAGGGCCGCAGAGATCCATATCAGGAACGTTGCTGACGCTCACGCCCTGTGGGTAATCGGTATTCTCTCCAGCAGGGGTGATCCACTGGTGGGGAGTTCCATCACTGATCCACGGGGTGATGCCGCCGTGCAGATGCAAGGTGGCGCGATTCTCAGCAAAACAGTCAGCTGGCTTGGGGACTGTGGTGCAGTAAGGATTGCGCACTTCATCCATGACAGAACCTTCGTCTAACGCCATATCCTCAGGAACATTTAGGGGATTCCCAGGGGTGCCGTCACCAAGAGTCATCGCATTCGGACCAGCGCCTGAACCCATTAGGGATGTATCAACCGGCAGGAAGAGATTGCCATCAACCCCGGTCGGGAGCAGGTTGCGGAAGAGAATGCGGACAGGTCTATCTTTGGTAGCAACGATGGTGGGTCCCAAGTAATGGGGGTTATCCACACCTTTGTAACCAAGGATTTCGACAGTAGATCCATCGAGCATTGCATTCGTCAAGGTTACTTGATTACCAGGTACAACACCTGTCGAGAGCTGAACATAACCTCGCAAAAGCGTGGCCGGCAAGTCAGTATGGAATTTCATGCGATACTGAACGACCGCGATCTCGTAGTAATCGGTGCCGGGATAGGTATCTCGATCCGGAACACCTACAGGGATGTATTGACCGAGGTTGTTCATACCTCCAGGTCCGAGTTTGGGCAAAGTATCTACGAACTTTCTAATACCGGGTGTGAGATAGCCAGCACCCTTCACAGTAACATTGATATTTGTAACAGCGCCCATATCTGAGATTGTTGCCGTGGCGCTTGCTCCATCTCCGAAACCGGTAGAATCCGTGATAAATACATCGGGGGTAGATGCGTAACCTGCACTACCATCGACGATATCGATCATGTCAACGCTGATGGTTGCTGTAACAACAGCTGGGTTTGTTGCAATACCGCCACCATCCTTGATGGTAACGCCCGGAGCGAATGAGTAACCGGAGCCAGGGTTGGTCACAGTAACGTCCGTAACCACCCCAAATTCATTCATATTCGCCACGCCTTCTGCACGCACGCCGTTGGGGAGGTCTGGTATATCGAATACAACGACCGGCTCGATGAGATAATCACTACCGCCACTGACAAGTTCAACATAATCAACGCCGCCGCTCGCCAGGGCGGTAGCATCGTATCCTGCACTGGGAGTGCCACCGCTAATAGTAACAGTGGGGGTCAGGTAACCAAAACCTGAGTTGTCAACGGCGATACTGCTAAGAACTCCAGTGGAGATCTCAGCAGCCGCAAAAGCCAGTTTTGTGGGAGTAACTCCAGGGGATGTGATCACCACATTTGGGATCGCATCATAACCGCTGCCAGGGTTGGTAACAGTTATGGAGGAGATACCGCCAGTGCGTGGATCAACCGTGGCGACCGCTTCAGCAGTCGTTCCCGCAACAGGAGGATCCACCGTTACAACCGCATTGGTGAGTACCTGCTGACTATTAGCCCAGTTCGGATACGGTCCGAAGTAATGCGGGACTTTTGTCTCGTCCACAGGGCTGGCGGGAGCCGCAGCAATAGACTTTGCCATTGAGGTATCTGATGGCGCAGCCAAAGCCTGACCATAACCCGTAAATAACAGGGCAAAGATCAGCAAAAAGTTAAAGAACCTACCGAGTCGTTTTTGCATTATACAATCCTCCAAGTTAAATACTTAGTCCAACTTGCACAATTTGGTTGATTTTTTTTCGTCATAGGGTTGCTTAGCCTCCGGGCATATATTGATCAATTGATTATCGACTTCTGAAAATAAATCCTGCGAGCTTTTGACTTGAATTTTCCTTTTACAATAAACTTCAAGCGTATTTTCTTGCAGGCTGAAACTGATCATTTTTTGTATTCCAACACAATCCTGCAAAATACGCATAAACAATGGATCCTCGATCTCGGTATCACTTTGCGGAATGATGACAATACCAGGGTCAAGTTCCTTCACTTTTTCAACCAAGTCCCCAGTAATCTCCCCTTCATATATCCTCAGAACCATCCAATCCTTCTCATCCACCGCAAGACTCTCAACTGCGATCCCAAGAAGACTTTCGCATCTTGAAATAACAAGCACCCTCGGTTTTGTCGTGCCGGATAAATTTTCCATACAACCGATTTCCTTTTACAAGATGCCACTCAAAGATTTTTCCATTAATTCAATAGTAAGAATATCGCAACACCCACTTGAAGTACATCTTATTTGGAATAAAAAAAGCCACCCTCATCGGGTGGTTTTTTTTATCAAAAGGATTAATCCTTTTGGCAATCCTTTTAGATCAGTCCGCTCTTTTTTGCGAAGTTCACGGCGTCTTTGCGGTTTTTGAGATGCAGCTTGTCAAGGATGGAATGCACATGGAATTTCACCGTGTTAGTGGAAAGGAAAAGTTCCTTTCCGATCTCCTCGTTGGATTTGCCATCCGCAATTGCACGAATAACATCCAGTTCCCTGAAAGTAAGCGTAGGCGAGGTCCGCGATATTTCAGTTTCCTTTTTCTGAGAGAGTTTTTTCATCATGCGAAAAGTCATCGAACTTTCCAGCGCACTATCCCCTTCAAATACCGACCGTATCTCGGCAACCAGTTTTGTAGGATGTGTATTTTTAAGTAGATATCCACGGGCGCCACTGCGAATTGCGGAAAGCAGGTTTTCATCCTCTTCCAGCATGGTCAGAAAAATGATCCTGCATTGGTCATGCGCCTCAAGGATCTGATGGGTTGCATCCACGCCTGTGCCATCGGGCAATGAGAAATCCATCAATACAACATCCGGCTTCAATCTGCCAGCCATTTCAACAGATTCACGGACCGACCCGGCCAAACCGACAATCTCAATATCCGGCTCTGGACGAATGATCGAAGCCAGACCTTCACGAAAAAGAATATGATCATCAACAATCAACAACTTCATTTTTCACCCTTGATAAAATTCAAGCGATATTTTCAAACGGAACACGAATAATAATGTTTGTACCCGAGCCGGGTACGGAATTGATAACAAGTGTACCATTCATTATTTCCACCCGGTCCCGCATGAATTTCAAACCGTAATTGGCACCGGATTGATTATGATTCACGATATCAAATCCGCGCCCATTATCAGAAACGATCATGGCAAGATGATCTTCATTCCACGATAACTCTATCGAAACGCTGGTGGCATTGGCATGTTTTTCGATATTATTTAAAATTTCCCTATACACGTAAAACAACTGGCGCATTTGTGTGGCAGACAAAAACTGTGGAATGCCGGTATGGTTAAAGTTGATCTTGAAGGCTGTTCTTTCCTCGATCTGAGCTGCATAGCGGGCAAATAGATGGGCAAGATCCGCCGAGTCCTCCGATTGAAGTACCGCAAGGGTCCCACGCATGAGATCATACGAATCGTTTGCGACGCTACTCATGCGCTTGATATCCTGGGACAAGTCAGTATCTGACAGGAGATCCTTTTCCACCATGTAATCCAATTTCAAACGCAGAAAACTGATGTTCTGCCCAACAGTATCATGCAAGTCGCGCGCAATATCCATCTGCATGGTATGGATGGTGTTGGTAAGCATATTTTCTTTCCGGTCTCGCGCTCTGATTTCCTCATCCGCCTGTTTTCGCTCAGTAACATCACGGTTGCTGACACGTCTGCCCAAATATCGGTTGTCCTTCCCATAGAGGGGACGGCAGATGTGCTCTATCCAATGTTCGCTGCCGTCTTTGGCAATAATACGATATTCTATATTCAGAGGTCCTTCTGATTCATTATGGATCACTTTATGATGCTCTTCATAGAACTGTCTATCATCCGGGTGCACAATTCGTAAAAGTAAATCCGGGTCAGCCATGAACTCTTCTGGGCTGAAACCGGTAATGCGCCCGCAGGATGGAGAAGTGTACACAATATTGTTCTGAGGGTCCATCCATTTTTCCCAGTCATAAGTCCAATCTGTAAACGTGTGGAATTTCTCCTCGCTCTCCACCAGAGCGTCCTCATTCCTCCTGCGCTCTATGATATCCCATGCAAAATCGGCAATGGATGAGATCACCTCAACATCAATGGCTGTGTAATCCAACGGCTTATTCCCCATACCTAGAATTGCAACCACCTTCTCATTCCGCAAAATCGGAACGGTCAGTTCGCGCATCAGTGGAGCATGCCCCTCGGGCAGACCTTTGCGATCCTGCAGAGACTCATAATTATTATGGATGACCGGTTTGCGCTGCCGGACGCAATCTGCCCACACGCCGGCCTCGCCCACGTCATAGTGACTGCCCTTGCCCTCGGCAGTGCACATATTCTGAAGTGTATGCGTTGACCAGGCCCGCAGAGTTAATGTCTTCTCATCGGGTTCGAGAAAATGAAAGAAGCCGATCTTGCTATTGGTTAAGGATTCAATTTCATCCAGTGTTTGCTGGAGTAATTCATCCAGGCCGTGTACATTTGCAACCTGCATTAAGCGCAAACGGGTCCGCATGATCCTTTCGATACGCTTACGCTCCGTAATGTCCTGCTGGATCGCAATGAAATTCTCGATCTCCCCGGAGGAATTGAAAACCGGGGTAATGGTCTGTATGTCAATATAAAGCTCGCCGGTCTTGGAGCGATTCGTGATTTCACCTTCCCACACTTTGCCCGAAAGAATGGTTTCCCAACATTCCCCTTCAAAATTAGCATTATTTGCCCCGGACTTAAGAACTTTAGGTGTGCTTCTTAACACCTCATTTAGGGAATATCCCGTCCTTTTGGAAAAGGCCTGATTTGCCCAGATGATTTTCCCCTGTCTATCAGTGACAAAGACGCCGTTCGCCGCAGCCTCCAGCGCTGTGGTTTGATTACGCAATATGGCTTCTATCTGCTTTCTTTGCGCAATCTCCGCATCGCGCTCAGAAATTACTTTTATCAATGGACGAAGGGACAAAAAATATAGAAGCGGAGTCGCCAGCAACATCATTAGAGTTGCGTCAATGAGAGAAAGCTGGAGGTACGGTATCGGACCCAGCAAACTTATGAATTCCATGGAGATCATTTCAGCCACGAACAATCCCACAATAATAATAAAAATGTACCTGGAAGAAGTTGAAGGCTTTATCAATTTACACATCCATGGGAAATTGTTTAAATATCAAAGAGCCATTCCACCAATCTTGATGGCTCAAGTTTACGGAAAATATCCCCTTTTTACATTTTAGAATTCTGGTTTTATATCCCATTTTTTGCCGCTTTTCCAGTTATTAATAAACCAATAAGACTCTCGCTACTTCATAAATATTATCATCATTTTAATACTAATCATGTCGTATTTCAAGAAGAAATTGAAACTCGCCGGCAGGATTTTTAAAGGGTAAAAAGCTCCTCAATTGCTATTATAAAACCCCGGCCTTCTTTTAGAAAAACTCATTTACTTACTTTTAGCCGCCTCTCAGTACAGAAGCAGACCAGGAAACGTAGAGTGATGTAAAATCATCACAAATCGCGCCCCAAAATTAGGAGACAACATGAAGTCATATCGCGCTATATCGTATATCATGCTTGCCCTGTCCATCGTTCTTTCTTCCTGTAATCTGCCTGCGCGGATTGCTCCCCCTGTTATCCCCACAGTTCCCTTGGCAGTCTTTACAGCCATTCCAACTGAACCTGCATTGGCCACCATCCCCCCTATCCCCACTGAGACTATTACGGCAGCCTTTACAGCCACCCCGACACAAGTCCCGCCGACTGTTCAATCTGGAACATTCTTCATTGTGGATGTTGCCGCCAATTGCCGGAGCGGACCTGGCAAGGTTTACCCGGTTTTGAATGCTTACCCCATTGGGCAAAGCCTTAAGATCATTGGGCGTAATGCGGATAATTCATGGTGGAAAGTGGAGATGAATGCTTCACAAAGCTGCTGGGTCTCCAATATTTTGGGGCACATTACAGGCGACATAGGCATCGTGCCGATCGTGCTGGCTCCCCCCACCCCCGCCATTGACGTCACCGCACCTGCATTGAGTGGACCCATTTCTCTTTCCGGCGACCTATCCTATCCAACCGCAGGTTGCGGGTCAACCAGTTATCAGGTTGCGATCCGAGTCGCTGAGGAAGATGGCGGTTCAGGGATCGATTCGGTCTGGATAAGATATCGCTATCAAGGCGATTCAGGTTATGTTGGGAGTTGGCACACAGCCACGGCCAATGACAACGCAATGGGCGGAATAAACGGATTTAACTATTCAATCGTCGTTGAGGCCAGCGCCGAACTTGTTACAGATAATGGCGTATTCGAGTATCAATTCCATGCAAGAGACAAAGCAGGCAACACTTCTTATTACCCCGACGGAAGTCTGCTAGGGATTCCCGTTCATTACTGTCCATGATTCCCGTAGAGGCGGGACTACCCCGCCCCTACTCCAAACTTAATCGTGACCACCTGATGCGCCAAAACTTTGACCGATACCGCGCCGCTTCTTTCTACCTTTAGCCTGCTGACTGTTTCTTCGGCCATGTTCGCCGTTTGGGCTTTTGCGAACTTGCGCCACGGTAATAGTGTGACCTCAATTTCATCATCGCCAATATTGTAGCCGCGCAAGATCCAGTTTTTTCCATCTTCTGTTTCTTTTATAGCGCTGACCATAAAGGATGGGTGACTCACGTGAACCATTGACGCGCTGGAAGGAAGTACGCCTGTATGAAGGTCTGTTGCTATTGCGCGCAAGGGAGATTCAAAATTCCATGCTTCGTGATATGCGCCAACGTTCTGCCCCATGATGATCGAGTAATCAAACTCCCAATTGCCAATCATCTGCGCGGCAGACGTTTCAAGGAATGGACCTGCGTGCCCCTTGCGGTTGGAAAAGTCATCGCGCGAGAGCCAGCCGACACAACGCAGAAGAGTAATGGCAATTTCTGAATCAGATGTCACTTCCACTTCGGGCAGACCTCGGTTGGCAATCGTCACATCCCCAGCGGACGTAAATGCGCGTTGCGGAACTTCAGGTCGCGGCTCTTCGACCCATGTTGAATCAAAAGGCGGGAGTTTGACAGGTCGCTTCACGATCTCAAAGTGACCGTCATACTCAGCAGACTCTACACTTTGCACAGGGAAATGCACTCTCAGGCGATGGTCTTTTGCATGATTCTCCACTTGAGTGTGAATGTCCACGCGCGAGACTCCGTTTGTTAAAGTTACGGTCGTTATGATCGGAAGTTCCACCATCTCATTGGAACGTCCTTTTCTATCCGCGCTCAATGCTGACGGGGCAGAAAAGGCCAACTTAACGATCATTGTCTGCTGGACGGGACCCCGCAGAATGGTCACATCTCGCAGAATTGCCGCACTCTGCCTGAGGTCAGAAAGAGGCGGACAGAAGTTGTATTCGTCGCCGCAATCGCCACCATCCACAAAACGATTCATGCCGCGATAGATCTTTCCCGTTGCTTTATCTGTTACGGTCAGAGTTTTATCATTGACATTTAACTCCACTGAAAAAGAATCATTTTCAATGATGTAGGGCGGACGGGTTCTTGATTGTGAGAGTCGCGCCACAAGTTTTTGCGCGAACGGCATTCTTGCCAACGGCGTAAGCAGACGCATCAGCGGCGTGACCTTTATTTCAGCGGGCACGCTTTCTTTTGCGCGGACGTAAAAAGTTTTCCATCCCAGCGCAGGCACATCCTTTGCGGCAAAGGTGATGTTCGCAGAATCTGGAGACCTCGCAAGGATGTGAATAGTCTCAATGCTCTCGTCTTTTAAGTATTCCTGAAAAGTTTTAAGTCCGTTATTCCAGGCGTTCAGATTTGGACTGATGTTCTCTGCAAAAATAGCATCAACATGCACAACTGAATCAACGCGTTCAAAACGCAAATCTTGTATGGCAAGGTTTCCTGCACGGCCGTCGTTGACCATCGCCAACATGCTGCCAACTTCTTCGCGCCGAACGCGGACATTAATAAGTTCGGTTGTCTTGCCTGTGACTGATTGATGCGGAATGACCCCTCCCCTTTCATCCATGATCTCGAAATCAGTGACACTCGAAGGCAATGAAATTTCCGCGGCAACCACATCATTGCGCGGTGTGGATAGGGGGTTGAATACGACAATGGCCGATTTTTGATTTTCGATTTTCGATTGATGATTGTCAGTGTTGACTTGCGAGGCAATCACCGCGAGAGATTGCGCCACGATCTCTTCGCCGATCTGTTCCACCTGATCGAATCGCGGACGCATCTCATCGTGGACCTGGTCTATGGAACAACCGCAGATCGAATCATGCGGATGACATTCCATGAGCAGTTGCCAAGCCTGGCGGATGATGGATGATGGACGATGGACAGTGGACGGTAGACCGTTTTTGACCGTTGACCGTCTACTGTCCATGGTCAACGATGCAAACTTACTAAATGGCTCCGCCCATTTCTCCAGCAGATTCTCACAGGCGCGGTTGCGTTGTTTGATCCACATGCGCGTGGAAAGGACCCCGGGTAAAAGATGCGAACGTTTGGAGGAACGCAATTCACCATGGACGGTGGGAATTTTGGATTTTGGATTTTCGATTTTGGATCGGATTGCGGCAAGGTAGTTTGGAAGCGTTGAATGGATGACGCGGTAATCTTTGAGTTGTTTGCCGGCGGCCTTCATCGCTTTGGATGTATCGGCGGACGGCTCCATGTGGTCGGTGCCGTACATGACGAGATAATCATTCACTGAAGAATGCGCGGAAAGGGAATCTCCTGCGTTCTTGATTTGAGTAGTAAATAGATTTGGGTCAGAGGCGTTGAGACCTGCACCGTTGCTGTATGAGTCACGCAAGTAAAGCATAAGCACCCGCGAGCCATCGGGTGATTGCCACCAGAATTCAGCGGGCTGGTCGTCGAGTCCGCGCCAGAGACAGGCGTTGTCAATGCCGAAGCCGCGCAGGATCTGCGGCATCTGCCCGATGTGACCAAATGAATCAGGCATGTAGCCGATGTTCATCTTTGGGCCGAAGCGGCGCGCTTCACGGTCACCTGCCAGCAGGTTGCGGATGTGCGCTTCGGGGCTGACGAGGATCATATCCGGCAGAATGTGCCAGGGGCCGATCAGGATGCGTCCCTTGCGGATGTGATCTTTCAGTGTGGATTCTGCCTCAGGACGCATGAGCAGGTAATCGTCAAGAACGATCGTTTGCCCATCGAGCATGAAGTGTTTATAGTCGCGGTCATGTGCGAGGAGGTCGAGCAGTCCATCCACAAGATGAACGAGCTTAAGTCGAAATTGCTGAAAGGTGCGATACCATTCACGATCCCAATGCGTGTGAGAAACGACATGGATGGTCTTCATCTACAGCTTCACCTTTTCCAATGTCAAACTTCGCGCCTCTTCCATCGCGGCGGCGTGGATATTAATTGGGAAGCGATTCGTTAGCGGACTGATGCGCGCGCCAAATGCAGTGGGACGCAGCATGAGCCACTCCACCATCCCGCGGACAGGTCCGGTCATGGTAGTGGCTTCGCGGAATTCGATCAGGGTCGCATCATCCCAACCGCCGAATATGCCGTAAAGGAACATGTACACAGGCAAACTTGGTAGGACACCGATGAAGAAAATTAGGATGGATGTGATCTGCTCACCTTTCCAGATCAGCGCAGAGACTTCATTCATCAAAAGGTAATGCGCGCCCGTTGCCAGCAAGGGCGCGCCGATGGATTGCCAGAAAAAGAATTTCTGCGGGAAGCACAACTTGTCATTGACAAAATATCCCACGAAGTCTTTTGTCAGCAAGCCGACGAAGTAGGCAATGACCAGGGCGTTCACCTGGAAACGCTTTAACAAAACCAGAGCAAGGATGACGCGGATGGTTTGTTCGCCGGCGATCAAGATGGATTTGAGATAAGGCTTGTTCGAGCCCAGCTGCACATTGTCACCGACCCAGGATGGATATTGGATCGCGCCCCAAATCAGGAGAGGTACAGCATAAGCGGCTGCGCGCGCAAAATCGGGTCCTGATGCCCCTATAATGAAGCGTGGTCCAACCGCAAGCAGAACGGCCGCTAAAAAGCCAGAGACCATTCCGCCCCACTTGTAAGTCATCACTGCGTAATACTGGCTGAGGATTATCCTTCCATGCGAGATGGCCTCTGAAATGGATGGCATTGCCCCATCACTCAAGGTCGTCCCCACGTTGAAAGCGAAAACGAAATTTTGCGCCAGCATCCAGTTGCCCCAGATCTCTGCGTAGTTGATCAAGCGTGCCTGTGTGATCCAGATCTCCGCGGCCTGCCCGGCCGACCAGGCCGCCGAACCCAGCATCTCGAATACGCCAAAACGGAAACTCGTCTTCGCAATCTCCCAATCGAAATGCGCCAAAAACAAAACCCGCACATTGAGTCCGATGCGGCGATATAACCAATAGCCAAGCAAAAAGGTCAGCACTTCTGCCGCATAAGCCGCAATACCCATGCCAAGCAGTCCGCCCATTGCACTGCCAAACATTGGGTGCGTACGTCCCCACACATAAGCAATGCTTACAAAGATCGGCTGGACAATCATTGGTAATAACACATTCAAACCCAGGTCAAGATAACGCGCGTAATCGTTGCGTTGAAATCCTGAAAACGCATACAGGAACACCCGATAAAAACCGGGGATCTGAATAAAGGCGTGGATGATCACGCTCCACGCGTACAAGGCATAAGCCGAGTTCGGTGCAACAGTCGCGGCCAGTGCGACAACCAAGGCCACCTGCACTGCACCGGAAATAAATTGCCACCACACAAAGACCTGCCCGAACTGAATGCCGCGCTTCGGGTCATCCACGCGATATTGCGACATATATTTAATGAACGCAATGCTCGTTCCCATGTCAAAGAAAAACCAGGCGAGGTTAAAGAATTGTGTCACGCGCCCCCAGATTCCCAAAGCCTGGGCAGACGGCAAAATATACACAGGCAGGATCAAATTTTGATAAATGATCAACGGGATGAATAACGTGATGCCGGCAGTGAGCGCGACCAAAAAACCAGACAAGGGACGATGGAAGCCGACATCCTCCCAGCCTGTCGCTTCTTCATTGACCTGGAACCTGCTCCTGTCCGAGACGATTTGATCCAGCTCTTCGGGGTGACTCAAACTATAGCGCCGCACAACGAAGAATATTGCAAAGGTTGTTACGATGATAAGTCCGAGCAGGACAAACAGAATATTTTTCTCTGGCGTATGCGGCACTGGCGACGAAGGATAATCTGCAAATGAAAGCGGGCTTCGTCCCGCAGCGCGTTCAACGAGATGATAGATCAAATAATTGAAATATCCCCATTCCTGTATTTGCGGGTTGTCACCATTCAAAAATGCCGAGAACACATATTCATTCGGGCGCGCCTGCCAAAGGATCCAATCGCCATCTTCGAATGAAGTCACCAGCGGTTGCACAGATGAAAGCGGCGTCACCATTTCAAATCTTTCGCGGACTTGCGGCGCGCCGTTCCAGATGATCTCTGTCAGCAAGGGATCGTTAATATTAATATCTGTCAAGCTGACGGCCTTGTCCTGCGCTGTTAGCGTTAGCGGAACTCCCAGAATATCACTCACCTGCGTCCCGGTCAGGTTCGGACCGAGGATGAGCACCAATCCCGCGCCTTGCTCCACACGTGCGCGGACCACATCTGCATTGGAAATCTCCCCATTCAGTACGAACACATCCGCCAGAGCAGGGTCGGTCACAAAGGTGAACTTCGCAAGTTCCAACGCAGTCTTCACACTTCCGTCACTGCCTGCATAATAAACACGCAAACTATCATCGGCAAGTGCGGGGCCGGCAAACGAGAAGAGGATAAGCAGGGTCGTGAGAATGATGATGAGTCTTTTCATGAGGGTATCCTTTTTTTCCACAGATAAGCACTAATTTTCTTGGTCTTAATCATAAGTTATATGTCTATTTTTTTGCCACGAATTTCACAAATTTTCACGAATGTTTTATATTTCGTGCTCATTCGTGTAACACCGCACTCGCGCTCGGTGCTAGTGTTCGTGGCTAGATTTCCAGCCCATTCTTTTTTATCACTTCTGCAAACCAGCGCCCGCTATCTTTCATGATGCGCTTCTGTGTTTTGAAATCCACATACACCAACCCAAAGCGTTGACCATACCCGAGGTTCCATTCGAAGTTATCCAGCAGGGACCAGTGGAAATAGCCCTTTACAGGAATGCCGTCTTCAATGGCGCGATGCACCTGCGCGATGTGATCCCGTAAATAGCGGATGCGCCGTTCGTCGCGGATGCGGCCATCAAAGTCCACACCATCGGGCACGGGGACGCCGTTTTCTGTGACCATTAAGTCGCAGGTTGGGTTGTAATTCCAGACTTGTTTCAAAATTTCATACATGCCATCGGGATAAATTTCCCACATGCCTGAATACTCATTGCCTTCGGGCTGTACCTGCTCCACATTGACCAGCGGAACCAAACTCGAATGCTTCATGACAGCACGCGAATAATAGTTAACGCCAAGAATATCCAGTTGACGAATTTTTTCGAGGTCACCGTCTTTGATGATCTTGCCGGTCAGCATCTTCGCAATTGTGGATTCTTGAATTGGAGATGTGCCTTTCAACAATGGATCCAACACAATGCGATTCATGAACATGTCCACGCGCTCGGCAGCTTCGCGATCTTTCTTCGAGTCTGTAGCCGGATAGACAGGATTGAGGTTGAGCGTTATCCCGATCTTAACAGGATGCTTCACCTCGGAGCGGATCGCTTCTGTGGCTAATCCGTGTGACAGCAAAATATGATGCAGTGACTTGACGGCCGCGCCAAGATCCTTTTTGCCGGGCGCATGGTCACCGAGGAAATGCCCAACAAAGGCCGCCACCCAGGGTTCATTATGGGTGAACCACACATTTACCCGGTCACCCAACCGCCCCGCCACGATGCGGGCATATTCGGCAAAGTGCGTGGTTGTGTCGCGGTTCGGCCATCCGCCCGCATCCTGTAAAGTCTGTGGCAAATCCCAATGGAAGAGACACACATAAGGTTCGATCTTGCGCTTGAGCAATTCATCCACAAGGCGGTCGTAGAAATCCAATCCCTTTTTGTTGACCTTGCCTGTGCCATCGGGCAAAATGCGCGGCCAGGATGTGGAGAAGCGATAAGACTTGATGCCCAATTCAGACATCAAGCCCGCATCTTCCTTCCAGCGGTGATAATGGTCTGCGGCTACGTCAGCATTTTCGTTGTTGACGACCTTGCCTGGTGTATGACTGAACGTATCCCAGATGGAAGGTCCCCGCCCATCCTCATTCCATGCGCCCTCGATTTGGTATGCCGAAGTGGCAACCCCCCAAATGAAATTCTTAGGGAAGGAAAGTGTGCTCATATCCCCAAGCATACAGGCGATTAGTGTTTATGGCAAGAATAAAGTCACACATTGAAGTAGCAAAGACTATAATCGCGGCATCCTTGGAGAAATCATGACTGAGCAAACTCAAACCATCATCTGCCCCGCTTGCGGCGGACCGTCCCATCCAAAAGCAGGGCAAACCCATATGCCCTGTACTTATTGCGGGGCGAACATAACCATCCCCATTTCAAAGCGCATCATGGTCATACCCACACAAGAAGATATACCAAACGCAAAATATTTTCAACAGCCGGAAATTGATGCAAGCGATCTATTACGAAAGGTTCAACCCGTTGCAACGCACGCCTTCAATTTATATGCCATGTGGACCTGGTTGAGATTGTTCTTGCCCACCTGCCTTGTAATGCTGGTCATATTCTTCATACTGTGTACCTTGCTCGGCGCATTGCCGGTGTTCTTCAGGTTATTCCAATAATTTGATTTTTACAAACAATCTATCTTTAGCGGTGTCAGCAACATCCTCTGCATTTGGGAGTTTATTTTCCACGCGGATACCAAAAGATTTGGCCGCTTGCGGAATATGTTTTAGATATTCAAGTAGTTGCGCCTCAACAGCTTTATTGTCCAACTCAGTCTCAGCAAATCCATTGACGGGTTTACGCTTCAATAGCAGCTTCACATTTGCGCCGCCTTGCAAGTTGCGCCACCATTTTCTATCGCGGTTGGTAATGATCCATAAATATCCGCCTTCTTCATAATATCCAACCGGGATTGTGAATGTCTTGCCTGTCTTTCTTCCGGTGATCGTGATGAGCATCATGCCGCTGCTTAACATGCCGTGGAAAGGCGAGCGCAAGACCCAGGCCATAAAATCATTTCCGTTCATTCCATCACTCCATACATTTGATCGGGATTTAGGTATTGAGGGAAGCGCTCTCTCAGCGCCACCCTTGCTTCATAGCACAGGTGACAGGCGTCGGCGTAGCCCGAAGCGTGCTTGAGATTGTATTCAGTCACCAGCGAAGCAGGTCCGCCCTCGAGCAGAGGTCCGCAGATCGGGTGGACATCCGCATCATATTTTTCACAAATTTCTTTAAGCGGCGTCTCGAACAGATTTCCAATTGTGATGCCCTGACAAATATGGAGATTCCCCAGCGGATCAAGGTGGACACGTCCGGGGTCACGCAGGTCTTCATGCGGACAGGAATCGAATCTTTCGTAACCGTAAGTTGGTACTTTTTCAACAAGCATTTTCGCCGCCCGGCCGCGAAAGACCACCGCGCCCTCATCTTGTATTTGACCATGCGTCTGCTTCGCGTCAACGCCAGGCTGGGCAATGCGGATCGTGCCGGTTGGGATGTTCAGCCGTTTAGCCGCAATGATCGCATTCTGCGGGCGCTCGCCCATCGTGTCATTACAATGAAAGAGGTCACTGCTTACAGTGAGATCCGCGAGAAGCCCCGCGAAGGGACTCAGCCATTCTTCGGCATCATCCACCGAACTTGCCCAATAGGCGTTGGAAACAATACCAACCTCAAAACCCAACTCCGCCGCCTTGCGCACGCCTTCCACTAAAACGGCATAATACAGGAAAGGCTCACCGCCTTCGAAATAAATGGAGGTGACACCAGCCTCTTTTGCCTGATCGAGAATATTCTCGATCTGCTCGTAGGTGAGGTTTCCCTTTTGCCACGGACTGCCCCACACAAAACAGTGGTCACATTCGAAGGTGCATTGATAGGTTAGCAGTATATGAAGTCCTGATAGCTTCATGGTTTTCTCCAGGTCAATCTTCGTACCGCGACATTTATGTCGCTTGTCTTTGCAAGGCGACATAAATGTCGCGGTACATTATTAGTGTAGCAAAATCCATGGCGCGAGTCACGGGTCAAATATCACTTGTAAGGCTATAATTAAGCAACTCACTACAGGAGATTCCCCACATGTCCAATGTCCATGCTTCCAATCACCCGTTGATCGCCCATAAACTATCCCGCTTGCGCAATAAGAATACCGAACCCAAAAAGTTCCGCGAACTCGTCCAGGAGATCGCGGGACTTCTTGCATATGAGGCTACCGCTGACCTGCAAGTGACTCCTGTTGAAATCGAAACGCCGCTCACCAAAATGCAGGCTTATGAATTGAAAGAAAAGATCGGACTCGTCCCGATCCTGCGGGCAGGGCTTGGCATGATGGAAGGCATTTGGGAATTGATGCCGTCCGCGGAAGTATGGCACATCGGTCTCTACCGCGATGAACACACCCTCAAGCCGGTTGAGTATTACAACAAACTTCCGCTTGAACCCACCGTCTCCGTTTGTTTGATCCTCGACCCAATGCTGGCCACCGGCGGGTCCGCCACGGCTACAGCGGACATTCTCAAACGTTGGGGCGTGAAGAAAATCAAGTTCGTGGGGCTGATCGGCGCGCCGGAAGGGATCAAGGCCATGCAGACGGCTCACCCCGACATCGATATTTACTTGGCCGCCATTGACGATCATCTCAATGAACGGGCCTACATCGTACCGGGGCTTGGGGATGCAGGTGACAGGCAGTTCGGGACGGGATGATTCAGTGGGCAGTAATTAGTTATCAGTGAACAGTGATGAGTGAGGAGATATGGCGTACGATCAAAAATTTGCGGAGCGAGTCCGCGCTGAATTGGAAGGTCTGCCCTTCGTTGAAAAGAAAATGTTCGGCGGGCTTGGATATTTGATCAACGGTAACATGGCTTGCGGCTGGTACAAAGGGGATATGGTTGCAAGGATTGACCCATCGAAACACGAGGTTTTCTTGAAGAAGAAATATGTCAAGCCGTTTGCGTTGAGAGGCAAACCGATGAAAGGCTGGCTGCTCATCGAGCCGGATGGATATAAAACGAAGAAACAACTCAGTGAATGGATCAAATTAGGTGTTGAATTTGCGTTGACCCTGCCGCCCAAATAAGAAATGAAAATACTCATTTATGTAATTGGCACTTTGGTTCTGGTCTACATCTCACGTCATTCCCTGAGGATGCCGCGCTCGCATGGGTTTTACCGTTTCTTTGCATGGGAATGTATTCTGGGATTATTCCTGCTCAATGCGAGTTTCTGGTTTTACAGGCCTTTCGCATGGTATCAACTCATCTCTTGGACTCTGCTCTTCGCATCGTTGATCCCGCTGGGATTCGGGGTCGGTGCGTTAATGTCTCGCGGGAAACCAATTGAAAAACGTGAATCCGACCCGTCATTACTTGCTTTTGAAAAGACCACACAATTGGTCACAAGCGGTATTTATAAATATATTCGACATCCGCTCTACAGTTCGTTGCTGTTGTTAACGTGGGGAATATTTTTCAAAGTCCTTTCCGCGGCGGGCATCCTCCTCGCAATCGCATCTACAATTTTCCTGATCCTCACCGCAAAAGCAGATGAAGCTGAATGCATCCAATTCTTCGGCGCGGATTATCAAAATTACATGAAGTACACCAAACGTTTTATCCCATTCCTATTTTGATATTATGAAAGCCATGCTCCTGCGCGAGACCGCGCTGTTCACTCAGAACCCAACTCCTCTTTCATTTGAAGATTTGCCCGAGCCAAAACTTGACTCAGGCGAAGTACTGATCCGCGTGACGGCTTGCGGAGTTTGTCATACTGAGTTGGATGAGATCGAAGGACGGATGAGTCCTCACCTGCCGATTGTGCTGGGGCATCAGGTGGTGGGGATCGTTGAGGAATATAGTTTCGACTTTAGTCACTCGGCAACGACTGAAGTCGTTACTACGGGACAACGCGTGGGTGTGGCGTGGATCGCTTCGGCCTGCGGGAAATGTTCGCAATGTTTGGCAGGGAATGAAAACCTGTGCTCTGAATTCAAAGCCACAGGGCGGGACATTAACGGCGGCTACGCGGAGTATATGAAAGTCCGCGCAGACTTTGTCCACCCGATCCCTGATTCGTTTTCCGATTCAGAAGCCGCGCCTTTTTTATGCGCGGGCGCAATAGGCTATCGCTCGTTGAGATTAAGTCAACTACAAGATGGACAGTCGCTGGGGTTGATGGGATTCGGCGGGTCAAATCATTTGGTGTTGAAACTTGCAAAGCATAAATATCCAAAGTCAAAAGTTTTTGTGTTTAGCAGGAATGCCGAAGAAAGGGAATTCGCCTTGTCACTGGGAGCAGCCTGGGCGGGGACCATTGATCAAAGTCCGCTCACAGGGTTGGATGCTATTATTGACACCACACCAGTTTGGGGTCCGGTAAATGAAGCGTTGAAATATTTACGCGCAGGCGGCAGGTTGGTGGTCAATGCCATTCGCAAGGAAGAGTCCGATAAGGAAATCCTGTTGAAGCTGGATTATCCGTCACAGTTGTGGATGGAGAAGGAAATCAAGTCGGTGGCGAATGTGACCCGCGCCGATGTGCGCGAGTTTTTGCAGGTCGCGGCAGAGGCGAAGATCAAACCTGAGTTTCAGGAATATGATTTGAAGGATGCCAATCAGGCGCTGCTTGAAATGAAGCAAGGTAAAATTCGAGGGTCAAAAGTTTTGGTGACTTAGCCACAGAGCACACAGAGTTCTCTGAGAAAATCTTTTAAACCTCTGTGATCTCCGTGGCAAAAAAGTAATTATTGAGGATAAAAAAATGGAAAACAAAAATGCGTACGATCTGAAATCTGTCAAATTGCCTTATCTTTCGGGCGGACTGTTGAAACTTTTTGCCGCGCTTGTGGAGGGTCCGCTGGGCGGGTTGATCCTGCCGAGTTTGTTCGAGAGCGCGGGCATCACCTGGCTTCGCAAACAAGTCATTGACGAAGCGCCAACCCATCATCCCATTTATTTCAGCGGCGCACCCGCGGATAAAGATTCAGCCGTCCCTGAAAAGGAGTGGCCAAAATCGGACTCGGTAGATTCAACCGGTTTCCATTTTGCAACTGTCGTGGATTATGCCAAAGCCTATCGCGACGGCAAGACCACACCCGAAGAAGTGGCGAAGAAATTATTGGATGCCATCGAAGCCAGCAATTCGTCCACGCCGCCTTTGCGCGCCGTCATCGCCGTTGACCGCGATGATGTGATGCGGCAGGCACGCGAATCAACGTATCGAATTAAAGCAGGCAAGCCTCTCAGCATTTTTGACGGCGTTCCCGTTGCAGTGAAAGATGAACTCGACATGATGCCCTACCCCACCACGGTCGGCACATCTTTTCTTGGCAAGACTCCTGTAAAGGAAGATGCCGCCATCGTGGCGCGGATGCGTTCTGCGGGTGCGTTACTCATCGGCAAGACCAACATGCACGAGATCGGCATCAACGTGACGGGACTGAATCCACATCATGGCACGACGCGCAACCCCTACAACACGGATCATTTCACGGGCGGAAGTTCCAGCGGTTCTGCCACAGCCGTCGCGGCGGGACTTGTCCCCGTGGCCCTCGGCGCAGATGGCGGCGGCTCGATCCGCATCCCGGCGGCATTCTGCGGTGTGTTCGGGTTGAAAGGTACGTTTGGACGATTCAGTGAAACCGGCGCGGCTCCGCTTTGTTGGAGCGTGGCGCATGTGGGTCCCATTGCCGCCACCGCCACCGACACAGCCTTGGCCTATGCTGTAACATCCGGCCCCGACCTGCGCGACCCAAATTCGTTACATCAACCCTTACCGACTCTCAAAAGTTGGGACCAGCTTGACCTAAAGGGACTGAAACTCGGCATTTATAAACCCTGGTTCCAACACGCCGACCCTGAAATTGTGGCGGCTTGCGAAAACATGCTGAGGCGCTTTGAAGATATGGGCGCAGAGATCCGCGAGATCACAATCCCGGAACTTGAATTGAATCGCGTGGCGCATACTGTCACTATTGTGGCTGAAATGGTGCAGTCCATGAGCTACACCTACGCCGAACATCATAAGGAACATGGACTGGATGTGCGCCTCAACCTTGCACTCGGACGCGCCTTCAATTCACAGGATTATCTACTGGCACAACGTGCGCGCACGCGCATCATCAATAATTTCAAGAGTGTTCTCGAACAAGTGGATATGGTCCTCACGCCCACCACGGCTGTTGTCGCGCCGGCCATTCCAAAGGATGCATTACCCGATGGCAACTCCGACCTGAGCACCACCATCGAGATCATGCGCTTCGTCACCGCCGGCAACATGACCGGTCTGCCCGCGATCACATTCCCGGCCGGGTACACCAAAGCCGGATTGCCCATCGGGATGCAAGCCATTGGCCGCGCGTGGGATGAAGCATCATTGTTGCGTCTCGCGTTGAATGCCGAGAAAGTTGTAGAGCGTAAAGAGCCGAAAGTGCATTACAAGATGTTATAGGAATAATGTAGGGGCGGGGTCATCCCGCCCCTACGTCCAACCATTTATTGGTAAAGGAGAATCTCATGGCTGAATTAAAAACAAAACTGACCGATGCCAGCGTTGACGAATTTCTTAATCAGATCGAAGATGAACAGAAGCGCAAGGATTGTTTTGAGATCCTAAAGATGATGAAGCAGGCCACCAAAGCCGAACCGAAGATGTGGGGAACCAGCATAGTCGGCTTCGGCGATTATCATTATAAATATGCCAGCGGACGCGAAGGCGATTGGATGCTGACGGCCTTTTCACCGCGCAAACAAAATATCACGCTTTATCTCATGGCAGGTTTCGGTCGCTACGAAACCTTATTGAATAAACTTGGCAAACACTCCATCGGAAAGGGTTGCCTGTATATCAAACGGCTGTCTGATGTGGATAAAAAAGTGTTGAAGGAACTGGTGGTTGAGTCGGTTAAGGTGATGAAACAATCTTCATTATCTTAACCACGAAGGGTCACTAAGGGTCACAAAGTTTTTTTTGTTTGACCCTTTTGTCTCCTTTCCTTCTCTTTCACAAGCTAAGCTTCCGAAAAGCCAAAGGGATATAGGAAACATGTAGGGGCGCAGCAATGCTGCGCCCCTACATCCGTTCGTGCTATACTCGGCGAAAGTGAGGTGACTATGTGTGATACTATGATCGCGACAAGATTAGCCACAACGAACAACATCGCCATCTTCGGCAAGAATTCAGACCGCCCGCCGAACGAAGGTCAGCACATGGTTTACTTCCCGGCCGCAACTCATACGGCCAACTCTCCCCTCAAATGCACTTACATCGAAATACCGCAAGCCCAAAAGACGAACGCTGTTCTGCTCTCGAAACCTTTCTGGATGTGGGGCGCGGAAATGGGCGTCAACGAACACGGACTGGTGATCGGCAACGAGGCCGTCTTCTCGAAGATCCCCGCGAACAAGAAGCCGGCCCTCCTCGGCATGGATATGCTCCGCGCAGCGTTGGAACGTGCCACGGGTCCGCGTGAAGCGGTGCAAGTCATCATAGACCTGCTGGAGAAATTTGGTCAGGGCGGAAATTGCGCGCAAGGCGAAGACCTTTATTATCATAATAGTTTCATCATTGCGAATGCCGACGATGCCTGGGTGCTCGAAACGGTGGATAAACACTGGGCGGCAAAGCAGGTGAAGGACGTGTATTCCATTTCGAATTGCCTCACCCTCGGCAGTGAGTTTGACATGGCCTCCCCCAACCTCGTTGACCACGCCGTCCAAAAAGGCTTCTCAAAATCGAAGGAAAAATTCCATCTCGCGCAGGATTATTCGGATTTCATTTACACCACCTTCGGCAAGGGACGCTCTCGCCGCGAAACAACTTTTTGCATCCTCGATGAACAAAGGGGCAAGGTCAGCATCGAGTCAATGATGGGCACGCTGCGCCATCACAAGAACGCGGACGCCGATCCGCAAACCAGCATCACCGATGTAGACGTGTGTATGCACGCAGGCTTCGGTCCGATCCGCGTCAGCCAGAGCACCGCATCTCTCGTGGTTTATCTGGACAAGAACACCCCGATCATGTTCGCCACCGGAACATCCGCCCCCTGCACGAGCATTTTCAAACCCTTCTGGATGGACGCCGCATCTTCTCTTAATCTGGGAGTTGCTCCCACATCCCAGGCAGACTCGTCCCTTTACTGGGCTCACGAAAAACTGCACCGCGCCACATTGCTTAACTATCCCGAGCGGATCAAAACCTACGCCGCCGACCGCGACGAAATGGAAAAACGCTTCACCGAGGGCGCATTGAAATTACACAACGCCAAAGCCTCCGCCCATGAACGCGCAGACTTCACCAATCAATGCCTCGCCGAAAGCCAAGCCGCCGAAGCAGACTGGCTGAAGCGCGTAGAGTCTGTGCCCGTGAAAAAGTCCTTCCTGCACGGCAATGCATGGAGCGGGTTCAATAAGAAGGCGGGGATGGTGGTGAAGCTGTAAGATAAAGGGTGGCTCTGTTCAAACAAGCATTATGAAAATATTATCTCCCCTCATTTTGATTATGGTTCTCGCAACGGCTTGCGCCAACATTTCGGTAACAGAAGTGCCATCAATCTCTACTATTCCATCTCCTACACTTCCACCTGATTGCGGGACAACAACGTTTGGAAAGGCTGGAACACAAACGGAAGAAAGCAATCATCCTGTATTAGTTATGGGAACTGTTATTTTATGCAATTACGGTACATTGTTTGATGAATATCAAACAGTTATTCCCTTACTAGAAGCCATGTTGGATCTTGACACTGGATCAGCAAACATTGAAACTGCCGATATTGGTTTTAGCGTATCTGGCACAATGAATTTTTATGATCTTGGCGAAATTAACAATGCACATGCTTCCATCTGGTCGTTGAATGGACTTACTGGTGAACATGCTCCGCAGCCTAGTTTCGATGAATGCAAGGAACTCGTAAATACATATAATAACGATAATGAGCCAGAATATGTCTGCGTAATAACAAACGAAGGGCATATTGCAAGAGTAAAAGTGGAAAAATATAATCCTGTTAAGCAAGTGTCTTCTCTTGAGATAAGCTTTATCACTTGGAAGGAACAAGTTGCGAAACCTTGAACCGCCACTCAATACAGCATACGCTGGAGATTCTGCCGCACGCTTCGCGTCAAGCATTATTCTGGTTTCGAGTTTTTTCTGCTTCCGAGCAGAGTCCACACCCGCGTACTGTCCGCGAACGCAAGCCGTTGGGCGTTTCTTTCCAAGTAACTAGGTCAGCTATTTCACAACAAACTTAAGTAGTTTCATAAAACAAAGGACAAAGTGAGTTCAAATATGATCTCAGAATTGCAAAACGTTATAAAGGATTTAAATTCGCCAGTGGATTCGGTAAGGTTGAGCGCTGTTAAACAACTTGGTAATTCAGGTCATCCAAATACTGAAATACTTGAAGCCTTGCAGAAAATCAAGAGAAATGACAAAAATAAATTTATCAAGTACACCGCAAAGGTGGCTATAAAAAAGTTAAATACAATCTTTGAACTAACAGGAACAGACCGCCCTCTATCAGAATTATCCGACCGAGAGTTGATTGAGCGGCTTTTAGTATTACAGGTTGAAAACAAAAAGGCAATTTCATCTACTCAATCACTTCTATTTTTTGTATTCAATGTAGCGCTTTTGATATTATTATTGCTGCCCAAAACATTATGAAAATTTAATTGAGAACATGTTGTTTTTTTGCTGTTGTACGATTGATATTTGAAAGTAAAATCGTATCAAGTTGGCAGCATTATTTTTTTCTGACTTCGAGTTTTTTCTCCCACGCAGAGTCCACGCCCGCTCACTGTCCGCTGGCGCAAAGGGTTAGGTGCCGCCTTTGCCCGTAATATACTAAAGAAAAAAATTCTCTGGAGTTTCCTATGTGCCCATTAAGTGATACACCTGCCAATATTGGTAAGATAGTAGAAAATCTGCAATCGTTGGAATTTGCACTTAGGCTTGTTCTGGACGAGTTACAGGGTATTCACAACAAAGGAAAAGGGGCACAGATGGATTTTATGAAACTGACTGTTGGTGAATGGGTTCCTGAAACCTTTTTTACAAATTACGATTCACTAAACCAACTAATCCAGAAGGTCAACTCTGAATTCCTTTCCCACGGCTTGATAGAACGAGTCGACGAATCACTTGTTGAATTACGCGACGCGCTTGCTCACGGTAGGGTTTTGGCACTTAATCCCGATGGACCTTATCGCATGCTCAAATTTTCAAAACCTAAAGATGATAAGGTTCAGGTAACTATATCAATTGATATTACTTCGGATTGGCTTACCAAACAGATTAACCGCACAGCAAAAGAATTGCAAAAGGTCGTAAGACTTGGGCAGGCACTTGGCTTGAAGTGCTTTCCTTCTCAATGATTGAGGTCTTTTTTTCAATAAGGGAACAAAGCGTACGCACTGGGCGCTGGGGATTCTGCGCACATCCCAGGCATTTTTCTGCTTCCAAGCAGAGTCCACGTCCGCCCACACGCAGGTAACGCAAACCGTTGGGCGGCAAGGTCAATCTCGAATCAGGAGACAAGTGTTGTGGATTTACCAAAATACAAAATAGGCTACGCCGAAAATGGCGGAATTTTTATCGGCAAAAATATCCAAGCCGATTTCCATAAGCACCATTTAATCGTTATTGCCCTATCGTTTACCGAACCGTTTGAAATCTTTCTTGAAGGTAACCAATCTAGCACTTACGAAGCTGCATTGATTCCCAAAAATACCTTGTACAAATTGTCTGCCAGCAATATCGACTATACCGCTTTTGTCCATCTCGATCCTTATTCAGAATTGGGAATCACTCTTGTTCAAGACGAGCCTCACATTCAAAGACTGGATAAAAATAGCTTTGTTATAGTATTGAATCAAATTAAAGAATGGCTTGCCGAGAGTGAAAATACAAGCCAGAGAATCGACGATCTATTGCACAGTGTTGTGTCCACAGTGATTAATGGACAGCTTGCAACAGGAAAGATTGACGAGCGCGTTCTACGTTGCATTCGACTTATCAGGAATGCTGAGGGTGGAACAGTTCAACTACAGCAAATGGCTAATCAAGTCTTTCTTTCATCCAGTCGCTTATCACATTTATTTAAGGAAGAAACGGGATTGACCTTCAAGCAATTTGTGCAGCATTGCAAACTGGTAAAGTCTTTACACGCCATGCACGATCAACAAAGTTTAACAGAAGCCTCTTTTCTAGGCGGATTTACAGATCAACCTCATTTCACCAAGACATTCAAAAAATCATTTGGGATTTCACCATCTTCAAGTAAACAATAGCTGGTAAATACAAGTACCTAAAGATCTTCTTTGTTAAGATAAGGCTATCAAATCAAAATAAGGAGATCGAAATGAATGTAAATAGACAAGATACACTTGAAAGATTTGGGGGAATCCTGAAAACAACACCCCTAAGATTATTGCTCTCCACTTTAGTTGGAGGATTTGCAATGTGGGTTGAGGGAGGGCTTTGGCACAATTTAATTCTGCCAATCTTTAATAGCAACGTACAAGCTCATCACGATGGTTTAGTTATTGTGCTGATTTCATATTTTGTGCTAGCTTTTTTGATGACATACATATTCTTATTTAGCTATCAAACAGGGGAATCTGTTGTTATTCAAGGCTTAAAAATGGGGGTTGTTATCGGTGTATTATGGGTATTTCCACACGGTCTTGCAATGGCAGGGACGCATAACACTTCAATCGTTTACGAAATTCAAAATACGTTATATCATATGATTGAACAGGGAATTGGCGGAATTGTAGTTGCCTTTATCATGGCAAAGCGAATCAGATAAAGTCCGCCCAACACAGCGTGCACTGGATGCTGGGGATTCTGCCACATTTTCAAGCATTTTTCTCGCTTCGAGTTTTTTCTGCTCCCAAGCAGAGTCCACACCCGCCCACTGTCCGCTAGTGCAAAGCGTTAGGCGTTCATCAAAAAGCGATACAGGAGGATGAACATGAAATTCTGTCAAAGTTGTGGAAGAGAAGCCCCGACTATACACGTTGATTATTATCAAAACATCGGCGCCATCTTCATGCGTTTTTCAAAGCACATGGGAGGTCATTTCTGCAAGGATTGCTCGAACCAATACTTCTGGTCTTTCACTAGCATTACCTTGTTTCTGGGCTGGTGGGGTATAACATCCTTTTTTTATACGCTATTCGCACTGCCCAATAACATCATCAATTACATCAGAACCTTCGGATTAGAATCCCCTGACCCGAATACGCCCCGTCAAATGCTCACTGATGCGGTAATCAGAAGGATTAAGCCATACACAGCAGAATTGTTTAAACGCCTCAATTCCGGGGAAGCGATAGAGACAGTTGCAAGAAATATTGCTAACCGTGCAATTGCAAGCCCAGAACAGGTGATCGCTTATGGATTTGCAGTTGGCCGAGAACTCAAGGAGAGAAAGGCTTAACCACAACGCCTAATACAGCGTGCAGTGGACAGGTGGGAGTCGCCGCATTTTTTGGCAGTTTTCTGGCTTTGGGCTTTTTCCCGTTTCGACTGCGAGTCTCATCCCACCCACCTGCCACTAACGCAAACCGTTGGGCGGCAACTTATTGTCCAGATTTTCAAAAAATAGAAGTCCAAATTGATCATGGTACAAAAGATTCAAATGAAAATAAAATTTCAAAACACCGTAATTTTGCTTGTCTTATCAGTCTCATTTCTCACAGCCTGTGGACCAGGGCAGTTGTTTGGACCAACGCTTACGCCTACGCCAACAAATACACCCACATCCACTCTCACGCCTACGCCAACTCTTACACTTGTACCTACACTTACAAGTACGCCTACTGCTACCGCCACCATCACAGCCTCCCCCATGCCTGCTTGCTTGGCTACGTCTGGAAAATGGCAAAGTAAAGAAACATCAGAAAGTTTTGGTGTTCCGAGTCCAATTCTCACATTCACTGTTAGCAATTGCCAAATAACATCTTGGGAAATCTGGATATTTCCTGTTCCAGGAGAACTCTTATGGTGGCAGGGAACATCTACCATATCTATTGCTGAAGAACAATTCTCTCAAGATGAAGATACGGGCATGGGAATATTTTCGTTCGAAGGCATCTTTGACTCTGCAATATCCAGCCACGGGACGCTCAAATTCCCAAAAGGTTTCCTGGTTGTTGATTATATTTTGAAAGAAGATGTTAGTATTACATGGACTGCTTCGCCAGCAAAATAGCAAACTTACGTAAAGTCAAAAACCGTCCAACAAACTGTATAGTTGAGTTTTATGAGCACTTTCCTCGCGTCGAGTTTTTCTGTTTCCAAGCAGAGTCCACGTCCGCCCATTGTCAACTAATGCAAACGGTTGGGCGGTTGGGTTTGGTCTTATAAAGAAGGAGAACAAAATGAACCACAGAAAAATGTTGCTGTTAATAATTAGCGCTATATGCATCCTATCGTTGGTTGTAGGGTGCGGCGTTCCTGTTGCTACCCTAACAGCGACGCCCACACTCACACCCGTTCCGCCAACATCAACGGTCATTCCTATCGTTGCATCCACTGTAACAACTGAACCTACACCATCAGCCAGGAAAACCCTATTGATCTATGATGATGATGGAAGCTGGGATGGGACGGCAGCGCTTTTTTACCTGCTAAGTCAGCCAGAGATATCCATCCTAGCTATCAACATCTCCTATGGCGAAGCGCACCCCCAAGTATATATCCAGTATATTGGACGCGCGCTGGATAGCTTTGGAATCCATGATATCCCTCTTGGCGCAGGACAAGACGCGCCTCTGGCAAACGGCACCCCATTCCCAGATTACCTGCGTCGATTTGGCAACAGCTTCTGGAATGTACCGTTACCGAATGCAGGCAAGACGTATCCGGTACAGAATGCCCCCGAATTGATGGTTTCAACCATCAATCAGGCTTCGGAGCCGGTCACCATTTTTCTGAGCGGAACTTTCACCAATCTGGCTCAAGCCCTGCGCATTGATCCCGGTATCCGGGACAACATTGCCGCTGTCTATATCATGGGCGGCGCGGTGTATGTTCCGGGTAATATTACCAACCTGATCCCTGATTCAAGCAACAAGGTTTCAGAGTGGAATATCTACGCTGACCCACAAGCAGCCAAGGAAGTATTCGAGGCCGGTTTGAAGTTGTACCTTGTTCCGCTTGACGCTACGAACAAAGTGATTTTCCATCAAGCAGATATCCTCCCATGGCATACTGGCGATGAAAAAGCCAATCTTGCTGCGAATATCTTCGACAAGATTTTCAATGAAAATGGTTTTAAGCAACTTGAAATTTTTGACCTGGGGGCGGCAGTCATTATGGTCAAACCGGAAACGTGTGTCTTTCAACCGCTCCATTTGGATGTGATCACGGACGATGGGATCACTTCGGGGCAGACAGTTGTCGTTCCCAATAGAGATCCGAATGTCCAGGTCTGTTTGAACCCGACTGCTGTTCTAATCACGCAGGCGCTGAATGACAGTTTTTCTGGTTCCTCCGAACCTCTCGATATCTCCTCGATCACTCCATTGATCGGCACGTGGACAGGTTCTGTCTTGAACAATGGCTTTGAGATGCAAATCTCGATAACTATTGAGGAAACGTGTCAACTAGGGCAGCTATGTGGGCGATTCAATATCTCGACAGTTTCATGCTCAGGTACACTAACATGGGTCGGGATGGATGGAGAACTGTACCAGTTTCAGGCTGGCGAAAAAACTAAGGAGTGTAGTGGAGAAGGTATTGATTATCTTCTACCACAAACGGATGGAACTATTATGTATATCAGCCGGGGCGATTACGGTGAGACGAAAGGCGTCTTGCAGAGAGCGCCATAATGATACTAACCAAAGAGCCGCCCAACAATGTGTGCAGCGGACGTGTGGGACGCTTCGCGTGCGCGATTTACAAGCATTTTCCACGCTTCGAGTTTTTTCTGCTCCCAGGCAGAGTCCACGCTCGCCCCAGCCCGGAGGGCAAGTCCGCGATCCCATTCGGGGCGATCATCCTCGGGGATAATGACGCAAACCGTTGGACGTTTGAAACAATTGGCGGTACGAACATCTTAAGCAATTGCCAGAGGTACTCGTGACTGAAATAGATAAACGTCATGTATTGGATAATAAAATCTTCACCTATCGTACAATCAAAGAAGATAAGGTTTTCATCTATTGGTACGAGAAACAGGTCACGATATTGAAGGGGAAAGAAGCCCAAAGATTTATTGGCAAGATAAGGCGTCTTAATGACCAGGAAGCACAATTGGTCATGGCGAAAATAACAGGTAACTTCAAGCGTGGCAATGAGCGATAAGATGTCTATGGATTTTGGTGTGCGAGATTCCAATTCGATATTTGGAAAAATGGCTGCCTCGCATCGATCCATAGTCTGAATAGCAAAAGACGTGCCATATCGCAGGGAATCAATATATATCAAATGTATCAACAGAACGCAGGGCAGCTTCGATTTTTTTGCCTCCAAGCACCTACTCACTGTCACTAATGCAAAGCGTTGGCGCATGTTGAGTCCCTTCTTAGTATAGAGTAACCATATGTCACAATTACTTGAATCTGCACAAACTTTTATTTTGAGCAATGCCCGACTGCTCGAACGTCACCTCTTTGCCTTTCTCTTTCACCAAGGCAATCCAGACCGCGTCCGCACGGCGTTGCTCGCGTATCAAAATGCGGACGGCGGCTTTGGGAATGCACTCGAACCTGATAAGCGGACCGCAAGCAGCCAGCCAATTGACCAGGAAATTGCCCTGCGTGTGCTTGATGACATCGGTCTCGACACGCACATTGCCCTTCAAATCTGCGAATTTCTCGAAACGGTCACAACGGCAGAGGGTGGTGTTCCTTTCGTGCTGCCAACCGTCCGCGACGCACCACGCGCTGAATGGTGGAATACAGACCTGGACGAGCCGCCTGCGTCAATTAATCCAACCGCCAGCATTGCAGGGTTGCTGCATAAATACGAAATTCGCCATCCCTGGCTTGATCGTGCCACAGCCTATTGTTGGCAGTATGTTGAACATCTGCAGATTAGCGGCGCCCATGATTTTCTGTGCCTCCAATTGTTCCTGGAGCATGTAGCGGACCGTGAGCGGGCAGAGCGCGCATTCGAGCGGATCAGTGCACAACTGCTGGCAGGCGGATACATTACTTACGATCCCTCCACGAGTGGGTATGTCTTTATGCCACTAACATATGCACCGTCGCCGCAAAAGATGTCCCGCCGACTCTTCGATACGACAACAATCGAGAAACATCTGTCCGCACTAGCCAACAAGCAACAAATGGATGGAGGCTGGCCGATCTCATGGCCGGCAGTCAGCCCAGCATGCGAACTTGAATATCGTGGTATTGTCACCCTCAACGCACTGAAAACGCTTAAGGCGTATGATTACTTGAAGTGAACAGATTTGTTGCTCGTCCGCACCCAAAATGGCGTGCGGCGCGCTTCGCGTCAAGAATTTCGTGCAGCGTGTTCCTGTGTTGAGTGAAAGTCAAACCATTGAAAAGTCAGTTACCTTCACAGGCGATAAGCAGAATTGAGTAAGTCAACGATCAACTAAGGAGAGACCGGATGAGGAGATTGGTTGAAATACGTTCCTATAATTTGAAGGAAGGAAGTCGAAACGAATTTCATCGCTTAGTATTGGAGAGATCATTACCCTTGATGAAACAATGGCGTGTCGATGTGGTGACATTCGGACCTTCCCCTCACGATAACACATCCTACTACCTCATTCGCGCGTATGATAATCTGGCAGAACGCCAATCAAGCCAGGACGCCTTTTATAGTAGTTCAGACTGGCGGCAAGGTCCCCGAGAATCTATTGTGTCATTAATTGAAAGTGACACCTCAATTGTGATTGAAATGGAATCTTCAGTGGTGGACGCACTTCGGCAAGATGTCTAGTTTGCTAGCAATGGACGCTGGGGACGGCGTACGCGTTTTCCAGGCATTTCGCACAGAGTGGCTTCTGGTTTTTCTAACTTCCGCGCGCCATTATTAAAGGTAGTCAAAGGAGAAGATCATGGCAAGAGTTATCGTTTTCAATTCAGTGTCGCTCGATGGTTATTTTACAGATATGAATGCCGACATGAGTTTTGCACACAATGCATATCCAGATGCGGGGTGGGATGCTTTTGTATCCAGCAACGCCCGCGGCGGAGGCGTTCTTTTATTCGGCAGGATCACTTACGAACTCATGACAAAATTCTGGCCGACACCGGCCGCATTAGAGAGTATGCCTGTTGTGGCGGAACGGATGAATAACCTGCCGAAAGTTGTATTTTCAAAAACAATGGACAAAGCATCGTGGAACAATACCAAACTCATTAAAAATAACATGGAAGATGAAATTCAAAGAATGAAAAAAGAGGCAGGCGAGGATATGGTAATCCTGGGAAGCGGCAGTATTGTTTCCCAATTGACCCGGCGCGGCTTGATCGATGAATATCAGATCGTCTCGATCCCTGTCATTCTCGGCAAAGGCAGGACAATGTTCGAGGGGATCACCGAGAAAATACCCCTTAAGTTGATCAAAACGCAGGCCTTTGAAAACGGGAATGTATTACTGTGTTACGAACCACGCGTGTAATGATAGAGTAAAATTAGAAAAAATTTCCACTGGAAAACGGATGAATAACTTCAAATCGAAATATGGTTCTTATGCTTTGATCACCGGCGCGGCAAGCGGGATCGGGCGCGCCTTTGCGGAACTCCTGGCCGAGGGCGGGGTCAGCCCGATCATTTTGGATATCAATATTAAAGACGCCAAGGCTTTACAGAAAAAATTAAAGGAACAATACAAGGTGGATGCGCGTGCCTTGAACATTGACCTGTCTGCGCCGGATTTTATGCAGGCAGTCATTGAAGCGACGCACAAACTCGATGTGGGACTGGTGATCCATTCTGCGGCGGTCAGCATCATCGGCGAATTCATTGACCTGCCCTTGGATCAGCACCGCAAGCTGATCGACGTGAACGTCCGCTCGACGATGGAAATTGCCCATTATTTTTGCAACCAGTTCAAGGCAAAGAAAAGAGGCGGGATGATCCTGCTGTCGTCCGCATCCGCCATGCAGGGGTCAGCCATGGTTCAGCATTACGCCGCGTCAAAGGCTTACATCCTCACATTGGCGGAAGGACTTTGGTATGAGATGCGCCCGCACGGCGTGGATGTTTTGGGGTTGATGCCCGGCTCGACAGACACGCCTGCCATTTATGTCGGCGACCCCGATCTGAGTCAGGCTTACATCATGGAACCAAAAGATGTGGCGTCAGAGGCGCTGGCGACATTAGGGAAACAGCCGAGCTTGATTTCCGGGAGCCGCAACCGCCGCGACTTCTTCGTATTGACGCGCATACTTCCCCGCAAACGCGGGGTCGAGATCGTGAGTGATCGTTTGATGAAAATGTATCGGAGAAAAAAATAATGAGTTTTCTTTCAAAGTTATTCGGTCCGTCTGTCCCCAAGCTAACCGCGTTGGAATTAAATGAAAAATTGAAATTCGGAAAACATCCGCTCGTCATTGATGTCCGTCAGCCGGATGAATTTCGCGGGTCGCATATCGTGGGGGCGAAATTGATCCCATTGAATGATCTTCGGAAACACGTGAAGGAATTGCCAAAGGGACGCGAAATCGTCTGCGTCTGCGCCACGGGAAGCCGCAGCCGTGTCGCTGCCAGATTTTTACTAAAAGAAGGTTTTACTGTTTTTGATATGCAGGGCGGCATGACGGCGTGGAAACAGGCGAAGCTGCCGGTGCAAAAGTAATCATGTCGTGGCGGGTAGGTCACGTTGGAAACGTGACCTACTTAACTCGATTCTTTCAAATCTTTCAAATTCAATTGATAGCCAATGCGCCCGTTGTATTCGTTCACTTCATAAGTGAAAAGAATATCCACACGCGGGGGCATTTTCTTTTGCCACTCCCCCAGCCTGAACCCGATGGCATCGTGGATAAATTTCTCATCATCTTCAAGCGACAACTTTAAATGTTTTGCATCCGCGCCGACCGTGCGCGAACTTTTTACTTTGACATTGCGCGCCACAAAAGCCGCATGAGGATTCCCATAGCCGGTCGGCTCCAAATATTTCAGACATTTTTCGTATAACTCTGCACGGATCTCTGTGAGAGAAACTTCCGCATCAGCCGTGACCGTGGGCCTGAGGTCAACTTTCGACAGTTGGTCAGCGGCGATGGATTTAAGCCGCGTTACCAGCTCCGACAGATTTTCGTTCTTGACAGTGAATCCCGCCGCCGCGGCATGTCCGCCGTGACGCACAAGCAAGTCCGCGCATTGATCGAGGGCATTGGTGATGTGGAATTCTGGTATGGAGCGGCACGATCCCCGTGTTTCTTCCGGTCCTTTAGATGCAACAATGGCGGGGCGATAATGGGTCTCCGTTAAGCGCGAGGCGGCCAGACCGACCACGCCTGAGTTGAAATCTTCCTGCGCGGCAAAAAGCAGAAACGCATTGGGATCATCCTTCATGGCGATTTCTTCGGCGCGGATTTGCATATCGCGTGTGATGCCCTGACGTTCACGATTTTGGACATTGAGTTCCTGGGCCAATTGACCAGCTTGCGAAGCGTCTTTGGTGATGAGTAATTCATACGCGGCAAGGGCTTCCTTCAAACGTCCGGCCGCGTTCAAGCGCGGACCTAATGAAAAGCCAATGTTGGTGGCGTTGACTTTGTCCAGCTTCACATCCGCAACTGCCGCGAGAGAGAATAGTCCCTGCCGCATGGTCTGTTTCATTTGGCGAAGTCCCTGACGGACCAAAATACGGTTTTCGCCAACAAGTGGAGCGAGGTCAGCCACAGTACCGAGAGCAACGAGATCGAGGAGTGAGTTAAGGGATAGACCATTGACGGTGGACGGTAGACGGTCTACGGTCAATTGTCCGCGGTCCAAGACCAGTGCTTCCGCAATTTTGTAGGCAATGCCTACGCCTGCCAAATCTTTATCGGGATAAATATCACCGCGTTGTTTGGGGTTGATGACAGCAAAGGCCTGAGGCAGGTCACCATCGGCGGGTTGATGATGATCGCTGATAATTAAATCCAGGCCGAGGTTCTTGGCGTAAAGCGCTTCATTCGGCGAGCGGATGCCGCAGTCTACTGTGATGACTAACTTGACGCCTTTTGCTTTGAGATCATCCAGGGCGTTGTTATTGAGTCCATAGCCTTCTTCAAAGCGATTGGGGATATATCCGCGCACATCTGCATTGAGGAATTGAAGCGCCTCCACGAGCAAGGCGGTAGCTGTGACTCCGTCCACATCATAATCGCCATAGATGGCGATGGGTTCATGGTTTTGAATGGCGTAATTGATCCGGTCAACGGTTTGCCTCATACCGGTCATCTGAAAAGGATCGGTGCTGAAATCAGGCTTGGCGTTGAGGAAGGCGCGCGCTTCGGAGTCCGTTGCGTAACCGCGGTTGAAGAGGATCTGTCGCAACAGAGCAGGGAATGCTGACAGTGCAGAGTCAGCTTCGGGTGTGATAAGAGGCGGGACGATCCATCGTTTGTTTTGAGTCATGTTATGTCATTCATAAATAAGATTGGTGGAGTATACAACACTTAGGAGGTTGCTTCGTCGGCAAAAAACAAGAACCCTCCTCGCAACGACATCCGGAGTATAAGCGCGGGAGGTTTCCTCTGGAAGGGTGTTGTATAATGATTTCAACCCAAGGAGTTAATATGAGAGCACTTGCCTCTGATGAAAAGACCGCGATGGTGATGGTGTATACGAACAGTATGCTGGTGCGCGGAGAGATGATCGCGAAAGAAAATACACGCGTGAGCATCTGGCCTCGCACACAGGGGGGAGCAAATTTTTTTCATTTATTTAATCCCCAGGTGATCTCATTCGGCGGTACTCCCCCAAAATCTTTTGCGTTTGCAGAGATATTCGTACCGACCACTCAGGTGATCGGTTTCCATCTTGTTCCGCCCCTGCAGGAGCCGATGGACTATGATGCCAGTGAGACCAACCGTGTGATCCAACCAGTGGAAATACTCGTCGGCACTTTTTTAATGAAGGCTCATATCCGCGTTTCAGCACAGGCCGAATTGGCCACAAGTCTGGATGTGATGCGCGCGGCGTGGGTGTCCATTTATGACGCAGATATCTCCAACCCGTATTTGCCGCAATTCAGCTTGCATGTGCCGATGCTGCTGGTGAATCCTAATCAAGTCAGTTTTGGCATGGCGTAGTTGGATGCCTACTTCAAAAATTATACAAAATGCGTGGGACAATGAAATCCATACATAAAATCTTGTTTTTTACGGTGTTGGTTATAGCGTTAACATCTTGCAGTGCTTTTGCCTCAAAGCCTACCGAAACGCCTGCTCTAACCGCGGCAGATTCACCTACCCAAATATCGTCAACAAAGCCAAGCCTAACACCACAACCAACTTTAGCTATTACGCCAACCGTGCCCCCCATTCCTGCATGTATTGATGTTGAAATTTCCGCTCTAATGACAGAAAGCCAAATTGAATATCTCCAAAACCGCGCATATAACTTCTTATATGCGACAGATGAGAAAAGCATAGATAATATCTATTCCTTGAATCGAGCAGATACGGTATGTAGCCCAGGTTACCCAACAGGCAATTTCAATGTGTGGAAAGTTGTTAGTGGTTTCATCGTCGACTTAAGGCAACCTAACCACGATTTATATAATCCTGGCGGTGAAAATATTGGTGGCGGAAATTTTGTCAACATTTATGCTAAGGCCCGATTTATTAGCCAAGATGGTCAGGAACACGATTATTGGTTACAGCTTACTGGAAATCCCCCAGACTATTGGTTTCAGTTAGTTCAATGGGATAAATCAATTTCAGAGTCTAAAAGTCATTCTGGAATAACTGCAATGGATATACTTGCAACTGAAAAGAATGGTGATGGCACCAGCAGTTACCTAGACGCAAATACAATGATTCCTAATGATTTATTGAAAGTAAATGACCAATTTGTTGCAATTTTATATGTGGGATATACTGCCAGCGATGAAGGCTTTATGACTGATAATGTTATGAAGCAGTTCGTTAATGCGATTGAAGGAAAAGCAGAATTTCCAATTGCGCCAGAAGGTTTTTTCTTGCCTGCACAAGCAATGATAGTGCCTTCGAAACCCTAATATGCGCCCACCGATTAACACAGGAACGCAAGCCATTCGCTCATGGACATTTCACTCACAACACCCGCCTTATTATTTCCAGCAGTTACCTTGTTGATGCTGGCATATACGAATCGATTTACGACGCTGGCCACCATCATCCGCAATTTACATGAAAAATATCAAGCCAGCCGTGAAGACAATTTACTGGCCCAGATCGCCAATCTGCGGTATCGTGTCTACCTGATCCGCAATATGCAGATCTATGGCGTGCTCAGTTTATTATTGTGCATCATCAGCATGTTCGCTCTTTTCTCAGGATGGATCGCCGGCGGCAAATGGAGTTTCGCCATCGCTTTGATCTTGATGATCGTTTCGATGGTGATCTCTCTGCGCGAGTTGATGGTTTCTGTGGGCGCTTTGGACTTGCTTTTGAGCGAACTGGAAGACGAGAAAAAGGGGAAGTGATACAGAGCATTCGCCACAGAGAACACAGAGTTCACGGAGGTTTAAATATCTTCTCCGTGAACTCTGTGGTTAAAAGACCTTTAGGAAACTGTCCGCCAGATTTGCACGCCAGTGGGTAATTGAGGCAAAGGTAAATTTCCGTTGACTACTGTGCTGGTTTGACCGCTGAACAATTCCCTGAACACCACCCCATCCGGGATTGCTCCGATGTCAACAGGCAATAAACTGGCAGGATATTCAGCAGGTCCGCGATTGCCGATGACAATGATCTGTTCTTCGTCAGTGTCACGGAGATAAGCAAGCACATTTTCTTCAGCAAGTAAAATTTGAAAACCACCGTCAATCAACGCAGGGGAAGTACGGCGCAGTTTGATCAGGGTCTGATAAAAAATCCGCAGTTCCAAATCCCATTGAGTTGAATCCCAGACCATACAATTCCGCGCTTCGAGGGCATCCTTGCCGCTCATACCGATCTCGTCACCGTAATAAATGCAGGGTACGCCAACATAGGTCAGCAGGAAGGCAACGGCCAGACGATTCTTTGCCTGGTCATGATCCAGAATATTCATGATGCGCGGAGTATCGTGCGAGCCAAGCAAATTAAATTGCTGACACGCGATCTGCCACGGAATGGCTGCGCGGCTGACTTGCCACGAATCGACAAGCGCCTGGGTAGTCCACGGGATTGCCGACCTTACATTGCGAGGTTCCGCATGTTGATTTACTTCAAAATGATTGAGCCAAAATCCAATTGGATTCGAGAACCCGAAATAATTCATGCTGGCATCGAGGTGATCTCCCTGCAACTGCGAACTGCTATCGAAGAAATTCTCGCCGAGCAAATAAGCGGACGGATTCTCTTCCTTCACAGCCCGCCGAATGCCCGCCCAAACTTCAGCTTCCAATTGATCCTTGCCGTGACGTGCCAGCATGTTGGCCACATCCACGCGCCAGCCATCTGCTGCATAAGGCGCTCTCAGCCAGTAACGGAAAATTGAATTTGCGCCGGCATAAATAGCTTCACGCAAATTTTGACTGCGATAATTAAGTTTCGGCAGACTGCGTACCCCCAGCCATGATTCGTACTCGTCAGGATGTTGATGGAATGTAAAGTAATCCGCAGTTGGCGAGTTGACATCTCCCACAGCTGACTTAAACCACGGATGTTCGACTCCGCTGTGATTCGGGACAATATCCAAAATGAACCGCATCCCGCGCTCTGTAGTTGCGCGACGCAGGGAGGTCAACGCTGAATTGCCGCCCAAATGCGGGTCAATGTTGAAGTAATCCACAACATCATAGCGATGATTGCTGAAAGCCGTGAAGAGCGGATTAAAATAAATGGCATTCACGCCGAGGTCGGTTAGATAATCAAGGCGTTGCTCCACGCCGGGCAGGTCGCCGCCATAAAATTCGACCATAGCTTCGGGCCAATTACTTTGCATTTCACCCCACTTCCGCGCACGTGACTTGATGCCTTGATATTCAAATTCTCCCTCGCGGACATTACTGGACGGGTCCCCATCAGCAAAACGGTCGGGGAAGATCTGATAAAAGACGCTGTCATATACCCAGGCGGGAGATGAGTAGTCTGCCAGCAGACGAAAATCCTCGGCGTCAGTGGGCACGTGTCGGTACGGACCTGAGCCGTTGTACCACCAAATCCCATCGCTGGTGAAAATCAGGAAGCGATAGGATGTCAGCGGCATGGTCAAATGTAATTTCGCCTGCCACCACGTACAGATAGAAGAATCTTTCGAATCTTCTTTTTTCATTTCAGCGAAGAACTGTTCGCCATCGGGGCAGGTGCGGAGCAGGATTCTCTCAATGGGAGCATCAACCGCCGTGCGAAGTCGAATCGTGACTTCGTCGCCTAAATGCAAATTATCACCGGAAGATCGCACATATCTTTTGGAACCATCGTGATGAATGGATAAGAGGTAGGGAAATGTCATGCCGCCTATTCTACCAACGAACCCGCCGATATTTTTCTAACAAAACTCTTACCGCCGCGTTGATGCAAGCGAATTAAAATTTTCTCCACCGTATAAATGTCGTTGCGAGGGCGGTGGGTTTCGCCCGAAGCAATCTCCAACTAAGCAGAGATTGCTTCGCCGCCGAAGAACAAGAACGGCGGCTCGCAAAGACATCTAATCACTAAATGCTGTTATGCTTGGCAAATAATTTGTAAATTCAGGAGGCAATCCATGACCGATGAAACATCAAAAGAAAATGTGCAGGAATTTACGTTCAAGGCAGAGACGAAACAACTGCTCAATATTCTGATCCATTCTTTATACAAAGACCGCGAAGTGTTTTTACGCGAACTGCTTTCGAATGCATCCGATGCGCTGAATCGTTTGCGCTTTGAAATGGTCACCAACCAGAATGTAGTTGACTTGACCGCAGAATTGAACATCCGCATCACAGCGAACAAAGATGCACGCATGCTCATCATTCAAGATTCAGGCATCGGCATGACTCACGATGAGATGATCGAGAATCTCGGCACCATCGCTCAATCAGGCGCGCGCAAATTTATGGATGCGACCAAGGATAAAAAAGTGGATTTCGCACAAGTCATTGGTCAATTCGGCGTGGGATTTTATTCCGTGTTCATGGTGGCGGAATGGGTGCGGGTTACGTCACGCTCATTTGACCCGCAAGCCAAGGCCGTGAGTTGGTATGCCACGGGGGATGACAACTATCAGATCAGCGTAGCAAACATGAGTGAGAGAGGAACGCGCGTCGAGATCAAGCTCAAAGAGGATGCCGCTGAATTCGCCGAGGAATATCGCCTTAAGAACATCATCCACAAACATTCCGATTACATTGGCTTTCCAATTTATTTAGGCGAGGAGAAGGATGCGGTCAATAAACAAACGTCGCTTTGGCGAACATCCAAACAGGAAGTGACCGATGAGCAGTACAAGGAATTTTATCGTCAGACTACTTTGGATTTTGAAGACGCGCTGACTCACATTCATGTTTCAACCGATGCGCCGGTGCAGTTGTATGCGCTTCTTTATATTCCGAGCAAAGCCGAGCGCGGCATGTTCTCATTGCGAAAAGAGGATGGCTTGAAATTGTATTCGCGAAATATTTTGATAGACGAATACAACAAGGATCTACTGCCCGAATACTTGCGCTTTGTGCAGGGTGTGGTGGACTCAGAGGATCTGCCGCTCAATGTCTCGCGGGAAACTGTTCAGTCGAGTGGACTGATGCCGAAGCTGAAAAAGGTTCTAACAAACCAGGTCATCAAGGAATTGGAAGGGCTTGCAAAAAATAATGTAGAGAAGTACCAGACTTTCTGGCAGGAATTTGGACCTTATTTAAAACAGGGTATCGCCGCCAACCCAATGGATGCGGATACCATCAATCCCCTGCTGCACTTCAAGACAAATTTGAATCCTGAAACATGGTCCTCGTTGGATGATTATATTTCGCGCATGAAAGACGGACAGAAGTTGATCTATTACATCGTCGGCGAAGACCCGAAGTCTGTTTTGCGAAGTCCGCACTTGGATTATTTCCATTCACAAGGGACGGAAGTGTTACTCCTCACCGACCCCATGGATTCATTTATGTTAATGGGTTTGCACAATTATAAAGATCATGAATTAAAGAATGTCTCCAGCGCGGACGTGGACACCAACGAAAAGCCGAAGGAAGGGCCCGAAGCAGAAAAGATTCCCGATACAGATTTCAATACGCTCATTGAGCAGTTCAAGAAAGTCCTCGGCGAACGAGTGACCGATGTGCGCGCCAGCAATCGTTTAGTTCAATCTGTTGCGCGTCTCGCGGATGCGGACGATACGGTCAACCCAGAGCTACAGCGTGTGTATCGTTTCCTCGGCAAAGAAGTTGAAATACCTAAAAAGGCTTTGGAATTGAATCCATCCCACGCTGTTTTGAAGAACCTGCTCAAACTGGAAGCGGGCTCGGACTTGCAGAATATCATCATCGAACAAATATTTGACAGTGCTTTGCTGGTGGAGGGATTACATCCCGACCCGTCCAGCATGGCTTCGCGGGTTCAGCAGATCATCGAGGCGGCGCTGGAAAAGAAAGCCGGGTAAGCGTATTTCTGTCACACCTGCACTTGCGTGCTGGTGCAAGTGTTGCGAGAGCGATGCTCTCGCAATGACGATTTATAAAAGGTGCATCCATGAATCGTTGGGTCAAGCTATCTATCAGCGTTCTTGTTACCATTCTTCTGGTTGCCTTCGGGGCTTTGTTGTGGAAGACAAAATCCGAAGCCCACAACCTCATCAACGCGCCTATGTCTACGCGCGAACTGCCGGATGAGACTCCGGTCAACTACAACCTGCCATTCGAAGATGTGACCGTGACCAACCCCGATGGTCAAAAGTTGGTGGGGTGGTTCATCCCGTCAGACAATGGCGCGGTCATCATCATGCAGCATGGATATAAATCCACACGCGCGGAGATGCTCAACGAGGCCGAGATGATGCACCGTCATGGATATGGCGCGCTGATCACAAGCATCCGCGCGCATGATTATAGCGAGGGACAGTTGATCACTTTCGGCAAATACGAAGTGCAGGATATGGAAGCCTGGTATCAATACCTGCTCACCCGCCCGGATATTGACCCGCAAAGGATCGGCATCCTCGGCAATTCATTCGGCGGAATGCTTGCAATTCAATATGCCGCACAAAACAAGAACATCAAAGCCGTGGTCGCAGATTCCGCCTTCTCTTCGTTAAATGATACAGTGGCGACCAGTGTCAAACATTTTACCGGTTTGCCGGAATTCCCCTTCGTCCCGCTGATCGTTTTCTGGGCGGAGCAGGAAACGGGTTTCAAATCCGCAGACATTGATGCAACCAAATGGATCGCGGAGATCAGTCCGCGTCCGGTCTTCCTGATGCAGGGCGGCGCAGACATAGTCATTTCTGCGGGCAGTGGGCAGAAACTTTACGATGCGGCGGGTGAACCTAAAGAATTATGGTTCGACCCAGCTCTCGGTCACGTGGAGTTCGATTCTGAACGCGCAAGCGAATTCGAAGCGCGCGTCTCAGCCTTCTTTGATAAATATTTATTGGGAAAATAAAATCTAATTACTCACCTTACGCGCTAGTACAAGACCATGGTCTCGCGAAGCAGGCGACATAAATGTCGCGCTACAGGCTAAACTATGTAACATCAGTAATCCTCTTGCATAAGTTGCGTTGAAAACGCATGGAAACCCTTTTGAACCACGAAGACACTAAGACACGGAGAAAAGCAATTTAAAAACTCAGTGCCTCTGTATCTCAGTGGTTAGTGCTTGTAGATTTTTGCAAGAGCTCAAGTTACTCAATCGTGATTCCCTGAGTGACATACATAAGACAAGATAGGAAAATAAAATGTCACAACCAAAAATTCTTCGTCCTAAATTACCCAAGGGCTATGTGGACAACCCGATCTCCGAAGTCCCCTGGGAGCATGTTGAGAAACGTCTCACTGAATCGGTCAATTATTGGGTGTGTACCGTTTATCCCGATGGACGCCCGCATGTCGTCCCGCGTTGGGGCGTTTATCTGGACGGCAGATTCTATTACGATGGCAGCCCCGAAACACGCCACGCTCGCAACCTTGAAGCCAATCCAAATGTGACCCTGCATCTCGAAAGCGGAAATGACGTGGTCATCATGGAGGGGACTTCACACCCCGCATCCAAACCTGACCCTGAACTTGCCCAGCGGCTATCGGCAGGATACTGCGCCAAATATGCCTCTGATGGATACGCGCCAAAACCAGATCAATGGGATGAAGGCGGGTTGTATATCTTCACTCCACGCCAATGCCTTGCGTGGACAAAGTTCTTCGAAAACCCAACCAAATTTGTATTTGAAAATTAGACGATGTGGATTTACTTGCTTCAAGGCATCGGCTATGGACTCGCCGCCGCCTCACAACCCGGACCGTTCCAGACCTATATCATCTCCCAAACATTGACCCGCGGCTGGAAGCGGACTCTGCCCGCCGCCCTTGCACCCCTCGTCAGTGATGGCCCGATCATCTTGATCTGTGTGTTACTGCTCAGCCAGGTACCGGCATGGATGCAGAGATTTCTCCACTTCGCCAGCGGATTATTCATCCTATATCTTGCCTTTGGCGCGTACAGATCATGGAAGAATTTCAATTCACAACTTCCGGACAATGAAACAGGGACACAACAAAGCGTCCTCAAAGCCGCGTTGATGAATGCGCTTAATCCCAACCCCTATATCTTCTGGACATTGGTAACAGGTCCCATTTTGCTCAAAGGCTGGCATGAGACTCCCATCCACGGCATTGGGTTTCTGGCAGGGTTTTATATAACCCTTATTCTGAGTCTGGTTGCCATCATCATCGTCTTCGGCACAGCCACGCGGCTGGGGCCAAAGGTCAACCGCGCATTATTGGGCATATCTGCGATCGCATTATTTTGTTTTGGGTTGTATCAATTGTGGTTGGGGGTTGGAAATTAAAAAAATAAAGTCAGCCTCTCACCGAGACCGACTTTTACCAACTGTTCACTGACTACTGATTACTGATTCTGACCTTCTTCTCCCCTTCCATCACCGCAAGCACCACCACTCCTCCCAGTACCGCAATAAACAGATCAATTAAACTCAAGGCTTTCACCCCGAAGAACTCCGCCAAAAATGGGATATAGATCACGGCGAGTTGCAGTCCCACCACCAGCGCGGACATGCCTGCCAGCAAGGGATTGCTCATCAACCCCAATTTGACTAATGAATCTTTTTCGGAGCGTGAAGCCAGAGCCTGAAAGACCTGGGCAAATGCGAGGAAGGTAAAGACCATTGTCTGCCATTGCTCGCGGCCGGTGAAGTAATACCACGAGCCAATTCCCAATGCCAGCGCGCCGATCAACGCGCCAACCCAAACTACCTGAAACCCTGCGCCGCGCGAGAAGACACCATCCTTCGGCGAATATGGCGGACGTTTCATCGTGTCGCTTTCAGAGTTCTCCACACCAATGCCAAGCCCAAGCAGACCATCGGTTAATAAATTCAGCCACAACAATTGCAAAGGCAGGAGCGGAATCGGTTTGCCCAGGAACGGAGCCAGCAGCATCACCAGCACCTTGCCAATATTCCCGGCAACACTGAACCTCACGAATTTGCGGATGTTATCGTAGATGGTGCGCCCTTCTTTCACAGCACTGACGATGGTCGCAAAGTTATCATCCAGCAGAACCATGTCGGCGGCTTCCTTCGCCACATCGGTACCGGCAATACCCATTGCCACGCCAATATCTGCGCGCTTCAAGGCCGGCGCATCGTTCACGCCGTCGCCCGTCATCGAGACAATATTTCCGCGCGCCTGCAAGGCCTGCACGATCCTTAGTTTATGTTCAGGGCTTACACGCGCGAACACCTGCACATCATCCACGATCTTTTCAAGATCATTGGCAGACATTTTTTCAATTTCTGCGCCAGTCAAAATCTTTATAGGCGCCAGGTTCTCTTTGCGCTGAAAGATCGAAAGCCGGGATGCATTTGACTCCATGCGCCGGATGCCAAGTTGACGCGCGATCTCCAACGCCGTCAACGGATGGTCGCCTGTGATCATTACCGTGCGGATCCCCGCGGACCTCGTCATCGCCACCGCATCGCGCACTTCATTGCGCGGCGGGTCTATCATCCCAAACAAACCGACGAAAGTTAAATCCTCTTCCACACTTTGAGTGACTTCCGGGATTTGATTAATAAGACGGAATGCGACCCCGAGGACTCGCATACCCTTCCTTGCGAGTCGTTCATTCGCCGCTTCGATCCTGGCCTTGAAGCTGTCATCCATTCTTTGGGCTTGACCATTCTCCCAGACCTGAGTCGACAACTCGAGTAGGCCATCTACGCTGCCTTTGGTGAAGACAATGTAGCGATGATTGGACACATCCAGCCCCGCGAGAACGGTTGGGTCATAACGCTCCAAGTGATGGATGGTGGTCATGCGTTTGCGTTCAGAGTCAAATGGAATTTCAGCAGCGCGCGGAAAGGATGAATCCAACGACGACTTCCAATAACCCATCTTCGCGGCAGCAGCGACGAGAGCGCCTTCGGTCGGGTCACCGATGGTATGGAAGCGGTCATCGCCAATGTCTATCAACTCTGAGTCATTGCAAAGCGCGCCGCCTATCGCTGACAGCGACAGAGATGATTGGGCCGGCGCACCCAGCCCACGGGTCGCATGAAGCGTGCCGTCGCGTCCGACCTCTTCCGTTAAGTCCAAGGCATGTTCAACAACGTCCAGCACAACGACTGTCATCCTATTTTCGGTCAGCGTGCCTGTTTTATCGGAGCAAATGACAGTGACAGAACCGAGCGTTTCAACGGCGGGCAATTTGCGGATGAGGGCATTCTGCTTCAACATACGCTGCGCGCCGATGGCCAGCGTAATTGTGACCACAGCAGGCAGACCTTCGGGGACAATTGCAACTGCCACACTGACGGCTGTCAGCAGCATGTGACGAAGTTCATCGCCGCGCAAAATTCCAAGCACGGCGATCAAGGCGGCGATCAGCACGCCTACGAAAGCAAGGTTTTTCCCGAGCCTATCGAGTCTTTTTTGTAAGGGAGTTTCGCCTGCGTGGCTTTTCTGAATAAGGTCGGCGATGCGGCCGAGTTCGGTCTGCATCCCTGTGGCAACGACCAGGGCAAGTCCGCGCCCCTGTGTGACGATGGTTCCCATATAAGCCATATTGCGGCGGTCACCCAAGGGTAGGTCTTGCTTATTCAGCGCAGCAGTTTGTTTTGTGACGGGTTCAGACTCACCTGTGAGCGCGGCTTCCTGAATTTTCAAATTCACCGCTTCAAGCAGGCGGACATCGGCCGGCAATAGATTCCCCGCCTCAAGTTGAATGATGTCGCCGGGCACAAGTTCGCGCGCAGGGATTTCCTGTAGCGAAGAGTTCCGCAACACGCGCACTCTCGGCACTGACATTTTTTTCAGCGCGGCAATGGATTGCTCCGCGCGATATTCCTGAACAAATCCGAGTAAGGCGTATAAAAGAACGATGGCCGTGATGGCAATCGTATTCTTTGTATCTCCAAGCAAGCCAGCCACTACCGCTGCCCCGATCAAAATGAGCACCATCGTGGCGGTGACCTGCTCCCAGAATATCTTGAAAGGAGTCCGTCCGCTTTTTTCGATGAGTTCATTGTGCCCGAATTTGGCAAGGCGGAGTTCAACTTCGGGCTGTGTCAGCCCGCGTTCCCGATCTGACTTAAGTTGTTGTAACGAAGTTTCGTTTGATGTGATATGCCAGTCCATATTTTTTCCTGTTGTTACGATGATACACCAGTGACAAACAAAAGACCACCGCCAATTTTTTGGCGATGGTCTTGCCTTTTGTTGAACAGCCGGGAACGAATTCCGTATTGACGACTGGGCATCCCAAATTTTGGGCGGCTACTCCCCATCGGAGTAAGTGCAGTATACAAAACGACCGGGCTTGTTGTCAATTCTTCAAGTTAAGAGTTCTCTCATCCCGGCTTGCAAATTCCATCAGATTCAAACTCACCTAAGAGACTGTTTCTTAAAGGCTTTTTTTACCACAGAGATCACAGAGAGCACGGAGAAAAACTTAAAAAGTCTCTGTGGACTCCGTGCTCTCTGTGGTTAATGCTCTTTTCTTTCTCAATATTCGGACTTAAGAAACGCTCTCTTAAGCTAAAATATAGGTCAAAGCGCCTTCAAGATTTAATGGTTAATGAATCCAATAGGAGACTCCCATGCCTGACAAACCTGATTTTGACCTTGCCACTGTCCACAAATATTTTTCAGCGACCTGTTTCAACAAGACCTGGGAATATATGGACAATCCGAATCGCACCAAAGAAGACGATGCCGCCATGCTGCAAACTGCCATGGTATCCCTCTGGCATTGGACTCAGCGCGAAGACGCCACGCCGCAAAATTTTTCAATTGGATGTTGGCAGATCTCGCGGGTGTATTGTCTTTTAGAGCAACCCGATAATGCGCGGACCTATGCAGACTCCGCATTGAAATTTGCCGAAGGACAACCACCCTTTTATATTGCCTATGCCTATGAAGCCCTCGCCCGCGCTGAAATGGTCGCAGGAAATAAAGCGAAAATGCAGGAATATCTGGAGAAAGCATACGCATTTGCCGGGCAGATCGAGGATGAGGAAGATAAGCAAGTGGTTTTGGGAGATTTGGGGAATATAAAATAACATGTCGTCCCTGGCACCGCCCGCCAGGGCAGGTGTGCGAGGGCGATGTTCTTCCGCCCGAAGCAACCTCCTTCATTGTGTATGAGATTGCTTCGGGCTAGCGCCCTCGCAACGACATGTAAAAAAACAGCCCATCAAAATGACGGGCTGTTTACTTCTCACTTTTTTCTTCTTTCTTTTTCTTACTTGATCAACCCCAACTTCTTCCCTGCCTCCCCGATCACATCCATCGCGCGTTCGATCTCGCTCGGATCATGTGCGGCGGTGACAGTGGCACGCAGACGGGCTAATCCTTCAGGGACGGCGGGCGAGACAACCGGCAGAACAAAGACATCGTTATGCTGCGCTTCGCGTGTCATGGCAAAGGCCGTCTCATCGTCCACGCACAGAACTGGGACAATGGCGGTCTCGGTCAGCATGGTGTCAAATCCCATGCTCTTGAGTCCGCCGATAAATTGCTTGGTGTTGAGATTTAATTTCTCGATGCGTTCGGGTTCATCCAAAATGACCTTGAAGGCTTCATTCGCAGCGGCGGCCTGAGCGGGCGGAAGCGCGGCCGAAAAGATGTATGCGCGGCTGGCATGACGCAGGTAATTAATGATCTCCTGTTTTGCGGCCACATACCCACCCACCGACGGGATGGTCTTGCTCAATGTGCCCATCTTGATATCAATGCCGCCGTCAATGCCAAAATATTCTTCAATGCCGCGTCCGGTCTTTCCGAGCACGCCCACGGAATGAGCTTCATCTATCATCAGCCAGGCATTATATTTTTTGCATAACTCGATCACCTTGGGCAGGTCAATGATGTCACCGTCCATGCTGAAGACTGAATCGGCTACGACCAGTTTTGCCACATCCGCGGGAGCATTCTTCAACAGACCTTCAAGATGCTCCATGTCATTATGGCGGAAACGGCGAAATTCTGCACCGGACATAAGACATCCGTCCACGATGGAGGCATGATTGATCTTATCCGAGAAGACATAATCGCCGCGTCCCATCATGGTGGAGATGACCGATAAATTCGTAGCATAACCAGAAGTGTATGTGATCGCAGACTCGGTATGTTTGAAGTTGGCAATCGTCTCTTCGAGTTCAGTGTGGATCGTCAACGTGCCGGCCAGTGTCCGCACGCCGTTGGTGCCCGTGCCAAACTTATCCACAGCCTTTTTGGCGGCTTCGTTGATGCGGGGATGTCCGACCAGTCCCAAATAACTGTAAGAAGCGTACATACCCATCTCACGCCCGCCCACGCGGACCTTTGCGCCGGGGAGCATTTCTTCGATAGGTTGATTGTAGAAATAAAGATCATTCGCCTTAAGCATTTCAAGGCGGTCATTCATAGCCTTGATGCGACGGGTCACAGAGTCGTTAGTTTGTTGATAATCCATGGATTGCCTCCGAATCAGAATGGCGTAAGTTTAGTCGAGGGTAAAGGTTCTGTCTACAGGAAAACCTAACCACGAAGGGTCACAAAGGTACACAAAGGATGTTTCTTTATTTTTTCCTTCGTGACCCTTCGTCCCCTTTGTGGTTGAGAAAAAGACCACCGTTAAAATTACCCGCCGGCAAGTTTTCTCAATTCAGCCTCGTTGATGATCTTCACGCCCAGCGTTTGCGCCTTCTCCGCTTTTGAGCCGGGGTTTTCGCCAAGCACAAGGTAACTTGTTTTTTTGCTCACGCTGTCGGTCACCTTGCCGCCGTTTGATCCAATAAATTTGCTTTTATTTACCAAATAAAATTTCCCAAAAACTCTTCTTGGTTTTAGGAAGCGGCACTTCAACATTGATTGTGTAGGTACTTGTTCTCGGTGACCTGCTTTCGCGATCTTCTTCGGTCTCAGAAAACCCACTCAACAACTCTGTTAAAAAAGTTTTACCGGTATTGTTATTAACTTGCTGTAACAAAGTGTAAACAGATACCGCATCCCCAAGTGCCCGATGTTGGTTTTCAGTTCCAATTTTGTAATCAGAAAGTAAGTTTTGAAGTCCTTTAGATTTATGACCAATACCTTTCCAACTAATTCCATTCATTGAACAATACCAATCTTTCTCGCATACTTCCGGGTACATCTTTCTAATAAATTTCCGATCAAATGAAGCGTTATGGGCTATAAAGAAATTTGTGCTACCAAACAATCGTCGAATTGCAGCTTCATCCAAAGACTTTCCCTGAACGTCCTTGTTTTTTAACCCATGCACTTTAGTCGCTCCAACAGGGATTGATATTGTTGGTTCTCGTAATCCAGAATAGGTTTCCTGTATTCCGACAGCGGATTTTCTCACTTGATTATAAGAAAACAGTACTGCCCCCAGCTCAATTATTTCATCTTTTCTTGCATCAAGTCCTGTTGTTTCGACATCTACGATTAAACCATTCAAGATAAAAAGTGTTCTATCTTCAAAATAAACATTTTCTGGAAGGTAGAACACTTTTTTAGTATTTTCTTCATTCCGTTTTTCTGCCTTACCAGCTAATAGACAGGCTTTTTCTAAACGTTCAGCAATATTAGAATACTTTGTCTCCGATATTGATTTTGGGTCGGACAAGAATTTTTCCAGCACATAAATCTCATCATTATATCTTTTCAACTTTCTAAAGATTTTAGCTGCTTCCTCGTATGGATGGGGATATAAGCGACGAGTGGTTTTGTGCGCCTCGTTTTCACCAAATTCGATACTTCCCAAAAGAAGTTCAAGGGCATCATCAAAACGGCCAGCCGCTTTGAGCTTAGTAACTTCATTTTCAATTTCCCAGTAAAACATATATGACTCCTTTGTTTGTTAATTAGCCAATTTCCTTAACTCATTTTCATCTATTATTTGAATTCTTAAAGATTTCGCTTTATCTAATTTTGAGCCGGGTTTCTCACCAAGGACGAGATAACTTGTTGTCTTACTTATATTGTCAATCACTTTGCCGCCGTTACCTTCAATGAACTCTTTTACCCCATCACGAGTTAAGGTTGGCAATGTACCAGTAACTACAAAAGTTAGTCCAGTTAATGCACCTTCCTTCCTTTCGCTTTTTTCTTCACCTCTTGGCCACACGCCAGCAGATTTGAGTTTTTTTAAAACCTCTTGATTGATTTGAAGTGAGAACCAATCAACAATAGATTCTGCAATATTTGGACCGAGTCCTTCAATTTGTTGTAAATCTTCTGCGCTAGTTTTTGCAAGCGTGTCGAGATCGATAAAATTGCGAGAAAGATCATTTGCCATAACTTCGCCAACGCCATGAATACCTAAACCAATTATTAATCGATGTAATGGCTGATTTTTTGCTTCAGAAATGGCGTTGAATAGCTTTTTAGGGCGTTTATCTGGAGTTTTCTTGGTAGAGGGCTTTACAGGATTTTTAGGAGGATGCTTTTCTCTTCGTCGCCTATTAAGTTCCTCATTTATGACCGATAAATCTTTTATAGTTAATGTAAATAAGTCTGCGACATCACTAATTAAATTGGATTCAACCAGTATTTTTACAAGCTCAGTGCCTAACCCTTCAATATCCATCGCGCCGCGAGAGACAAAGTGTTCAATGTTCCGCACCAATTGCGCCGGGCAGGCCGCGTTGACGCAATACCAGGCCACCTCGCTTTCATAATGTTCCACAGCCTGTCCGCACGCGGGACATTTTGTTGGCGGCTGAAATGATTCTTCTTTACCGGTACGCGCATCCACAATGGGACCGATAATGTAAGGAATCACTTCGCCTGCTCGTTTGACTAACACGCGATCACCAACACGAATATCTTTATCCGCGATGAAATCAAAGTTGTGTAGAGTGGCATTCTTGACAATCACGCCATTAATCTCCACTGATTCCAATATAGCTTTTGGGGTTAACACGCCTGTACGACCAACTTCCACGTCAATACCAAGTAAGGTTGTCGTCACTTCACGTGCCGGGAATTTGAACGCAATCGCACCGCGCGGGTCCTTGCCGACAAATCCCAATTCAGCGGCAAGGGACAAGTCGTCAATTTTGATGACCATGCCGTCGGCTTCATAAGGTAATTTATCGCGGCCTTCGTTCCACGTCTCTGTATATGCGATTGCAGAGTCAAGGTCATTAAATCTTTTGGCAACATCAGTAACAGGAAAACCTAATGCTTTCAAGTATTCTAGAATCTCCCATTGCGAAGTTGGGACCTTCCCGCCTTCGGAATAAACGATCTGATAAACGAGCAAGGTCAACGGACGGGATGCCGTAAGCTGCGGGTCGAGTTGCCGCAATGACCCCGCCGCCGTATTGCGTGGATTGAGATAAGTCTTTTCGCCGGCTTCTTCCAGCTTGCGATTCAATTCATCAAATTCTTTAATGGGGAGAAAAGCTTCACCGCGGACAACGAGATACTTGGGGAGTCGGGAATCGGGAATTGGGGAAACCGACTCCCGACTCCCGACTCCCGATTCCCGATTTACCGGAATCTTCAACGGTATCGCACGTATCGTCCGCAAATTGGAGGTGATGTCCTCCCCCACTTCACCGTCGCCGCGGGTTGCGCCTTGAACGAAGAGTCCGTCACGATAATGCAGGACAACCGACAAGCCGTCTATTTTTGGCTCGACAACAAATTTCGCTTTCTCAACACGGTCATCTATTTTTGCAATGCGCTCCAGCCAGGCGCGCGCATCGTCTCCGCCAAAAGCGTTGGCCAGCGAGAGGATTGCCGCAGGGTGATGAATTTTCTTAAAACCGTCAGTGGGCTTGGCACCAACGCGCTGCGTGGGACTGTCAGATGTGATCCACTCCGGGTGGTCGGATTCGATCCGCTTAAGTTCATTCATCAGGCGGTCATATTCCAAGTCGCTGATAATGGGATTATCCATTACATGATAGCGATGATTGTGGTCTCTGATCTGCGCCTTAAGTTCTTCGTAACGGGAGAAAAGTTTATCTGCCATATTTGCATTATAGCCGATGAAAATAAAAATGCTTTTGCCACAGAGTATACAGAGAACTCGGAGAAGAGCTTAAAAAAATCTCTGTGACCTCTGTGGCAAATTCTCTTGGTATTTATCGCCAGATGAAACCATAATCGTTCTCGCCTTTGAGCTGCTCGCCGCGCTCGAAACGCATGGGGTCAAAACAAGAGATGTCCACTGTTTTTGACTTGCCGTCAAGGATCAATTCGCTGACACACAACCCGACGGCGGGAGAAAGTTTGAAACCGGTGCCACTAAAGCCTGTGGCGAGGAAGTAACCCTCGGGTCCCGCCTGACCGATAATGGCGCGCTGGTCTGGAGTCAATCCATCACGCCCGACATGCGAAGATTGCAGAGAACCCTGTTCCATATCCGGGATGCGCTTGCAGATGCGGTCTATGGCGCGCTCAACAAAATCTTTTGCGACATAGCCAAGGTCTTTGTCGGCGGGTTCATCAAGGCGGCTGTCATCTTCCAAGGCGACCAAAGTAAGGTCACCGGAATCGGGGCGGAAGTACATGCTGAGCGAACTGTCAATGACGGTGGGATGAGCAGGGATATGCGCGGGACGGCGGATGTGAACGACATCATGAGTCCACGTGCCGAGCGGAATGGAAACGCCGAACAAGTCACTGACCTTGCCAGCCCATGCCCCCGCCGCATTGATAATGACCGGCGCGGAAAAATCTCCGCGCGTGGTTTGAACGCCCGTCACTTTGCCGCCTGAAATTTGTGTGCTGATGATCTCACAATCCTGCGTATAAACCACGCCATGTGCTTTGGCTGCATTCAACAATGAAGCGGCTGTTAACATCGGGTCGGCATAACCGGACTCGGGTTCGTAGGCCGCGAAGGATATATCATCCGTGTTGAAATATGGTGCGAGTTGTTTTACGTCTTCGCCTGTGATGACATCGGTTGGGATGCCGATGCGTTTGTGCATCTCAACGTTCTTGCGTAACTGGGTTTCGTGTCCGGCTGGTTCGATGTGCAGAAATCCCGTGCGGCAGAATCCACATTCGCCGCCGATGCGTTCATGCCAGTTATGGAAATACTGAAAGCTTTCCCACGCCAGCCTTGATTCGACTTCGAGGTCATAGTGCATCCGCACCAGTCCGCTGGATTTGCCGGTTGCCCCATAGCCGATCTCTTTGCGCTCCAGAATGACGGGCTTCAGTCCGCGTTCTGCCAGATGAAAGGCGGTGCTGATCCCGATCACGCCTGCGCCGATGATGATTGCATCAAAATTTTGTGGCATGCTTCCTCTTTGTAAAATAGTCACGCTGCAAGCGTGACTACTCCCACCAGTCGGCCGCACACTATGTTGGGCAGCCTTATTATCGTGTTATCTTCTGTGCAAATAAAGGTTTTATCTTTACGCTCGGTTGTCTCTTACACCGGCACAGTGGTGGATGAGCGGTTACGATATCATGCTTTTGCAAGCGCCGTCCGCAAGATCCTCGGAAGTTTCCAAAGGTTGGGTTGCGCCATCAGATCAACCAGTAACGGTGATAACCGGCGTAATACTTTTTTGCGTGAAACGAAACCGATCGGTTTTGGCGTTTCCCGGAATTTAGCATACATCACAGTTTTCTGCGGCTTTGAGAACATCAAAGTATTATGCACAAAGCTATCTCCGGACTGAATATCGTAGATGCTTGAGCCAGGGAATGCTCCCCAAGGTGTGGTCATCAATACCCAGCTAAGTCCGGCCGAACAGTTGATCCCAATCGTTCCATAACGTAGCTGCTCAATAGCTTTTTCGACCGCGGCTTTCACTTGAGGTTCTTTCATCGAGATTGGATGAATAGATATTCCCGCCGCGAGCGTACCCCACAATCCTTCGTTGGCGAATGCGACTGCGTGTTCCAAATACTCTGGGATGCTCGCCGCGGAAATTGTCGCAACAGAAACCACACTGCAAAAAGCTTCTGTTGTGAAACAGGGTTCCGCTCGATTCTGAATGTTGACATCAGTGATGATTGTCCATGGGAGTTCGCCTTCTTTGGGTTCTCCAATTTTTTCAACACCTGAATGGGTATCCAAATAGGACTGATGTCGCTGTTGACTGCCCGGATAGTAGGCAAATCGCAAGGGCGTGAGGGAATAAACTCGCCGGAGCGCATCCATGAACGCGGCGCGTTGTGGCCATTCAGCGTGAAGGATGATGACCCGTGGGGTATTGCATGCGCAACTGGCATGGGTTGCTATCCAGGATACTACGCTCTCTGCCTGGTAGTCTAGGTCTTCTTGAGACCATTTACCCGGCACAACAATAACCGGTGTAACATTTCCTAACTCACCATTAACGTTCTTTTTCAATAAGGGCTGATGTTCGGCCTTGCGACGCGCGCCTACCTCTCCAGCACCAAAAACAATGGCATCAAAGGTTTTGTCTGAACCGGTGATGAAGATTTCATCTACATCGGGGTGTTGGCATAGATAGGCTCCTTCACTTGCTCCGCCATAAGCAATCTGCATGTACCCTGCCTCGATCAAGCAGCGGAATCCAGCTTTGAGCAAGGGGCCAATGTAATCATTGACCGGGTTCATTTTCAACAGCACAACCTGATTTTGGACAAAGAGCTTGTCGAGAACATCTGTAACGGGGATTCCAGGAAGGTTTCCAGCTCCTAGAACAAGGGCGACTTTCCCTGATGAAGTAGGGTGGGAATAACTCAAAGCCTGGGTCTTGGGTAGATCTTCGAGTCTGATATCCGGTTCCATCCACACCTCGACTCGATAACCGCCGAACAATATTCGGTCATAGACAGTTTGTGGAAATACCTGGGCGGAAACCTGTCCATTAGTCCGAGCAACTACGGGTCCGGGAATTTTAGGAGCGCCAGCCACTTGAATATCAAGCAAGGCGCTCTTCAAGCCCTGCAAATTTCGCAGTACGGAATAGGGTCCAGCCATACATTCTATGCCAATCGCAAAATCATCCCCTTCGATTCGTTCGGCAGATGTTACTTGGTCCACCCAGCGATCCGCAAGAGCAGAAAAATCGTGGATCATCCTTTCCAGGTAACCCAGACGATTCTCGATTGATTCTCCAGTCCATTTGTCTTTATGGCTGTGAAGCCCATGCACCAGTGCATCCATTTCAGCGCTTGTTGATGCTGGTATCGTCCCACTTGTAGAAGGATAAACAAAGGAACCGGATGTTGCAGATTGAGTCTGATTCATGATTATTTTCTCCTTGCTGGTGAATTGAGTGAATATTACGATTTGTTGGGAATATATATGGGTGGCCAAATGTGCGTTCGCGAAGCGTGGCGCTGGGGCGTGTCTCGACAGGCTCGACAACCAAATGCTGATAACGTTTGGGGGCAGAGAAAACTCGCAGCGACAAAAATACTTGAATTAGCGTCAGAAACCCCAGCGTCCAGCAGTTCGCCCCACGCTGTGGAGCTGTGACGGGATGCACACTTTGGTGGCACGCTTGAGGTAGATGGTATCAAATGTTTTATAAAAACGCACTCCGAATATCTTTCCAACCGTAGCCTATCTCTTTCATTTTAATTTCACCGATTTCAACTTCTTTTTCACGAACAGGTTTTCCGCCAATCGATTCGTAAAAGAAGCGGGATGGATTATCGGCTATAACCCAGATTAAAAGGTTAGAAATATTTATTTCAAGTAGTTTTTTTACTGCGGAAACAACCAGCTGCTTTCCGATATATTGCTTGTGATAATCTGGCAAAACATAAAGTATATAAATTTCACCTTTGTATTCATCATCATGGCTTCTTTCAGGCCCACCAACAAGAATTCCAACTATTTTTTTATCATCAGTTTCAGCAACAAGAACAATATTATTTGGCGATTCAGGGTTTTTCCAAAGTGCTTGTCGCCAAGCCTTTTCTTTCGCTTCATAAGACATCCTAGCTAATAATTGGGCTGGGTAAAAACCACCATGAGTCGCTCTGCGAGTATCTATATTTACTTTCACTATTGCTAGGGTATCAGACTCTGTTGCTGGACGTATAGATATTTGCTGGGACATCGAAACCTTGATGAAGACGAATTAGGAGCCTTAATCTGTAATGGGCGTGCCACCTGTACAATGCACGTTTTGTTAATCCGTTCTTGATCTTGCAGCACTACGAATAAGGACTCAAGGAAGTTTAACACCTAACTGTTCCAGTATTCCTGCCAGTCCGCCTCCCTGCACTGCTTCTTCACCGTAGAAGGTAACCTTATCTCCTACCACACGAAATGTGTTTATGCTTTTCGGCAGTTTGAAAGATTTACCCGTCGGAGGCAATGATATAGGTATCCCAAAGGGATTTAAGTCCAGAACACCCGTATGAGTACCCGTTTCTTGACCAGAGCATTGGATTACCCCTCCCTTTTCCTCAAAATCAGTAAAGCCAATACGATAGTCTGGAAATGCGGTGAAAATTGTTTGAAGATAGTCAAGGGCTTGTTGTTTGGTGAGTTCTCGCGTTGCGCCCTTTGCTCGGAAATCATCCGCCATTAATGCTTGCAATCCCTTCACATCTCCAGATTCAAGCAAATCGGCAAATCTTTTAGCGACTTCAAGGTTACTCATTTTTTTCTCCTTTTGTGACTTAATTCTGAGATTTGAAAATCACAACATTCTTCTCAATTATGTGACTCGTGACGGGCTGACCAGATCATATAATGCATGATTCTATATGCTACAAAGAACAACTCTTACCTCTAAAACAGGGATTTTGAATTGCTGTACCAACGCCTGCTATTATTATAGAAAGTTTCTCCTTAAAATTCAATAGCGGGCTAACAAGGGCTTATACAACCTGCCGCATAAATTACGCAATGAACTTGGGATATACTTTCCCAATGCCAAAAACAAAAATCGGATTCTTCGGCGGCACCTTTGACCCGCCTCACATTGGGCATCTCATCCTTGCCAGCGAAGCTGCGCATCAATTCGGGCTGACGCGCCTGCTGTGGGTGCTCAACCCCGATCCCCCGCACAAACAGGAACAGGATATCACGCCGCTTCATCACCGCCTTGAAATGTTAGAGCGCATGATCGCGGACAATCCTGGCTTTGAACTCTCGCGCATCGAGATAGACCGGCCCGGTCCGCATTACACGATCAACACGATTCGCTATATCATGCAGCAGGAACCGGACGCGGAAATTTTTCTTTTGATCGGCGGTGACTCGCTGCGCGACCTGCCGAAATGGCGCTCCCCTTCTGAACTGGTGACTGCTGTTTCAAAAATCAGTGTAATGCGCCGCCCCGGAGATTCCTTCGACATGCCCGCGCTCGAATCCCAGATCTCCGGCCTGACGGATAAGGTCACATTCATTGACGCGCTCTTATTGAATTTGTCATCGAGCGAAATACGAAGGCGCATCGCGGATGGCAATGTCTATCGTTACTATGTCCATCCCGCCGTGTACGAATACATCGAAACCAATCATCTCTACCGCTAAAGCCCATGTCATTAATCCTTGATTCCCTTTTTTCCTCCGTAGCATTCAGTCATTTTATGGTGGACACTTTCAACGCCAGCCGGCCGGTCTTATTGACCTATCTCGGACTCAGCGAATCACAGATCGCAATATTCTCCACGATCTATATCTGGACCTCGGCCCTGACTCAGCCATTCTTCGGCTGGATCAGCGACCGGACAGGTCCGCGCTGGCTTGCGGCCGGCGGCGTGCTGTGGATGACGGTCTTCTACTCTGCGGCATTGATCTTTCACGGCAATGTCGGGCTGGCCTGTTTGATCATCGCGGCTTTGGGGTCATCGGCTTTTCATCCTGTTGGCGCTGTCCAAGCCACCCTGCGCGGACGTGACCTCTTGAAGGGACGCGAGACAACTTCCACATCCATATTTTTCACGGCGGGTCAACTTGGGCATTTTATCGGTCCCATTATTACCGGCCTGATCCTGTCCACTTATAAATTACCGGGCATGTTCATTCTTCCGATAGTTTCCATACCAATCGGCTTTTCTGTGATGTACCAGTTACGCGCCAATCCTCCACACCCAAAGTCATCTCATGAACATCATTCCAATCGAATGCAAGTTGGAGTTCTGTTCATTGTTGTTTTGGCGCTGGTCGTCACCATGCAATCATGGGCGCAGGCGAACATGGTGAACCTGATCCCAAAATATCTCAAGGACCTTGGCCAGAGCGCAACTGTTTATGGAAGTATGGCGGGTTTATTCATGGGCGGCTCCGCGCTGGGGAATGTCCTCGGCGGGTATTTCGGGGACCGCTTTCCAAAGCGTTATGTGGCCGCAACGGTCTTATTCCTTGCGGCCTTCCCGATCTATATTGCCAGCTTAATTGGCTGGTCATGGTGGCTGTTCGTGCTGGTCCCTCTCGCTGGCGCATTGACCGGTGCTGTGCATAGCATCATGGTGGTCTTTGCCCAACGCATCATCCCCGGCGGAATGGCTCTCGCTTCGGGGCTTGCGCTCGGGTTCATCTTTTCTTCCGGCGCATTGGGGTTGTTGTTCACAGGTCACATCGCTGAAGTGTATAGTTTCCCCTTCGTGTTAACGATGACAACCGGCATGGTACTGGTCGCCGCTCCGCTGGCCTTGCTTTTGAAAGAACCAAGCGTAAGTTAGGAAAGTCCGCTTTTTTACCACAAAGACACTAAGACTCTAAGAAAAAAACTTCGTGACTTTGTGGTTAAGTTTTCGTACATTCCCCCATTCATTACAACCCATGTTGTATCGCAATAACGGCAGCTTGAGTGCGGTCAGATACGCCTAGTTTTTCAAGGATGGCGCTGACGTGATTCCGTACCGTCCCTTCGGACAGATGCAATTGTGCTGCGATCTCGCTGTTGTTGATGCCCTTTGCGATCAAGCGTAAAACATCCAATTCGCGCTCGGTAAGTTTCTCTGTCAATATGGATGATGGCTGGGTTTGCTTGCTGGCAACTTGATTGAGGATTTTGCCCGCGATGGACGGGTCCACAAAGGACTTGCCATCCATCGTCCCGCGAATCGCTTCGACAATTTTCTGGCGCGAAGTGTCCTTGAGCAAATAACCGGAGGCCCCCGCACGGATGGCGTCAAAGACCCATTCATCGTCATCGTAGGTCGTGAGCACTAGAATTTTTATATTGGGGAATTTTGCGCGGATCTCGCGCGTAGCTTCAATGCCATTCATGATCGGCATTTTCAGGTCCATCAAAATTAAGTCAGGCTGCTTTCTTGCGGCGAGTTCGACAGCCTCCGCGCCATCCTGTGCGATGCCAATGACTTGAAAATCCTTCTCAAGATTGAGAAGCATTTCAAGTCCATCGCGGATCACGGACTGGTCGTCACAGAGGAGGATTTTCATAAAGATATTGTCTCTGGTGGTCGAGTAGCCCCGAATGTTCTTTGAGGGGCATACCGAGACCACCGATTAATTGAGAATATTTCTATCACATGTGGTCTCGATACGGGCTGGAAGAACATCAGCCCTACTCGGCCACCAGACTATTTTTGAAATTATATCGTCAGCACAACCTTCGTGCCTTTTCCCTTTTCACTTTCAATTTTTAATTTACCGCCTGCGAGTTCGGCGCGCTCGCGCATACCGACCAGACCAAAATGTCCCGATGAAACATCAGTCTTCATGTCAAAGCCGATGCCGTCGTCTTGAATGGTTAAGGTGAACTGTCCGTTGCTTTGCAGGCTCACGCTGAAATTATTTGCGCGCGAGTGATTGGTGATGTTCTCGATGCATTCCTGCGCGATGCGGTAGATGGTTTGCTCCACGTCCGGGCTGAGGGAAGGCATGGGATTTTTAAGATCAAGAGTCAGATTAAGTTTGAAGCGCGCCGCCGCAGATTCAGCCGCACGCTGGATGGCGAGTCCGAGTCCCATATCTTCCAACGATGATGATCGCAAGGCTTTCAACGCACGGCGGGTTTCATCCACACCGACATGCGTCGACTCCAAAGATTTGTCTATCAGGTCGCGGGTCTTGTTTGAGTCAATATCGAAATAGGCTTTGGCGGCTTCAAGCGAGACGGAAATAGCGGTGAGGGAATGCGCGAGGGTGTCGTGCAGTTCGCGCGCGAGACGGTTGCGCTCGCGGCTCACGGTGAGCTGCTCCAGTGTGGATGCATAGTGCGTGAGGTTGGTATTCGCCTCGCGCAAAGATTCGCGCTGCTGGCGGAGTTGCGTCACAAGCAAACTGATGAACACTCCCACCGCAATAAAACTGATCGTGCGGATAATGGCGATGAAAAGAAAAACATAAATACTTCTGGAATCTATCGTGCTGAAATAAATGAGACCCAGTTCAAGCGTGGTGGTTGCGACGCTGAAAAAGATGACCTGCGACAATTCATATTCCCATGCCACCAGCGCAAGCGCCACGAACAACACAGGCAGTTGACGAAGCGCCATGCCTTCCGCATTCGCGAGCGGACCCTGCGGGAAACGCGGTGCGATCAACACATTGATGATGATAGGCGCGGCTGAAATGGTAAGCATCATCAAAAGATAAAAAGAACTGCCTAGTTTTTTTTGGATCCAATCCCAATGAGCAAAGACAAGAAAAATTAAAGCGACCAATCCACTTGCAGCATAAAAAATAAACACAGGCCTGAGTGGATTCCTAGGTAGCTGCGGTTGGATCGGTTGAAGTCCCAGCCTGGGAGGGACTTGCTGCCCCGGTAAAATTTGCTGCAATGGCGGGTTTTGCGTAATGGGCAGATTCATTTTTGTGTAAAGCACAAAATCCATAACAGCCATAGCGATCAGGAAGCCGACCCAGATCCACGCGGCAGTGCGAAGAATTCGCATTGATTCTTTCGGGGAGTTCATAAGCAAATCTTATCACGAAGGGACTGGCGTGCCTTGTGTGCGGTGTCATGTTTTGTCCAGAACACCCATGACAGGTGTCATGCCTTGGGATGGTGGAATTCATGGGTTTGCATGGCAAGTGGTGACTGGCTTCACTCTCGGCACTTGGCGGGGAAAGATAAAATAATAAGAGTGAGAAGTAATAAGTGAAAAGTGAAACCTGGTGGTCGAGTAGCCTGAGGCGAGAGCCGAAGGCATATCGAGACCACCAATGACAAGTAAACAAGAAATTAAAAGCAATACATGAAATAGGTGGCCTCGATACGAGCGGGACAAGTACCCGCCCTACTCGACCACCAGCATCAGAAATAAAAGGAATCCAACATGACAACAGAAACCATCCCTGCCCAACCCTCGTTCTTGAAGAAGAATCTCTTTCTCGGAATCACGCCAGCGATCCTGCTGGTCATCGTCATTATGGCGCTTTCGTTTGGATTGCACATGTACAACATCCAAGCCATTGGCGACGCGAATGCTTACTACACGGCGGCGGTCAAATCCATGTTGATGTCGTGGAAGAATTTTTTCTTCGTGGCGGCAGAACCCGGCGGCTCGGTCACCGTGGATAAGCCTCCGCTTGGTTTATGGATCGAAGCGGCCTTTGCTTATTTCCTCGGTGTGAGTGGCTTTAGCGTTTCACTTCCCAATATTCTCGCGGGCGTTTTTGGAATTCCGCTTTTGTATGCGATGGTCAAAAAATATATCGGTGAACTTGCGGGTCTCATCGCAGCGTTCGTTATGGCGATCACGCCGGTCTTCGTGGCTACGAACCGCAACAACACCATGGACGGCATTCTCGTCTTCTTCCTGCTTCTTGCCGCGTGGACATTTATTCAAGCCACTGAAACAGGCAAAATCCGTTGGCTGTTACTGGGTGCGTTTATCGTGGGTCTCGGTTTCAACATCAAGATGATGCAGGCCTTTTTACCGCTTCCTGCTTTTTATGCGCTGTATTTATTCGGCTCAAAAGAAGGCTGGCTTCGCAAAGTCCTCAACCTCGGCATCGCATCCGCCCTGCTCGTCATTGTTTCGCTTTCGTGGGCAGTCATTGTTGATCTGACTCCCGCAGACTCGCGCCCCTACATCGGCTCAAGCGGCAACAACACCGTTATGGGACTGATCTTCGGACATAACGGGATCTCACGCCTCGAAAGCACGGGCGGACCTGCCGGAGACGGTCAGCAAGATGGCGATGCGCTTCCTTCGGGACCAATAGCTGGTCAGCCTCCCATACAGGGGATTCAGCCTCAGCAGGGTACTCGTCAAGGCCCGCCGCAACAGGCGCTGAATGCCTGTGTCAATTCAACTCAAGGCGATGCCTGTTCATTCACCCAGCCAAATGGAAACACGATCAATGGTTCATGTATTACACCTCCCAATTTGAACATACTTGCCTGTGCGCCAACGGGGATGAACGCACAACAAAATCTCAATCAAGGCGCCCCGCAAGCCGCAGTGGACGTCTGCACCAATTCAACACTAGGGGAATCCTGTTCATTCAACCTGCAAAACGGGGACACAATTAACGGCTCCTGTGTCGCACAATCCAACTCAAGCGAACTGGCCTGCGCACCACAGGGAATGATTCCACAGCAAAACGGACAAGCTCCAGTTGATGGTCAACTACCCGCCGGCGGACCAAATGGACAAGGCGGCGGAACGCCATTTAGTAATGAGACTGGCACCCCCGGAGTATTTCGTTTCTTCACACAGCCTTTATCCAAGCAAATGTCATGGCTGTTACCCTTTGCCTTGATCAGTGTTTTGCTGGCTCTTTTTGGGTCCAAAATAAAACTGCCTGTCGAGTCAGGTGTTCATAAAGCCCTTATCCTCTGGGGCGGGTGGCTTCTGACTTGCGTTGTATTCTTTAGCATGGTCTCCGGCATCTTCCATTCCTATTACGCCATCATGCTGGCTCCCCCACTTGGCGCAATGGTTGGCATTGGATTTGTCCAGTTATGGTCATGGGGCAGGGAAAAGAATTGGGCTGGCGCTATTCTCATCGCTGCGTCGGCGATCACACTTGGCTTTCAATACTTTGCCATGAACCAATACGGCGAGAACATGTGGTGGATGCTCCCAGCGGGGATCCTCTTTCTGGTGGGAGTCAGCCTAATGGTTGTCTCGAAGCGAATTGCCTTCGCCACACTACTCTCTGCAATGCTGGTCATCCCCATGTACTGGACAGTCATGACCGTGGCATCCAATCCAAATATAAATTTACCTACCGCATATTCCGGCACTAATCAACAGAATGGATTTGGCAGCGTGAATCGACCCCTCGTTCAAGGCGGCGGACCTGCCTCGAATGTGAACGAAAAATTGCTGACCTACCTCGAAGCGAATACGCAGGATGTGAAATATCTGGTGGCTGTGCCGTCATCGCAAAATGGAAGTTCGCTCGTGCTTGCCACCGGACGCCCCGTGCTTTACATGGGCGGTTTCGGCGGACAGGATGAAGTTGTCACCGCCGAGGATCTGTCCGCGATGGTTGCGAATGGCGAGCTGCGCTACGTGATGTATAGCGGTGACCGCATCAATAAAACAGACATTGCAAATTGGTTGAGCACTTCCTGCTCGGTGGTGACCGAATTCAGCACAAAAGCATCAGGCAATCAGAATCAAAATATTCAGCAAGGTCCGGGCAATCAAGCGAGCACATTGTATATGTGCAGATAAGTTCTACAAATAAAAATGGACTGGAGATCATCCAGTCCATTTTTATTTAACTGATGTTAGGCACCCAAGCATAATTCCCTGAGCGAAGCGACACTTGCGCCGCGCGCTAGTGCGGTGAGGGTCTCTGAGATAATCGTGAGGTTCTTCGCTCACCTGCACTGCAACAAACGCAGTGCGGCGCAGTGTCGCTCAGAACGACACTGCGTAATATTATTTATTTGATAACACACTTCTTACATATACACTCCCGACCACGCATCGAAATCCCTGCCTCCATGTTCGCCGTTGGCATAAAAGGTGAGATAGGTCAATGCTTGATAGGGAACAAACTTCTGTTCTTTGGGATTCTTCATCGCGAGATCGAAGTAGGAATGCCATGTCCCTGAATTGAAATAAACCTGACTTTCCGCATAAGGTGCGCTGCCTCTGGCATCCAGCGGAATGATCTCATAGTGGTGCGTATGTCCATAAACAAAATACTTGGACGACCCATCCAGGAACGACGGTTCAGTCAGCGCGTAATTCATAAAGGAACGCTGTCCACCCCACATTTTTTCGCGCATCCACACAATAATATCGTTGATCGTGGAGAAGGATGCGCGCCTTGAAATTCCCATCAGCAGTTCCATCCCGTCCACCATATCGAATTGCAAGGCCTTATCTGCCTCACGGATAAAATCCAGTTGCAGGAACTCCTTCGCGATCTGATCCCACACTTTCTTTAGTTCACCTTCCAGTGCGGGACTGCTCGCATATGCCCTGATCTGTCCGCTGATCCAAAGCGGAGCGGCCAACGCCGGGCGGATATTTGTAATGCGCTTCATGCTATCTATAATACCAACAGGCAATTCATTACCGTAACGCTTTTGCACTTCAACAGGGAAGCGGTTGCAGACATCCATGGTGAAGACATCGCCGATGGTCCCGTGATCCCGGCCCTTTTCCGAGTCGTAATTGAATTTATCGAAGCAATCACCATGTCGCCCCAAAACTTTATAATGCTCAAAAATCTCCTTCAGCATCGGGGATTCATCCGCATTGTATGGGAACGGCGAGGCTGGATTGCTCAACCCCATCTTCTTGATGACCTCCGCGCGGATCTTGTCAAAGGCTGGGCCGTGCAGGTGGTAATACCAATCGTGATTCCCCACCATGTAGTGGAATCTCACTTTGAGTGGAATCTGTACAATCGTTTTGAAGTCGGGCTTTTTGCCGCGCGTGGCAGGCGCAAGCCGGATGTTCTTTCCGCTGGCGCAACCTCGCAAAATTTCAAGCGATTTCTTATTTTCCTCGAAGATGGCACGGGTCACCTCCAGGAGTTTGGCGGCATATTCAGGTCGGTGTGGATCGCTCCACGGGCGCGTCTGAGCCGAATCCAGCCAGCGGGTGGAATGAAGCGGGTCGAGAATATCCCCCATCAGGATCACATCCAGCGCTTCGATCGGACGATAGGAGCCGTCCTTTCGCCACGACGCAAAATAAGCGGTCTCATTCAAACGGCGCGCAAAGACTTCGAACGCGCTCGCTGGAATGGATGCGGCAGTTGTGCCGTCCCCAAGATGTAGGTCACTGACGATGACAAGCATGAAACTCTCCTGAATTTGATTGGCAAATTATAGTCTGAACATGGGGCAATGTGATGTGTTTGCTGTGTATAATGGGGATTATTCAAATAAAATCTCATCCATTTTGATATCTATGTTACATGCAAAATTATCAATTAAAAAATAAGAGGTGGGCATGAAGAAACTTTTATATATTCTAGTGGTTATTTCTCTGGTTGGCTGCCAAACTGCTGAGGCAATTCCAACGCAAACGGTGATTGCCAACACGCCAACACTTTTTTTGACATCAACGCCAACTAATACACCCACAACAATTCCAACCTCTACCCCTTCGTCAACCCCCAAAACCTGCCCTGCTGTAAACCCTGATATTAAATACCATTTGCCTGAAGATCCTTATTACTTAATCAAAATTCAATCTATTACACATTTCTTGAATGCTGGTGGAGATCCTAATCAGCTTAGTGAATATTTTACGATTAATATTGAAAATCTAAATAACGACTCAGTGCCTGACATCCTTGTTCAAGAAGGTTCTGTTTTCAAAGTGCTAACTCTCTTTTCATGCATTAATGGAAATTATGAAGAACAGCTTGTGGGTAATGATCCTGAAGTATCAGACATAATTGATATTATGGCGGTCAAAGATTTTAATAGGAATGGAGTGCCAGAAGTTTTTTATAAAGAATTAGGCTGTTTTGGTCTTCGCTGTGGTGGATTGGGTATTATTGAGTGGGATGGAGAAAAATTTTCTCGTATCCTCAAAGATAAGGAAAGGCGGAGAGATAAATATGTAAATGTTAATTCTGCCACCATGAGTGAACCACAGGATGTTTATCTTAAAGACCTGGATGGTGACGGGATTCCTGAGTTTGTTTGGACGGGTGAAGTTACTTCTGAATGGCATGGCGATCATTGGCTTTACTATCCCCAGCGTTTGGCGACCCATATTTACAAATGGGATGGGGAAAACTACAGCGCTCTTCCTGTTGAATACGCTTCCCCAGCCTTTCGTTTTCAAGCTGTACAAGACGGGGATCGGTTTTCATCTGCCGAAGAATATCAGAAAGCTTTAGGGTTTTATAAAATGGCAATAAACAACAACGACCTTGGTTGGTGGTCGGAAGATAGATGGCTTTACATTAATGGTCAGCACGGATTTGGTCCCTGTGCAAATAGCGGTACTCCTTGTCCGCCGCCGACCCCTGACCCGAAAGAACGTCCCATCCTAAGTGCCTATGCGACTTTCCGTGTCATGCTGGTCCATGTATTAACAAACAACCTGGATGAGGCTGAAAAAACTTACCAGAGAATTCTTAAGACCTATCCAGTTGACAACCTTGGTTTTCCTATTGCAGAGATGGCAACATCATTCTGGAATGAATACCAAGCTTCACAAAATATTGCAGAAGCATGTGCTCAATCTATAACCTATATTACCAAACACACGGATGTGTTGACGATTTTGGAAGGTGCTCATAGTGGTCAACAAATTCCTTATAAAAATCATCCCTACGAAGTGTGTCCTTTCAAGTAAATGAAAATTCTAAGTTATTATTCACATCCTTCAACTTTCAACCTGTAACCTTCAAACCATACAACTCGGAGCACCTATGAAATTAAAAGGAATATACGCCCCCATCGTCACCCCCTTCAACGCGGACGAAACCATTAACTACCCCGTCCTTGAACAACTGATCGAATACCTGATCGCCAACAAAATTGCTGGGCTTGTCCCAGGCGGCACCACGGGCGAAGTCTACGCTTTCACCGAAGCCGAACGGCTGGATATTTTCAAATTCACCAAAGAGAAAGTCAACGGGCGGGTGACGCTCATTGCAGGCACCAACTCTGGCGCCACGCGCGATGTTGTCCGCTACTCGCAGATCGCCGAGGGCATGGGCTACGACGCGCTCATGGTCGCCGTCCCGCCGTATTCGCGTCCCAACCAGCGCGAACTGCTCGCGCATTATGAAGCCGTCGCCAAAGCCGTCAAAATTCCCATCGTCCTCTACAACTTCCCCTGGCGCGCGGGCACTGAAGTCAGCTACGAAGTGATGGACGGTCTCACCAAATACGATCACATCATCGGCATCAAAGAAGCCAGCAGCGACATGTCCCGCGTCTACGAGTTCCGTCTGCGCTACGGCGACCGCTATCAAATGATCTGCGGCTCCGACGACCAGGCGCTCGACTACTTCCTGTGGGGCACCACCGCATGGATCGGCGGCGCCGCCTCCTGCGCTCCGCTCGAACATCTCAACGTCCTCGAAGCCGCGCTCGCCAACGACTTCGTCACCGCCCGCAAACACATGGACAAACTCCTCCCGCTCCTCCGCAACATGGAAAGCGGCGGCTACACCCAAAAGGTCAAAGTCGGCTGCGAACTGCGCGGCATCCCTGTTGGAAAGCCACGCCAGCCGCTGCTGCCCCTGTCCGCTGAAGACCGCGCTGAATTCGAGAAGATATTCAAGGCGATCTAAAACCATATTCGATACTCGATATTCGAATTATCCAATATCGAGTATTTATCCTTCATAATTCATCTTTCATCCTTTCCCTATGAAACGTATCTCCTTTTTGGATTCTCACACGGGCGGAGAGCCTACCCGTTTAATAGAAACGCCTCCCTTCGATCTCGGAACTGGTTCCGTTGCTGAAAAATTATCCACGCTGAAAAAGGATCACGACGACCTGCGCCGCACCGTCCTGCTCGAACCCCGTGGATCAGATGTCCTCGTCGGCGCATTGCTCGTCGAACCCGCAGACCCGACCTGTCAGTTTGGAGTCATCTACTTTAACAACGTCGGCTACCTCGGCATGTGCGGACACGGCACGATTGGCTTAATTGCATCACTGGCATATTTAGGAAAAGTCCAACCTGGCGTGATTCGGGTGGAGACCCCTGTTGGGGTGGTCGAAGCAACCCTGCACAAGAATGAAGCGGGGGAGTACCCGAATCGAGTCTCGGTCAAAAACATCCCCGCCTATCGCCACCTGACTCATGTCCCTGTCACAGTGGATGGTAAAACCATCCACGGCGACGTGGCGTGGGGCGGAAACTGGTTCTTCCTGTGCCACGACCACGGACTTGAAGTCAATATGCAAAACCTCGAAGCGCTGACCGAATTCTCATGGCGCATCCGCGAGCAATTCACCGCCAACGACATCACAGGCGCAAACGGCGCAGAGATCGACCACGTCGAGTTATTCGCGTCCACACCCGAAGCGGACAGCAAAAGTTTCGTCCTCTGCCCCGGCAAAGCCTACGACCGCTCTCCCTGCGGGACAGGCACAAGCGCAAAGCTCGCTTGTTTATACTCTGACGGAAAATTGCAAGTGGGACAGACGTGGAAACAGCAAAGCGTCGTCGGCAGTATCTTCGAAGGCAGCGTGCAATTGGATGGCGACAAGATCATCCCCACCATCACCGGCGAAGCCTGGGTCATGGCTGAAGGTACGTTGATTGTTGATGAGCGCGACCCATTTGGAAGCGGGATTTGATGAGAGCACATTAGCCATGGACGTTTCGCGCACTGAGTTCACAGAGATTTTTTAACTCACCTTAAGCGCGGATCGTGCTTCCCTGAGCGCTAGCGAAGGGTCTCTGAGGCAATCATAGAGGTTCTTCGCTCCGCTCAGAACGACACTGCGTAAGGTGAGTTTTTAAAAGAATTTCTCCGTGCTCTCTGTGAACTCCGTGGTTGAATCTTTTGGGAGATTGTGTCTACCAGCCCCGTGCTTTGGCTTCCTCAATAAGAATCTGGAAAGCGGGCTTATCCTTGCCACCATAAGTGCGTAACCCCAACGTCCCAAGAAATTCGGCAAAGGGACGGTTGGAGAAACCGTAGTATTTCTCAAACTCTCTTACCTCTTCCGGCGATTTGTCATGGAGCCAGGTGAAGTCCAACATGAGGATGTGGTCGGCGTGTGCATCCCAAGCCTGAAATGCCTCGCGAATAAATTGCGATTGGCGTTCTTCAGAACTTTTGATATATTCACTTGATGGATAACCAAACTGAAAAAAGTAGATCGGCTGGTCGGGATACAACGACGCGATCAAATCAAAATCAGCGCGGACTGTCGAGGGGTCTTTGACATTTCCATTCGCTTCAAGCGGATAATAAGATACTCCGATAATGTCACTGGATTGATTCAAAATCTGCATCTGCGATTTAGCGGAACCGGTTAATCCGTTAAATGTTCCTTCAACAGCTAATTTGAGGTCGGGACGTTTTTCTTTTACATACGCCGCAATCTCCTTGTAGAAAACCTGAAACTGACGCCACTGTTCTTTATCTGTACCAAACAGGATGTCGTACTCCGAGCCGATATTAAGTGAGCCAAGTTCGATGGCTTCGGTTTTTGAAAACACAAAGTCAATTAATTTTTTGAAGCGCTCAATCACCAGTGGGTCGTCGAATGTCTTGTCAGCCAGATCGGCGGGAAATTCTCGCCGCGTAGTGTTGACAACCGCGAGCGTTATGTCAAGCTTCACTCCCTTGGCGGGATAGTAGGCAGACGAAATATCCAGCAGCGAACTATCGTAGACGCCGGGGGCAGTTTCAAGTACCGTCCAGACAAGGAAGATGCCAGTTTGTTCCATGCCTGTGAGTTGAGCCACCTGAAAAGCGGATTCATAATCTCCATCTTTTGCCGGGTTGACATCAATGCTTAGGATGCGATTCCCTTTGGGGACGGGCGGAGCAGTTGTCAGGGTAGTGAGAGGCGAAACTTCTGTGGGCTGTGTCTCTCCACAAGCTAAAGAGATAATCGTCAGGGCGAATAAAAATAGTGTTATGCGCTTCATGAATTGGTATCCTTTTCTGGGAATTTGTACTATAAAATCATACAGGGCATGGAGGGGAAATGTTGCAGGCATACTGCTGCAAATGGAAAGAGCAATGCCCTTCTTTTCTTCTAAACCCTTGTATAATTTCTTCCATCAATTTGTTGCTTCAATCATCGGAGATACACGTGTCAAAAAAATCAGACGTACTCATTATCGGCGGCGGACCTGTGGGTTTAAGCTGTGCCTATTATCTTTTGAAATCAGGAAGAAAAGTGACTTTGCTTGATGCAAAAGAAATTGGCAAGGGCAGCGGCGCGGGTAATGCTGGGCATATCGTGCCAAGTCATATCATTCCGCTGGCGGCACCTGGAGTGGTGACTTCTGCTCTCAAGTGGATGCTCGACCCCGCGCACAGTCCCTTTGGGATGAAGGTCAGCCTCGACCCAAATTACATTTCATGGCTTTTGAAATTTGTATTCGCATGCAATGATGCGAACGTGCAGCGCAGCATTAAACCTTTGAATGATCTCGGTCAATTGAGTGCAAAGAATTTTGCCCAGATCATTGCCGAAGAAAAGTTTGATTGTTCATATCAAGAGAAAGGCTTGCTCTTTTTATACAAAACCGAGAAGGCATTTCATGACGGTCAGCACGAAGGCGAGTTAATGCAGAAGCATGGAATCCCCGTCAGCGTATATGAAAAATCAAAAATCCATGAAGTGGAACCCGCCGCATTGGACGATGTCATCGGCGGCGTGCATTTCACTGGCGATGCACATCTCAACCCGGCGGTGTTTCTCAATTTATTAAGTGATCGAGTCCGCGCAATGGGTGCGGAGATGTTGGAGAATACATCCGTCACAGGGTTTGAAACTGCGAACGGGAAGATCGTCAAAGTGAAAACCAGCATGGGAGATTTTGAAGCCAAGCAGGTTGTCCTTGCTGCTGGAGCATTATCTCCATCCGTTGCGCGCGATTTGAAATTGAACATCCCCATCCAACCTGCGCGTGGATACAGCATGACCATGTCCGCGACAAAACAAATGCCGAGTCACGCGTTGATTCTTGGCGAGCGCAAAGTTGCAGTTTCCCCAATGGGCGGGTTGCTGCGCTTCACAGGTCGACTCGAAGTTGGGAATTACAGCATGGAGCCATGTCCCATTTGGATTCAGCGTATCGAAAATTCTGCGCGTGAGTATTTGCATTTGGATGAAAAGCTGGATGTCAAAGAAACCTGGGCGGGGCTACGCCCCACCACGCCCGATGGAATGCCGATTATCGGGCGCTCTCCACGTCACAGCAATTTGATCCTCGCCACCGGTCATGCCATGCTGGGATTATCGCTCGGTCCCGGCACAGGTCAGGTCGTGGCAGAGTTGGTCAATCAACAAAAAAATACTTTCGATTTGAGTCCATTAAGACTGGAACGATTTTCATAACAAAGGAACCTCGACTTATGTCCCTTGCTCCCTGGAAGGTATTGCAATCCACCCATGTCTACCCGCGCATTCGCATTGACAAATGCGACCTCCCGAACGGTCACCAACTCGACGCCACGATCCTTGAATATCGCAGTTGGGCAAACATCCTCGCGGTTACTAAAGATCAGCAGGCGGTACTGGTCCGGCAATATCGTCACGGCGCAAAAAAAGTTTTGCTCGAACTGCCCGGCGGAGTCGTCGAAGATGGAGAAGACCCAATGGACGGGATCAGGCGCGAGTTGATGGAAGAAACGGGATACACGTCCGCCAACATGATCGAGGTTGGCAGGGTCTATCCGAACCCGGCCATGCAGACCAATCAATTGTTTTGTTATCTCGCTCTCGATGCAGAAAAGATCGGCGTGCAAAACCTCGACGCCGGTGAAGATATCGAAGTGCAGCTTATTCCGCTCACTGAATTAACGCACATGGCAAGAAAGGGAGAATTTTCCCACGCTCTGCATGTTGCCGTTCTTTTTCACGCACTCGCCTACCTGGAGCAAAAATGAAAACCGAATTGATCCTCGATGCAAAAGCGACTCTCGGCGAAAGCCCCGTATGGGATCCAAAAACGCAGACTCTTTTCTGGCTGGATATTCTTGAAAAAAGAATTTATGCAGGCACTGAAATTCTTGCCGAAGTGGATGACTTCATCGGATGCCTTGCCCTGCGCAAAAACGGGAATCTGCTCCTTGGCAAGCGCCTCAGCTTCGCAGACCTGAATCCTGCCACCGGTCAAATGACAGTTCTTGCGTCGGTGGATGAATCTCCCGATAACCGCATCAACGACGGCAAGTGTGACCCGGCCGGCCGCTTCCTGGTCGGCACCATGGACATGACCGAAAAGGAGTCCAGTGGTTCACTATACTCCTTCGACGGCAAACAAGCGACGCGCTTGCTGAATAACATTGGCATCTCGAACGGACTCACGTGGAGTGTTGACCATAAAACTTTTTATTTCATTGACACCCCCACGCATGAAGTGAAAGCTTTTGATTATGACATCAGCACAGGTCAAATTGCGAATCCGCGTGTTGCAATCCATATCCCCGAATCCCTCGGCTGGCCGGATGGCATGACCTCCGACATGGACGGCAATTTATGGATCGCGCTTTGGGGCGGCGCACAGGTCACTAAATGGGATCCAAACACAGGCACACTGCTCGAACAGATCCCCGTGCCCGCGGCATTAACATCCTCCTGCATATTCGGCGGAAAAGACATGAACGAGTTATACGTCACTTCTGCGCGGTTGGAAATGAGCGAAAAAGGGTTAACAAAATTCCCGCTCTCAGGCGGGTTATTCAAAGTGACCACGAATGTTGAAGGAATGCAGACGTTTGAATTTGGATCTTAGGGCGGGGTAACCCCGCCCCTACATATTATTGTGCATCAAACCATCAATGAATTTCCAGCGCTTTGTTTTTTTGTAATCGCCATTCGCGGGGTAGAAATAACGGGCATAGTCAGACCAGTTTTCGGTAATGCCGTAGATGGGGTCTTTCGTCCCGTTCGGGAGAAGGTATCTTTCAATTCTGCCATGTGCAGAACGTGACAGAGAATTATCGCGCCCCCAACCGCAATACATTACGACCGATTCAGCAAAATCTTCCTTGCGGTTGAAATTCCAATTCGAGCCGCTGGGAATATCGCCATAGAAATATCCGGCCGCATTGACGCCGGGCTTCCTGCCGTAATAGCCCGCCTTATTCTCGGAGCCATTCACCCCCGCGTCCCATTCATATTGGAATTTCTTCTTTAAAAAAGAAAATAATGGATTGGTATATCCGCCGGTGAAACCCACCAATTGACGCGATAGTCTCCATTGGTTCTTTGCATCCCAGGCATGGGCAAGTTCGTGGACAACCGACCATGATGAAAATGGAGTGGATGCGCTTAACTGGATCCGGCCTGCATAAGCCAGCCCCAAATGTTTACCGGTATCTGTTCTTTCAACCAGCACTTCGCCAAGAGTATGCCTGAATTGGCTGAGCCCGCCAAAGGTCAGGGAAAGAAGCGTGACGGGGGCAAGCAAATCTTCCAAGTCAGGCAGAGTCCATTTTTCAGGTTCTGCCACTTTGATCTGGAAGTCTTCAGACAAGTGCTTGTTGATCTCGCTTGGTTCCATGGGTGAAAGGGTGCGGTAGGGTGAAAGGGCGCGGAGACCGCGCCCCTACGATTCCATCAATTTCAAAAAGAGCTCCACTACCTGCGGGTCGAAATGTTTGCCTGCCTGGTTGCGGATATGTTCAAACGTTTTCTTGTTATCCCATGCCGGGCGGTAGGGGCGGTCGGAGGTGAGCGCATCCCAAACATCTATGATGGCAAAGATGCGTGCCGTGAGCGGGATCTCTTCGCCCTTCAGTCCGCGCGGATAGCCCGTGCCGTCCCACCTTTCGTGGTGACAATAGGGAATATCGTGAGCGGGGCGCAGGTATTCGATGGGATAGATCATGTTGTAGGCATATTGCGGGTGATTGCGCATGATCTTCCATTCTTCATCCGTCAATTTATCGGGCTTGAGTAATATGGAATCAGGCACGCCAAGTTTTCCGATGTCATGCAGAAGCGATCCGCGCCGCACGTGAACAAGTTCCTCATCGCCGATGCCGATCAGCCGCGCAAGTTTTTCGGCGAGTTCGGTCACGCGCAGGGTGTGTCCTTCGGTCTCCTTATCCCGCAGGTCGAGAGCAAGTGACCAGCCCATGATGGTGGCGTCATAGGCGGCCAGCAGCTGCACATGGGCATCTTCAAGATTGGCGCGTTCATCCAGTAATTTTTTATAACGGTTGAGACGCGTGATGCCAAGCAGACGGGCGCGCAGTTCGTAGCGGTCATAAGGCTTGGTGATGTAATCATCCGCGCCGGCTTCCAGACCGGTGAGAAAAGATTTGCGGTCATCCAGCGCAGTTAACATAACGATGGGTATTTCGGCGATGATGGGGTCTTTACGAATGCGCTGGCAAACCTCAAAGCCGTCCATGCCCGGCATCATTACATCCAGCAGGATCACATCCGGTAAATACTGGCGGGCCTTTTCAAGCGCCTCCCTGCCATTCTCGGCCATCTCAATACGGTAGCCTTGTTCTTCCAAAATAGATTCGAGGGTGTATCTCCCGCCCGCATCGTCATCCACGATCAAGATTGTACTTGGCATACTGGCTCCTAATCCTTGCTGCTGTTTTCGGCAGGTTCATCATGGCTTAAATAATTGACGATCATGACGAATAATTCCTGCATGTCAATGGGTTTGCTCATGTAATGGTTCATGCCGGCCGAGAGGCATCTTTCACGGTCTCCGGGCATGGCCAACGCGGTCATCGCGATGATCGGGGTACTGTGCAAAGAAACATCCTTGCGGATCTGCTTGGCGGCCTCAAAGCCATCCATGACTGGCATCATTATATCCATAAGGATCAGATCAGGGTGTTCCTGTTTTGCAAGTTGGACCCCTTCAAGTCCGTTCTCAGCGATCAACACTTCATATCCCTTTTGAAAAAGATATTCGCTCATAAAGGCCACATTGGCCTCGGTGTCTTCAACAAGCAGTATCTTACCGCCGCGCTTTCCACCGGACATAAGGTTATGGCGCGGAAGTTGACCGGTAGCTTTCTTCGCCTCGGTATGTTGTTGCTCGGGCAACCAGGGCAGGGTGATGATAAAACGACTGCCCTCCCCCACAGCGCTTTCCACGCCGACATGTCCGCCATGCAGACGGATCATTTTATCCACAAGGGCCAGCCCCAGCCCTGTGCCTTGATATTCGCGTGAGAGTCTTGCATCCAACTGCACGAAAGGTTTGAACAAAAGCGGGATATCCGTTTCGGCAATGCCGATGCCATGATCCCAAACGATAAATGTGACTTCATTCTCCTCCGCATGACCATTCACTTCCAACCCGATGGAACTTCCCGAAGGCGTGAATTTCACCGCATTCCCCAGCAGGTTAACCAGCGACTGTTTCAAACGGCGTTCATCACCCAAAATGGTCTTTACATCTCCTTTTATTTCAAACCCAATGCTCAGATTCTTTTTCTGCGCGAGTTCCCGGATCAAACGCAGGCTGGACTGACAGACTCTCTCCACTGAAAAATTCTGAAGATCAAGTTCCATGCGCCCGGCTTCGATCTTGGAAATATCGAGGATGTCGTTGATGAGTTCCAACAGATGCCGCCCGCTCTCGCGGATGATGCCGGTGTACTTCAATTGCTTTTCATTGAGCGGACCGGACATCTGTTCTTCAAGGCTTTCGGAGATTCCGAGGATGGCATTGAGCGGGGTGCGTAATTCATGGCTCATGGTTGCGAGGAATTCATCCTTGGTGCGTAAGGCGCGTTCCATTTCATAGTTGGCGTGCTGCAAGGCTTCTTCCACCTGCTTGCGTTCAGTCACATCCACATTCACCCCCACCATGCGTTCGGGCCGGTGGTCTGCGTCATAGAGCACAATGGCATTCGCGGTAATGAACCGCATTGATCCATCTGGGAGGATAATACGATGCTCGTCTGTAAACAGCCCGGTTTGTTGCAAGGCAAGCGCAAATTGTTTGGTGGTAGATGGCTCATCCCTGGGGTGGATCATTTTTAACCAAGTGGCAATGGTGTTGTCAAAGTCAGAGGGATGAATGCCATGGATCAGATACATGCGGGCATCCCAATAAACCGTGCTGGTTTTTATATTCAGTTCCCAAACGCCGATGCCGCCTGCGCTGGCGGCAAGGTCAAGGCGCTGGCGTGTGGCTTCGATCTCGGCAGTACGCTCAATGACGCGCTGCTCCAATTCCTCGGCATGGCGGGCGGTCTCTTCATGATGGCGGGCTGCATTGATGGCGCCGGCCGCCTGGGATGCGAAGAGGGAGAGCAGGCGCTCATCGCCTTCGGTATATTTGCGCTTTGAGTCACCGGTCTCATCGGCGGTGAGCACGCCGATCAATTCGCCGCCGTATAACATTGGGACTTCAATAACTGCATGGATGGAAACGCCCGAGTATTTCAGCGAACGCCCTTCCCAGGTTGAATAATCGTCAAGCCGGAAAGGCTGGCGGGTTTGGGCCACTCTGCCGGCAACACCCTCGCCGAGTTTTAGTCGTGTTCCGATCATCATGGCGTCCGATGTATCCACTGTCAATTCAAGTTCCTGTGTCTTCGGATCATAAAGGTACATGGCTCCTGTGGATGCCTTCAACATCTTCTGGGTATATTCCACGATCACACCAAGCAGGTTCCTTAGGTCATATTCAGCAGAAAGCGCCCGGCTTGTCTCGTATAGCGAAGCAAATTCTTCGGCGCGGCGCGCGGTCTCATTGTTCAAGCGCATACGCTGGATGGCCGTGCCGGCCATTTCCATCAGCGACTCGAGCAGTTTGATCTGTTGCATATTGATCTGGCGCGGCAGTCGGACCGAAGCGAACATCACGCCAATAATTCCGGTGGATGCATGGATGGGCAGACAAACCCCGCCCCAACCGGCCGGGATTTTCGTTCGAGAAGGGGCGAGCGGCAACACATCCTGAATAAATTCAACAGAATGATAGGCTTCGCCGCTTGCAAAGACTGTGCCGGCCACACCTTGTCCGGTCTTGACCCCTATTCCAGAAAGCTCAACAAACCAACCTCTGGAGACATGATCTTGCAGTTCAGTACTAACCGGGTCGTAGAGCATGATCGAGCCGGCGTCCGTTTCCAAAATAGACAGGATGTTATCCAGCAGGACCGATAGCGCTTCATCGGTATCTTGAATGCTGCGCAGGGAAGTGGAAATAACATGCAAGGTTTCCAATTCTTTAATGCGCAGCTCTGTCTGTTGGTAGAGACGCGCGTTATCCAGGGCGGAGGAAAGTTGTGCACCTATGGTCTCCAGTAATACCCGCTGAGGTTCGCCATAAACGCGCGGCTGGTAAGACTGCGTGGAGAGCATCCCTACGATCTTATTTCCCCTGCGCAATGGAACAGCCAGGATCGAGCGCGAAGGATCCATTGAGCCAAAATGTGTGGCTTGGATCACGATTTGGTTGACATCATCTATCAAAAGGGTTTCCCCGGAATCTATAACCCGGCCGCTCAACCCTGAGCCGCGAGGCAATCGTCGGACCGGGAAACGTTCGCCCCTGTCCAAAAAGTAAACAGCATGATATTCACCGCCGTCTTCATCATCCAGTACGATCACAAAAGCGTCACAAGGCATGGTGCTCAGCACAGCCTGATGCACCGCTTCATAAATATCCTCAGGGTTGAGGCGTGCCGCGAGCAGGGTCTGCCCCGCATGATGGAGAGTCGTCAATTCCATGATGCGCTGCTGGGTCTCATCGAAGAGGCGCGCATTTTCAAGCGCATTTGCGGCCTGGCTCGCCAGCGTATTGGTCAGCCTTTCATCCGCTTCACTGAAAGCATTTTCTTCATCACTCTCGATGCTGATCGCTCCAATAATGCGTTCGCCCTGCTTGATCGGGACATAAAGACCGGAATGTATGCCGGGCACGGTTTCCTTGTAATGCGGGTCTTTGGTGACGTCGCCAAGGCGGATGGTATGAGATTGTTGGATGGCCCAACCGGTCAGCCCATCCCCGACGGTGGCGATCAGCGTGCTGAAAGATTTCAATGCCGATAGTTTTTCGTCCTCGCTCACCACTCCTTCCTGACGGAAGGCGATCAATTCCATGCTCCCATCTTTCGGGTTAAACAAGCGGATCGTCGTATGATGCCAGTCCATTTTTTCATTGAGCAGATCAAGGATCTTATGCCCGATCTCTTTGGGAGACAGCACCTGGCTGAATGCCAGTCCGCTTTCGTAGAGCAGTTCCAGTTCTGTTAAATGCTGCTGAACTGATTCATTTGCAATTTTGCGCTCATTCAATTCGACCTGCACTTGAGTGTAGAGCAGCGCATTTTGTTCGGCAGAAACAATATGAAGCGCCAGCGACTCCAGCAGTTTTAATTGTTGTTCGGTATAAGCATTCAGACGGTTGCTCACCACCTGGATCACACCTGTAACCGCATCCCTTTTTTTAAGCGGAACGATCATCGCTGAACGCGTAACATTTTCATCCGGCGGGGTCGCGTTTTCGGCCACTTTATTTGTCTCGCTGTCAACATAATAAATGAGCGAAGCGGTTTTCTGATAAGCCTCATAGTCGTTGATCAGCATGGGATGTCCACTGCGGATCACCCTGCTCTGTGTGCCCTTGCCCTCTTCTTCGAGCGGTACGGCCGGGAAGGCGCTGACGTCCAGCCACTTATTCTCCATCCAATACGCGCGGCAGGTGATCAATTGACTACCAGCATCAAAGGCGGAAATAAACAAACCGTCAATGCGGGCAATGGATGACATGAAGTCGCGGACTGCCTGATAGATATCCTTGATATCAAGTGTGCGGTTTAATCGCTGGCTCGCTTCATACAGGATCTGCAATTGCTCAGATTGCACGCGGGTTATCTCTTCTGCTTCCTCGCGTTCAGTAATATCCAGAATAATACCGTGCCAAAGGGTGCCTCCATCCTCCGTCCGCTCTGGATGCGCCTGAGACCAACGCCAGCGCAGCCCTTGCTTTGGAAGGATGACCCTGAATTGGCAATAAAACTCCTCCAAAGTTCGTGCCGATTCCATGATGGCTTCCGAAACACGGCTGGCATCCTCGGGATGTAATCGTCCAAACACCGGTGTCGCATCTTCCCTCACTTCTTCAGGGGTCACTTCATAGATGCCATTCATGCCGGAACTTGAATAAGGAAACGCAGAATGACCGTCTGGATATAACCTGTACTGGTAAATAACACCCGGTACGAGGTTGGCAAGATTTGTAAGCAGATTGTGGGTCTGTGTAAGTTTTTCTTCCACCTGTTTGCGCTCTGAAATATCCTGCTTGACCGCAACAAAGTAGTCAACACTGCCAGATGCATCTCTTACAGGGGTGATCGTCAATTCTTCATTATAGAAAGTGCCATCTTTACGACGGTTGATGAGCTCACCCTGCCAGACTTCTCCTGCAAGAATGGTGCCCCACATTTTCCTGTAAAACGCCGAGTCCTGCCTGCCCGACCTAATCAAATCGCGCGGATTTTTACCAAGGGCTTCTTTAAGTGTGTAACCGGTTAGTTTGCTGAAAGCCGGGTTTGCCCATTTAATGATGCCGCTTTTATCGGTGATGACAATGGTATTGGCGGCCGCGTTCAAAGCAGAGCTTTGCAGAATTAATTGTTCTTCGGCCTGCTTGCGCTCGGTAATATCCTGGACCGTCCCAATGCCGCGCAGAATGTGGCCGTCTGCGTCGGCCTCCAGTTCCGCACATTCGCGCACCCATTTCACCTTCCCATCCACGAGGATGCGATGCTCGACATCATAAGGACTGCCTTGTAAAGCAACTTCCCACGAACGATTCACAAGATCAACATCTCCCGGATGAATGTGTGCGAGGAAGGATTCATAGGTCATGGGTGTTTCAGGCGCGACGCCAAAGATGCGGTAGGTTTCTGCAGACCAGGTGAGGATGTCGTGCACAACATCCATATTCCAACTGCCGATATGAGCAATGGACTGGGCACGGGTCAGGTTGGCTTCGCTCACGCGCAGGGCTTCCTCCGCCTGCTTGCGCTCGGTGATGTTGCGGAACGACCAGACCCTGCCTAGTAGTTTCGTCCCTTCTTCCATCATAGGATGAGACAGCCGCTCAAACACCCTTCCATCTTTGAAATAAAGCGTATCGAAACTTTCTCCATCCGACTTGTATAACTCCTGAACCTTCTGGAGAAAAACTTGAGGGTCAATCAATTGATCAAGGATGTATTGAAGCAGGGTTGAATCATCCCCGCTTGCCAGAACGGTTGGCGGGATCTTCCACATCTCGGCAAAATGTTCATTGGCATAAAGCACTTTGTTTTCACTGTTGACAGCCAGAATCCCATCCGCTGTGGATTGCAGGACTGCTTGCAAGGAAGCCTCCCTGTCACGCAGCGCCTCTTCTGCCTGCTTGCGTTCAGTAATATCTTCGATGATGATCTGGACCAGTGAGGGTTGTCCGCTTACATCTGAAATGGGAGTCATGCGGTACTGGGCATAAACTGTTTTGCCCCATTTGCTTGTATAGGACTGTTCCGCAAAAATCGAACGTCCGCTTTGAACACAGGCTTTAAAATTTCCAGAAAAACCCGACTGCACCAGCAAAGGAAAGGTCAACAGGTTAATGGCTTTGGTTGCTTCCACAGAAGGCGAACCTAATATCTGCAAAGCGGCGGGGTTGATCTCAATAATTTGTCCTTCAAGAGTTGCAGAGAAAATACCCACCGGGGCGCTTTCAAACAACAGGCGGTAACGTTCTTCATTCTCCACCAGGGACTTTTCAACCAGTTTACGATCCGTGATATTCTGAAGTGAGACGATCACCTTAGACATATCCTTTTCATAACCCAGCGCCACAGCCCAATTCACCTCAACATTGATCTGACTGCCGTCAAATTTATGATCGATCCCCTCCCAGGTAAAATTACGCTGTCCCTCTGCGATATTCGCCAGTTGATCTCTAAAATGTCCAAGAGATTTATCTTTAAGGACCTTGGCAAGCGTCTTTGGCATGTCTTGTTTATTATCCACCCCATACATTTTCAGGGCAGTTTTGTTCACATCTTTGATCTTAACAAGTCTTGCACAATCAGCCACTATTTTCGGGTGGTGGGCAAGATACAAGTGAAAATCAGTTACGCCTTCCTGCCGTAAAGTATCCAACCGCTTTACAACTTCTGAAAAATCCTCCTCCCGAAGCGCAATGGGCGAATCTTCAAACAGGTCGTGATAGCGTTTCTCACTCTCGCGCAGCAGGTCTTCGGCCGCTTTTCTTTCCGTAACATCGCGCATATTCATCACGATGCCTTGAATGGCGGGTTCCGCCAACAAATTTGTGCCAAGCACCTCGATCACACGCCACGACCCATTTTTATGTAAACCACGGATCTGAAGTGAACTTTCGGCTGTTCCTGTTTTTTTCGAGCGGCTGTCAAGGGACTCCAAAGCTCTGGGATGATCTTCCGGATGAACCCATTCAAGGAAATTTCGACCGAGGCATTCCGGTTCTGTGTATCCCAAAATATGATATATGGAAGGGCTGACATATTGGATAATGCCCTTAGCATTGATCACCACGATCAAGTCGGCGGCATTTTGGATGAGGGCATGGAAACGGGCTTCATTCTTTCTAAGAGTTTCGCGGTCATCGTGTTTTTCCACCGCGCGTTGAATGGAAAGCAGGAGCTGGTCCATATCAATGGGCTTTTGGAAATATCCAAATGCCCCCAATTGAATGGCATCAATGGCGGAAGATTGGGTAGCAAAGCCAGTCAGGAGAATACACTCGGTTTCAGGGGAATGTGCTTTTATCTCACGCAGAACATCCAGCCCGGATTCTTTTCCCAGCCGCAGGTCTATCAACGCCACATCAATTTGATGTTCCTCAATCTGAGCCAATGCATGATCCTGGTTTAAAGCCGTGATCGGGTTGAAACCCCTTGACTCAAGAATATCCCTGACAGTCCCCGTCATGTTCAGGTCATCATCAACGATCAGGATGTTTGGAACCAGTTTATCCATTTGATCACTCCCAAAGAGCCGCTTTCAGCGAAAACCACAGCATGGGACGCACTATTCAACGCTGTAAGCGACGTGGTTGACGTTCAGCAATGCAGGGCAACCTCTGTCACCCTGTAAATTTTTATCCCGCTATTTTGCTATTATAACCTTCAAAATATTCTCCACCCTCTTCACCCAAGTCATCTGCCCCACATCTTTGTGAGCCTGACTCCCCAATTCCCGCCTGCGCAGTTCATCTCCCAGCAAAGAAATGATTGCTGTCTTCCAATTTCCAATTCCCCGCGCAGCGTCCCTATTCCCATCCTCCACAGGTTCGCACAAAACCGCATTCCCCTCATTCAACACTTCACGGATGGAAGGCAGGTCGGCTGAAACAATGGCGCGCCCCGAAGCCATATACTCGAACATCTTCATCGGGTTGATGACTTCGGCAATATCCTGCCCGCTGCTGGCAGAGATCGAGCGGCTGTACGGCATGAGCAAAACATCCGATGCGGCCTGATAAAGCGGGATGCGTTCATGATTCACAAACCCTGTCATCGTCACATTTGTCATTTTGGCCGAGGTTAATTTATTGCGCCAAAATTCCACCAAGTCTGGTGTTCCACCCACCCATAAAAAATTCACCTGCGGCATTTGCTCCGCGAGTTCAAACAACAAGTCCGCGCCGCGCCCGGGGTAAATATGCCCTGTGAACCCAACTGTCTGACCTTCAGGCAAATTTAGTTGATGTCTTGCTTCAGCAGGACTCGGCAGTTCGGCATATTTTTCCAACTCGACGCCATTCGGCGCGATCAACAGCGACTCATTCTTAAACTGCATCTTGGTCGAGCGTTCCAAGGCATTTCTCAACGCTGACGTAGTGACCGTCATCACCTTGTTTCCATTTGCTTTCCAAAATTGACGCATCCACCACGCACCCATTGTCCCAGACACATCCCCGTGCATTTCCAACACCACCGGGTAACCCGACCATAATCCAACCACAGCAGATTGCGGAAGCCAGGTATAGATCAAGTCTGCGTTAAATCTTTTCGCGGCGCGCTGGGCATGGAAGATAAAGTCAAAGCGTTTGAGATACCCTTCGGACGGAAGCAGTTCAAGGCGCGGAACGAGGCGCAGTCCATAATGAGTAAGAAGCGCTTCAGAAGAAACTTCCCCGGTTTCGCACGGCGCAAAAATGCAGACATCATGTCCCAATTGCATGAGAGCCTGCGTCACCTTCATCGCCTGGATCGAGTTGGCAGTGAGTGATGGAATTCTTGAATTAGTTATGATCGCTATTTTCATTGTTTCGAATCTCTTTCAGCCCGCGCAGAACCATGATGCCAACCGATGCAATGTAATAATACGAAAGCAATGCGCCCGCGGCAATAATGCCATAACGCGGAATGAGCGGAAATGCCAGCGCGAGTTTTAACAAACCGGCGGCGAGAGTGGCGTATATTGGAAATTGAGAAAGCCCAAGCGTAAGCAGGAGCGGGCGATTCCAAAACAGGATGTAATTAAAAGTAAAACCAACCAGAAGTACAAGAAGAACGGGGTAGGCCGCCACATATTGCCCTCCATATAAAGACAACAGCCATTTTCCAAAAATAACAAAACCCGCGGCCAATGCAAGGTTGTAAACCGCGGCAATAGAGGTGATCTTCCTAAGAAAATCCTTCAAGCGCGGCCAGGCTTTCTGCATTACCAACTTGTTGATCTCAGGATAGGTCGTGAGGATGAATGGGTTTGCAGGCACGGAAAGCAAATTGACAATGGCATAGGCCGCCTTGTAATAACCCGCCGCCATGGGAGTCAGGAAAAAACCCACCCATAAAATATCGCTTTCACGGAATGTGAGGATCACGGAGGCGCTTATGTTCGAACTGAATGCAAAACGGGCGAGTTCCTTGATCTTTGGGATCGAATTGATCTCCGCCTTCCACCAGCCGCTCCCAAGTTTTCTTGTGATCTGAAATAGCGCAGTGCAGAAAATACCAAGCCCGATAATCACCTTACCCGTGAGATAGGCATAAAGAACAAATTGCATAGTTCCATGCGTAAAGAAGGCAAACGCGATCATCCCCGCTGTGACGATGCTTTGAACAAGGTTGAGGATGCCTTGATATTTAATTTTCCCCAGCATTTGCAAAACGCCTGTGGATGTTTCTGTGTTGAAGTTTGCGAGTAATGCAAAGCTGTAAACGATAAAGTATCCCGCCGTATCCGGGGTCTTTGCAATGTGGCGAGAGGCAAGTATCGCTGTGGCTGCAACAAATAAAAATGCGAGCAGTGAAACAGTCGCTTCGCTTAAAGCTGCGGCCTTGATCAAGGCCGCAGCTTTCTCTTTTTCATTCTTTTCAAGATACTCGCCGCCGTAACGCACCACCACCTCGCTCATGCGAAATGACAGAAGTCCATTCACGGTGGTTGCATAACTTATGAAAATGGCAACCAAACCAAACACTGAAGGTCCAAGCAGCCGCCCGGCAAGGATGCTTTGTACCATGCTTAAAGCCAGGCTAAGCGTATTCGTGCTAAGAAGTGCTCCGCTGGAACGGAGCACTCTGGATAACAGGGGATCTTCTTTTATTTTTGAGAGAAGAGACATGAGTGAATTGTACACAGAAACTGATATTCCATTACCCCTAAATTCAATTTGACGATCAAGGCAATTTTGCCGAGCAATCCACTGGTTGATCGTTGGGCACAAGTAATTGCACGCCCACTTCCCTCAAATTAACTTTGGGCTGGTAATAACATAAGACCGGAGAAGAAATCCATTTTACCCAGGCATTGTTCTCTTCGCCGAATTGATAAGAGCTGTCCTTTAGAGGGTCAAATAATGGCTCGGAAACGATCAGAGCAAAGCGGTGCGCGGCAAGGTCTGCGTAGAAGTTTATAAAGTACGAAGCGTTTGAACTTAATGCTTCGTTCATCAAAACCTTCTTTTCATAATCAGGTACGAACTGCACATCACGGATGTAACCAAAAGTTAGTAATTGCCTTTGATCGAGAAACAAGACCTGACCACCATTCGATTGAGCCATGGCAACTTCTGAGCGGATAGTATTGAGTGCATTGGCAGCAACTTCCTGGGATGGGATCATGTTCAACGCCTTCTTGTCTGGCGCGTCCGTCAAAGTTACAAGCCACGATGCATCTTTCGCATAATTGAAAGAACGCATAATTGTAAGAGACTGAAACCCGGGCACTGCAAGCAGCAGGATCATCACAAGTTTGATCCAAACCGGGGCTACTTCAATATGTGCGAGCCATTCTGCTCCGCCTTTATGCCATGCCAGGACGCCGGCAAACATCAGCCCGATCAGGAACATATCCATGTTATGCAGGTCGCCGCCGCCGCCGATCTTTGTGCTTGCAACCAGACCAACGGCAAGAAAGGCAAGTAAGGGCGCTGTCACCGCCAAACCCTGCCAACTATTTAAAGTCCATTTTTTAGTGCCTGCAAGATATAACAGAACGATTATCAAAGGAAGAACCGCCACCAGCAAAGCCATTAGGATACCGGTTCCATAAGTAGCATTGGGGAGTAGGCGATACCAAAGGAGAGGCTGGTCCGCGACTCTTTCAGTAACAAAGTCCGCTGAAATTGCAGCTCCTGCGGAGGAACGTCCCGTTAATATGCCGACAACTTTGACTCCGAAGTATCCACCGGCCATTCCTATAATGCCAAGTAAAACAGCCCGCCCCCAAGCGTTGAAGGTCAGTCGGTTATTTTGTAAGGCGGTGTCTGCCAACTCCAACATACCAATCCACATGCCCGGAGCAAACAACCAGGTATAGCGGCTCTCCTCGGCGGCGTACCCCGCAAGGGCAATGACTGGAAGCGCGAGCCACAACGGACTCCGCCAAAGCAATGCTACCAGCACAGCGCAAAGAACGAGCGGCGGGTGGATGGGTCCCTGCTTGAGGAAGATCAATGCCCATAGAGTCAGAAGCAGCCAAACCTTTCGGTCAGCGCGAGTGAAACGAAACGCAGCCAGCCCAAGCAGAAGGTAAGGAATGATCATGGTCAGCGCGACCCAAAATCTTTCCATTCCAATCGTGAGGTTGGGAATCAGAAAAGGCAATCCACCTACAAATTGTCTGCCAACATCCAGCAAAACGCGGATCTCTTTATCGGCTGGATAATTGTAAAGGTGGCTGCCGAACATGACGGAATAATCCCACATGCGATTCCCTTCAGACCAACCCAATGAAAACGGATAGTCCGTCACGTTGATGAACGTAGCCGCAATGACAAACTCGCTGGAAGTCAGAAGAAGTGCAGCAAGGAATTCTGTCCACCCGAACAAAGATTTTCCTTTTTTGAGGAAAAAGGAAAGTGCAAGAATAACCAGTCCCCAGATCAAGATACGAAAATAAGTTCCGCTAAAAACTACCCCCCAAGCTGTATATTGAAAGAACCATACAGGTGAAGTGAAGACCAGGAGGGCGGGAAGCCAGCGCGCATGACCCTGTTTTTCACGAAACGAGATCAGCTTATCAATGAATGGCTGAAACTTTTCCCGCCGCCAAAGGAAGAATGCGAGAAGGGTTAATGCAGATAAGCAAGCTAATATGAAAATTAAAAATATTACTCCCCATCTAAGCGAGTAATCACCCCACCATTTTCCTGACCCCCATGCAATATTATAGAACTCCATTATTGACCGATATAACACAAAGCCAAACAGGGCGGCAATCAATACTCTCACAGAGTTCTTACGGATAACATAATTCATGGGTCAACCTTTATCGGGCGGCATAAGCTTTGTCATAATCTGGGCATATTGTTCACACATAATGTCTTCAGTGTAATATTCCAGAACATGCCTCTTAGCAGCAGCGCCCATATTAAGCCGTAAGTGTTTATCTTTCAGCAATTTTAATATGGCATTGGTCAGTTCATTTACGTCTTCCACGGGCACCAGAAAACCGTGCTCTCCATCCTTCACGACCTCGTCCACTCCTTCAACGTTGGTCGCAACCACGGGAAGCCCTGCGCTCATACCCTCGAGTAGAGCGATTGGTAATCCCTCCCATCGGGATGGAAGCACAAAAATATCCGCCACCGCCAGAAAACCTGTGACGCTATCCCACCTTCCCAAAAGTTTTACAGAGTCTGATATCCCCAACTCTAATATCTGTGTTTCCAATCTCCTTTTTAGAACTCCGCCGCCACAAATGCCGAGTTTGAGATTGGGAAATTCCTTGAGGAGCGCAGGCATGGATTGAATAAGGATACTATGCGCCTTTTGATATGCCAGCCGTCCGACTGAGATCAAAAAAAGTTCATCATCTTTAAGCCCCGCTTCTTTTCTAAACTCGGGCCTGCTAATGCCTTCGAGGGAAAGGGGCTCGATCCCGTTTTTGATCACCTGAATCCGGTGTTCATTCACACCTTCCCGTATAGCTTGTTCCCGAATCCTCGAAGATACAGCCACAAGCGTCTGGGCGGTGCCATGATTGATCAGCCATGTGTGAACCTTCCCATAGGAGTCTGGAAAATTCTCGATGATCCCATGATGTGTGGCAATCCGCACAGGAACACCAGCCAGCCATGCAGTTGGAAGGGCAAGCAAATTGCTGTCATGGGTGAAGGTTTCGATAACGTCTATCTTTTCGCGCCGAAGAAATCGCCAGAGGGCAAACGATCCTTTGATGATCAGGATCATATTGATAATCCCCAGATTACCGCTCTTAAACGCTTTCAAGCTTATGACTGGGAAATCTGAATCAGCCTGCCATTTGGCCTGCACACCTTCTTTATCATAAAAAAATACAGCGAACACTTTTTGTCCACGTTCATGAAACCAACGTGCCTGATCCAACAAGACTTTCTGCGCGCCGCCAATTGCCATTTGGGTGCCAAGCAGAAGAATTCGAAGTTTAGGTTTTTCAGATGATGGATTTTTCAAAGATCGATCATCCTTTTTTCATTTGCCATCGTTAAGATATTCATATTCTTATCAGCAACCCGTTCCAGAGAAAATTGATCCAGCCATGCAGGGTCAATGACCTTCTTTCCACTCAAAATGACTTTGCGAAGCGCTTCAGCCATGGACTGTGAATCGCCGACTGGGACCAATTCGCCATATCTTCCATCTGACAGAATTTCGCGAATCCCCCCAGGGCAATCCGTACTCACAACCGGGCAGCCACAAGCGAGCGCCTCGATCAATACAGTAGGCAGCCCCTCCCATGCCGATGAGAGGACAAAAACATTAGACTGTTTCATATAAGGATATGGATTTTCAACATATCCGGGCAGATCAACATCGCGATCAATGCCTAGCTCTTGCACGAGGGTTTCAAGCTCGAGTCTCTGCTCCCCTTCCCCCAAAACGATCAATCGGACATCCAAATCCTTCCGAAGGATGGCAAAAGCTATGATTAAAGTTTTGAAATCCTTTTGTTCAGTTAACCGTCCTGCACCTAAAATGACCGGTATTGATTTGTCTTGGAACCAAGGATGGTTCACCTCGTGATTGGATTTTATCAACAACTCTGGAGTAATGACAGGATTATAAATTGTATGAATTTTAAAAGGTGAAATGCCAGCGTATATGGCAATGTCCTCTGCAACGATTTTAGAAACGGCAAGAACTCCATCAGCCCATGGGTAAAGCCGGGAAAGCAGAAATTTTTCGGCACGTTTCTTCCAAAATACACGCTTGTGACTGGAGACCATATTTTCGATGCGGATAAACACTCGAGTCTTCACGCCAGATAAACGACAAGCAATTAATGCGATTAAATTCGTTAAGTCCAATGACGAAATGAAAACATCAGGACGCCTTTTATAAAAATAGCGAATTAATTTTGGCAGGCTGAGATAAGTATTCATGGTTGCCAGATTTACCACAACCACATCATCCGACAAGTTTTTTAAATTTACACCAACCGCCTGAACAAGAACAAAGTCAACTGCCAACCCACGTCTGGCAAGTTCGTTTGCCAATGTAGTCAAAACCTTTTCAGCACCGCCGCCTTTCAGGTCAGGAAGGAAGAGAGAGACTTTCAGGGAATTGGAAGACCTAGTATCTTTCACTTCTTTTCCTTCCTTTCGAGAATATCGATCCGACCTTTTTCCCAAACCAATTATTAATCAACCACGCCCAAACATTCAAAGGCTGAAAAGGAAATACCAGTAGTGCCTTGATTAGATATTGGAATATCTTTCGAAAATCGTGTTCGAACGCATAATAACTCGCAACCTCCATCCAACGACGGCTGATCACAATACTTCGGTATAAACCAAACTGCCGAAGTTCCTCTGAATATTTCGAAACAAAAGTCAGGGCCGAAGCCTCGACAATTGCCGGAGAGCGTTGCGGGGAATAGTGGATTCGGGCAAGGGGCATTTCGATAGTCAATAAACGATATTTGGAACAGTACCGTAACAGCCAGTCCCAATCTTCATATCGGACTAGAGAAATATCAACAAGACCAATATCACTTAGCAGTGTCCGATCAAAAAACAAAGTTGACCCCGGCGCCTGGTCACATCCAAGAAAAAGTTTTTTATAATCGGCATGTTGCGGTATGTAAATTCGCGACTCATTCCGCTCAATACGTTCATAAAAGGTACATGAAGCTTTTTGATCCGGCGCGGATGTTTCAAGTGCATCCAACTGGGCCTTCAGTTTTTCAGGCAGCCACTCATCGTCCGAGTCCAGCCAGGCAATGTATTTCCCAACCGCGGCCTGCATTCCGGTATTGCGGGCAGAAGCTGCCCCAAGGTTATGGTCATGACTGATCAATTGGATACGGTCATCGTTAACTTGCCGAATGATTTCGCGGGTTCGATCAGTTGATCCATCATCAACAATGATGAGTTCAAAATCCTTAAAAGTTTGCGCCAATACACTCTCCATTGATTGGGCAATGGTATCCGAGCGGTTGTATACCGGAATAATAACGCTAACGACGGGCAACATAATTCTTCATCAAATAGTTTTTTATCCGCAAAGGGCTTTGTGCAGCTACGGTAAACGGCCATGTCCAATTTTGTTTAATCGCCTTTCGAATAACATCAAACAAATCCGATATTCGCCCTCGGGGCGCAAATAATATCATAAGTTCTATTGAGATTAAATCATGCCATGTTTTGCATTTTTCATGAAAATCAGAATCCTTATTGGCAACCGAGATATATTTTTGTGCCAGACGACGATTTTCAAGCAAGATCCTTTCCTGAGCATCCAGTCCCGGATTAATGGTTAATGACCCCGAGTGTTTTCTATAATGATAGAAGGTCTTATTCACAGAGACAGGGGCGAAACCAGCCAAATAAAGCCTAAGCAAAAAATCCCTGTCCGCCCCAATTGGGTAGGTCAGATCGAAGCTACCTACGCGGTCAAATAAGGTTCGCTTGAAAAACCAGGCATTGATTATCGGGGCCCCAAATACTAGGCGGTCCAGGAGCGAGTCTTCCTTTAAGGGAGGATATTGATCAACAAGAATCTGTCCGGAGTCCATCGCTTCAAAAATACCAGCTTGTCCGATCACAACATCTATCCGACCGTCGCCATCAAAAATAGAAGAAACTTCTTGAAAAACTCCCTCCTCATAAAAATCATCACTGTTTAATAGCCCAATCACCTCTCCTTTCGCCATTCGTAATCCTTTGTTAATGGCATCATAGAGTCCTTTATCTGGTTTGACGATTGTCTTCAAATGAGGATATTTGGAAAGCACTTTGAGCGTTCCATCGGTTGAACCTCCGTCAATTACAATATGCTCAAAATCATCATATTTTTGGCCGAGAACGCTTTGGATCGCCTTCTCTATCATCTCAACACGAAAATAAGACGGGGTAATAATAGAAATTTTCATCATCTACACAAATGGGTCGGATAGATTCTGTTTTTGATACTGCCGCAACGAAAGCCAGCTCATCCCAATATACCAGGTATAAAAAAAACTCAAAGATATCCCCGTCATGCCGCCCAGCAGACCTTTATATTTGATAAGGTTAGATGTAAATGCCCAAAACACTGCCTTTGCAAAAGCTATCCAAGAGAAGCGCTCACCTTGTTCATATTTGGATTTCCCCTCCCAGAGGAGGTAGCGCCGATGTTTTTCAATCAACTGACCCCAGGATGTGATCCAATAATGTTTGACCGCATTCTTACCATTATAAGAAACTCGAATTTTTTGATACTCATCCTTTATTTCGGTCCCGGCATGGACCCTTTTGTGGATCGCAACCCGCTGCTTATTCAGCACCTTGGGAAAATATCGAATCCCCCCCCATACGGTGGTGGTGAGAGGTTTTCCAAAGAAATAATACTGAATTGGTATTTCTATCATAGCCAACTGGGGATTGTCTTTAATGCATTTTTCAATATCACTGAATAATTCAGCCGGGTAAACTTCGTCAGGGTCTGCTCTTATGAACCATTCATTCGTCAAAACGTCCAATATGTCGGGCACTACATTTTCCACCACGGGTTCATGTTTGTGAAAGATAACCTGGGATGTATATCTCCGGGCAACTTCTACACTGTTATCCTTTGAACCAAGGTCAACAACCAGTAATTGATCGCAAGTTTTTAGACTTGAAAGGCAATCATCCAGCAATTGACATTCGTTATAACTGACGACTACAGCAGATATGTTCATCAATAGTCCCGTTTGAAATAATTTAAGAGAATTGCTTTTCAGGGAACTAATTTTATGAAACCCTGGATCCAAAAAACAATTTCAAAATATTGCTTAATCCAGACTTCATGGATTGAAAAAATGAATTGTAAGGATGGTATTTTATCTGTTTATAAAGCCATTCTCCATAGATCCTCAATTTTTCCTTTTCCAGTCCATTGACACGGTTTTCCCAATAACGGACGATTTTCAGTTCCTCCTGCCAGAATATAACGGGAAAGTGAGCAGTCTTTTGTTCCGGATGTGTGCGAAAACACGATAAAGACTCTTCAAGCAAAGTTGGGCGGAAGCCTTGATAAGCGAGCTTCCCATAAAGCTCGTGATCCATTGCATATCTTAGCGTTTCATCGATACCCCCAGCTTGTAACACTGCACTTCGGAGCCAGAAAGAAGATGGTTGTGGAAGTGCGATCCCTGAACTTTTTGTGCATACAAAATCAATCCACCCCATCGACTCGTAATTTATGTCTCTCCCAGACGCAGTATACAGACTTGGCATAAAACGATCCAATATCTTTAGGTCAGCATCTGTGATGAGAGTAATGCCAACGATCCATTGCGCATTACCTTTTTGAAACGCATCGGCCACACGGAACAATGCACCGGGCAAATAAATATCGTCTGTATTGAGCCACGCCATAAGTTCTCCCGTTGCGTGTTCAAACCCTTTGTTGAGGGCATGGGATTGTCCCTGATCAGGTTCGCTCTCCCAATAAGCCAGCCAGGGTTCATATTTTTTTATGATTTCAATACTTCCATCCGTACTTCCACCGTCAATGATTATATATTCAAGGTTGGGATATCCCTGCAACAATACAGACCGAATGGTCTCTTCAATGAATTGTCCTTGGTTAAAAGATGGGGTGACTATTGATATTTGAGGCAGGCTTGATCTGCTTTTGTATACAGGAAATGGAACCTGGTCTGGCAACCAAGGCCAGTCACTTTTACCAAGTGAAGGCGGCGGTAAATTTGGAATATCTGATAAATTGTTATTCTTCATAAACTTTCAACTTACTCTTCTTTTGCAAATATCGAGCTGCTTAATCACTTTTTTGCCAGGGAAAATCCACCAATATATTTCCATACTCTGAACTTTTATAACGCCACATTTGACTACCTGTTTCCTTTACATCAAAGGATATTGCGTTTTCATGCTGGTCAATAAACTCAACAAAAGGTTTATGAATGGCGACGGAAATGGAATAAGTATCGGGGGCCAAAAAATGAGAAGGAACAGGGATCAGATATTGAACCAGACCCTTCTCCAAAGTCACTTCTGACCCGGATGGGTTTAGATTTGTTGTGAATAAGGGATGACCTATGGAATTAAAAATACGAATGGATATCTCGACCCCTTTGATTCTTTGTCGTCCCAAGATCTCGAGTCCGATCGTAAAGGATTTATTTACGTCTACAATGGAAATCGCCTCCCCTTGAGAGTCCCCGATCCAAAGGCGGGTTATCAATGCGGCGGCATTTGGGTTTGATGAATGGTCAAAAGTCACGCGAGGAGAATCGGTCCCTGAAGATAAGTATTGTTTGACGACATCTTCTGCGGTTGAGTATGTTTCCAGCATTCCCTTATTAAGTAAAATTGCATTTGGACACAACTGTGTAATGGCTCCCATATTATGGCTGACAAATAACACTGTTCGCCCCTCTTTGGTCACGTCTCCCATTTTGCCCAAACACTTCTTTTGGAATTCTGCGTCCCCAACCGCCAATACTTCATCCACCACCAGGATTTCCGGCTCCAGATGCGCGGCAACGGCGAAGGCAAGGCGGACATACATACCGCTGGAATAATGTTTTACGGGTGTATCTAAAAATTTTTCTACGCCTGAAAAATCCACGATCTCATCGAACTTGCGTCCGATCTCTTTCTGACTCATTCCTAAAATGGCACCGTTCAGATAAATGTTATCTCGTCCGGTTAATTCACTGTGAAAGCCCGTACCCACTTCAAGAAGTGAAGCGATACGGCCATAGGAAACATCCTTCAACGCCCAAAAAGTATCATCAACTTTTCGTTCACCACGCATCCAACGGGCTGGGGCAGATAATGCATGGAGCAGAGTCTCCTGAAAGTTAGGTATGACCCGCCTTCTACCAAGGCGGTATTTCTTGCTCAAATTCTCAACCCGGATCGCAATGTCGCTCATGTTAGATCACATCCGCAAAGGTGGCTTCCATGCGCTTGAAGTAAGCCAGACCGCTAATTAAAATAATGACAATAATGACAACGGAAATCATAACCATGCCATCCACCCTGCCGGTTCCCAATAAGGCCCAGCGGAATCCTTCCACTACGCCTGTCATTGGGTTCAGTCCATACAATAAGCGCCACTTTTCTGGAATCAGGGAAGCTGAGTAAGCCACGGGTGTAGCATATTGCCAGAAAAGGGTCATAAATGGAACGACATATCTGATGTCGCGGTATTCAACATTCAGGGCCGAGAGCCACAGCCCCACAGCCAGTGCACTCATCACTGCCAGAAGCAGGAACAGGGGTAGCGTCAGGATGCGCAATGTCAATGGGATCTGATAGTAGATCAACATCCCGATCAATACAAGGAAGGAGATGGCAAAATCCACCAGTCCAGGTAGAACAGAGGCAATCGGGATCACGAGACGAGGGAAATAGACCTTGCTCACCAAGTTCTGGCTCCCAACCAAACTTTGGCTTGAGTTTATAAGAGCGAAAGAAAATAATTGCCAGGGAAGCAAAGCAGTGTAGGTAAAGATCGGATAGGGAATTCCATCTGAAGGTAATTTCGCGAGCTGCCCAAAGATGACGCTGAAAATAACCATCGTTAGTAATGGCTGTATAACTGCCCAACTCGCGCCAAGGACAGTTTGCGCGTAACGCACTTTGATATCCCGCCAGGTAAGCAGAAAAAGCAGTTCGCGGTAACGCCACAGGTCGCCCAATTCGAGCGCAGTCCAGCTTGAGTGGGATTTAATGGTAATTACGGGTTCGCTTGCAGATTGGGGTATGGGATTTTTATTTTCTTTCATCTACATCTTCTATTTTTGTGTTTGGGGGAAACATGATAAACGTGACTCCTAATTAGCGCGGCTAATCATACCGCAAAGCCGAACAGGCCTGAGCCCAAATCATTCACTATTTTTGTTTTTCTGCATCCGATCAAGGAGTTCCACCAAAGGAACGAAAGCCAAAGCTACCAGATTAAACAAATAGAAAAATATTCTCAACCCGATCAGAATAGCTGGTATATCCACCTGAACAACTCCAAACAGATCATATAGATAAATGGAGGATAGTTCATTCACGCCAAGCCCCCCGAATACCTGAATAGGTACGAGGGAAATCAATTGCATCAGGGTAGCAATTAAAATGATGGGCCAAAAATCGATCGGGATCTGGAAAATCTGAATTTTGGAGTAAAAACTTGCCATCGTTATGGTCATATAAAATAATGATAGAGCCAAACCCGAGCAAAGCGCTCGAACAACGGATCTATGATCCTGGTCAACAAGGGACCGAAGTAATTCCATTCCGCGCCTCACCATTGGAATTTGACCCAGATGCAGCCAGTACAAGAGCCGTTCCAATGGATAAACAAATCTCTGCCGCAATAAGATCGCAGTCCAAAAGATGATAAGTCCAATGAAAATGGACATCAATAGAATAACAATCATGTGACGAAGTACCGCCACCCGTTCCCACACCATCCAGCTCGATAAACCCAGAAAAAAAACTATGGCGAATAGGTCACCCGCTTTGGTGAGAACAAAAACTATCCCGGAGCGGCTCAATTTGACATTTTGTTCGATACGGAACATGGTTAGATAAGATGCGATCCCGATACTATTGCCAACCAGGTTGCTCAGGGCATTTTGTATCACGACAATTTTCAATACCTGGCGATAAGGAATATTTGCGTCCAACAAAACGTGGTATTGCATTGCTTTAACAACTGTCATCAGACAAAACAATATCAGGCTGAGCCAGAGCCATTGCCAGACGATCTGCCCTTTGAGGGCAATGATCTGTTGAAAATTAGTTTGAGCAAGGACAAAACCGATCAAAGCCAGTGCCAGGATGATCTTTAAAATATCCTTCCAGCGGATCAACAATCGGGATAATATATTTTGTGGCTGGGGTCGAATTTCCATATTTGCGCAACCGCTAATTTAAAGAGCAATAACGGTACATCACTGATCAGCCAGCCATTTGGAAAGATCGCGGTTGATCAGTTTGGCTAATTTTTGAATATCCTCCCGGAAATACAACTGCAATTTTCGGCGTAATGCCGGCTCAATGGAAGACCGTGGAGTCCGGCGAGAGTTGAACATTTCAATTTTCTTATAGAATATACTGAGATTTTCCATTAAATTAACCCCAAAAAGGGAAATCACTTTCATAAACGGTCTGTAAATGGATTGGGGCGGATGGATGATCCTGGACAAAAATTTTGATCGGTTTTCATAGTTGGCATTGATACGAGGGAAATATTGCCTGCCATCTGATGGGATACCTAAAAAAGCAAGAATGGTTTCATAAACTGATTTGGGGCTGGCTGCAAAGTCATCGAATAAAATGATCAAAACCTGCTCGTGCGGAAAAAATTCAAAAACTCTTTCCACATACTTCCCAAATAGTCCCATCTCCCCGTATTGAACCAGCTCCGGGGCGCGACAACTTTTAGGGATCATGTTCCCATGTTTGCGAATTTCCTGTAACTCCCAGGCCTTGGCGAGGTCTGGTATATCCTCGCGCAGTAATCCCAAATTTAATTGATGAACCGATTGTACAAAATCGACAGGATTCCGAAGGATAAAAATGATCTTTGTTTTCGCGTCAAATTCCCTTATATTGCTCAGGGCACATTTGGAGTAGTAATAAAGGGGGGATACTTCCCCCACTGCCAGATGCCGATCCCCAGCATCTGAAAACATCAGCATGTACTCATCAACAGACCTAAAAAGCACTTTTTGCAGATCAGGGAAATCATGGGCAAAATAATGCAGTTCTTTTACTTTTGGTAAAAATATATTAGGGTGCTCCCCGAGATAAGTATAAAGCGCAGTTGTTCCACACCGCGGAGCGCCGATGATCAAGAAATTGGGACGTTTCATGAAGAAGAGTTCCTCATGCACCTATCATACCGTGAATGTACAACTTTTCGACCACAGACACAGCATAACCAGCGCATACAAACGCTTGCCATGATCCATACGCCCCGTTTGATGTTCGTCAATGATCCGTTTTAGTATGTCACGGTCAAACCAGCGATGTAACGGGCTTCCTCCAGATAATAGCAATTCACGGGACCATTCATGCAACGGTCCGCGAAACCAGGCTGAGAGCGGGATTCCAAATCCCTGCTTGCCTCGCCCTCTAATGGACTCAGGGAATTCTTTGGCAAATGCTTTTTTAAGCAGATACTTTCCGGTTCTTCCTTTGACTTTGAATTGGTCTGGCACACGGGCAGACCATTCCACGATCTCATGGTCAAGAAAAGGCGAGCGTCCTTCGAGGGATGCCGCCATCGTCATTCGGTCAGATTTGACGAGCAGGTCACCGGGTAAATAGGTATGCAAGTCTGTATAAAGAGTCTTGTCGAGATACGAGCCTTCAGCTGAGTCAAATTGACTTGCTAATAAGTTCTGTGCGTTATTCAAGTTGAAACGGAATTCAGGTTTCCATAACGCACTGCGTTGACGCGGAGAAAAATATGAACCCCAGCGCAGGATGCTGGCACGGTGGTCAATTTCTGGGATCTGCTCGAGGCGCTTCAACCCATTGATGAGACTCTGCCCAACGGGGCGGTCTGCTTTATCGGGGAAGAAATTTGCAATGGACGGGATCAGTTTTCGGGTCAGGAAGTGAGGCGCGCGTGCATAAGCGTTGGCGAATCCGTCCAGCCAGTAACGCTGGTAGCCAGCGAAATCTTCATCGCCGCCATCCCCATTCAAAGCAACGGTGACATGCTGGCGAGTCAAAACGGAAAGGTAATAAAGCGGAATAGCCGAAGCATCCGCAAAAGGTTCGCCGAAATGACCTGCGATTTTTTCAAGCGTTGTGGGAATATCACCATAAGTGAGTGTAAATTCATGATGATCTGTAGCGTACTTTTGGGCAACTGCGCGGGCAAAAGGAAGTTCGGTGAAATTCTGTTCCTCAAAACCTGCCGAAAATGTTTTGACAGGACCGCTGGCTAACTCGGACATGAGCGCCACGATGATGGTTGAATCAATGCCGCCGCTTAAATGCGCACCGAGCGGAACTTCAGAAAGCAGCCGCATCTTGACGGCATCACGCAGACGCACGCGCAATTCATCAGCAAGTTCATCTTCACTTGCCGTGAATTTAGGTTGATAGGTGTAATCCCAATAGCGTTGAATGCGCGCCAACCCGTTTTCCCAAACCAAGGTATGCGCGGGCGGTAATTTAAAAATCCCTTCATACGCCGTCAGCGGATCAGGAACATATTGCAGGCTGAGATAAAGGTCAATGGCTTCGAGGTTTATTTCGGGTTTGTTGGGCAAGGCAGTGAGCACTGCGCTTAATTCAGAACCAAAATATAAGGTTCCATTTTGAATGCTGTAATACATGGGCTTCTTGCCGAGGCGGTCACGAGCGAGAAGAAGGCGCTTCTTTTTTTCATCCCATAATGCAAAAGCAAACATACCACGCAGGCGCTTCACGCAGTCGTCACCTTCATCTTCATAAAAGTGGACGATGCATTCGGTATCCGATTTAGTCGCGAGATGATGTCCGCGCCGTTCGAGTTCAACGCGCATTTCAGGGTAGTTGTAACATTCCCCGTTGAAGACGATCCAAATATTTTTATCTTCATTCGCAATTGGCTGGTCGCCGCCGCTCACATCAATAATGGCGAGACGGCGCATGGCAAGCCCGATGCCTGTAGAAACATAAAAGCCGTCGCTATCGGGTCCGCGGTGGGCAATGGATGCGTTCATTTTTTCGAGCAAAGCGCGCTCGGGCTTTTGATCTGTCGAATGGGAGAGTCCGCAAATGCCACACATATTTTTAATCTACAGATTGTACAAATTTATTTATTAATATTTTCCAGAATATGGGAATATTGACGGGCGGTATTTTCCCATGAATATTCTTTTTCCACTCGCTGACGGGCCGCCTGCCCCATTTGCATTCGCATCTTTTCTTCGACGATAAGCCTGCGCAGGCCTTCCCGGAGAGAATCCACATCCTCGGTATTTACAAGCCAGCCCGTTACGCCGTCAACGACAAGTTCTTCATTGCCCGCGATTCTGGTAGCGACCACCGGCAATCCGCTGGACATGGCCTCGAGAACAGCATTCGGCATCCCTTCATGACGGGACGGAAACAGGAACAAATTGGCCTGATGATAACACTTCGACAATTCTTCGCGCGATTGCCATCCAAGAAATTTAACCCGCTCACTGATGCCAAGTTCACGCGCTAATGTTTTCAACAATTCGATCTCACTTCCATCGCCAGCAATGTGCCATTCCCAGTCCAGATCGGTGAGCTTAGCTAATGCACGCAGTCCAAGATTGAGTCCTTTTTGATGGACAACACGTCCAACTGATAAGATGCGCACTGGAGACCATGCTCGGGATTCATCTGTGTAGAAACTTCCATCCACGCCATTGGGAATGATCGGGATTTCAATGCTGGAGTCAAATGCAAGGGCAAGGTCGCGTAATCCATTACTGTTGGCAACCACAGCAGATGCAGAATGCCAGATAATCCGCAGGAAGGGGGCGATCCATTTATGTAATTTCTTGAAATCATAGGGGCGGAAGCCCGGCACATCACCGCCGCGCAGGGAGATGATGTAAGGAATACGATGGAGTTTTTTTAATAGCCAGGAAATTGCGCCGGAAGGCATTCCGAAAAATGCCAAGGTGGCGTCTGGTCTTTTTCGCCACGCCTGGAAAAGGGTCCAAAAAGAAGCGGAGAGGATAAAAACCAGTTGTTCCAACGGTCCTGAACGATCAAGCCTGCGGCGCAAACTTGGAATGCGGTGAATGGTTACGCCATCACAAATTTCCAATCTCGGTTGCCCGGCAAAGTGAGCTGTTAACACTGACACCTCGTATCCAAGAGAAGCAAGTCCGCGCGCAATATTGGCACTGGCATTTCCCGCCCCCCCGCCAATGGGTGGATATTCACTATTGATAATTAGAATCTTGATAACTCGTGCCAGAGTTAAGGACATTTAGTTTTTTCTCTTGGTATAAGTACTTGAATATCCGCAGATGTGAGTGTAAGAATCGGCTCGTATTCACACAATAATTGATATCCCACCTGTTGATTCCAAGCAATGGCTTCTTCTGCAAAATCACCGGCCTGGACACGCAGTCTTTGCTGACGCGCGACAATTGCAGCGAAGCGGTGGCTTTGTAAGTCTTGATGAAATTTATCGAGGTAGGGCTGGTTCCCGGAAATAGCCATTTCCATTAACGACACAACTTCATATTCTGAAACAATGGGAACTCCGGGGATCAGATCAAAGGTCAGTAAGTGGCGCTCATTGATGAAAAGGACTTCGCCTTTTTGGCTGTATGCCTGCACAGTCATCCGCAACTTTTGCAGATCATCTGCAGCTTTTTGATGGTTGTATTGAACAGGCGGAACCACCCGTGAAAATGATAAAGCCACCGGGATGATCAGGAAAAGCCCCATCACATAAGGCAGGTCCAATTTCAATGGAGGAAGGGGAGTGGACTCGGCTTCGACACGTCCGTTCATGAAGTACATGGTCAACACCCCCAGCAGAACGATATAAGCATCCAAATTGTGGAGGTCGCCGCCGCCGCCGATCTTTGTGCTGACGATCAGCCCACCGACCAGCAGAATGACCAACATGGCAGATATGCCAAGCCAGCGCAGAGGGTGGAAGGAATTCCAACCCCCGCGCAAAATTTGTGTGAGAAGCACCAAAGGTGGAAGCGAAATCAGGATCACGCCGGGAATCACGCCAAGTGGATTCGTGTCACTCGGCCACCAGCGATACCACAATAAAGCTGAAGTGAAGCTGGAACCAAATTCGCTTAGATCTGAGTTGCCAGATATGGCGATATAAAAGAATTGGCCCGCAAATGCAAAAACAATTCCAAGCACACCCCATAAAATCGGTTTTTGGATATATTTCCAAAAATCATTATTTTTTGAAAAAGGCTCTTCAAGGATGTAAAGCATGATCGCCAGCATGGCCGGAACCGGAAACCAATTGACACGGCTCATACCAGCCCAGAAGGAGGCAAGTATCACGGCGATCAATGATCTCCAAAAATGGCGCGGAGAAACACCCGCCAAAATAATGATCACACAGATCAGCAAGTGATAATAAACCGCGCCCTGAAATAAAAACAAAAAGAACCAACCTCCCAAAAGGAGTTTGGTTAGCAATCCATTCCATTTAAGTCGGCGTAGCAACAGGAACACCACCAGCCCATTTGTAGAAAACCAGAGAACTGCCTGCCAGAGACGAGCCCCAAATAATGATGACTTATTGAATAGGAATGAAAGCGACAAAAGGAAATAGCGCGATCCATGCCAAACCGACAGCGGCAACTGAACCCCATAAATGGATTTGCTGAAAGGGAGCGAACCGTAATAAAAGCGGCTGGCTTCCGACCAGCCGACCGAAAACGGGTAATCCGTGACCGGCTGGAGAAAGAAATACAACTGATAAATAATTCCATTAAATAATACGACCAATGCAAAAGACAAAGCCCATGAAGTTCGTGTCAGGATCTTCACTCCGGCGGCTTGCACAAGAGTTAACCATAGCCATACCCAAAATAAAAGCATGAAGGGAGGATCTATGTAAGTAAATGCATTGAACTTTATGTACCAAAGAACAGGAAATGCAACGACGAGAAAGCTAATACCCAAAATTTTTGAAATGATACCAGCGCCGGGGTGTTCCAGGGATTGCCAGAGCGAATCATTTTTATCCTTACGCAGAAGCAGATAAAGACCCACTCCCAGGTTGGCTGCGAAAATGCCTATTATGAAAACCCACTTAAGTTTTGACCGGATCTTTAAAAGGGCCTGGGTTTGCTGCTCAGTCTGATAGATGGCGGCAATACTGACAGCAACTGAAAGCAGGATAAATGTTCGCCAAAATTTTCCGGGGGATGATCTCGAGGTTTCGTCTGCTTTGTTCATAAAAACATTTCCGTGGAGTATTTGATGTAATTTACAGAATCTATTCCGATAGGATTCTTTTATTATTCATTGCGGCGAGAATGGAGGGCAAAAAGAACGCACCGGGCAGGCTGGTGGTAATAAAGATGGCACGGATGAGCACGGCAATGGCAAGGCTTTCGGAGTGGCTTAGTCCGCCAAATTTTGATAGTAAAAAGGTAAGTGAAAGTTCCTGAACACCATATCCATTCACCGAGATGGGGACCAGTGTGACAAAATAGGTGAGGCTCCACAAACCTGCCACCAGCCAATAAGAGATGGAATGTCCCATTCCGCATATAAGAAGATATACAGTCCAAAATATAAAGGCCATATTGCAGAATGTAAAAATAAAGGACAGGGATAAGGCAACGGGTTGTTTTAACCAGATCACAAATGTGCCAAACGTGCGTTTTATAAAATCCATTCCCTTGTAAAATATTGCAGGGATGGTAATGGCTTGTGAAACTGTTTTGTTGAGGGATAGAACCGGAACCAGCCCAAAGGGTAAAGCAATGCTCATCCCGATGATGCCCACCAAACGGTCTGCGATGAGCGAGGCAAGGCAGATGGCCTGGTCATAGCCAAGCTGCATCGCACCTGCCAGTCTGACCACGTCTCCGCCAATGGTGGTCGGTAAAAAATTATTTCCGAAAAGCCCTGTGAAAGTGAGCATGGCTGTGTTCCAAAAGGTAATTTTCATCCCGGCCGAACGTAAAAGGACATGCCAACGCCCAACAATAAACAACCTTGAAATGAACAGGGACAAAATCCCAGCGAGAAAATACCAGAGCGAAATGCGCTTTAAGGCAGATGCGATCCCGTCACCGCTTTCTTCTTTGACCAGGATAACCAGAAGGATAATGGCAAAAAGGCTCCCCACTGATCTCGCAATGAGTTGACGGTTTTTATTGAACCATCTAATCACGAGTTTCATGCTCCAGATTGACCGTCGTGCGAATGGTATAGGTCATTTTGCTTTGTGATTCGTGATAAGTGCGTACAAGCAGTTCTGCGATCAATCCCATCAACATGGACTGAAAACCCAGAATGAAGAACATGCCGCTCATTTGAAATAATGGCGAACCGACCACTCCAATGGAAAAGAAGAGGCGGCGTATGAGCAGGTACAGCATGGCGATTGAACTAAAGATCATCAGGATCGCGCCTGTCCCGCCAAAAAGATAAATCGGCTTTGATGAATAGGAAACAAGAAATTTTACGGTAAAGAGGTCAAGGACAACTTTAAGTGTTCGTTCGAGTCCGTATTTGGTCTTTCCATATTTCCGTGCATGATGCCGGACAGGCATCTCGGTGATTTTTGCTCCAACTGAATGGGCAAACACTGGAATGAAACGATGCATCTCTCCATATAAACGAAATCCTTCGAGAACATCCCGTCGGTAAGCTTTGAGTGTGCAGCCGTAATCATGCAAATGGACACCTGTAACACGCGAGATGAGCCAGTTTGCGATCATCGAAGGGAAGTTGCGGGTGATGGCATTGTCCTTGCGGAATTTGCGCCAGCCGCTCACCAGATCATAGCCTTCGTCAAGTTTGGCAAGCATCAAAGGGATATCAGCCGGATCATTTTGCATGTCAGCATCCAACAAAATGATGATCTCTCCCTGGGCATAATCCAACCCAGCGGCAATGGCGGCAGTTTGCCCAAAATTTCTGCGGAAGGAAATCACCCTGATATGCTGGGTATCTTTTTGGGCAAATTCCTTAAGGATGACCAAACTATCATCACGACTACCGTCATCTACCAATATCACTTCCCAGGATTGATCGAGAGAATTCATAGTTTGATAGATCGCATCGAACAAATGCGGCAGGGTGTCTTGTTCGTTATAGACCGGGATGATAAGGGATAGGTTCATAGATTCGGGTGGAAAATTCTTAATTTACACCATCAAAATATGTGGAGGATTCGCATCCTCCTCAAAAAGGTTTTATTCTTTTTTAAGTCGTGCCAGATCAGAATCCACCATCAGGGTAACCAACTCTTTGAAGGTAATGGACGGTTCCCATTTTAATGCCAACCGCGCCTTGGATGGGTCGGAAATCAGCAATTCCACTTCGGCGGGACGATAATATTTTTCATCCTGTACTACAAAATCCTGATAGTCCAAACCGACATGTGAAAAAGCGATCTCACAGAATTCACGGACAGCATGGGTCTCCCCTGTGCCGATCACATAATTGTCAGGGCGTTCCTGTTGGAGCATGAGCCACATGGCTTCAACGTAATCGCCGGCAAAACCCCAGTCACGCTGGGCTTCAAGGTTGCCTAGCCGCAACTCATTGGACTTGCCAAGTTTTATTCTCGCCACAGCATCTGATATTTTGCGGGTCACAAATTCCAATCCGCGGCGCGGGCTTTCATGGTTGAACAAAATACCGGAAGCGGCAAACATATCAAAAGATTCGCGGTAGTTCACGGTAATCCAGTGACCATATACTTTCGCAACGCCATATGGACTACGCGGGTAGAAAGGCGTGTTTTCATTTTGAGGAACTTCCACCACCTTACCGAACATTTCACTGGACGAAGCCTGATAAAAACGGATCTTTGGATTCACGTATCGAATGGCTTCGAGCAGACGGGTTACGCCTAAAGCAGTGACATCACCTGTTAGTGCCGGCTGATTCCAGGATGTCGGCACGAAAGATTGCGCCGCGAGATTGTACACTTCGGTAGGTTGATATTCTTCCAGAAAGGCAAGCAAGGAACCCTGATCCTGTAAATCGCCTTGAACAACTGTAATATCATCCAAAATATGCTGGATACGCTCCGTACTAAGCGTGCTTGAACGGCGCGCAACGCCGATTACACGGTATCCTTTTTTCAATAATAATTCAGCAAGATATGAACCATCTTGTCCGGTAATGCCAGTAATTAAAGCAGTGGGCATGCAAACTCCTTGTTCAAAATTCAGTCGTTGAATTATACACTACGTCTTTCGGTCATGTCATAATTTCAATGAGTGCTAATCTTACGGGCTTTTCTAAAGATTCATCCACAAAGGTCACAGAGAAAATTTAAACGGATGGAAATTCAGATTAGCCCTCACCCATTTCAGCAATCGGTTCAACGGGAACACGATTTGCGAGGTAATTCTCCACGAGGAATACGATGAGCGCCGTCCATACGATGCCGAATCCGATCAGTTGATGATAGCTGAAAGCTTCTTTATAAATAAAAACACCGATAATGAATTGAAGTGTAGGTGCGATATATTGAAGCAACCCAACCACCCACAATGGAATGGAGCGCGCCGCAGATGCAAACATGAGCAGAGGGATGGTTGTGACAACTCCCGCTCCAACCATAAGCAGATCAGACATTACACCGGTGTGAAGAAAAGCAGCGGTGCTGTTCATTTGTGTAAATATAAGATAACCAAGAGCAGGGACAAAGAGAATCCCCGTTTCAATGGTCAGTCCATACAGCGAACCAAGTGGGGAGAGCTTTTTTACAAGGCCATACAAACCAAAAGAGAACGCCAAACTAAGAGCGATATAAGGCAGGCGTCCATACACAAAAGTCAGGTAGGTCACGCCCAACGCGGCCAAGACGACAGGAATCCATTGCGCAAGACGTAAACGCTCCTTAAAGAAGATCACACCCATTAAGACGCTGAGGAGCGGATTGATGAAATATCCTAGGCTGGTTTCAACGATAAACTCATGATTGACAGCCCAAACATACATCAGCCAGTTAATGCCAATGAGGATGGCCGCAATTGTATAAATTCGTAAAACCCTGGCGTTGACTGTTGCACGAAAAGCCGCCCATTGTTGGGTAAAGAGGATAACGATGAATAGAAGCAAAAACGACCAGATGATGCGATGTCCGATCAATTGGATCGCGGGGACGTGGTGAAGCAGTTTCCAGTAAATTGGAAAGAATCCCCAAAAGACATATGCGCCGATGCCGTACAGTATTCCTTTATTCATTAAAGCTCCAAAAGTTTGGTGTTGGGATGGGATCGTGGTTTTATAGTTGAACAACTTGAGCAATATTATGTTATTTTATTCCCAATTAATTAATTGACGTCCTTGAAAACCCTCGTTGATCTCGTGCCAAAATTGAATTTTGTCCTCGCCGAATTTCCAGCACAGATATATTTCCCTCCCATCATGGTAAGCAACGAAGTCTATTAATCCGATGGTCAGATCTTTCACTTCAATTCCCATATCTTGAATTTTGTGTAACAGGGCGTCAAGGCGGTCAAAATCTGGAAGCAGTTTGCTTAATGCAGGACTTCCGCCGTTTCCCGCAGACTTCTGCACAACCGTCCAATATTCCGGTTGATTTGCACGAATCTTCCCGCTGATCTCCATTAATTCAATCAGAATTGGTCCAACGATGCTCAGCGCCTCGTTGGCTTCCTGCGGTGTGTAATATTTTGGCATGGGGAGAGTATACACGGAAACAGGTCCACCTTGAAATTCAGACCTGCGCCTGAACCTGTTGACCAAATCAGGCTGGTATAGCGAGATACCCCTTCTTCTTCACCGCCGCGATAATCTGCTCTTCAGTGAGTTTGGAATCATCGAATTCGATCACCATATTTTGTTTGTGATAACTGGCGTTGATCTCTTTAACGCCATCCAAAGTATCTTCAAGGCTTTCGAGTTTCATGGCGCAATTGGAGCAGGTCATATCGGGGATTTTGAAAGTTTTCTTTATCATGCCGCTTCAACCATCTATTGAAAAACGATCTGCCCGGTATACATGCCCATCGAACAGGTAAAAAATAATTTGCTTCCCTTCGCCTGAGCGGGGATATTCACCTGCACAGTACCTGTATCGGGCAGGAGCCGATATACATTCAAGGCCGGAATGACAAAATCACGCGCACATGAATAGGTCTGATTTGTGATGAGATTCAAGACAAGCGCCGTATCAGCAGGTGCGCTCAATTTGCTTGGGAAGTAGCCATCATTTTTAACATTGAGGACGATCTCGCCTCCAACCGGACTTTGAGAGGATCCTGTTACAGTGGCAGAGTCGCCATTGGATGGAAGCAGACCACGCGTCAGGTTTTGAAACGAAAGCGGTGAACCTAATACATTAAGTCCGCCATTCATGGTTACGAATCCCAGGATCAAAAGAACGACTGCAACAAATCGCATGAAAAGTTTTTCGAGCCGTGCGCCAAGTTCAGTGGTCAAATAAGCGATGATGAAGAAGACTGGGCTGGTGCCGAGGACAAAGGCAAACATGAGCGCTGCACCCATTGTGACACTGCCTGTTCCAAGCGCTGTCGCCATCATGGCTTGGGTGACGCCGCATGGAATGAACACTGTGAGAGCGCCAAGAAAAAGCGGAGTGGCAGTGTCTGTCCCTTTGGCAGTGCGGCGGATGTAGCGCGTGATGAATTTAGGCGGCTCAATGGAGAAGTAACGAAAGATGGGATGCACATTGAACATGCGGAGCGCATTGCCGATCATGAAGATGCCAATGGTGATCATCAATATGGCGCGGGTCATCGGGCTGAGCGTGAGATAGGAACCGAGCCAGCCCAGCAATGCGCCAAGCAAAGTGTAGGCAATTAATTTTGAAGAAAGAAAAAGAAGGATGGGTAATGCTGTGCTGGTACGAGTTGGCGTTTGTTGTTTTGACTTTTTAGTTTGCCCGGCTTGGCCAACATAATCCTGCTCAATCTGGTGCGCAAGAGAACTGGCCAACAGTCCGCCCTGCACCGCGAGGCAGCTTAACCCGCCGGTGGTGATGCCAGTGATAAAGGCAACGATAAGTTGACTCCATACGCCTGAACTGCCATTCAGAGATTGCGTATTCGGTTTGAACACGATCAGGGCGAATGCCACCGCCATCAATACGACGCCGAGCGCAACAATAATAACAGGGTCAATCGTAGGGTTTTGTTTTTTGGGAATCATTCACAACCTCAATATTGGTAAAGGAAATCTAATGCGAAAATTTTACTAAAGGTAGGACGAGTCTACTACAAAATCGGGTTGTTATTTTGGAAGGATCAGGGTAATTAAGCAACTCTCATCAAGAAATAATGTTTTTCAAAATCAAGCCAGTCTTTTACGGTGCAGCCCCAATGACTAAAACGGGTACTTCCAGGGTCATTTTGCCTGCTTTTTCAAATTCAAGTGTAAGGCGGATCGTGGAGCCGGCCTTGAGTTCCTTCATGAGATCCATGAGCATAATATGGTAACCGCCCGGTTTTAATTCCACAGTCCCGCCGGCCGGCAATTCAATGACTGGGACATCCCCCATCGACATTACATCCCCTTCCATGCTGCTTTCCATGGTCTGAGTCATCATTGCGGCATCACAAGATGCACTGATCAAGCGATCTGCTTGTGTGCCGTTATTCTTGATGACCATATAAACCGCAGTGGTCTCACCAGCGCCCGCCGCATGAGCATAGGGAACTGAAATTTCAATGCTATCTTGAATACCCGCGGGAGTGGATCTTCCACAGGCTGAAATAAGAAAGATGAGCGCAAACATATATTTCAAGATCTTTTTCATACTATTCTCCATTTTTTTATTGAATGATCAACCGCATTTATGACAAGTGATATTTTCCATACCTTAATTTGTGGCGGTAAAACACAGCGAGAGCCCGCTCATACTCACAGCCTCATCTGTTAATTAACTTACCATACGCAGTGTCGTTCTGAGCAGAGCGACACTTCCTGGCACCGCCCGCCAGGACAAGTGTGCGTTGCACGCCAGTGCGGTGAGAACCTCCTAATTGTCTCAGAGATCCTTCGCTGTCGCTCAGGGAATCATAGGGTCGGGTGCGTATGATGAATTAAGTAATTCTTTCTTTTTATGGGCTTATTGTTTTAGGGGAAAAGCGATAAAGGCTAGGCAGGGATTGGTTCAGGGTGGTAGCCAATCTTATTTGCTGCAAGAATGATCTGTTCAACAGTGAGCAAGGTTTCATCAAACTCGACTTCCATATTTAATCTCTTGTAGCTGGCAGTAATGCGCTTTACGCCGGGGATTTCGTCTTCCAATCCTTCCAAATGCATAGCACAGTTGGGGCAAGTCATATCGGGGACATTGAAAATTTTCTTCATTTTTTCTCTCGCTATTTTATTGATCGGTTTCCGTTGATTCCAAGTCAAATACCAGTTGGCTGGGATACATTCCCATGGAACAGGTGTAGCGAATAATAGCACCCTTTTCCTGGGCGGGAATGTCAAATTTGACCCTTCCTGTAGTGGGAAGGATCGTTTGATAGGACAGATCCGGGATCACCACAGATCGGGCGCAGGTTTGTGTGTTGCGTGTCACCCACTCGATGGTCAGATCCTGATTGGCAGGCAAATGCAGAGTCTGCGGAGAGTACCCATTTTCTGTCACTTCAATGGATAAACCTGTTTGGGCCGGCAGAGCATAGGCTTCCAAGATGCTGATGGTTCTAGAGAAGGAGAAAGCGGACCCAGACAAGTTGAGGCCAGTATCCACTTGAATTAGTCCTATGATGAGCATGGTTACAGCTACGATACGGGTGAAGTATTTTTCAATGGCTGAACCTAACCGGGTGGCAAAATATGCGACAGAGAAAAACAGCGGTGAAGTGCCAAGGATGAAAGCGAACATGAGGGTTGCGCCTTGCAGCGGTGAGCCTGTGCTGAGAGCGGTGGCCATCATGGCTTGAGTCACGCCACAGGGCAGGAAAATTGTCAGTGTGCCGAGCAGGATGGGGGTAAAGAATGACGCGCCGTTCTTCGAAGTGCGTCGAATATAGCGAGTCAGCGCTGAAGGCGGTTCAATGACAAAATATCGGAAGATGGGATGAACATTGAACATGCGGAGTCCATTTCCGATCATGAAAATGCCAATTGCAAAATACAGGATTGCGCTCATCAGCGGTGTAAGTTGAAGGACTGAGCCAACAGACCCCAGCAAATAGCCAAGGATTGTGTAGGCGATCAGTTTGGCTATCAGGAAAAATAAAATGGGTTGGGCAATGTGCGGTCTAAATTTTTGAACTACGCCGGCACCATTGTGGACTTGCAGATCCAATTCGATCTGATGAGCAAGGGTACTGGTCAATAGCCCGCCTTGCACAGCCAGGCATCCCAAACCGCCTGTAGTTAAACCTGTAATGAAGGCAACGATTAAATCCATGTGATTCCTCGAGGATCATTTTTTGAATTTGATGTTTTTTGTACTCAATCAATTTGACAGCAATTTATGAGTTTATATAACAAAATCAGATTCTTTTCTATGGCGAATTCTGTGAAGAAACAAAATCCTATCTTGCGGCAACAAATAAAAAATGATAGACTTGTATAAAATTATCTGATTTTATCAGGCTTGATTATACATGAGAGATTCAAAAAAAGGGAAGCACAGACAACAAGTCAGATTAGTTTGGTTATGTATCATAAAAATTCATCAGATTTGAATTAGGAGGCTAAAATGAAATCAAGTTTATTGCGCGGGTTGGTTCTGGGTTTGCTGTTGATTTCCATGATGGCGGGGTGCGCGCCTGCGGCTGTCCCATCCATAACAGTCGAAAGCGCGTGGGGGCGTCCATCCATGGATATGCCCACTGCGGGCGGAATTTTCCTGATCATCAAGAATAGCGGCAGTGCAACCGACAATTTGGTATCCGGTTCAAGCCCGGCGTGTGGATCCATCGAACTGCATGAGACAGTAATGAAGAGCGATGGCACGATGGGTATGAATTTGATGGATAAACCTATTGAAGTCCCGGCAAGTGGACAGGTCGAGTTGAAGAGCGGCGGTTTGCACATCATGTGCATCATGAAGAAGGATGATCAATTCAAGCCCGGAGCAACAATTGACTTAACTTTGGTTTTCGAAAAATCAGGTTCGATCACGATCCCTGTTGAAGTACGCATGGAATGATCATTCTGGATGCAAAAAAAATCCGCTTGAGGTTGAAATCTCAAGTGGATTTTTTATTGTCATGTATAGGGTTCTTACTGATACGTTTTAGATCAAAGCTGGATTAATGTCATCATCTGATTAAGGTTTTTTTGGGCATTTGGAAAATCCATTACTTCGCCTTCAAATCCCTGAGTGAAACGGATTGCATCCTCACGGCTTGAGAAACTCAGAATGGACGGGCTGCAGCAAAGAACTACGTTGCTATTCAACACATACCAAGCCTGACTTACATTTAGCATTTTCCCATAGATAAAATCAACGGTCATGGCTGTGCTGACGTTTGGATTGTTCGCAAGCGCCATCATTCCGCAGTGTGAACAGCAAGCGGATAATTTTTCACCATCCTTTAGTTCAATAATGAACAGAGTCCTTGCATTTGTTTCGCCTCTGCATTGGACACAGCGGGTAGGGGAGTTTTCGATCTGGCTAATACCACCAGGGATCTTGGCCCCCAACCCCATTCGGGAAAGCTCTTGAATCTCTCGATAAGCTGTCGCTTGAGAGATACCGATTGCTTTCTGAATTTCCTCCACAGATAAATTTCCCTTTTGTTTTATGAGCTTTAAAATTTCTTGTTGACGGGGTGACAAATTCTTCATGCTTGACTCCATTCAGCATATACGATAAATTTAGGTAAATTTATCGTATATTATCTACACTTCTCAAATCTACACAACCCATTCTATCATTTGGAGTTTCCAGTGCAAAACAAAACGCTTTCACTCAGAATTACAACACTCGCATTAATCATAATGATCTTAATGGCATCCTGCGGAGCGCCCGCCCTCAAGGGTGAGGTCATCTCACCAACGACTGCCGCCGCCGATATTATTTTGACGGACCACAATGGACAGCCTTTCCAGCTTAATGCATACAGCGGAAAGGTCGCACTGGTCTTCTTTGGCTTTTCAAACTGCGTTGATGAATGTCCGGCAACATTGGCGCTCATTAGACAAGCCCTTGAAACGGCTGGTGCCACTTCAAAAGATGTAGTGGTTGTTATGGTCAGTACTGACCCTGTTAGAGACACTCCTCAATCCATGAAGGAATTCATGGAAAACTTCAATCCGGATTTTCTTGGGCTGCTGGGCACATCCGATGAATTAACAAAAGTATGGCAGGATTACGGCGTTACGATCATGGATGGCGGCGAAACACACTCAAGTTATACCTACGTGATTGATAAGAAGGGCAATCTGCGTGAAATCTTTTCACCTGAAGCAACCTCCGACGATATTGCTTCGGATATAACAGTTCTTTTGGCAGAGAAATAAACCCTCATCATAATTTTTCAACCATTCATAGCAAAATTTGTATCGTATTTTTAAGGTCAGGCAAATTGCCTGACCTTATTTTTTACTTGACATCAATAACAAATGCAACTTGCTGTGATTTGTTGGCATACCGATACTCAAACCAAACCTTGTACTTGCCCGGGTTTGGGAAGGTGGTTGAGAATTGTAAACTGTTGGGGTCAATGAGTTCCGGTCTCAAAAATGTTGTTAGTCCTTCATCTATGGCATACAAAGTCAAATGGCTTCCCGATGACAGATTGATCTCACCCGAAATCAAATTCCCTTGAGCATCCATTGCATCAAAAGTAAATATGGCGGGCTGACCGGCCTTTAATATTCCATCATGTTTCAATGTCATCATCAGGTCGCCGCTCGGTTGAGTTAGCGATTCTCCAGCAGGCAGGACAGCGGGTTTCGTTTGGGCAGATCCCACATCAACAGGCAAAACCAGGGTCATTTTATTGCCGCCGGAAGGTTGGAAATCCACAAACACAACATATTGCCCATCTTCCGGGAATGTGACTACAGGCTGAATGTAGACAGGCGTTGATTGTTGCTCTGCCGCCGATGGTTTTGGCTGTGGGGTAGCATCCGCCGATGAACCCATCCCCCCCATCCCGCCAAGTACTCCCATGGCAAAAGGATCCGTCACAACCGGTTCTGCTTGCATTGAAGTCAAATCGCGGGGGACAACCGCGACATAGGCATAATACACAATCCTGCCAAATTGATTAGGCGCAAAATCAGTAAGCGGATTTCCAAACTGATTAAGGATCTGAATATTAAGCGTCACTGGCATCCCAGACATGATCGGTTGTTTTTCATCAAGAACGGCATGGTAGATCGCAAACGGCACTAATCCATTTTGCTGCTGTCCCAGAGAACCTCTTGAGAAATTCAGAAAAAGTATTAATGTAAGGATCACACCCGCCAATATGGGCGCAAATTCAAGCGCTTTTCGCACCGGTGTTTTTGGCAAAGCAATGGTGTCAATTTTATAATTTCGCAGGCGCAGGCTGTTGGAAACAACAAGGACACTGCTAAAAGCCATCGCGCCGGCCGCAAGCATCGGGTTAAGATAACCGAGAGCGGCCAAAGGGATAAGCACGATATTATAGAAAAACGCCCAAAATAAATTCTGTCTGATCGTACCAAGCGTTCCGCGCGAAAGAGAGATCGTGCGCGCAACACCGCGCAGGTCGCCGCTCATCAATGTAACGGGGGCAGCAGCCATGGCCACATCCGTACCGGTGCCGATCGCGAGTCCCACATCTGCCTGCGCAAGCGCAGGCGCATCGTTCACACCATCCCCCACCATGGCAACCACATTTTTTCCAGATTGCAATTTCTTTACTTCAGATGACTTACCTTCAGGCAGTACTTCAGCTAACACTTCATCAACCCCAACCTGATTAGCGATAGCCTCGGCAGTCTTCTGGTTATCGCCTGTGATCATCACAACTTTCAAACCCAGGCGATGCAGGTCCGCGATGGCTTCCTTCGAGCTTTCCTTGATCGTATCCGCTACGGCAATAATCCCAGCGGCTTGGTTATCAATTGCTACCAGCATGGCTGTCTTCGCTTCAGACTGAAGACGTGTCACTGCGGATTCGAGTTCGCCTAATTGGATTCCGCGCGCCTGGAACATTCTCATATTCCCAACGATAACGCTTCTTCCCTCGACTTCGGCCTGCACGCCATGCCCGGCCATTGCTTTAAAACCGGTGGGGTCCACTAACTTCAACCCGCGGGTTGTCGCCTCCGCCCAAATGGACTCACCCAATGGATGCTCACTCCCCTTCTCGACCGAAGCAGCCAGCCTTAATATTTCTTCCGCTTCCCATTTACCACTTACTACTACATCCGTAACCGCGGGCTGACCTTTCGTGATCGTCCCGGTCTTATCCAAAACAACTACACTAACTCGTCCCGCGCGCTCCAATGCTTCACTGGTGCGGAACAGGATACCCATCTCTGCGCCTTTACCAGTGCCCACCATAATGGCGGTTGGAGTGGCAAGCCCCATCGCACAGGGGCAGGCAATCACCAGCACCGCAACCATGTAGATCAAGGCGCGTGTAAAGTTATCAACACTTGCATCAATTGGCAATGCGGGTCCGAAGAAATACCAGCCCGCAAAAGTGAGTGATGCAATCGCAATTACAAAAGGAACAAATATTGCCGAGACCTGATCCGCGAGTTTCTGAATGGGAGCCTTACTGCCCTGCGCATCTTCCACCAGTTTGATGATCTGCGCCAGAGCGGTTTCCTTGCCAACTTTGGTAGCTTCAAATTTGAGCATACCCAGTTTATTGAGAGTCGCGCCGATTACGGCATCGCCGGGCTTCTTTTCTACAGGGAGGGATTCTCCCGTCAGCATGGACTCGTCAATGGCACTTCTTCCTTCCATGACAACTCCATCAACGGGGATCGTCTCACCGGGTTTGACAATCACTACGTCGCCTACACGAACGTCATCAGCAGGGACTTCGCTTTCAATTCCATCCCGGATGACACGCGCAGTCTTCGCACGCAATCCCATCAACTTTTTGATCGCTTCTGAAGTACGCCCCTTGGCACGCGCCTCCAAATACTTTCCAAGTTTGATGAGTGTAATAATGACAGCGGCAGTTTCATAATAGACATGACCCGCCAACAGCCCAAAGGTGATCGGCAGGGAATAGAAGAAAGCCGCCGATGAACCCATTACGATCAGCACATCCATATTTGCGGACTTATTGCGCAGCGCCTTGAACGCACCCACATAATATTGCCAGCCAACATAGAATTGAACAGGGAGGGCAAGCGCAAGCATCAGCCAGACGAACCAGGGCTGTGCTTCTCGCATACCACCCATCGTATCGCCTGTATAGAAAAAGGCCGGCAGCAAACCAAAGTCCTTCCCCATCGAAAGCAGGAAAAGCGGAACCGTGAAGATCAAACCAATGGTGAGCAAATGACGCTGTTCATTGATCTCATGCTCGCGGGCAACAGCTTCCGCATCCTCAGCCTGACCGCCAAGTTCCATGGCTTCAAACCCGGCGGATACCACGGCACGGCGTAACTCAGCCTGAGTGACGATGGTCGGCACATACTTCACACGCGCCTTTTCGGTTGTAAAAGTCACCTTTGCTTCGAGCACGCCTTCAAGTTTTGAGAGTGCCTTTTCCAGGCGGGTTGCATCATTGTTATCCGACAAGCGTTTGATCACAAGGTCGGCTTCACCTGTAGCGACTCCATAGCCGGCGCGGTTGACTCGCGCAATGACATCGGTCAGCGTAAGTTTGGCGGAGTTGAAATCTACGGTCGCGCGCTCTGAAGAGAGGTTGACCACTGCGCTTTCGACGCCATCCATCTTCTTAAGATTACGCTCCACCGTGGCGACACAGTTGGCGCAGGTCATACCTGTAATGGGAAGGGTTAATTGTTTGGTCTCTGGCATATCGTATCCTTACAATAGACCTGACAGGTTTTCGCGAAGCGACCTGTCAGGTCTCGTCACTTACAAAGTGATTAAGCTTTCAACAGGGTAATTGATCTCGGTCAACAAAGCCTTGATCTTCTCTTCACTGGCGGGTTCGGCAAAGGTGATGGTCACCTTCTTGGAATCAATTTCTGCTTTTACTGATTGGACACCCTGCAGATCGCTAACTTCAGTCTCGATCGTATGAGTGCAATGTCCACAGGAAATTGCGGGGACGGAATAGGTTACTGTAGTCATGATTTATTTCTCCTTAAAGTTATATTTTTTGAAGTTTAACTTCATACGTTAAACTTTCGCAGACATTTCAAATACTTCGGTAATTTCCTTCAAGACGCGCTCGCGCTCTTTTTTATCGCTGCCTTGAATAGCTGTGATCACACACGAGTTCAGGTGGTCTTCAAGGATAATCGAACTGACCTTATTGAGTGCGCCTTCAATAGCCTGTATCTGGCGGATCACGTCAATACAATAAGTATCCTCCTCAACCATGCGGATCACACCGCGCAAGTGGCCTTCAACTGTTTTCAATCTTCTAAGGGTATTATCGTTTTCCATGGTTACCTCGACTTTCAGAACAGGCTACCCCCCCCATAGGGGGTGGGCAGCCCTACTATAAGGCCGGTCTCCAAATTTTGTCAAGTGAATATTATCATTTGATAAAAGGGTAAAATCACAACATGGATATTTCGCCAAAGGACTTGAAACAGGTTGTCGTCTTTCAAAACGCAACAGAAGCAGACTTGGATCTCATTTTGCAAAACAGCATTATGCGTTCGATTGAAGAGGGCGGATATTTTTTCTTTCAAGGCGACACTGCGGAATATTTATATGTGCTGACCAACGGACAGGTGAAGCTAATGCAGTCGAATTCCAACGGACAACAGGTGAACCTGCGGACGATCTATTCATGGCAGATGTTCGGCGCGCTGGGGGCTGTCCGCGCAGAGGCAACCTACCCCGCAAGCGCCCAAGCCCTGGATAATTGCACCGCGCTCGCCATTAAAAGCGGCTTCCTGCATTCGTTCGTTGAAACCCGCCCTTATATTTCATTTGACCTGATGAACTTGATGACATCCTATATTCAGGAGATGCAGGCGCGTTATCGCGAGCTGGCAACTGAACGGGTTGAACAGCGAGTGGCCAATGCGCTGATCCGCCTGGCCGGGCAGACAGGCATCAGGTCAGAAAAAGAACCGGCCATTGAATTATCCTTCTCACGTCAGGATGTGGCTGAAATGACAGGCACGACCCTTTACACGGTCAGTCGTCTGCTCAGTGATTGGGAGCGGAAAGGCATCATTGAAACCGGGCGAGAACGGATCCGCCTGCTCAAGCCTCATGATCTCGTTCGAATTGCGGAGGGACTCGAAAAATAAGCTTATAATTTGCGCCAGCGCAAAGACAATACCGGGGGAAAGGGCTATTCTATGACCATGACAGATGACAATTCAATGCTCATGGAGACCAGCGTTGCCAGCCTTTTGGAGTTAACCCCAAAGGCCGTCAAATTTTTTATTGACCAACATACGATCTGTGCGGGCTGCTGCCTGGCGCGCTTTTGCTCGCTGAGGGATGTCATCAATTCTTACAACCTTGATGAAAAGCTTTTTCTTACAGAACTTTCCCGAATAACGATACAAAAATCTTAACGAGGTGAATAACATGAAATCTTTCGTAAAACTCCTGATGTTGTCCGTTCTTTTTTCCGCACTGGTTGCTGCTTGCGCAGGCACGAATGCCAAAATAGCAAGCAGGGAATATGTGTTGACCACGGAAATGAAAGACGGTAATCTGGTCTTTCTGGGTGTCAGTGATGAGATCAATGGGCAGGCAAATCCCACTTTAAGCGCCAAGCCCGGCGAGGTGATCACAGTTACACTCATTAATGGCGGCATGGGACAGCATGACATTACTTTCACAGGTATCAATGCAGCCACCGAGATGGTAAAAGAAAAAGGTGAAGAGACCTCGGTCACATTCACCGTGCCCGTTACAGCCGGCGAACTTGAATACTATGATAGCGTTTCGAACCATGCCGAGCTGGGTATGAAGGGAATTATATCCATCAGTGCAGACGAACCCATTGCCGCCGATGTTCAAAGCACAACCAACACCGACCCGAGCCAGGCTCCCGTGATCGCCGCCTTTGATAAAGGAATGTGCGGGACTTGTCACGCCATTTCGGGCATTCCAAACGCAAAAGGCGCGGTCGGCCCTGACCTGACGAATGTCCCTGCTTCGGCGCAGGACCATTTCAACAGCGGAAAATATTCAGGAAGCGCCAAGACGGCTGAAGAATATATTCTCGAGTCGATCACGAAACCCGATGTATTCCTCGCGCCAACCTGCCCCACCGGACCATGTACCGCTGGAGTTATGCCCGCGACATTATCGCAAACTTTGAATCCTGACGAGCTCAACTCAATCGTGCAATATCTCAATAGTTTGCCGGCCGGCGCATTCTCTGATTCGAGTGCAAGTGGTTCAACTGCCGCGCCTGAAGTTGTCGCAACGCCTGCTCCTGCCACTGGCGCAGATATTGTGCGTGACCCAGCTGACCTGCCTGCTCCGATCGGCGTCCGCGAGCCGACCACGGTTGTGATTAACCTTGAAGCTGTCGAGGTGGAAGGTCAGCTTGCAGATGGGACCACCTACACTTATTGGACATTCAACGAAGTGGTCCCGGGGCCATTCTTCCGCGTGCGCGTGGGAGATACCCTTGAAGTCCACATGAAGAATAAAACCGGCAGTGTGATGAATCACTCCGTTGATTTCCACGCAGTCACCGGTCCCGGCGGAGGCGCGACCATGACCCAGACCAAGCCCGGCGAAGAGACCATGTTCACAGCCAAAGCCATCAACCCCGGTCTGTTTGTCTACCATTGCGCAACACCTATGGTCGCCAATCATATTTCCAACGGCATGTACGGGCTCATCCTCGTTGAACCCGAAGGCGGGCTTCCTCCTGTAGACCGCGAGTTCTATGTGATGCAAGGCGAGATCTATACGGCAGGAAAATTCGGCGTGCAAGGCCATCAAGCCACCGATATGGATAAACTGCTTGGCGAAAATCCTGAATACTTTGTCTTCAATGGAGCCGTAGGTTCACTCACCACACAAAAACCGCTCAAGGCTAACGTTGGCGAAACCGTGAGAATTTTCTTCGGCGTAGGCGGACCCAATTTCACATCCTCCTTCCACGTGATCGGCGAAATCTTCGACCGCGTCTTTGACCAGGCTTCACTGACCTCCAATCCACTTACGGATGTGCAGACCACGCTTGTCCCGCCCGGCGGCGCGACCATGGTTGAGTTCAAACTCGAGGTGCCCGGCCGCTATATCCTTGTGGACCATGCTCTCTCGCGCCTGCAACGCGGGTTGGCAGGATACCTAATCGTTGAAGGACCAGACGCTCCTGAAATATTCAACGGGACGCCCATGCCCGGAAGCGGACATTAATCATCCAACGTGGGGGCGGGATGACCCCGCTCCTACAAGCGATTGCGTTTATAATTTTAGGATGAAAAAAAATGCGCTTCAATTCTTAACGGTTGGCTTGATCCTGTTTCTATTGGCATCCTGCTCCCCCAAAGCGACTCCCGACCCCAACGCACAGATCCAACAGGCGGTGGCCGCTACTCTCGCTGCACTACCAAAAGCTACAGTTCCTCCCGCATCCACGCCTTATCCATCGCCAACGCCATTTGAACTTGCCGGCTTGTTCTGTGAATATCAATTCTGCATCGGGCATCCCATTGACATGGCCTTCTTCGACGTCAGCGCGCAACAAAACCCTGCAGCACCGAGCAGTTACGGGCAGGGAGTGATCGCGGCGCTTAATGCAAATCTATTTATTCAGGTCATGTGGCAGTCCGCACCGAATGTCGCTGACCCGGAATTCCTGCTCAAACTCATCGTGGACTCACAAGTGGATACCCGTCAGGGAAACCTGGATGTAAAACTTATTCATAACATGAACGTGATGTACACTGCCATCACTTCCACTGCCACACCGGTATTGCCCTTCGGCGGCGCAGGCGCATGGACTTGCGGTGACCGCGTCTTTGCGTGGAAGGTTTATGCGCCGCAAGCCGAAACTGCGAGTCCGCTCTTTGAAGAAATGCTGGCGCGATTCACCTGCGGGAAATAATGGCTGACAATTTTCTCTTGTGGGAACAACCCGGCTGGCAGGCCGAAGCCCATGAGTGGATTCGATCCATCCTTCGCAAAAACGACATGCGCCTGACTGCCGAGATCGAGCAGCCGCACATCCGTCCCTGGTCAACGGTGATGACTATTCCCACTGATAAAGGGATGTTTTATTTCAAGGCCTCCGCAGACATCTTTGCCCACGAAACAGCGCTGACCGATTTCCTCGCCAAATTCCGCCCGGAGATCTTCCCTGAATTAATTGCAGTGGATTTGAATCGTCATTGGATGTTAATGCGGGATGCAGGCTTGCCCATTCGCCAATTCATCCGCGCCGAGAAATCCATTGCGCTTTGGGAGAAAGTCCTGCCGCTTTACGCGGACTTGCAAAAGGACTTAACTCCGCACGTGGATGAATTGCTGTCCCTCGGCATGATGGATCGCCGTCTGTCGAAATTACCTGCTCTTTTCGAGTCTCTGATCGCTGATAAAGAGTCCATGCTCCTTGATACGGAAGACAGCCTCACCACCGAGGAATATGCCCGCGTGAAGGAATCTGTCAATGAATTTTCAAAGATGTGTGAACGGCTGGCTTCATTCGGAATCCCTGAAACGATCCATCACGATGATTTTCATGATGCGAATATCTTTATCCGCGATGAGCAGATCATTTTTACAGACTGGGGCGAGAGCGCCATAACCCACCCATTCTTTACTTTGGTGGTCATCATGCGGAGCGTGGACAACTCCATGGGCGTGGACTTCTCCCCCGAAGCTGAACAAGTGCGCGACATGTATCTCCAGAACTGGACATCCTATGCGCCGCTCGATCAATTACAGTCTGTTCTAAAACTGGCACAACGCATTGGGTACGTCAACCGCGCCCTGACGTGGAAAATGGTCATCGAGCAATTACCTGAGACCATGAAGCCGGAGTATGCGATTGCTGTCCCGTCTTATTTGAAGGATTTTATCAACGCCGAGAGTTAGGCTTCATGCAAGGCAAAGCCAAGGCCTCGGAAGTTTAGAAACCTCCGAGGTCGCGGTCACAGGTATGTGGGTCAACTAAATGAGGGAAGTGGAGCCGAGATGGTCGCTGTGCCTAACTGTAAATTTCTACCGCCATTTGGCATCCAACTCATCAAGTGATCCAAAGCACCATGATATAAGTGCTCATCTCCCTGATAAGTGTCTTTATTTTATGATTATAAAAGAGCCAAACACCTCTATACCGTCAGCTTCTCCACTCAGAAGATCAATGTGCATTCCAGACTGAATGTCGTATAGAAAAAGTTCTGTTTTTGGCATCCTTATTTCATATTCTCCGTAAGGCTCGGTATATCCAAAGGCACGGGAATAAACCAAATATTTGCCATCAGGCGACCAACCTTCCCAGTATTCGTTTCGATCCGTTGAAGCGGTCACTTGGATGGCATCCCCTCCATCCAATGGTATTAGAAAGATTTCTTCGACTATATCATTCAACCCGGTTGGTTGATGTTTTCTCACATTTAGCGCAATGTAATTCCCATCAGGCGACCAATAAAATCTGGAGAACTCTGCATCTGCCGGTAATTTTAGGTCATGTGTTGTTAATAGCGTTTGAGACCGCTGAGATTTTTCAATATCCATAATACATAACGCCGATAGTGCTCCGTCCGAACAGATCCAACCCAACCTTCCGTCTGACGACCAGACAGGTCCCCTCCCATCAACAACCAAACGAACGGATTCAGCACATGTTCCTAAATTCTCCAGACAGGCCGTATCCATAACGTAGATCGCATACTGGGGATCTGGAGTCATCACTTCAGACCGACGGGGGGCATAAAAAGCCAGCCAATAGCCATTATTCGATAAAGCGAGTCCTTTCAATCCATATTCAAACCTATTATCCTTTGGATCAATTAACATGGTGACCTCTCCGGTTGTCAACGAAAAACTATAGACCCCGGCAATCCCATCTGGAATCGAATACTCTGCGGGTGTGGCGAGATATAAAAGCGTTTTACCGTCCAGCGCCCATTGGAAGTTATAAAGAAAATAGAGGGTATCGTTCGCGTGGGGATGAAGGTAAGATGAAATCCTGCCGGTACGTAGGTCGTAGATTTCCAGCGTGTTTGGCAAATTTGAGAAAACAATTAGGTTGTAGTCAGGTGAGAACTTAATATCTGTATTTAGTTGGTCCACTTTAACGCCTGATATAAGGACTGAAGTATCCGTAGTAGTGGGGTCCTTGGCATGCCACATACCCTGGCTCCAATAGGTCATATAGGTACCCGGCAGGAGTTCTTGCCGAAAATCTGCAAACACCGGGGCGGGAGTGAGAGTAGCCGTTGGAGTGAGCTCTAGCATTGTGGGAGTATTTGAAGCTAGCGCTGGATTCAATACTTCTGTTGGTACGGAGGTTGCATGTGTATTATTTACGGGAGTACAACTTATCAACAAAAATAACAAATTAAACAGAAATGGAAATTGTCTCCATCTTTTTGAGCATGAATGGCGCTCTGAAACAGGGAACTTTGTGCTCATTTGGATTCTCCTAGTATGGAACGGGTTGATTATTCTTTGGTGCTGGCCTGGGCTCAATAGTTTGTGATGGTAGTCCCAGAAGAACTAATGCATTGTAATCATAAGTATGATTATCACCCTTCGCATACCAATTTATACTAAGACTTTCATAAAAGATATCCCATAAATACCGTGTAACGCTGTCATCATACGGATTAAAAATATCTATGAACCGCCCATCATCCGATTCTCCAATTCCGACTACGGCCACCCAATGCTGGGTACTCCCCGTCAGCTCAATTTTTCCACCATTAGTTTTCATTCCTATTACGGGAATCCAACCTTGGTTTACATACCCAAGCAACGCATTAAATCTTTTCTCAGAATTTCCCTTCAGTGTAAGTGCAAGTCCAGCAGCATCTGTTCCTTTTGCCTTCCACCCAAAATAACTTGCCATTTTTTCGATATCTCCATGACCAGTCAAGTCAGTTGGAATATTGGCATTATTTAGCATTTCAATGATTTGGTTTCCTGTAAAAGATGGGTTTTGTGTATGGAACAACGCAGCAAAGACAACAGCACCGCATAAATTATTTTTTTCCATTAATGAATTGAGAACGTTCCCTATGCCCATCTTCATACAGATTTGCGGAAATGCTTTGCACATCCGCCGTTAGAGTCATACTGAAATTCCCACCTTGCGAGTCCCAACACCAACCAAAGATATTACAATGCGCCCAATGTCCATTCGGATCCGTGTAAACTAGCGGTGAGTTATTGACATATGCATACCGATCTAAACCTTGCACTCCCCCTGGGACAATTGCATCTGCCTGCGCAAAGCGTCCCAGAGATGGGTCATACCAGCGGGCATTGTAGAACATAAGTCCGAAGCCTTCGGTAGTTCCACTGGTGGTGGGATCGTCCATGTAGGAGTATTGTCCCGTGAAGGTGTAATTGGTTAATGCATAGGTGGAAGGTATTAATTGAGGGTCAGAACTCTTCCACGCCGAGCGCAGTTCACCCCACGGCTTATATTTGATCTCTGAGACCTTTGTCCCTGCTGAATCAGTGGTTAGGGAAGTGGAACCAAGGTGGTCAGAGAGGAAGTATTCCACGGTCATCGGCTGGGGGATGGAGTATTTCCGCATGGCGATACGAGTTGTCCCTGCAAAATAGTATTTTGAAGGTTTGGTCATGAGTTGTTGAATTGTCGCTTACATTACAGGTGGTATTACTATTATTATGGCTCATCTCAAAAGCTATGGGTTTGGCCACGTTTCAATGGAAGTTTCTATACACTCCATGCTTTCTGGATCTGAAAATACTTTGTAAAACTCTTCAACCGTCATTATGGTAGCCTTGTCAAGAGATTTGTAATCACCGAAATATTCGCCGTTGATTGTTGGTTTTACTGTCTTTTCAAAGACTTCTTCATCACCTGGAGACCAAACCACAATATCAACAAAGGACTTTGATGGACATCCTAAGAATTTAGCTCCTGTTGATATTCGATCCATCTCGTATTTTACGTAAAATCCCCGTTCAGGGTAAAGAAGTACTAGGAAGAATGGAAATGTTGTAACATCAGGACGTTGTCTATCATTGCGATATGTCAAAATCAAAACCTGCGAAGGTTCTCCATAATTGGTTAATATTTGGGGAAGCATATAGTATTTCATTGTTTCTGCATAATAGGTATCCCAATTAGGTTGGGAGAAGGTACCCATTCCGAGCGCTTCTATTTGGTTCTTATTTTCATAGGTCGAAATGCCCATGTTAAGATAATTGTTAGTGTAACGAATAAAAAAACCAATCGAACTTCCATCAGTTGCTACTGACCTAGTGACTGATAAATCAGGTGTATCTGCAACTCTAAACTGGTTGAAGAAACCTTGCAGATCTTGGCGAGTTGATATCCTTGGTGAATATCCTATTAGGCATGGTAGATTGCAACCACCGTTATTGACCAGTAAATTGAATAATTTTGTTTTTGCTTCATTAGAAGTAAGGGTTGGAAAAGGTGTCTGCGCTGATGCAGGCTGGGCAGGCACTGGAGTAAATACTGGGGTAATAGACGGAGGCGCAAAGGTTGGAATTGACGTAAATTCTATATCTATTGGAGTTGAGGTACTAGTTCCGAGTATATGTTGCCTAACAATTGAGCAACCTGATAGAAAAGCCAGAAACAGGGCGATCATTAATAATTTTTGCTTGAGCATATTTTCTTCCATAGTTGGCTCTATTTCTTATGCACTCTTGTTGACATGAGGCAAATTGACCGCTTCTGCTACGGCGCAACCATCCAGCCGACTGGGGTCATGTTCTCACCTACCTGAAAAGCATGCCGGCTCTCCATGTCAATTATTACCACCTGGCTGCCGCCTTCAGATATAGGGCTTTCCATCGCCAATTGGCCACCCCCAGGTGACCACACAGGCAGTGGCATCCTCCCACTATTAGCAGGTTTGCCTTCAATACAATAATTCGTAACTTGGCCGTTTTCTGTATCTACAAGGGCAAGATAACGCCTAGCGAACAAATCCCATCCAGGATTTTCCCCTGACCACCACGAAAACCAGAACGCAATGTATTTACCATCCGGCGACCAACTGTAATCTTCAATATAAACCCAGGGGTAATAATCCGTCAGATGAGTTAATTGGGTGGTCTGTCCATCCCGCCCAACACGATACAGTTCATATGCGGGCCAAGTCTGAAAAATATCCTCCTTAATGCTGGCCGCAAGCCCAAAACTCTTTCCATCCGGCGACCATGCAGGTAAAGCGGTTGGCTGGATAATCATCTCAAAACTTGCAAGACTTTGCTGTTGAGTTATATCCCACAGAATGTAATGTGGAGGTTTAATAAACCCCATGTCGCCCTCCAAGTATACAATTCGATCTAATTCAGGGTTGTAAGACCTTCCTGTTAGTCCCGAAAAGTCCACTGTCTCAAAAACGTCCGAAAGATCAGGCTTTAAAGTTTGATGCTCACCAGTAAAAGGATTAAAAACCAGAAAAGACGGGACCGAGACACTGCCGTCGCTATTTGATGCCCCATCGATGCCTATCATCAGCCTCTTGGAATCCAGCCACGATGCAATATATGTCCATTCGTTTTTCCACGATATAACCTTCTGGTGTTTTCCCTCAATATCGGAAATGATTAAATCATCGCTCTCGCTTTCGAGTACATATTTTTCGTACGCCATCCAATTTCCGTCTGGAGAGATGGAAACATTAAAAATATTTTCCCCCGGCTTGGAAAGCTCAATTTTCTCAACAGTTTCCATGTCTATCTTATAGTCTGTGTATCTGACTAAATCATTTCCTATGTCCACTGTGCCCGTTAGAATTAACGATCCTGTGAAAGCTAAATCGGACCGATAGTTCGATTCAACAGACAAACACTTATCAAACGGGGAGTTTGTTATTGGCGAAACAATGGTGTTCGTTTCTGTCGGAACAGGCGTGTTCACGGATATAGTAGGCGTACCGAAAGGTGTCTTAATCACTTGTTGAGTGCTTGAAGGTGAAGTTGGGGCCTGTGTACACCCAGCAACAAGCATCAATATTATTGCAAAAATAAAAACATTACTTTTTGCTGTCATTCTTTTTTCTCCAATTAGTGCATTCTAATTAGTGCGATTCAAAATTTTTTAGCGGCGTTTCGCTACATTGACGTTATAGTGTGAGCCGACAAATAAAACTCCTTTTTTCTAAGGCTCACTCAGCATCCAACCAAGAGGAACGGAGTTTTGCGCAATTTGGAAAGCAACATTTTGAGCAATGTCCAACAAGACAACATATTTGGAATCGTTGGTACGATGTTCAACAATGATTTGTTTCCCGTCTGGCGACCAAATTGGAGCAGACAAACCAGGAAGAGATCGCCCATCATTTGTTGCATAAGGATCGGTTGAAATACAGTAATCTGTGACTCTCTTAGTTGACGTATCCAGTACGCCCAATACCCAGTCGTTTGAACTCACTCCCGGATACCACATCCAAAAAGAGATATAACGAGAATCTGGCGACCAGCTCAACGAATAGATGTTAAAACCCTCCCCATAATGCTCTGCTAAATTGGTCAATTGAGTCACCTGTCCATCCCGCCCGACTCCAAAAATATTGTCTCCTGCCTCTGACCAATACTGACCTACTTGTGTCGCTCCAACAATCGCCGCTTCTTTTCCATCAAGCGTCCAGGATGCAATGGGGGGACGTTGAATATTATCGGGTATTTCGGCCAGAAGTTGTTTGTCAACTATGTTCAGAAGAGATGTATTGTTGTTCTCGTTTTTGTAAATTGCCAGCGTTTCTTGAGGGTCGAGCCCCACCCATACGTTGAATTGATTATAAGTATCATAATCAGGAAAATCCTCAAGCGAATATCCTCTTTCTTGCTTAGTATAAGGATTAAAGACGACCCACTGATTATTCTTCCCTAGCAACAATTCTTCATTATTCAGCCAATAATACAAAGCATAATCTAATTGCCGAGAAAAGATGATCTGTTTATGGACATTAAGCGCATCGGTGAGCGTCAGATTGAACTGCGAAGGTAGATGCGTTTTGTACGCCAGAGTCTTTCGATCAGGCGAGATTGCATAATCCGCTATTGGTCCGTTAATATTTGGAATTCGGCTTTTATCATTCGTTGAGAGTTCAAGAAAAGCAGTGCTCCATGTCTGAAAATCCTCCAAAGGAACAATGCCCGTCGTTATGAAGCCAGCAGGTACATTTGGAAGTACATTCACACAGTTTTGTATAATGAGATCATCCTGTGGTGGAAGTGTAGCCATTTCAGTTGGCTGCAGCAAGGGCGTTGGTATCATCAAGGTGTTTGTCGGGCTTGGCTCCTCGGCGGTTGGCGTGGAGGGATTTGGTTGTCTGGTCACCGGCGGTAAGCATCCTGACAGAAGAACCAGAAAAAGAACGATCATGAATAATTTTTGCTTGACCATATTTTCCTCCATAGTTGGTTATATTTCTTATGCACTCTTGTCCTAGGTTAAATGGATAAACCTTAGCCATAGTATTTTATTATCTAGCACGCTGAACCGGGATCCTTCTATACTTCTCGACACCATTGCTGTCCCGCTTTGTTTGAAGGATTTTATCAATGCGAGGGGCAATTGTCAAAAACTATAGAAACTAAAAATCCGAAGCATTGCTGCTTCGGATTTTATCAAGCCTAAAACAAAACGTAATTTGAAACTATTTTAGCGGCGATTCACTACATTGACGTTATAGTGGGCGGCCTTGAAATAGTCCGCTGCAAATTTAGCCGCATCCTGGGAATCGTAGGGGGCGCAACTGAAAACATCAAGATAGATCGCGCGGCTGGCATCTGCAAAGTGAGCGGAGATGAGGGATGTTTCGATAAGCTGGGTCATGCTAAATCCCTGCACGCGAGGTTCATCCCCAAAGAAGACCACCTGTGTTTCTCCATAGCGGCGCATTTTGATGCGGTCACAGAGGATTTTCACGAACTCACGGATGGCATCTGCGTTTTGCATGAGCGCCAAATCGCATTCGTACAGATCAATATTGGATGACACTCCCCAGTATTCAATTTTTTCTTCCATTCTATCCTTTACAAATAACTTATCCATAAAGCTCTTTCCTGAAAAATTCCGGCAAGGCAAATGCCGCTTTGTGGATTTCAGGGTTGATGTAATTATTCACGCCGGGCGGAAACGGCATTCTCAAACCATTTTCCCAAGGCGTATCCGAGACATACATGAAGCCGATACCGCCGCCCGGGTAGGTGGGAATGTTGGCGTAGTAGTAAGCGGGATTCTTGGTCAGCGCTTTGGCGGAGATATAAATCTGCTTGATCAACTCAGTGTCAAAGAAAGGCTGTTCGCATTGAGTGGCCGCCGCCCCGCCGGGGACGAGTGCGCGCACCATCAACTTGTAAAACTCGTCTGAGAACAAGCGCTCTGCCATGCCGATCGGGTCAGTGGTGTCTGAGATGATGACATCGAATTGACCGGGGTTTTCTTCGAGAAAACCAAAGGCATCACGCACAAGCAGTCTGGCACGAGGATCAGCCCACGGGTCGCCGAAAGCAGCGAAGTGTTCGCGTGAGAGATCCACGACACGCTGATCCAACTCACAGACGACGGCCTCTTCGATGGAGGGATATCTCAAAACCTGCTGCAATGACCCGCCGTCACCGCCGCCAACGATCAGCACCCTTTTGGGCTTGCCGACAGCCAGCATCGGCACGTGCACGATCATTTCGTGATAACCGATGTTGTCGCGTTCGGTTAGCTGGATGATGCCATCGATGATCAGCGCGTTGCCAAAGAATTCTGTTTCAACAACCTGGATATGCTGATACTGTGTTTGCTCATCTGCCAGCACACGTTTAACGTGAATGCCTTTTCGATAATAGGAATGTAATTCTTCAGTAAACCAAATGCTCATTCAAATTCCTATACAGCGATCGCCATTTTAGTTTCGATCTCGGCTTCACGATCCAGCTTGCGCAGGGAAAAGTTATCTGCACCCAGCGCATTTTTTATATTTTGAATCAAAGGTAAAAGGTCCTTACCAAGAGCACAGGTAAACAGGTCAATTGCACAATACCCGTACTCAGGCCACGCATGTAAACTCGCATGCGACTCTGAGAGCAGCAAAAAACAGGTAAAGCCGTGTGGGCTAAACTTGTAAAAGCCCTCATCCACTTGCGCAAACAGCGAATAAGCTCGCTCGCTATCCATGAGAATCTCATGGTTGCAGTCGGAGAGATCAAAAATATAATGCTCTCCCAATTTCAAAGTCACGTTCACTCACACCTCCGGGGGTTAAAAAGATAAAGAACCCATCTGTGAACAAAACCTTTTTACTTCAGCCCGATCCACACGATGTTTGCCGTGTGTAACGAACGAAGCGTTCCCAGATAGACTCTATTGAGGGCATTTATACTATGTTATGGCGGGATGTCAATCTTTTGCAGGAGCAATTTTGGAATTTATTATCCGGCCTTAATTTACAAACTCACCTTACGCAGTGTCGTTCTGAGCGAAGCGACACTCCCTGACACTGCCGCCAGGGCAAGTGTGCGCCACGCGCCAGTGTGGTGAGAATCTCTACGATCATCTCAGAGACCCTTCGCTGCCGCTCAGGGAATCACGATTAGGTGCGTAAGGTGAATTACCAAAAAAATAAGCGCGGGTCTGAGACCTGCGCTTAATCCATATTGGGCCTGTCCCTGCTCTTTATTTTACGTACTCATGGAGTTGATTATCCACGGTAAGGGTGTGATGCACGATCCAGCGCGCAAGTTCCACAACAGTGTTGTGCAAAACTTTCGAATCCGAATCGGTCATGTCCTTCCATTGACCATATAGCTCCCCAAATTTGACACGATACTCGTCGTGGGCTTTTTTGTTCTCTTCCAAAACATGGCAATGGTATTTTTCCATGATCTCTTCTTCATTGTTGAAATGCCATTCCGCGTAATATTGAAGGAAGTCCAGGATTTCGCCGACCTTTTTCCTGTCGGCCCCGCCTGCTTGAGCCTCGACAAGTTCATTGAATTTACCGATGAGTTCCCGGTGCTGGTCATCTATGTCTGAAACGCCTGTTGTCATTGCACTATTCCATTCAAACATAATGTCCTCCAATAATGTTTTTTTGTTGGAATTACTTCTGGCAGTATAGCCGACAGTTAAGGGCAAAATCCTTACAAACACCTTTTAAAACTCATCAGTCCTTAGTCAACCCTCAGGAAATATCAAATGATAAAATCCCAACCAAAGGCGCAACATAACCGTGACCTTCATTTACCTCCTCATTGAATTCCTCGATGAACTTGTCTTCGGCGTTGGCGAAACCGCCTGGCCGCTCATCCGCACCGACCTGCATCTAAACTATACCCAGATCGGTCTCCTGCTCAGCGTGCCGGGCATCATTGCCGCATTCATCGAACCCTTCCTCGGCATCCTGGGTGACGTATGGAAACGCCGCCTTCTCACCGTTGGCGGCGGGATATTTTTTACTTTCTCGCTCGTGCTCACCGCAGTTTCAGGATCTTTTTTACCGTTGCTGATCTCGTTCATCATTTTCTTTCCAGCCTCAGGCGCATTTGTCAGCCTCTCGCAAGCCTCGTTGATGGACTCTGACCCTGAACGCCACGAACAAAACATGGCGCGCTGGACTTCGGCCGGGTCGCTGGGAAATGTCCTCGGTCCGCTTTTACTTGGAGCTTTTGTATACCTCGGACTCGGATGGCGTGGGACTTACGCCCTGCTCGCATCCTTCTCGACCTTTTGCCTGCTGGCCGCGCTTCGGCATCTACCCCCCGATGGAGTTTCCGCTTCGCACTTCCCAAGTTTTGATTCTGTCTTTGACGGTTTTCGCTCCGCCTTTTCCGCGCTCAAACGTGGTGAAGTTTGGCGTTGGCTTCTCCTGCTCGAATTCTCCGACTTGATGATGGATGTCCTTTTAAGCTTCCTGGCGCTTTACTTTGTAGATGTCGTCCTCGCCACTCCCCAACAGGCAGGGATCGCCGTCACTATCTGGCTGGCTCTCGGCATGTTGACAGATTTTCTCTTCATCCCATTCATCGACCGTCAGCCCGACAGCATGAAGTTCATGCGGACTACTGCTCTGCTCGAGGTATTTGCTTTTTCTATATTTCTACTGGTGCCCGGCTTCATCCCCAAACTTGTTGCGATTGTCTTTGTCAATATTTGTAATACCGGCTGGTATCCTATTTTGAAAGGACGTTTGTATTCCACCCTGCCCGGTCAGAGCGCCAGCATCATGGCCATTGAATCGGTCACTGCGCCGCTGGCAAAACTATTTCCATTTTTTATTGGCTTGCTTGCGGATCAATTTGGATTGGGAATCGCCATCTGGCTTTTGTTGCTGGGACCGCTGGCCATTGTGATTGGTATTCCCCGCAAAACGTAGGGGCGACCCAATGGGTCGCCCTTACTCATATTTCAACGCGTTCACAGGGATCATCGTCGCCGCGCGCAAGGCGGGATACAGCCCTGAGAGCATCCCGATCAAGGTAGAGAATATCAATGCAAAGACCGGCAGCCAGATCGGTGTGTACACAGCCACGCTCGGGGGTGGTCCGCCCTGCTGACTGGCCTGCCCAGCCAGATAAACGATGGCAAGCACATTCATCCCCTGCGCGGCCAGCCAGCCGATCACGATCCCTCCCAGCCCACCGATGAATCCAATGCCGGCGGCTTCCCCAAGAAAAATGGACAGCACGTCACGGTTGGTCGCGCCGACCGCTTTCATCAAACCGATCTCACGCGTGCGTTCAAGAATGGACATGGCCATGGTGTTGGCGATCCCAATGGCGGCCACCAATAATGCAATCGCGCCCACACCTCCAAAGATCACTTGTAAGACTACAAAGAAACTATTGATGCCTTGTAGATAAGATTGCGGAGTGATGGCTTGAAATCCCATCGCAGTGATCTGGTCTGCAATATCGAGCGCCTGATTTGCATCCTCAACTTTTACGATGACCTGACTATAGCCATCCTTGTTGTAATTGATACGTATCCCGTTTGCCCACTCATTCAGAGACTTGGTCAACTCGAGGGGCAGGTAGACCGAATAATCCGGTTCGCCGCCGGTTTCCTTTAAGATTCCAGCAACCCGCAAACTTAAGGTCTTGCGAGTCTCGTTCCCGTTCTGATCCCATTTGATAACGACCAGTTGGATCTGTTGATCCATGAGGTCGGGCGGAGGGGGCGGTTCCTGTCCGGGACGAAGGTGGGGGTCATAAAAATTATTGGATGCCATCGAGCCGATCACAATGGAAGCCTTTGACAGTGTGGTTACACCCTGGCTTGCTTCCAAGCCGAGATTTGAAAGATCATCCGTGGCAATGCCGATAAAATTCATCCCGCCTTCCAAACGCTGATAGCGGACCATGACATTTGCGTTCAAATAATCACGCGGAATAACCACCTTCACGCCGGGAATATCGCGCAACTGCTTAAGCGCTGAATTCGTCAGCAGGACAGGCTGGTCAAGTTGGGTTTTATCCCCACCCGGTCCAATAGCGACAGCCATCATCGGACCGCCGCCTCCGCCAAATCCGCCGCCATAAGTCGGCATGACATCGATTTGGGTCAAGTCGCCGATGCCATAGAGTTGATCGGTGGCGCTCTTCTGCAAGCCGATTGCCAGCGAGACAAGGATCACCACAGCCGCAGTGCCGATGACCACACCAATGGCGGTCAACGCCACGCGCGCTTTACGGCGGCTAAGGTTTCCAAAGATGAGGCGGAACAGATCAAGAAATTTCATAATAAAGTTCTCGTGCCGCGACATTAATGTCGCGCAACAGAATCTATCCTTTGCCGCCTGACGGCACCGGAATGAATTGTTGATCTGGGACGCCCGGCTCGATACCGGGAGCGACTCCATTAGACGGCGCTGCGGAATCCAAACCAAACAGTCCTTTGATAAATCGCCAAACTTTATGGAGGAAAGTTTCATCCACCACAACTTCACCACCGCCCCCGCCGCCTTGAGATGGGTCAATTAAAGGATCAATCATCATTTCTTCGACAGTGATGTCCAGGGTCTTTGTGATGACATGTGGTTGATTAAAATCATCCGTGTAATCAATGGTAAATGTCAATTGCATCGGACCGGCTGCATCGGGGAAGAGGGTCGAGTCAAAGGTGAAGTATCCACCCGGGTCGAGCGACCCAACCAAAGTTGAGGAAGGATCGACAGTCCCGCCTGCCGCTTCAACTTTCATGCTTCCCAATACGGAATTCCGCTTGCCGAGGTTGACGATCTGTATCGGCAGTGAACCGGGCTGTCCTGCGAAAAATGGATCGGGCACACGATAGAAACTAATATCCACGTTCGGCAGGCTGTAGATCAAAAAGGTGATGACCTGGTCATCGTTAACTACATCACCGTTAGGGGCAACGTATGAAAAAGAAATTTTCATGGGATATACACCCGGCACAGCGGACACATTGACGATCAATTTTTGTGTCACTTGCATCGCCTCGCCCGCGCCAAGATCGCCCAATGACTGGACATTGGAACTATCAACCGGCGCAAAGGTCGTGAACTCGCCGCTGCCGCCAGAGATGCCTCCAGCTTGGGGCGTTCCACCGCCTGAACCGGTCGAGCCGCCGCCAACGATCATAGTGACTCGCTTCGCATTGGTATTGCCTGTGTTTTGAACTGTCAACCCGAGTTGAAATTGGTCACCGGGTTGGAGCGGATCAACCGTGGACGTATAGGAGACGATGACCAATTGGGCGCTATTCACACCTGTGGGAGTTGCCGTGGCATAAGCCACACCGCCGCCTGTGTAACCTTGGGCAGGAACACTGAGCGTGAATTTATCGGAGTATGGCGTGCCTTTATCATCGTAATAAGTGAGGGTTACATCTATGACAACAACAGACTTTCCACTAACGGAGTCCAAAGCAAGGAATCTCTGCTCGATGTCTTTGTGCCCACTTGCTGAAACAGAACCCAGCGATACCACGCCGCCTGTCTTGGTTGGCACGAGGTCCGGTGATGCAAATGCGGCCTGCGTGTTATAGGCATCAGCCTTGCCGGAATTGTCAAAGCCGATGTTTAATCTGAATTCCTGTCCTTCAACTGCCGCAGTGTTGGCTTTGTAAGATTTGATCACCATCTGAGGGCGGCCAAAGGGTGCGGGAGTGGGAGTCAATGTTGGAGGAACAACGACTTCATTAGTGATATATAAACTAAAAGAGGGAGAAAGCGGAACACCATCCAAAGTGACAGTTATTATGTGAGGACCTATATCGGTTTTGGCTGGAACAGTTGCAGTGAGCGTTTGGGGATCTTGGGGCACGGTGACTAATGGTGTGCCATCTAATAAAACAACTGCCGTGCCAGTAAGGTCGGTTCCAGTCACTGTAATAGTTCTATCTATATCATTTAAGATCGAGGTTGGCGTGATCGAAATAACAGTAGCCGCATAAGCAGGCGTAACCCAGCCAGCCAGCAGGGTGAATACAAGAATTGCTGAAACAAAATATTTATTTTGAAATTTCATACGATCTCCCATTACTAAACCTCACGACGTAGGTCAGGCTTTCAGCCTGACGCCTTTGAAATCACAGGAATTGGCGGGTTGAAAACCCGCCCTACGATTCATTACCAGTTAGCGCCATTTCCATTGTGGCGGACTTATATTCATCTTCACTGACTACATGACAGTCGAGCAGGAAAATTTTATGTGTGGCAAAACGCGTCATGCGCGGGTCATGGGTCACCACCAACACTGTCCGCCCGGAGCGATGCAGGTCGGAAAGCAATTGCATGACCGCCACACCGCTGAGGGTATCGAGGTTGCCGGTCGGTTCATCAGCGAGGATCAGGCTTGGGTTGTTGACCAAAGCGCGGGCAACTGCGACGCGCTGCTGCTGTCCGCCCGAGAGTTCGGATGGGCGATGATGACTTCGGTCAGAAAGCCCGACCTGCTCCAATAATTTGCCTGATTTTTCTTTTCGCTCAGCAACTGAAATACCGGAAAATTGCATGGGGAAAGCCACATTCTCCAAAGCGTCCATGCTGGTGATCAAATTATAGGATTGAAAAATAAATCCCATGGTACGGCGGCGGAAAAGCGCCAGCGCATTTTCATCCATTTGATCGAGGCGCTCACCGTTGATGGAAATCTCGCCGGACGTGGAACGGTCCAACCCTCCGAGCAGATAAAGCAAACTACTTTTGCCCGACCCCGAAGGTCCCATAACGACCGTGAAAGTATGCGCCTCTATATCCAAGTCAACACCATCCAACGCGCGGACAACCGTCCCACCCATTTGGTAGTGTTTTGTCAAACCGCGAATACGAATTAAGGGTGAGGTCATAACCTAAAAGATCGGGTTTGAAGTAGCCAGTCCGCCAATGCTTGAGGTTAACGCTCCCAAACCGGCCTGCGCCAAAAGCAAAATAAGTAAAACAATAACCACCCCCGTGATGGATTTTCCTTTTGAGAGTCCATCAGAAGCGCTAAAACCGATCATCAGCAGGATGGCGCTCCATATAAAGAAGATATCCACCCGCGAAAGGATCTGCGCCCAAAACACTGCATTGGATGCAAAACCGGATAATCCCGCGCTGACAATTGGATGCTGCGCAAGGAGCATATAAACAACCCGCAAGAGGTCCCGCGCCACGAACGGCAGGTACGCCCAACCGACAACATTCAGCGCGCCAGACATGGAGCCGCGTCCGCCAAGCAGGGTTGAACCAAGGTGCAGTAAACCACTAAAGATCAACCAGCCGAGCCACAATCCAATCATGGCAAACACAAAGGGAATGACGTAAACGAAGACTGGTCCCTGCATGGACTGCTGTCCCTGCATGAAATTATTTTGCATTTCCGGGGTCCAGTATTGCCAGTCTGGAGGCAGGGTGATTTCGCCCATCATTGCTGCACGGGCCTTTAGATACCCGCTGACGATCACGCCGAGCAGACCGGAGAGGCTTAATGCCAACATGGGAGTGAGCCAGGATGAACCCGTTTCGCCCGCGATCTCGGCAAAGGTGCGCCGCGGCTGAAATAAGACCGCGAGAATGCGCCCAAAGTTAAATTTACTAGTTGATTGGGGAGGATTTAATTCTGTCATGTTTTTTCCCTAAATAAGGAAGTGGAAAAATTCTATCATGCTTTCAAAAATCAAGTCGCATGGTGGTTAACGAAAACACGGCTGGAAAAGTTCCCAGCCGTGAAAGGCTTCCCTTAAAGGACTCCTCTATTTTCCGAAATGCATGATAACTCCCGCGATCAACATGATCTGACCGAGGTGATACGCGGCGATGTTATAAATGCGTCCGTTTTGAATGGGGGAAACGAATTTATTCCAAGCAAGGATAATATCTGAGATATAGAAGAAGAAGGCCCCCAAGCTGACCAAGATGGCTGAGTTGGCAGTCCAGGTGAGGTCCATCAATTTCAGCATGGCAGATAACAGCATGATCGAAATGACCATGCTGTAAACGATGATCGGCATCCGCAGGCGTACCTGTCCTTTGGAAACAAGAGCATCTAGGATACGGCGGATGATGCGTGCCCCGCCAAGGCTGACAATAACAGCAAAGGCAATTCCCCAGAGTGAAGCATCAGGTAACGGGATGTTGAACCCAATAACATAGGCGATGTGTGCCAATAGAAAAGCAACCAGCCCAAAGATGAAGAAGCGGTCGAGGGAGAGCATCAGGAAAACATCCCCTGCCAGTGAGAAGAGAATCCCCATCCCGAACCACAATGATGCACCGCTTAATCCTAGCGATGTCCATAGCCAAAGAAAGAGCATGAGCATCACAGCAGGCTTGGCGATGTACTCCAGCTTTAGCCACTGCTTCCACAGAGCTAATGACTCAAGCGCGGCAAATAAGATTGCAAACAGAAGAAAAATATTTATAACGACTCCCAGTAGGTCACGTTTGTAACGTGACTGCCACGCTGAAAGCGTGACCTACGTTTATATCCCATCATCTTTCGGCGGGGCGGTCTGACCATAATCCAGGACCGGGCGCATTTGTGTACCGCCTTCAGGCGGGCCGACGATTTTTTTGTCTTCCATCATATCCACGATGCGCGAGGCGCGGGTGTAGCCGATGCGTAATCTTCTTTGCAGCATGGAAACCGATGCGCGTCCTTCCTTGCGGACGATTTCAACCGACTCGTCGTAGAGCGGATCGTGATCTGATTTTGCGCCTTCGTCCCATAGTTGAGTCTGCTTGAGCGGAACGCCGGTCGGGACTGAATCTGCGGGAGTGCCAGCCACTGCATACGGACTTGCACCGCCAGCTTGATTGCGCCAGTATTCAACCAGAGTCTGGATCTCATGATCTGACACAAACACGCCCTGCAAGCGCGCCGCGGATGGAGCATCCGGCGCTTGATAGAGCATATCACCGCGGCCAAGCAATCTCTCCGCGCCGGGTTGGTCGAGAATAACGCGGCTGTCTGTATTGGATGCAACAGCAAAGGCAATGCGCGCGGGGAAGTTCGCCTTGATGAGCCCCGTCACAACATCCACCGATGGACGCTGCGTGGCGAGTACCATGTGAATGCCGGTGGCACGTGCCAATTGAGCGAGGCGGGTGATGGTCTTTTCGGTTTCATCCGGCGCGATCATCATCAGGTCGGCCAACTCGTCAATGATGATGACCAGATAGGGCAATTTTTTCTGTCCCTGCAATTTCATCTTTGCGTTGTAATCGGTGATATTGCGCGAACCGGCCTGCGCGAACATGTGATAACGCTTGTCCATTTCGCGCGTCATCCACTGCAATGCACCAATGACACGATCCATTTCAACCACTACCGGACCAAGCAAATGCGGGATGCCGTTATAACCGGTCAACTCCACACGCTTGGGGTCAACCAAAACAATGCGCAGATCGTCGGGTGTGTTGAATAATAATAAACAAGTCAGGATGGAATTGACGCAGACAGATTTACCGGAGCCGGTCGTGCCTGCGATCAACATGTGCGGCATCCCTTCGAGGCTGGCAATGATGGGAAGTCCAGCCACGTCGCGGCCGAGACCAAAATTTAACGGCTTGGTGTTGCGCTTATAAATATCGCTTTCCAAAATATCGCGAAGGGCCACCATCGCCATTTCTTCGTTCGGCACTTCGATACCCACGTAACTATGACCGGGCACTGGCGCTTGAATGCGGATGCGCGGCGCGGCCAATGCGAGGGCAAGATCATCGGAAAGGGATGCGATCTTACTCACGCGGACTTTTGTCTTTACCCCGCCTCTGGACTCAAGAAAGAGCGGCTCTACTCCGAATTGTGTGATCGAAGGTCCGCGGCTGATCGCAACTACTTGAGCCGGCGCGCCGAAGGACGCGAGTGTCTCTTCAATTAATCGTGCACGTTGTTGAATAAAATCCTCATTGATGGCGGGCGCATTGCCGGCATCCAGAATGTCAGCAACATTCGGGAGCTTCCATTGAATTGCATTGGGGACGCTGATTTTGCGGGTCGGCTGAATCGTTTCTGCAACCTGGGTTACTTCCGGGATTGCGGAGGAATCTATTGGGGTGAATTCTTCCATCGAGACAGAAGCAGACTCAAGGTTAGGTTTGGATGCGAGGGGTTTGTTCAACCATTTTCGAATCCAATCCATCAACGGTCCGATCCAGAAGAAGAGGTCCTGGACAGGCTTATCCAAAAATACAGCGATGCCGATAATGAACCAGGCGATCAAGGCTATGACCGCGCCACCGCCGCCAAACCAATCCCAAAAATAAAATTGAAAATACCCGCCAATTACACCGCCACCATGACCTGCGATACCGATAGTATTTGCAGTTTCAACAGTCGCACCGCTAATTAGATGAAAAATAGTGAGAAGCCAGAAGAAAAGGAAGCCACTGCCAACTGCACGTTCAGCAGAAAGCGGAGGAATACGCTCGATCTTGCGAAAAACGAGCCAGAGTCCAAAAACGAGTAGCCCAATGGGAAGCAGGTATATCCCCCAGCCAAATAATTGTTTGAGCTTTAAGATCACATATTCTATGGGAACAGAACGGTTTGTAGTGATCAATCCCAGAAATATCAAAATGCCAACAAAGGCGAGGATGATGCCGACCACATCCAGTTTACGCTCGGCAGAAAGGTTCTCCCACCATGAGAAAGCAGGAAGCGTCGGCTCCGGCTGTTTCCCTTTTGGCGAGGACTTGCCGCGCGGCGCGGCTCCCTTTTTGGGAGAGAGTATCTTTCCCATTAATGATGTAGTTTTCTTGGGGGGAGTGGAGGGTTTCTGAATGGGCATTTCGATTTACAATTTACGATTTTTATTTTCAAAAAAGATTATAGCACTGATGGTCTATTTTCTTTAAGGTACAATTGCATAGTTATAGTGATTTTCAATGTAGCTTTTGCCACAGAGTTCACAGAGAAAAATGAGTTTTAAGAGGTTTTCTCAAAAGTCTCTGCGCTCTCTGTGGCTAATCGTTAATTTTAGCAAGGACTCAACCATTGTTCGAAATACTTTTTCTTGGCACATCCGCTTCTGCACCCTCTGCGCACCGCGGGCTTTCGGGGCAGATCGTTTCTCATAACGAATATCGCTTCCTTATTGATTGCGGCGAAGGCACACAAAGACAGATCCTTCAATCGGGCATCGGCTTCAAACGCTTAACGCGCGTGTTATTGACGCACGGTCATCTCGACCATATTCTGGGATTGGGCGGATTGCTTTCCACCCTCCTGCGTTGGGAATCCATTGACGAATTGGAAATCTTTGGCGGGCGAAGTACGCTGGAACGTGTCCGCACCCTTCTTTATGATGTGGTCTTGCGCGGCAACCAGCCCCCCATGCCGTTGAAGTTGACCGAGATCAAACCCGGCATCGTCTTTGAAGCGGACGATTTCACAGTCACTGCAATTCCGGTTACGCATCGCGGACCTGATTGCCTGGGCTATGTCTTCGAAGAGAAGTCCCGCCGACCCTTCCTCTCACAAAAAGCGGATGAACTCGGAGTGCCGTTCGGCCCCGAACGCGGACAACTGGTGGCCGGCAACGAGATCACACTGGCTGACGGTCACCGCATCAGGCCAGACGATGTGCTGGGTGACTGGGAAAAGGGCAGTAAATTCGTCGTGGTGGGAGATGCCGGAAGAGTTGACAACCTGATCGAGTACTGCAAAGATGCGGATGGACTGGTCATTGAGTCCACATATCTGGATGAAGAAGCCGATATGGCCAAGCAGTTCTCGCATCTCACCGCGCGCATGGGCGCGGAACTCGCCACAAAGGCGGGGGTTAAGAAGCTTATTCTGACTCATATTTCACGCCGCTATCGCGAAAAGGATGTGATTGCCGAAGCGCAATCCATTTTCCCGAACGTGGTAGTCGCGCGTGATTTTGACACATATCAAATCAAGAGAGAAATTTAAGATGGCAGATAAAAAGTTTACAGTTGGGGTATTAACTTCCGGCGGCGATGCCCCCGGAATGAACGCGGCAATTCGCGCAGTAGTACGCACTTCATTGACAAATAACATGGATGTGATTGGCATCAAGCATGGCTATGAAGGGTTGATCAGCGGCGAGTTTAATGCGATGGGTCCGCGTGACGTGGGCGGAATCCTGCAGCGCGGCGGAACGATCCTGCTCACCAGCAGAAGCAAACGCTTTATGGAACCCTCCGGTCAACGTGATGCGATCCGCAAGATGAATGAAGCGGGCATGGATGCGCTGATCGTCATCGGCGGCGAAGGTTCGATGAATGGCGCGTATGCGCTTTCGCAAAAAGGCGTCAAGGTCATCGGCATTCCCGGTAGTATTGATAATGACATCTGGGGCACGAATATTGCAATCGGCACGGATACGGCTATGAACACCATTATGGAAGCCGTGGATAAATTGCGCGATACGGCCTCATCCCATCAACGCGCATTCCTCATCGAAACGATGGGACGCAACAGCGGCTATCTAGCGGTGATGGCGGCCATTGTCTGCGGTGCAGAAGTGGCACTCATCCCCGAAGTGCCGATCACTGCCGATGAAGTCGCCTTGTCAGTCGAAGAAGCCTACAAACGCGGCAAGACTCATGCCATCATTATCAACGCAGAAGGCTCCGGCGTCCGCACGACCGATCTCGCCGAAACGATTGACAACATGGATGTTGGCTTCAAAACCCGCATGACCATCCTTGGTCATATTCAGCGCGGCGGCTCCCCCACCGCCTACGACCGTCTGCTCGCGTCACGCATGGGTGTGAAGGCTGTCGAAGCCTTGATCGAGGGTCATCATGGCGTGATGACCGGTCTCAAAGGCAAAGGCGTGGATTTCATTCCGCTTTTGGATGTCATCAGCAACAAGCGCAAGGTCAACATGGAGTACTATCACATGGCCAAGGTACTGGCTCGATAAAAAAAGTCCGCTGAAAATTCAGCGGACTTTTTTTATGATAGACATTCCACCTGAACTTTCACGCGAATGATTTGACCGATCTTCGGCTCATCTTTCAAGTGGATGACAAGCCCGCCTCTTAATTTAACCTGAAATCGATCCTGCTTAAATAGCACATCCTCCACTTTGAGTTTTATCTCATCCATCCCCCGCTCTGACTGTTTCAATAACAATGAAATTCTCTCGCCCTTTGAATATTTGTGTTTGCAATTCAAAGTAAATATGCCAACTTCAGTTTTGACTTTATTCGCCGAAATAATTACGCCTTCAATGACATTGCCCATGCCCAACATCCGCGCTGTCCATGCGGATTTGGGATTCGTCCAGGCTTCATTGGGCGTACCGTCGCGGATGATTTCGCCCTCGTGCAGGAACAAAATTCGGTCTGCGATGGTGAAGGCTTCGTCCTGGTCGTGTGTGACATAGATGGCTGGGATTTTCGTTTTATGCAAAATTGCACGTATTTGATTCAGCAAATCTTCCTTTAAAGATTTATCCAGTGCGCCAAGGGGTTCATCGAACATCAACAGGCACGGACTCGGCGCGAGGGCACGGGCGAGAGCAACGCGTTGCTGTTCGCCGCCTGAGAGGTCGGTCACTTTTCGTTTTTCGAATCCCTGTAAATTGACCAAGTCCAGCATTTCAACAACTCTCGAATTTATTTTTTCAGTGGGAACGTTTCTCATCTTCAACCCGAATGCCACGTTATCGAAAATATTCAGGTGAGGAAAAAGCCCATAGTCTTGAAAGACCAAGCCAAAGTCGCGGAGGTGAGGCGGTGTTTGGTCGAGGTCAATCTGGTTAAACAGGAAATGTCCACTTTCAGGAGACTCCAGACCAGCAATCATCCGCAAAAGGGTTGATTTTCCACTGCCCGATGCGCCCAGCAAACAAATGGTTTCGCCTTGTGAAACGGAAAATGAAATGCCGCGCAGGAGTGGTTTGTTGTCGTAGGTTTTGAAGATGTTGCGAACTTCGAGCATTTTAAAATTCTCCAGAGTCGGAAAGGCGTAATTTTTCGATAATCAAAATCGCAAGCGTAGTGAGAAGCATCAACAGAGTCGCCATCGCCATCGCCTGACCAAAGTTGAGACCGCCAGGCTGGGAAAGAAAGCGCTGAATGGCAATTGGGATGGTTGGGTAATCGGGGCGGGTTAGCAGAAGGGTTGCGCCAAACTCGCCGAGGGAAACCGTGAAAGCAAAAGTTGCGGCGCTCAGCGTGGCGCGCGAGAGGATAGGAAAATCAACCGTCTGCCAAACGCGAAACGGTGACGCGCCCAACGTGGACGCGGCTTGGCGTAATCTTTCAGGGATTGAAGCCAGCGCAGGTTGCAGTGTGCGAATCACAAACGGCAACGCAACAAGCGTATGCGCGATGGGAACGAACCACGGCGAAGCGAGCGAACGTCCAAATGAAATGATGAAGCCCAGCCCAAGCATCACCGCCGATGCTCCAAGCGGAAGCATGATGAGCGGGTCGAGAAATTTTTCGAGGCGGGTTGGCTTGGCGAGCGCGTACGCGGCGGGATACCCAAGCGCGAGCGAAAGTAAAACTGTCAGGCTGGCATATCCGAGAGAATTTCGCGCGGCTTGAATAGGCGGGACGTAAAATAACGATCCGCGGCGATTGATGAAAAGTTCTTTGTAATAGTCAGTTGTGAATCCATATTGAACTTCGCCGCGTTGACCACGGTCCGCTTCGAGGCGGGTGAGGGAGCGGATGGGGAGGGAGAGTAGTGGAAGAGCAAAAAAAGTAATGAGTAATAAGTAAAAAGTAAAAACGAAGATTCGTTCACGGATGGTTTTGGGAGGACGCGAGGCTGAGAAACGCGGCGCTGTTTGAGTTGTGACCTGGTTGATAGTGCGGGTGTAGAGAATGGAAAAGATCAGCGTAAAGATAAGTTGAACAATGGAAAGCAACGCGGCGAGCGGCAGGTTTGGAAGTTTGAGCACGCGCAGGTAAATTTCCACTTCGAGGGTAGAGAAGTTCGAGCCGCCCAATAAAAGGATGACGCCGAAGCTGGTGAAGTCGAACATGAAGACAAGCAAGGCGGCGGCAAGCAGGGACGGGCGAAGCAATGGCAGGGTAATATCTTTCCACACATGGAAGGTATCCGCGCCGAGGGAGCGGGCGGCGCCTTCCAGTTTTGTATCCAGTCGGGAGAGGGCGTTGCCCACGATGCGGATTACGATGGTAGTGTTGTAAAAAATGTGAGCTAGTAAGATCAGTAAAAAGTAAAAAGCTTTGGAAGTTGTAAATTCGGGGGAAAGGGGAAAGAGAAATGAAAATAAGCCATGATTGCCAAATAGTGCGTTGAAACTTGAGGCAACGACAACGGTAGGAAGCATGAAAGGAACAGCGGTCAGTGCGCGGAGAAGAGGCTTGCCGTGAAAATTGAAACGTGAAAATAAGATTGCGGAGGGAATGCCGAGGATGAAGGTGAGAATGGTGGAGACGGTCGCTTGATAAAAAGTAAAACTTAATGTGGATAGAATTAATTGAAAATTTGCTTTGGTAAATGCAGACGTGTTGAAAGCAAGCGTAATGATCCGCGCAAGCGGCTGGAAGAAAAAGATAAGCAGAAAGAGAAGAGGCACGAGCCAGAGGGTAAGGCGATAAAACCACGGAGACACGAAGGCACGGAGAATTTTTTTACTCAGTGTCTCAGCGTCTCCGTGGTTCAAATTTTTATTTTGCATTGTAAATCATAGGTCAAAGACCTTTGTAGGAATAGCACTGACATTAACGTCAGTGCGGGGCTAAGGCGTGGATTCCGCCCATCGGACAAGATTCTATTTGGGCGGGCCGGGACGTGGCGGGAGTTATCTGTTTCGATAGGCATTGGGTAAACGCGTTTGGTGTAGCACGGGGATTAATCCCCGTGCTACACCTACAAAGCCCTGCGGGCTACTTCATCGCCGCTGTCCAGGCTTCGATCCATGTGTCGCGGTTGGATGCGATCTCGGCGGCGGAGAGGGCGGCGGGATTCTTTGCAACCTGAGCAAAGTTCTTAAAGACTTCTGGCAGTGGTGCATTTTTATTTACAGGATAAACAAACATATTCAGCGGCATGTCTTCCTGAAATTGCTGGCTTAACATGAAGTCTACAAATTTTTGAGCGAGCGTTTGATTGGGTGTGTTCTTCAAAATTCCGACAAATTCGATTTGACGGAAGCACATGCCCGAGGCAACAATGGATGCGGTGGGAGATTCTGTCGGGGCGGGAGAGGCGAAGAACACTTCCGCGGCTGGGCTGGATGCGTAGGAGACGACCATTGGCTGTGGTCCCTTGCCAGAGGATGCGGAGAAGTTGGTGTAGTATGCAGTTTCCCAGCCATCTACAACGATAGTTCCATTGGCTTTCAGACTCTTCCAGTAGTCAAGATAATCGTCACCGAAATAAGCGCGCGTGGCGAGTAGGAAGGCAAGTCCGGGCGAGGATGTGGCGGGGTTTTCCATAACCAATAAGTCTTTGTATTCTGGCTTTGCCAAATCTTCAAAGGATTGTGGGACGGGTAAATTCTTTTCAGTGAAATAATTTTTATCGTAATTGATGCAGACATCGCCATAGTCCACGGGCAGAGCGCGGTTGGACGGGTCAAGTTTGAATTCATCGGCGATATCGGTCAACGCGGGTGATTGATAGACTTCGAAAATATCAGCATCCAACGCGCGGGAGAGGAAGGTGTTGTCCACACCGAAGAGGATGTCCGCGAGCGGGGCGTTTTTGGTGAGGACTGCCTGGTTGAGCACCGCACCCGCGTCACCACTTTGGAGGAAAGTAACTTTTGCGTTATTGTCCGCTTCAAAGGCTTTGATGACATCTTCACCGATGGCAAAAGAGTCATGTGTCAGAATGGTAATGGTTTGAGGTTCTACGGGAGTTGGCGTTGATGTTGGCGCGCAGGAAGTGAGAAGTAAAGTAAAAAGTAAAAAGTAAAAAGTTATGCGTTTCATTTTTGTCTCCAGTTATTTAGAAATCAGTTATCAGTGGTCAGTAATCAGTCAATGCGGCGATGGACAATAAGCAACGAACCGGATTTGATTTGAACGGTTGCCGTGTCGCCAGTCATCTCATTGCTGATGCCGCGCGTTTTGTGGGAGTAAAGAATCTCGCTGATCAATGTCCATTTCAAACCAGTTGTGGTGACGCCGCTAACATCCCCGCCCCATGGAATGAGCGAGACGATGTCACCGCTTCTTCCGTTGACCTGAGCCTGACCCCGGCAAAAGGAAATTTCCTCCGCCCCATCATCGAGTCGAATATCAGTCCTTGAGATGAGCGGATCAGAAAGCAGGGCGATATTCCCAAAGGACTGATCCATGCGCCCACCCAATGCGGCAACGATGATGATCGAACTCGCACGCTGTTCAAGAGCGTACTCAATGGCGAGTTCGAGGTCGGTCTCATTCTTGTCTTCAGGATATTGTTCGATCTTGACATCGGCACTGCTCAATTCGTACAACTCATCCTCTGTCAATGAATCGAGGTCTCCGATCACAAGATGAGGCATCAAACCAAGTCCCATGATGTGACGCGCCCCGCCGTCTGCGCCGATCAAAAAATCATCCGGGCGCAATAAACTGCGGACAGAGTCCAAGCTTGGGATAAGTCCATTTGCAAAAATAACCATACGCGGCATGTTCATCTCCTTAAACAAAAACCATCCCCGGCGGAGGATGGCTGTGACTGAATCAAGAGTCCCTCCGCTGGTATTAACCAGATCAGGTAATGCGGGTCGAGCAAGCAGCTCCTCTCAGCCTGTCTACGCAGGCTCCCCGTTCAATTATGTTCGTGAGTATATGACCGCGCCGGATGAATGTCAAGTCAATAATGGTGCAATGATTGTAAAAAGAGATTTTGTATATGTTGGCAGTATAATCGTCTTATGTCTGTATTGTCCGGTAAACATATTCTCCTCGGCGTGACGGGTTCCATTGCCGGGTATAAAGCCGCCGACCTTGCTTCCAAACTCGCGCAGGCTGGCGCACTAGTGGATGTTCTTCTTACCAGTTCAAGTGAAAAATTCATTACACCGCTCACCTTCCAATCGGTCACTGGGCGGCGCGCGTATACAGATGCCGATCTATGGGGCAATGAAGCGCATGTCCTGCACCTCAGCTTTGGTAAAACAGCAGATTTGCTCGTTATCGCGCCGTGCACCGCAAACACGATCGCCAAACTTGCGCATGGCATTGCAGATAATTTACTGACAGTCACTGCGCTGGCAGCGCAATGTCCGCTGGTGATCGCGCCGGCAATGGACGGCGGCATGTTCGATCATTCCGCCACGCAGGAGAATCTCGCAAAACTAAAAGAACGCGGCGAAATTATCGTTGGTCCCGCCGAGGGACACCTTGCCTCGGGATTAACCGGCAAGGGACGCATGGTCGAGCCTGCGGAAATCTTTGGTCACATTCGGATGGTGCTTGGCAGGAAAGGAAAACTCGCGGGCAAAAAAGTCCTTGTCACCGCGGGCGGGACTCAGGAAGCGCTCGACCCGGTACGAGTCATCACGAATCATTCTTCGGGTAAACAGGGATATGCACTCGCCCAAGCCGCTCTCGATTCCGGCGCAGACGTTTGTTTGGTCACTGCGCCGACAGCATTGTCTGCACCTGTGGGAGCGCGCGTCATCAAAGTCACCAGTGCGCAGGAAATGCTGGATGCCGTCATGAGCGAATCAGCAGATGCGCTCATCATGGCGGCGGCCGCCGCAGATTTCCGCCCGACGCTGGCTGCGAAAAATAAATTGAAGAAGCGCGACGGCATTCCGCAGGTGGAACTCACAGCGGCGCCTGATATTCTTAAAACAGTAGCCAGCTCACAGTTAAGTCCGAAGCGTTTTAAGGTCGTGGTGGGGTTTGCAGCGGAGAGTCAAAACCTGCTGGCAAATGCCTCCGAAAAGTTGAAATCAAAAAAATTGGACCTCATTGTTGCGAACGATATTTCTGCAAACGATTCTGGTTTTGCAGTGGAGACCAATCGCGTGACCCTCTTATTCGCAAATGGAACCAAAGAAGTTTTGCCGTTAATGAGCAAGATGGAAGCGGCCGAAAAGATCATTGAACACACATCAAAGCTGTTGGAGTAATTATGCGCGTTTTGGTTATGTCGGATATTCATGCAAATTACACAGCCCTCATGGCTGTACTGAAAGATGCAGGTCAGGTGGATGAGACCTGGTGTCTTGGCGACCTCGTTGGGTACGGACCCGACCCGAACGCAGTGGTTGAAGAAATACGCGACATCCCGAACCTGACTTGTATGCTTGGAAACCATGATGCGGCAGTGACCGGTAAGATGGCTTTCGAGACTTACAATGGCGATGCGCGTCGAGCCTTGATCTATCATGAAAAAGTTTTGACTGCGAGTAACATGGATTTTCTGCGCACATTACCTTCCACCGCAAAAGTATGCGGTGATGTTACGCTGGCGCATGGAAGTCCGCGTGAACCGTTATGGGAATATATTTTGAACTTACCCTCGGCGCGGATCAACTTTGATCATTTCACAACGCCATGGTGTTTTGTTGGGCACACCCATATTCAAAGCATGTTCGTCTTGGATGAAAAGAAGGACCGCATTACGATCGAACAACCTAAACCTGATAGCGTGATCAAACTCCACCCAAAGATGATCCTGAACCCAGGCTCGGTCGGCCAGCCAAGAGACCGCGACCCGCGATCCGCCTATGCTATTTACGATACAGAAGAACAAACCTGGACTCCGCGCCGCGTGATGTATAACATTGCCGAGGTGCAGAAACATATCCGCGAGGCAGGTTTGCCTGAAAAACATGCGGTGCGTATTGGCGAAGGCTGGTAAAGCGGAACTAATTCTCTTTCACGTTCGTCTTTTTGGCAGAGAAATCAAAAAGGAGAAGAAGTCATGAAACGATTATTGCCATTTAGTCTCGTATTGATCGCAAGTTTAATCCTCGCCGCCTGCGGTGGCGCAAAGCCTGCATCCACAAATGATTACTATAGTGTCTCCCCTGAAATGAGCGGAGGTGCACCACAGGAATTACCTGCCAGCGAACCGAGTGCCAGATCTGCTACTGACCAATCCACAGCAAACAGCGGCTCCGGTGTCTCTCCTTCAGCGGTGGAACGTATCGTCATCAAAAATGCCGACCTTGCCATTGTGGTTGCAGATGTTAACGGACGCATGAAGAACATTCAGGTCATGGCAGAGCAAATGGGCGGATTTGTCGTCTCATCCAATATGCATCAAAGCTACACCAACAATTATGTTCAAGTACCCGAAGCGACGATCGTGATCCGCGTCCCCTCTGAAAAATTGGAGGAAGCGCTGGACAAGATCAAGAAAGATACGGTCGAAGTCCGGACTGAAAACATAACAGGTCAGGATGTCACCTCTGAATATGTTGACCTGCAATCACGCCTGAAGAATTATGAAGCCGCTGAAGCCCAGTTGAATGAGATCCTTCAAAAAGCCACAGACACCACCGATGTAGTCAACATCTTCAATCAACTCACCTATTACCGCGAGCAGATCGAACTGGTAAAGGGACAGATCAAATATTACGATGAAGCTGCCGCGCTTTCAGGGATCAGTGTGCGAATCATCGCCGAGGCGACCATTCAGCCCCTTGTGATCGGCAAATGGGAACCCAAAGGTGTAGCGCTTGAGGCAGTGCAGGATCTGATCGATTTCCTGAAAGGCTTCACGGAATTCCTCATCCGCTTTGTGATCTACAACCTGCCGGTTTTGATCCTCGTCTTCATTCCGCTGTATCTCGTCTTCATCGGCGCACGCGCGGTTTTTCGAAAGATGCGCGGCAGGAAAGTGAAGAAGGAAGAAGTGTTGGAAGCAAAGACTGAGAAGTAAAAAGTAAGAAGTGAATCGTAGAGACACAGCGGCGCTGTGTCTCTACTTTTTTTATGTGTATAATCACCCCATGGAAAACCTGGCACGCGAAGCGCTTTCACAATTCAACGTTCACATGACGGGGCGGCAAGTCATGTCGCTTATTACCTACGAACGCGAACTGCTGGATTGGAATCAGAAATTTAATCTCACCGCCATTCGGGATGTGGAGTCGATCCGCACCAAACATTTTTTGGATTCATTTTCCTGCGTGCTGGCCTGGAAGGCCATTCCCCCGCGCCGCCTCATTGACATTGGGACTGGTGCCGGTTTCCCGGGCATTCCCTTGAAGATAATTTATCCCGCCATGCAGTTGACCTTGGTGGAGTCTGTTGGGAAGAAAGCCATGTTCTGCCAACACATTGTCCGCGTGCTGGGGCTGGAAGGCGTAAATGTCATTCAAGCACGCGCAGAGGATCTGGGGAAAAAGTCCGAACACCGCGAAGTTTATGATTGGGCAGTGGCGCGCGCAGTAGCAAATATGAATGTCTTGAGTGAGTATCTTCTTCCGCTGGTAAAGATCGGCGGGACAGTTCTCGCACAAAAAGGCGAAAGCGGACCCGCCGAAGCGCAGTCCGCTGAAAACGCGATGAAAATCCTGGGGGGAAAATTAAAGCAATTGATCCCCGTTAACCTGCCCGGTGTTGCCGATGACCGTTATCTTGTGTTGATAGACAAGGTCGCCGCCACGCCACCGAAATATCCACGTAACGCGGGAATGCCGGCGAAGACACCGTTATAGGGGAAGTAATCAGTATTCAGTTGTCAGTAATCAGTCATCGGTTTCTACAATTAACAATTTCTTTGATAGACAAGCAAGTTGCGGAAACTCCGTGCATGTTGTTATCCACTCATTGCATCTCCTTCACTGAACACTGATCACTGTTGACTGATCACTTCTTAACAACTGGCTTCATCAACAATCGTGATCTTATCTTCCTTGTTGGGAATGATACACAAAAACTCAAAAGGCTCGTCACCGATGTTTTCATAGAAATGCACCAAGCCTTCGGGGATAAAGACTACATCACCAGCTTTGACTTCAACGATCTCATCGCCTAGTCCGATCTTTGCATGCCCGTGCAGGACGTATTGCTCATGCTCCACCGTGTTGGTGTGACGCGGCATCCCACCGCCGGGGAGCATCGAGAATTTCCGCAGGGCGAAGTTGGGTCCCTCCTGCGATGAGATCAAGACTTGTATCTTTGTGTCTTTTCCAGCAGCCACATTTTTAGCTTCTACTTCAGTTGCATGTTTTACCGGCATATTACCTCTTTTCTTATTATTTCAAAGTCAATTAAATTATTATAGCGTATTCAGCAAAAGGAATTACCTTCATGAAAGAAGTTCAGAATATAATCAACACAATGAAAAATGACATGATGGATGAACTTCCGCATCTCGACCTGACCCGCTTGCTGCTTGCCCGCCTTGAAAGGATCAGTGCTGACTCAGTCTGGGCGCACCGCGCCAGCGGAGTGCGCGGGTCCCTGCTCAGGATGATGGATAAACTCGAAAATGGCAGGCCCGTTCAAAGGTCCGAATTGATGCGAATGACCGGGATGGGATTCTATATTTTAGAGCAATCCGCTAAAGAAAAGTTTTAGTTCTTAGTCAGGTAGTCAATTAGTTGAGTAGTCGAATTGTCAGGAAAGGGAAACGCATGAATAAATTCTTTGCATCTATTTTGAAAATCTTTTCAAGAACCAAACAGAAAGAGAAACCGCCGGAGCCAATCCGTTGTGAGTTTTGCGGAGGTACAGGACATTTGAAAGATGAATGTCCCAATTCCGCCAAGTTCAAATTGTTCCATAACGACAAAGAATAAAGTTATATGGCTGGATTGGTGAAGGTAACAAAAAGCATGAGGCAAAGAGTTCGTCCCAAAATTATATGTTACCGAATTTTGGGACGATGTTTTCCTGCCTTTTGGCATTTAATATCTAAAACCTGCTTCATATTCAATGATGGTTTCAATTTTTTCATCAACTACATGGTGCGGAAAGTTTCGCTTTATCGTTGTTTCGGATTGCATCACATTTTCTCCCGACCCAACGTTCTTCAGCATCATCATCAATACTGATAACCGATCACTCTTTCCAACCGATTGACTAGCAAACCAGCCGACTAACCAACTATCAAACTAATCCTATCCAAACATCTTCGGCATTCCCCTGCCGCCCGTCTTTTGGAACATCTTCATCATCTTCTGCGCCTCACGGAATTGTTTGATGAGTCTGTTCACATCCTGCACTTCCATGCCGCAGCCCGCGGCGATGCGTCTGCGGCGGGATGCATTCAGCAGGTCAGGGTCGCGCCGTTCTTTGAGGGTCATCGAATTGATAATGGCTTCGGACTGCTTGAAAGATTTTTCCACAACCGTTGGGTCAATGCCGCGCGCGGCCTGCCCCATTTGACCGGGGAGCATTTCCATGATCTGCGCGAGCGGACCCATCTTCTTCATCTGCTTCATTTGGTCAAGCCAATCCTCCAGCGAGAATTGACCTTTCATCATCTTTTGAGCCTGCTTGGCTTGATCTTCCATGTTCTGACCGTCATATGCGGCCTCGGCCTTTTCGATCAGACCGATCAGATCGCCCATGCCCAAAATGCGCGAGGACAAACGCGAAGGATCATAAGTTTCAAGTGCGTCGAGTTTTTCACCAGTACCGATAAATTTAATGGGGATGCCGGTTACAGAACGAATGGAAATGGCCGCGCCGCCGCGTGAGTCGCCATCCATTTTTGTGAGGATCAAACCGGTGATCTGGATGGCATCGCGAAAACCTTGTGCAATGTTCAAGGCTTCCTGACCGATCATCGAGTCGACCACCAGCAGAATATCAACCGGGTTGACGTTCGCGGAGATGGACTTCAACTCATTCATCAAGTCCGCATCCAGCTGTGACCGACCGGCTGTGTCAATGATGACCAGTCCGAAGCCGCCCTTTTCAGCTTTATCCACGGCGCGCTTGGCAAGCTGCGGTGGCGTGAGAGACAGGTCAGTTTCGACTTCAACATCCAAACGTTCACCGAGTTGCTGCAATTGCTTCACAGCGGCGGGACGATACGGGTCACCAGCCACCAATAGAACGCGTTCCCCTTTTGCTTTCATCAACCGTGCCAGTTTTCCAGAGGCAGTCGTTTTACCAGCGCCCTGCAAACCAACCATCATGATGACACGCGGTTTCGGGCCCGTCAGATTCAACCCGACAGGTTCACCCAGCGAAGCGATCAATTCTTCGTTGACGATCTTGATGACCTGTTGACCGGGATTCAGCGCCTTCGATACTTCCGCCCCGACAGCGCGTTCACGGACCTTGGCAATGAAGGTTTTGACCACGCTGAAATGCACGTCCGCTTCCAGCAAGGCGAGGCGCACTTCACGCATGGCAGCATCTACATCCGCTTCGGAGAGTTTTCCGCGGCGGCGCAGTTGATCGAAAATTTGATTAAGTCGTCCAGTGAGAGTTTCAAACATAAGGTCACAATGTCGTTGCGAGGGCGATAGCCCGACACTTGCGCCGCACGCCAGTGCGGTGAGCAATCTCCGAAAATATGGAATTGTGTCGTCACCCTTCTGGGCTCCTCGCAAGGACGGGAACTAAAAGGTAGGAACAGCATTTTAGCTTGTAGCAGGGTCAGGGTCAAGCAAGAAAGGAAGTCATCCCTGCCAATCAACTGGCTTATAATTGAAAAAATCAAAAAGGAAGGCGAAAAATGTTTAAAAATCGTAAAGAACAGCTTGCAGATTTAGAGTTAGCGTATGATGCCTTCATGCAAACCGCCAAGGGACTTTCTCCCGAAGCCCTGATGAAACCGCTCGGCGATTGGACTCCGCGCGACATCCTCGCCCACTTTATCGGTTGGAACCGCATCACCCTGGCGGGGTGCGCGGAGATTTGTGAAGGTATTGAACCATTTTATTTTTATGACGGCACGAACGACTACCGCAAGGTCAACGCCTCTTTTCTATCGCGTTTCAATTCAACAGACCGCGACATATTATTGAATCAAATACAAATTACCAAAGATGCGTTGGTACCCTATTTATGGACAATCCCGGCATCGCGGCGGACCTGCCACCGTAGCGCGCTGTGTCGACTCGCTCATCCGCGATTACGGCAAACACAGAGAAGAGACCGTTTCGGGTATATGATCACCTCATGATAATCCCAGACAGAGTCATTTCAGAAGCGGAACTCAAACGCAACACGGGCGAACGCGGCACACGTAAATTCGTCGCCTATAAAGGCGTCGTATATGATGTCACCGATTGTCCAAAGTGGCGGCTCGGCATGCATGAATTTTTGCATTTCCCCGGTCAAGACCTGACCAGTGAACTTCCGGATGCTCCGCATAAAGAGGAAGTCTTCAAACATGATTGCATTAAGATCGTTGGAAAGTTGGCAAGTTAAAAGTTTGAACGTTTCGACGTGCCAACCTGTAAACCTTCAAACTTATACTCAGGAATTTTAAAATCCATGACCCCTCTCAAATGGTGGCAGACCGCCGTCTTTTATCAAATTTATCCGCGCTCATTTGCCGACGGCAATGGCGATGGTATCGGTGATTTCAAAGGCATCACTGAAAAGCTGGATTATCTTGCCAACCTCGGCGTGGATGCGCTCTGGCTCTCCCCGCATTTCCCCTCGCCCAATTGGGATTGCGGCTACGACATTTCTGATTACTGCGATGCCGCGCCTGAATATGGCACACTGAATGACTTCAAAACTTTTCTGGATGAATCTCACAAGCGAAACATGCGCGTCATTCTGGACCTCGTGCTGAATCACACCTCCGATGAGCATGAGTGGTTCGTAGAGTCAAGATCGAGCCGCGATAATCCCAAAGTGGACTGGTACGTCTGGGCAGATACTCCCCCGAACAATTGGCAATCCTGTTTCGACGGCGATGCGTGGACTTACGCTCCAGAAAGGAATCAATACTATTATCACTACTTCATGAAGCAGCAGCCGGATCTGAACTGGCACAGTCCCGAAGTCAAAGAAGCGATGTGGCAGGCGATCCGCTTCTGGCTGGACCTCGGCGTGGACGGCTACCGGCTGGACGCACTCGGCACCATCTTCGAAGACCCGAATCTCACTCCGCATACTGTCCCAATGAATTTGGCTGAACTTCGTCACTTCTCAGACCTTGCCAAAACCCCTGAGGAAATAAAACTCAGGGATCAATACTGGCATGACATGTTCAAGAACCAGTGGGCACAGGGTGGTCTGCATGAGTTGATGAAAGAACTGCGCACCATCATGGATGAATATGAAGGCGACCGCATGTTGGTGGGCGAAGATGAGAATATTGATTACATGGGAGATGGCAAGGATGAGTTGCACCTTGTCTTCAATTTTGCCCTCATGAAAACAGGAGGCATCACGCCTGAACATATCCGCAAGAATCAAGCGGAAAGACTAAAAAGATTATCCGAACTTTCTGCTGAAGCGGGATGGCCGTGCAATACGCTTGGCAACCATGACAACTCACGCATCCACACGCGCTTTGGCGACAAGTTACACGATGCCGAATTAGCACGCCTGCACACCGCATTGATATTGACCTTGAGAGGCACGCCTTTTCTATATAACGGCGAAGAGATCGGCATGACCGACTATATGCTGACTGACATCTCACAAGTCAAGGACACCATGGGTACATGGTATTACCATGCCCTCGTGAATGACCTGAAAGTTGACCCGCGCGAGGCTATGGCGCGCACCGCTGAAATGACCCGCGACAAGAATCGCACACCCATGCACTGGTCGAACAACCCGAATGCAGGCTTCTCCCCCGCCGGAGTTTCCCCCTGGCTGCCGGTGAATCCCAATTATCAGGATGGGGTCAACGTCAAAGACCAAACAGAAAGCCCATACTCCCTGCTAAACTATTACAAACGTCTGCTTAAGGTACGCAAAAATTCACCAGCCTTGATTCATGGGGAATACATCCGCGTACACGAAACTGCCGCAGACTATTTCGCTTTCCTGCGTGTGAGTGAAGAACAAAAGGTTTTGGTGATCCTCAACTTCTCGAACAGACCGTATCACCTGAACTTCTCCGACATTAAGGAATGTAAAGCTCACAAACTTCATTCTTTATTCACCAGCGCCGAAATTTCGCCCAAGGATCAAGAAATAAAAGAAGTCAGACTCAGTCCGTTTGAAGTGTATATTGGAGAATTACAATCAGTCCATGCCTGAAACGAAAATAAAATTTGCCACCGAAAAAGAATCGGAAAAATTCAAAAAATTCGTCACTCTTTGCGGACGCATTTATAACGATACAGACCCGCAATACTTTCCGCGTGCAGAGTACCGCGGACGGATCATCTACCTCTGCACAGAATCATGTCTCGGTGCATTTCTCGCCGACCCTGATCTGTTCTATAAGATGCACAGAAATTCTGAAAAGAAGAAGGTATATTAAATTCAAATGGCAAAAATATGGAAACCGGGCGATACCGTTGCTTTAAGAGGAATTTACAACCAGTGTGCATGGATCGTACAATCGGCAATTGTTGTTCATGACACTGATGGCGAAGTTGCGCTAGCGATAATACCCGGAGCGGATTGTATGATGCCCGAAGGGTATATCAATGGAAAGCATGGAGAACGGCGAGAATGGGATCGCTGGGGAGATTACAAAAAGAACAACCCAGACATGCAAAAATTCACATGGCATACAAATCGCCTGTTGGTTTTGATGGAACCACAGAACTATTATGCAACGATTTATTTCTGGCAGGAGAACACAAACCAATTCCTTTGTTACTACATCAACTTTCAACTCCCTTTTTGGCGGAGCGAATGCGGGTTTGATACACTTGATCTGGAATTGGATATTGTCATCGACCCTAAGCGTAAATGGCATTGGAAGGATGAAGAAGATTATCAAAAAGGGATCGATAGCGGCATTCTTTTGAAACAATGGACAGATGGAATAGAAATGGCGAAGCCCGATGTTTTCGAAAGAATTAAAAAACAAAAATACCCGATTGATGGAAAATGGCTGAATTGGCGGCCCGACCCAAACTGGTCAGCGCCAAAGTTACCTGAGAATTGGAACGAAGTTTAATTTATCGGTTGGAGAAAATATGATCACGCCGCAAAAGTCAATTCATTATGAGCAGTACGAATTCAAAAAATGGAAATCCTTCGATGCAGAAACCATCGTTGAAACGCCGGTGTCGTTAACGGTCAACGGTGAAGTGTGGATCACATTCATGTGTACACCTGTCAACCTGGAAGCGCTGGCGGTGGGATTCCTTTATAACGAAGGCATCATCGAAACCATGGACGAGGTCAGCGACGTGCACGTCTGCGAGCATGGCGATAACGTGGATGTCTGGTTGAACCACGAAGCGAAGCAGCCCACGTCATGGCGCAGGACTTCGGGATGCACAGGCGGCGTGACGGCAGTGGACCTTCTTGCGAAGCCAAATGTCAATTTTGACAGCGACCAGTTCAAGGTGAAGCCTGAAGCGATTGGTGTTCTGGTGGAAATGCTTTTCGAGTCGCAATCCCTTTACAAAGAGACCGGCGGAGTCCACACATCCGCTTTAAGCGATGGGGAAAAAGTTTTGTTGTCCGCTGAAGATATTGGCAGGCACAATACGCTGGATAAGATCGCCGGATTATGTTTGATGAAGAATATCTGGCCCGAGAAAAGGATATTGATCACGACCGGGCGCATCAGCTCGGAGATGCTTCAAAAAGCCGCGCGCATGAACACCCCCATTTTGATCTCACGCACCTCCCCATCGTCACTGTCCATTGAGATGGCGCAGCGATATGGAATCACCTTGATCGGATATGCACGCAAGCACAGGTTCAATGTGTATTCGAATCCTCAAAGAGTTGGACTGTAGGAAAAAGATAAAATGGCAAAAAAAGATGATAATGGTGACCCAATTCAATTTGACATCAAATTTGGAAGGCGTACATGGATACCCAGACCGGTCAATAAACCCAATTGGAAGTATCTTCATGAAGATCAACTTCCGCCCAACTTATTAACCTCAGTTGTGTATATCGGTGTAGGACTGGTGTTTTTTATACCCATAGTCTGGATAATAACCATGGCAATTGATGCGTTTATTGAAACAAGAGATTGGAAAGCTCTATTGGGCATTATTATTCTTGGGTTCTTCGCTTTTGTAGGTTTGAAAATAATAACCATGCCGATCCAACAGTATATCAATTACAAAAAAAGTAAAAAACAACAAGAAGAACCTGTCCACAAAAAGAAACTCCCAAAGCATCGTAAAGATTACAAGTGATTCTCAAGCCACCCTTCGAGGTGGCTTTTTTCTGCTACAATTGATTGTGAATTTCCGCACGATAAGCAAGGATGAACATCCCTGCGAAGTATGAACAATGCAACTAACGCATAAAAGTCAGATAAGCGATAATCATCCTGAACTCTCGGATTTTCCATGAGGCGCTATGACAAATAAAAAGATCGTTTATAAACCCGTTGACCATGAGATCGCAGAGCTTGCGCATCATCACGGCGGCACGCAGGAAGCCACGCTCGAAGTGCTCAAAGACCTCGGCGCGAAAAACAAGTTAAATCCCGTCACCATCACCGAAGCGGCACGCGCGCTGCACATCCCTGCTCACGAAGCCTACGGCATGGCCACTTTTTATTCCATGCTCTCGCTCGAAGAACGCAAAAAAGTTTTGCGCGTGTGTGACGGGCCGGTATGCTGGTTGAAAAGAGCAACAGCGGACGGTGGACGACAGACCGTCGTTGATGAATGGTCGTCCATGGTCAACGGTCAATGGTCTGTGGAACGCTCGTCTTGTCTTGGCTTATGTGACCGCGCGCCCGCGGTACTAGTCGAAGATGAACAGGCGGGACCAGTCTCACCTAAAGATGCGAAGAAGGTCTGCGAAGGCTGGCGCGGCGTGCCTACTGAATATTCAAAACCGCGCAAAGGCGAAGTCCGCGTGATGACGTCCTTGATCGGGAAAGTGGATCCCGACGAGATCGACTCAGCGCTCGAGCATGGTCTGTACGATGGACTCAAGAAAGCGCTTCAATCTGACCCGACGACTGTTCTGGCGGAAGTGGAAAGCTCCGGCCTGCAAGGACGTGGCGGAGCGGGCTTCCCGGTTGGGCGCAAGTGGCGTTTCGTAGCCAGCGAAAAAAGGACTCCGCGCTATATCGTCTGCAACGCGGATGAGTCCGAGCCGCTGATCTTCAAAGACCGCGTGTTAATGGAAACCAATCCGCATCAATTATTGGAAGGCATAGTCATTGCAGGTTATGCGTGCGGCGCATCGGAAGCATGGATCTATATCCGCGGGGAATATGAACATCAAGCGCGCCGTTTGGAACGCGCCATTGACCAGGCAAAGGCAAAAAATTTACTTGGCAAAAATATTTTAGGAAGTGGCTTCTCTTTCGACATCCACGTTCATCGCGGTGCGGGAGCTTACATCTGCGGTGAAGAAACTGCGCTCCTTGAATCCCTTGAAGGAAAACGCGGCGAACCGAGATTACGTCCGCCCTACCCACCCACCTCTGGCTTCCGTGGACAACCGACCGCTGTCAACAACGTGGAGTCATTTTGCGCGGTGCCGCATATCTTGAAGAATGGAGCAGAGTGGTGGAAATCCATTTCCACTTATTCAGTGCCGGGGACAAAGATGTATATGGTGCTTGGGCATGTCAATCACCCCGGGCTTTTTGAAGCGCCATTTGGACTCACCCTGCGCCAGATCATTGATGACTTTGGCGGCGGCATGATCAAAGGTTCAAAATTCAAATTCGCCTTATGCGGTGGCGCAGCCGGGACCATCGTGGATGAAAAGCTTTTGGATATTCCCATTGACTTTGCATCCTCCCAAAAAGGAATTTCGCTGGGCGCAGGTTCATTCCTCGTTTGCGATGAAAGCGTTTCACCCGTGGCATTCCTGCGTGAGCTATTGCACTTCTTCGCGGTGGAATCCTGCGGAAAATGTACACCCTGCCGAGTTGGGACCTGGCGCTCGCTCGAAATCTTGAACCGCATGGCAAGTGGAAAGGGTCAACAAGGCGATGTGGAAGAGCTAACGACTCTTGCGTCACTGATGCACGACTCTTCCTTCTGCGGATTAGGTCAAAGCGTGCCGATACCGATGAAATCTGTACTTACACATTTTGAAGCAGAGTTCAAGAAGGCGGAGAATTAGATGTCGTTGCGAGCCACGTTCTTTGCGGCGAAGCAATCCCCCAGTTAATGTGGAGATTGCTTCGGGCTAGCGCCCTCGCAACGACATGACAACGAGGTGATTATGATAAATCTAAAAATTAACGGACAACCCATTCAAGCCGAACCCGGCAAGACCATTTTGCAGGTGACGAAGGAGCACGGCATTCATGTGCCTACTCTTTGCTATCACAAGGATTTGAATCCAACCGGCAATTGCCGCATGTGCGTGGTGGAAGTGAAAGGCGGAAGATTTTTATCAGCCGCGTGCGTCACCCCCATTTGGGAGGGCATGGAGATCCAAACGCAGAGCGAGAAGGTGACCAAAGACCGCAAGTTGACTTTGGAACTCATGCTCGCCAACCATCCGCAGGATTGCATCACCTGTGATGTGAGCGGCGAATGCGAATTGCAAGACCTGGCTTATGAATATAAGGCAGCTGCCCCAGCGTGGGGAAGCAAAGGCACACGCTATCCCGTGGACAGCGACCCGAATCCCTTCATCCGCGTGGATATGAATCGTTGTATCCTCTGCCGCCGCTGTGTTTCGGCATGCGCTGAAATCCAAGTCCGCGATGTGTGGGGCGTGGCAAAACGCGGATTTGATGAAGTCATCGTTCCGGGTGCAGGCACGACCATGCTCGAAGCACGCTGTGAATCCTGCGGACAATGCGTGGCATACTGCCCGACCGGCGCGTTATCAAACAAGATGAATTATGGAAAGGCGCGCGCACATCAGATGACTAAAGTCACCACTACATGCTCGTATTGCGGCGTGGGTTGTCAATTTGACCTATTGGTGAAGAATGAAAAAGTCATTGGCGTGCAATCGAACCCGAATGCACCGGTCAATGGCATGGCGTTATGTGTAAAGGGACGCTATGGATATGATTACATCCATCATCCTGAGAGGTTGAAGAAGCCGAAAGTTAGAAGATATTTGTTGGAAGGAAAGAAAAAACCGCGAGACGATGGACAATGGACGATGGACAATGGTCAATCGTCTACGGTCAACGGTCTATGGGATTGGGTCGAGACTGAATGGGATGTAGCTCTGGAAATCACTGCAAAGAAGTTCGCCCAGATCCGCAATGATTTCGGCGCGGACAGCATGGGCTTTCTCACCTCGGCAAAATGCACGAACGAAGAAAATTATTTGATGAACAAACTGGCGCGGCAGGTCGTTGGCACGAACAACATTGACCACTGCGCCCGTCTCTGACACTCCAGCACGGTGGCCGGTCTGGCCGCCTCCTTCGGTTCGGGTGCCATGTCCAATTCAATGGACGATGTCGCCAAATATGCAAAAGCATTCTTTATCATCGGTTCGAATACCACCGAACAGCATCCCGTCTTTGGGACGATGCTTCGCCGCGCTGTGAAATTCCGCGGCGCAAAACTTGTCGTGGCTGACCCGCGCAGAATTGACATCACCGATTTTGCGACCCTGCATCTACGTCAGCGCCCCGGCACGGATATTGCCCTCATTAACGGTTTGATGTACATCATCCTTGAAAAAGGATGGCAGGATCAAGCCTTTATTGACGAACGCACAGAAGGCTTCGATGAATTCAAAGCCACTGTCATGCAATATCCGCCTGACAAGGTCTCTGAAACAACGGGCATTCCGGTTGAACAGCTTTATGAAGCCGCAGAGATCATCGGCGTGAACAAACCCACTGCCGTCATGTGGGCGATGGGAATTACACAGCACATCGTTGGTGTACGCAATGTAATGGACCTCGGCAATTTGCAAATGCTGCTCGGCAACATGGGCAAACCCGGCGGCGGCGTAAACCCATTACGCGGACAGAATAACGTCCAAGGCGCATGTGACATGGGCGGACTGCCAAATGTGTTCACGGCGTATCAGTCTGTTACGAACCCCGAGGTGATCGAGAAATTTTCAAAGGCGTGGGGATTGGACAGTGGACCGAGGACGGTGGACGGTAAAACGGTCCGCGGTCTGTCGTCCACCGTCGGTTTAACTGTCACCGAAATGATGCCGGGTATCCTTTATGGCAGAACTCACTCGCTTTATATTCTCGGCGAAGACCCGGTTATGTCTGACCCGGATACGAAACATATTCGTCACTGCCTCGAACAAATTGATTTTCTTTTGTTGCAGGAAATCTTCCCATCTGAAACATCAGTCTATGCGGATGTGCTGTTGCCGGGTGTGACCTTTGCGGAGAAGACTGGCACATTCACGAACACAGAGCGGCGCGTGCAAATGGTACGCAAAGCCATCCCAACTCAAGGAGATGCTCGGGACGATTGGTGGATCATCTCTCAGATTGCAAAACGCATCTTGGCCGGGACCAGTGAACGGGTCCAGACCGAAGCGCCTTATTCCAGCTGGGACTATGCCGACCAGTCCGCGATCATGTCCGAGATCAATGCGTTGACCCCGTCCTATGGCGGTATCACGCATAAACGTCTCGAAGCAGGTGAACGTCTGCAATGGCCGTGCCCAACGGCAGATCATCCCGGCACGCCGATCTTGCACACGAAACAATTCACGCGCGGCAGGGGAAAGTTCGCACCGATAGATCACGTCCCGCCCGCTGAAAGACCCGATGATGATTACCCGATGCTCCTCAGCACCGGCCGCGTGTTGTATCACTGGCATGGCGGACAGATGACGCGCCGCGCAAAAGGATTGATGGAAGTTTACGGCGAGGCGTTGATCGAGATGAACCCGAACGATGCGGAGAAGTTGGGCTTGAATGGAAAGAACATGGTGCGCGTCACTTCACGGCGCGGGATGATCGAAGCGCAAGCCTGGGTAACGGACCGTGTGCCGCCCGGCATGGTGTATGCGAATTTCCACTTCCCCAACGCCTCCGCCAACGAGTTGACCCACGCCTCGCTCGACCCGGTGGCGAAGATACCAGAATATAAGATCAGTGCCGTAAAAGTTGAATTAGTGTAAAACAAGCAACTGGAAATATAATAAGAGACGAGAGAGTAATCCTGCTCGTCTCTTATTTATTAACTCCCCTTACGCACCTAACCGTGACTCCCTGAGCGTTAGCGAAGGGTCTCTGGGACAATCGTAGTGGTTCTCATTGCACTGGCGTGCAACGCAAGTGTCGCTCCGCTCAGAACGACACTGCGCAAAGTGAGTTATTAACTCACCTTACGCAACGCCGAACTTCGCGCCGCATTGCCCGCACGGGGATAAACCCCCGTGCTACTCTTACGAAGCCTGCTTCGCAGGCTGAGCCGCCGAAGGCGGCTTCGTAAGAGTAGCCCTGACGTTTACGTCGGGGCGGGGCTGGTGAGAATGAGCGCTGACGGCAAATAATGAATTTTTGCGCAAAGTGAGTTATTAAGTACAAACAAGGACAATGCCATGATACAACTTATTCCGATGGAACAAAAAGATTTTGAGGTCTTTCTTGAGCAGGAGATCATTGACTACGCCCAAGACAAGGTCCGCAACGGGAATTGGACTGCTGAAGAAGCAGTGGAACGTTCGCGCAAGGAATTCCAGGATTCGCTGCCTGATGGAGTGCAGACAAAAGATCAATTCATTTACTCGATCATCGAAGAATCCAGCGGACATAAACTCGGGGCGTTGTGGGTGGAAGTAAAATCGGACACAGTCCCTCCCACCGCATTTATTTATGACTTTGTAATTGAAGAACAGTTCCGCGGAAAAGGTTTTGGCAGACAGGCGCTCACGGCATTGGATGAAAAGCTTTTATCCATGAACGTCGAGTCTGTTGGGTTGCACGTTTTTGGCGACAATCTCATTGCGCAGGAACTTTATAAAAAAACAGGATATAAGGTCACAAATATAAATATGAAAAAAACATTGAAGGGGTAATTTTTGTTATACTGAGTGAAACCGTTTCCATTTTATCAAAGGAGATTTTAGCCATGACAACTGTCCGCAAACTACTCGAATCAAAATCAAGTGAAACCAATTTCTCCGTAGCGGCAACAGATACCGTCCTGCAAGCCATCAAGGTGATGGCAGACGCCCACATCGGCGCGGTGCTGGTTACCGAAGGCGGAAAGATCGTCGGCATTTACACCGAGCGCGATTATCTTTACAAGGGCGAGATCGAAGGACGTTCGGCAAAAGAAACGATCATCAAGGATGTCATGATCTCGAAGATGGTCACGGTCACAAAGGAAACAACGGCCGAGCAGTGTATCGCATTGATGAGGCAATACAATATCCGTCACCTGCCGGTAATTGAAAATGAACATCTGGTCGGGCTGGTCTCGATGCGGGATGTGATGTTCGCCGCATTGGAAAATAAAGAAAGCGAGATTCGCGGGCTGGAAAATTACATCATGGGTTCAGGCTTCCGGTCATAGCAGGAAAATATTCCTGCCACAGAGACATCGGGTGCGAAAAACAAAAAGATGGGGCTGTCTAAAAAGGTAAGTGTAGGCAGTCAAAACAGAAAAAAGGTAAAAAACTGGCAGTCATTGGGCTGCCAGTTTTCGTAGATTGTGAGCAATGGAAAGAATGCCCCATTCGGTCTCCACTTTCTTCAATCCCCTG
>JACRMH010000056.1 GCA_016219545.1 Chloroflexota bacterium | reverse complement strand
TTTTCTTGCTTTTCCGTCCCATTTCGTTTATCTTTTAACATGATAGACCTCCGATTTCGCTGGCTTTCGCAAACTCAGCTTACTTCAGAGGTCTATCTTTTTCTACCCCTCATTTCTTAAATTCGGGGTGTGTCATGTTTGTATATTAATTATCCTTTGAAGAAATTTGAAATAAAGAACCAGATATTCGCAGGGCGTTCGGCGAGGCGGCGCATAAAGTATGGATACCATTGCGTGCCAAAGGGAATATACACTCGCACCGGATAACCTTCTTTTACTAGTTGTTCCTGCAGGTCACGGCGGATGCCGTAGAGCATTTGGAATTCCAGTCCACTCTTGGGGAGCCCTACTTTTTCTGCATATTGTTTGGCAAATGCGATCCGTTTTTCATCATGGGATGCAATCGCAGGGATGGGCGGGAAACGTCCATCATCAGATATTTGTGTCTGGTTGGCAAGGGATGCGTCAATTAATATTTTGGTCAGCAGATCGTAATTTGCATCCACATCCGCTTTTTTGGGAAAGGCCTTCTCGGGAGGTTCCTGGTACGCGCCTTTTACCAGACGGATTGGCGTTCTATCCTGCACCAAACGATGAGTATCTGCCTCAGCGCGATAAAGATAGGATTGAACAGCCGTACCAAGGTTTGTATAACCCTTTTCACACATCTTGTAATAAACGTTAATTGTTTTATCAGTGTAGGGGGTATCTTCAATATCCACTCTGAGAAAGGTTTTGTTTTGCTTTGCCCGGGCGACGATCCTCTCCAGATTTTGGGCACACAACTCCTCGTCGAGGCCAAGACCGATCTGCGTCAACTTGATGGAAACATTGCCCCGTGCAGAAGGATCCGCCCCTAGCGCATCAAGAGTTGCATAAATATCATCGGTGGCTTGCTGGGCTTCTTCCGGTGTGTTTGTATGTTCACCGAGATGGTCAAGCGTGGCGTTGATCCCCTTGCCGTTCAATTCACGGACGACTTTCATGGCGTCATCAAGTTTTGTCCCTGCTACAAAACGAGAGGCGGTGCGCCAGGCAAAACTCCAGCCGGTAACCAGCTTTTGCGCCCAGGTGGCTTTGGACAGGTAGATGAGGAAAGAGCGAAGCATATCAATCCTTTTTTTAGGGGATGCGCCAATGGTTCGGCAGTATTGAACGGTGTTCAAGCCATTCGACGAATACATTCTAGCACAAGCCTCATTTTGGGTGTGTTATACTTTTTCCGTGATATTTGTCATTACTTTGGAGGCCGTGTGAGAAACCGAAATACCAACACCATCCTTCGGGGTGTTTCCATTTTATTTTTGACAGGTGCGCTCGTTCTTAGTATCGTTTCACTGATCGGATACAGCCGCCAACGCAATAACTATCCCGCAGGTATGACCATTGGCGGTGTTTCAGTTGGGGGATTGACCCCGCTCGAAGCATCGCAAAGATTACTCGAAGTTTATACATCTCCCATTGAAGTGCAATATAACGGTGCTGTCATTCAGATCGAGCCCGGCGTGATCGGCTTTCAACCCGATATTGAAACGATGCTGGCCGCGGCCGACCTCAGCCGTACAGGCAGATCATTCTGGCGCGGATATTGGGATTATTTGTGGAACCGTACATCCACTGAAACCATTATTACTTTAAGCTCCAAACTTTCAGATGAACGCTTGCGCGAGTATCTGCAAAACGAGATCGCATCACGCTATGATCTTCCACCCGGTCCCGCACAGCCCATTCCCGGCACACCCGATTTCCTCCCCGGTACGCCCGGACAGACTCTCAACCTCGACAAGGCTGTCCAGCTCATCGGCGATGCATTGCGCTCCCCCTCCGATCGCTCTGTGGCACTTACCTTTTCTCACAGTTCTGCCGCGCGCCCAACCATTGAAACGCTGACCATACAGCTCAAGCAAATTGTGACCGTTTCCAACTTCGACGGCTTGATCGGCTTCTATATGATGGATCTCCAATCGGGACAGGAAATCCATTTCACGATGGACAACAAGCAGGAAATTTCGAGCGACCCGGATGTTGCATATACTGCATCCAGCACGATCAAGGTGCCGATCGTTACATCCTATTTGATCAACCACGGAAGCACTCTTGACCCGGCAACATCCAATATTATTTCACGGGTGCTGGGCAAATCCGATAACACCGCCACAGACTTGATCCTTGAAGCGATAGATAAAGGCAACGGTCCGCTCATTGTCACCCAAAACATGGAAACCCTCGGTCTCAAAAGCACATACATCGGCGGGTTCTTCTATATCGGCGCGCCGAACCTTCTGCCAAACAGGCTGACCCCTGGCAACCAGCGCACTGACGTATTCACCGACCCTGACCCATATTCTCAGACTACTCCCTCTGAAATGGGAGCCTTGCTCGCGGACTTATATCAATGCTCAAAAAATAACGGCGGCGCGCTGATGGCAGCCTTCCCTGATAAGGTCACTCCCGATACATGCCAGATGATGATCGACTTTATGGCGCAGGATAAACTTGGTTCGTTGATCCAAGGCGGCGTACCAGATGGAACCCTGGTTCCGCATAAACATGGTTACGTACCCGGTTATGACGGCGTGGTGCACGACACCAGCGACGCCGGCATTGTGTACACACCCGGAGGGAACTTCGTTCTATCCATCTATTCCTACCATCCTGTCAATAACATTTGGGATAATATCAATCCGCTTATTGGAAATTTAGCTAAAGCAGTTTACAACTATTTCAACCTTCCAACTCAATAGCCTAAAGACCCGTTCTCGCAAAAACGGGTCTTTTTTTCTCACATCGTATATAATCAACTTATGAGTGCATCGCTGGGACTGTATCGTTTACAACAGATAGACCGTCAAATTGACCGTTCGCGTGCGCAACTGGATAATATCCGCGAGACGCTGGAAAATGATATTGAATTACACGACGCACTCCACCGCGTCGAGACACTCCAAGCCGAACATTTTCATTTCCACCACGAATTAAAAAATGCAACCGCAGAAGCGGAAGCGCAAAAAATTAAAATAGAACAAGCCGAATCAAGTTTATATGGCGGCAAGGTTCAAAACCCAAAAGAGTTACAGGACCTGCAAAAAGATATTGCCTCGCTCAAGAAACACCTTGTCACATTGGAAGAACGCGAGCTTGAGTCCATGATCAAAGCGGAAAATTCAGAAAGCGTACTCCAAAACGCAAAGTTGGAACTTGAGAAGACGCAGGCCCGGCTTGGAAATGAACACAAAAATTTACTTACCGACCAATCGAAGCTCACCATTGAACTCGAAAGACTTGCCGAAGAACGTGAAGCCGCGCTTGGTCCAATAGATGCCAACCTGCTACAAATTTATGAAAACCTCCGCCAGCAAAAACGAGGCGTTGCCATAGCCGAGATCGTTGATGGCGCTTGCGCCTCCTGCGGCACAAACTTGAATGCATCCCTTCAACAAAATACGCGTTCGCCCAAACAACTCACAAATTGTCCATCCTGCGGACGAATCTTATTCGCAAACTAAAACACCATGTTCCGATTTGCAATTGACCCCTTTTCATTCTTCATAGGTTTTGCGACCGCCTCAGTCTTCTGGTGGATCATTGCCCGCGCCCGTCCCTTGTGGAATGAAATGCGCACCGGCATGAAGGAGCGAAGCGAAGTCGCTCAAACGCGCAAGTCCAGTTCTGTTGAAGAAAACCATCGCCGGGATACATTGAGGCGGGCGCAAGGATTGCACCTCGCCGCGCCTCTCTTTGCTTTGGATGAGATCATTCAAGAACCGCTTCTCATCGCACCGCCTCATCATGTAATACCTGGCGAGCCTCCATTTTTTGAGGATGTTATTTCGCAGACCCTGCCCTACTTGCCTTCATGGCCTGAAATAGCGTCTGCTTATCATGCGCCTACGTTGACATTTGCGCAAGCCTTATCCGGCAACATGAATATCGTCGTCATCGGCCAACCCGGCGTCGGCAAGACAGTCTCACTCGCGCACCTCGCCTCTCTCGCCGCAAATCGAAGCGAAAAACTGGAAGGGCTGAAAGATGTCGTTCCATTTCTCGTCCATGTTGCAGATCTAAAACTTCCCATCACTGACCCCAAATACGCACTCGAACCGCTCATCCAGGCGGCATCCGAATTCACCCCCTTGTTTGACCAGGGACGCCTGCCCCACTTTTTTGAAAGCACATTTAAGAGCGGCAATGCCCTCCTGCTCCTCGATGGCTTTGACGAGCTTACCGCTGATGACCAAAAGGTGATCACAGATTATTTAAAGGTCCTCATCAAAAGTTATCCGAAAGCCCGCATAGTCACCACCGGCGCGCCGGAATATTTAGACGGATTGATCGGGCTTGGGTTTGCGCCGCTGTCCCTAATGACATGGTCACACGCCCAAAGCAAAAAATTTATTGAGCAATGGGGCGGAATATGGTCACGAACCATAGCGATGGAAACATGGGCGCAGTCTGGTCCTGAACAAGTGGACCCGATCTTGCTTAACGTTTGGCTGAGTGCGGACGATGGATATTTATCTCCCCTTGAGTTGACTCTCAAAACATGGGGCGCCTATGCTGGTGACAGCTTGGGACCCAATGTATTGGAAGCGATTGCAACACATATCCGCCGCATTGCCCCCGCTAATACGCCACTCGCTGCACTCGAAACACTTTCCATGCAGGTCCTGTTGAGCGCACAACCGATCTTCGATCCACGCAAAGCACGTGAATGGGTGAAGTCGTTTGAAGTGGCAGACGAAACCGCAGCGGCAGAAAGTGAAAACGCTGAAAACCCTGCGGAAGAAAAGATCGAAGAACCAAAACTTAAAAAAGGAAAGAAGAACGAAAAGCGGATCGCGTCTCCGGCATTCGGTTTGCTTGGAAAAATGTCAGCCAGCGGTTTGCTGATCAGCTCACCAAATAATAAGATGCGTTTTGCGCATCCTGTTTTCGCAGGTTATCTCGCGGGGCACGCCCTAAGCGAATACAAAGCCGAAGATGCCCTGCTTAACCAGCCTGACTGGTCGGGCAAGTATTTAGCCATGCGTTATTTCGCGGCGCGTGGAGATGCCAGCAAGCTCGTTCAAGCCATGCTTGAATTTTCTCGGTTACCCATGCACCGTCCGCTCTTTGCGGCATCACGTTGGCTGCGTGATGCGCCTAGGAACGCTCCGTGGCGCGGAAAATTATTCGGTACCTTGGCCGCCATCCTGCAAACTGACGGCATCCCCCTCGGCCTGCGCGGACAAGCCATGGCCGCCTTCGTGGTCAGCAATGACCCGAACACATCCGCCCTGTTCCGGCAATTTACAACCTCCCATTCCTTTGAACTTGTTCAACTCGCAGTGTTGGGAGCAGGCGCAATACACGACGCAAAAGCTATTGAAACGGTGGAGGGCGTAATGAGTGCACCCAGCCTTTCCGCCCGGCGCGCGGCCTGCATGGCACTGGTTGCAATCGGCACGAACGAAGCACTTGAATCAGTAGCACATACCCTGCTTAACGGCGATGAGGATATTCGACGAGCCGCGGGCGAGGCATTGGCGAACGACCCTATTGAAGGTCATGCCATGCTTAGAGATGGCATAACTCTCAAGGATATTCTTTTGCGCCGTGCAGTGGCTTATGGTCTTGGCCGTGTTCATGAAACATGGGCTGTTGAGGCTCTGCAAAAAATGCAGATCGAAGACGATCAATGGATCGTCCGCAATGCCGCAACCGAAGTACTGGACTCGCTGGCACATTCAGAGTCCCGCGCACCGCACAAGGTCAAAGCTCCATCAGAATCACCCTGGCTGATCGAGTTTGCCGGCAAACATGGCATGGGCATTTCACCCGGAATACCCGCAACAGACATCCTCTTACTCGCGCTTAAAGATGAGGATCCGGATATACGTCTGGCAGCGCTGCCTTACCTAAAATTCACGCCTAATGAAGGCGTGGTCACACAAATTTATGGCGCAATGTATAAGGATGACCCTGAATTGCGCGAAGCCGCATATAACACTTTATGGGAGATCGGCGCGTCCGGCGTAAAACTCCCCCACCCAAGTCAATATGGATTCGGTTAACTATGCTCATAACAAACGCAAATATCATTACGTGGGAATCCACGAATCGCATCCTGCAAAATTACGCCATCTATATCATTGGCGACCGCATCAAAGAGATCGGCACAACGAAGTCTCTCACGGCAAAATACCCCAAAGCAAAAGCCTTTGACGCGCACGGACAATATGTCATGCCCGGCAGTATCTGCGCGCATACCCATTTTTATGGAGCATTCGCGCGCGGCATGTCCATCCCTGGGGCGGCGCCAAAAGACTTCCCTGAGATCCTGCAAAAGTTGTGGTGGCCGCTTGACCGTTCGTTGGATGCGGAAGCGGTCCGCTTTTCGGCGCTAGTCAGTCTAGTGGATGCGATCAAGCACGGCACGACGACTCTCATTGACCATCATGCTTCGCCAAATTGTATTGACGGTTCTCTCGACCTGATCGCTGATGCTGTACTAAAAAGCGGGGTGCGCGGTGTGCTGTGTTACGAAGTAACAGACCGCGACGGAAGCGATAAGGCGAACGCTGGAATCAATGAGAATTTGCGGTTCCTAAAAAAATTATCCACTGACCCAAACCCGCGCCTCGCTGCGACCTTTGGGCTGCACGCCAGCCTGACGCTTTCGGGCATCACCTTACAGGCTTGCCGCGCCGCCGCACCCGAAGGGACAGGTTTTCACATCCACACCGCCGAGCATGAGTCAGATGAGTATGACAGCCTGAATAAAAGTCAGATGCGCGTGATTGACCGCCTGCTCAAACATAATGTTCTTGGACCCAACACGATCACAGCGCATGGCGTTCATTTCGACGCACGTGAGATGGAAATCGTCAAAGAAACAGGTACATGGCTAACCCATCAGCCGCGTTCCAATATGAATAATGGCGTGGGCGTTTCACCTGTTGAATCAATGATGCGCTTGGGCATTAAAGTCTGTTTGGGAAATGATGGTTTCTCCAATGCGATGTGGGAAGAATGGAAGGCGGCCTATCTCTTGCACAAATCCCATAACCGCGATCCGCGCCGCATGGGTGGATATGATGTTCAGCAAATCGCAATTTACAATAACGCCGCACTTGCGAATCAATTCTTCCCCGCTGCACCCATTGGACAGATCACACCCGGCGCATTTGCCGACCTGATGTTCGTGGACTATCATCCATACACACCCATGACCGCAGACAACCTGCCGTGGCATATCATCTTTGGATTCAATCAGAGCATGGTAACGACAACCATCGCTGCTGGCAAAATATTGATGAAAGATCGCGTCTTGTTGACGCTCGATGAAGAAGAAATTTCCGCCCGTGCAAAGGAGATTGCACCAAGGATTTGGAAACGCTATGAGGAAGAAGTGGCAAAGGTATCATGACACCCTGACACTTTCGACACTTGACACTATCTTCGACACTCTCCTGGAGACCCATGACTGAATCAAAACTTTTATTATCCATCGCCGTATTAGGCGGGACCGGCAAGGAAGGCAAAGGACTGGCTTATCGCTGGGCACGTGCGGGCTATCATGTCCGCATAGGTTCACGGACGGCGGAGAAGGCTGTCGCGGCGGCGCATGAGATCACGGAAATGCTCAGCGAAGGAATCTCCGTCGAAGGCATGACCAACCTTGAGGCGGCGCGTGAAGCGAATATCGTCGTGATCACTGTCCCATATGCAGCGCATCGCGACACATTGGAATCCGTCAAAGATGAATTGAAGGGAAAGCTGCTCGTGGATGTGACCGTCCCGCTCGTACCGCCAAAAGTTGCCACCGTGCAAATGCCTGCCGCAGGTTCTGCCGCACAGGAAGCGAAACAAATCGTCGGCGAGGATGTGCAAGTGTGCGCTGCTTTTCAAAATATCGGGCACGACCAATTACTGGTTGACGCGGATGTTGAATGTGACGTACTCGTGACTGGCACAAGCAATGATGCCCGCACCGAGACCATTAAACTGGTGGAAGCAGCCGGGTTGCGCGGCTGGGATGCCGGCCCGCTTGAAAATTCCGTTGTGGTTGAAGGATTGACCAGCATCTTGATCGGCATCAACAAGAAATACGGCTCAACACATGCGGGGATAAAAATTACAGGTATAGCGAAATAAAAGTAAATGGTAATTGGTAAATCTGCCAATTACCATTTACCATTTACTAAAATGTCTTTAACCCTCACCTCACTCCAAAACATTCCCCTCATCCGCCAAGACGACAACTTGGCGGATATTCTCGTTAAGTCATTGCTGGAAACCAAGGTCGAACTCCAGGATGATGACATCCTTGTCCTCGCGCAAAAGATCGTCAGCAAAAGCGAAGGACGGATGGTAAACATTGCCACTGTCACTCCGACCCAAAGCGCAATCGAACTTGCACAAAAGGCAGACAAAGACCCGCGCGTGATCGAACTTATGCTTCAAGAAAGCAACGAGGTGTTGCGTGTACGGGTTGGAACGATCATTGTGGAGCACAAACTTGGCTTCGTCTGCGCCAATGCAGGCATTGACCACTCAAATGTCATGGGAACGGGGGATGAAAACGACGAATATGTCTTGCTGCTTCCCAAAGACCCTGATGGGTCGTCCCGGAATATTCGTGAAAAGATAAAACAGCTTACTGGAAAAAACATCGGCGTCATGATCATTGACTCGCACGGACGCGCCTGGCGGAATGGCACGGTCGGGCTTTGCATTGGCTTAAGCGGTCTCCCCGCGTTGGTTGATGAACGCGGATGGAAAGACTTATTTGGTTACACGCTCAAGATCACGGTTGTCGGCGTGGCAGATGAGCTCGCCGCTGCCGCATCCCTCGTTATGGGGCAAGCTGCCGAAGGGACTCCCGCTGTGCATGTGCGCGGATTCCCTTATCCGCTTGGCGAGGGTTCGCTCAAAGAACTCATCCGCCCAAAGGGACAGGATATGTTTCGTTAGCAAAAAAGACTAACATAAATCTTATGAGCCTTTGATACACTCCACTTACAATAATTTCTGAGGCACAAATGATCAAAATTCCTGAAGCAATGCAAGACCTTCTCTCTGATGAAAAGAAAGCTTATTTATACCTCGCTACCATCATGCCAGACGGCACACCGCAGGTAACACCCATTTGGTTCAACACCGATGGCGAACACATCCTCATTAACTCGGCTGCCGGGCGCATCAAAGACAAGAACATGCGCGCCCGTCCAAATGTAGCACTATGCATCACCGACCCAGCCGACCCATATCGCTATCTCCAAATACGTGGCAAGGTGGTAGAGATCACCACTGAAGGCGCAGATACTCACATTGATGCACTATCCTTCAAATATACGGGCAACAAAAAATTTTCCAATCGAAAGCAGAGCGACCAAAGAGTCACATACAAAATCCTGCCGACCAAGATTGATGCCCACTAAAGAGGATTTGCATCGCTTTCTGCGGACCCGCCGCTCGGTGCGCCGCTTCAAACCGGACCCGATTCCTGCTTCGGTGATCGAGGAGATTCTCACCACTGCCACATTCGCCCCATCCGCGCATAACCGCCAGCCCTGGAGATTTTGCGTGGTGTCAGATCTACCTGCCAAAACACATTTAGCCGAAGCGATGGTCAGCAAGTATCAACACGAGCTCGAAAACGACAAATATACATCTGATGAAATTTTGCATCTTGTGGCCCGCTCCAAAGACAGAATCCTCTCCGCGCCTGTTGTCATTATCCTCAGTGTAGATATGAGCGACATGGACACCTATCCCGACAAACACAGAAAAAAAGCCGAATACATCATGGCAACGCAGTCCACCGCCAATGCAGGGATGCACATACTCCTCGCCGCCCACGCCGAAGGATTGGGGGCGGTCTGGGTGTGCAGTCCGCTTTTTGCACAGGAAACAGTGCAATCTGCGCTAGATTTACCAAAAACATGGGAACCGCAAGCCATGTACTTCCTTGGCTATCCTGCGAAGATTCCAGAAGTAAGGGAAAGAAAATCTCTAAATGATGTTTTAATTTCAATGGAAATGTAACCATGAAAGAAACAGAAAACGAAAAATGGATTGAACAATTTCAAAATGTAATTGCCAAGCCAAAAACCATTCTAATTCTGGGATTATATTTTTTTCTAATTACACCAATTACAATATTTGCGGGTACAGGTGTAGGCATTATCATGTTTGCCACTTTCTTTAGTATTTTATGGCTATTTCCTTACTGGCAACCAGCCTTCAAAATCACCCGATTAATAGGAAACAAAAATAGAGTTTCGTCTACCCTTGAAAAGCACAAATTAAAGTATTACCACTTCATTAGTCTTGGAATAAAAATTGTCTTTTTATTTTATCTGTACTATGTCGGGATAAAAATCTTAATGGAAAAGGGTATTGAGAGTTTAATTCATTAAAACAGCCATGAAAATAGTTGCTCTTGCGGGCGGAGTCGGCGGCGCGAAACTTGCGCACGGACTTGCCCAAATCCTTCCACCTGAAGACCTGACCGTCATCGTCAACACGGGCGATGACTTTGAGCATTTGGGGATGTATATTTGTCCTGACTTGGATACTGTCTGCTATACCCTCGCCGGGTTGGCAAACCCTGAAACCGGCTGGGGACGAGTCAACGAAACCTGGAACACGATTGCAAATATAGAAAAACTTGGCGGACCCAACTGGTTCCGGCTGGGCGACCAGGATATTGCCACGCATCTTGAAAGAACGAGAAGAATGAAAGCGGGAAAGTCGCTTTCAGAAATCACTAAAGATTTTTGCACGGCATGGGGAATTAAACAGACTGTTTTGCCCATGTCTGATTCGCCTGTGCGGACGATTGTAGATACAGATGAAGGCGAACTGGCGTTTCAGGAATACTTTGTCCACAGACATTGCGAGCCGAGAGTCAAAGGCTTTCGGTTCGACGGAATCGATGTCGCTGAATCAACTGTCGGCGCGAAAGAAGCGATTGAATCGGCTGAGGCAATCGTCATTTGCCCGTCCAATCCCTGGGTGAGCGTGGATCCCATTCTGCGAGTCATCAAAAAAATAAACAAACCTGTGATCGCGGTCTCGCCCATTATCGGCGGGCAAACCGTGAAAGGACCTGCGGCAAAAATGTATACTGAACTTGGAATTGAACCTTCGGCTCTGGCTGTAGCAGAGCATTACAGAAACCTATTAATCGGATTTGTGTTGGACACTGTGGATATGCAGTTATCAGATAAAATCAAAACAAGAACGCTGGTTACAAATACATTTATGAATACCTTTGAAGATCGCGCTCGATTGGCAGCGGATGTGTTAAACTTTATTGGGAGTTTATAAAATGACACTTTGGGCAATCGTCCCTGTAAAACCTTTGCGACGTGGCAAGTCGCGGTTATCTGGAATACTTACCGAAGATGAAAGAACCGTATTAAATCAGGAATTATTGGAGCACACGCTCACGACACTCTCATCACTAAAAGAATTGGATCAGGTGTTGGTGGTGAGCCGCGACCCGCACGCGCTGACAATTGCCCGCAATCACGGAGCAAAGACCGTGCAGGAAGATGGCAACCCTCATTTGAATACCGCGCTGGCGCGGGCAACCGTTGTAGCGAAAGTCCATGCCACACACGGCGTCTTGGTGCTGCCTGCCGACCTGCCATTGCTGGAGCGAGAGGATGTGCTGGCGTTGATTGACCGCGCAGTGAAACCACCGGTCGTCGTCATTGCGCCAGACCGTCATGGCAAAGGGACGAATGCTTTATTGATCTGTCCCGCCGGGCAGATCGAATATGATTTCGGCGAAGGTTCATTCAAACGCCATTGTGACCGCGCTATAAAATCCGGCGCACGTTTGGAGATCGTTGAATTACCGTCACTTGGATTAGACCTTGATCTTCCAGAGGATTTTGAATTGATACGTAAAATGGAAGGGTCGAAGGTAGAAGGTTAGAAGCAATCAGCTAAACAATTTTCTTCGAGGAGACAAACCATGACTGAACGAGTTGCCCTTTACCTGCAAGATTCTCACGATCTCCGTGACGGATTGGATTATGCCAAGTACGCGGAGGAAAAAGGTTTTGAAGCTGTATGGCAGGCTGAGTCGAGACTTGTCCGCGATGCGATTGTGCCAATGGCGGCCTATGCAGCGGTGACGAACAAGATCAAAGTCGGATCGGGCGTGATCAATAACTGGACTCGCAACATCGGTTTGCTGGCCGCCACTTTCTTGACTTTGGATGACCTTGCACCAAATCGAATCATCTGCGGCTTGGGCGCATGGTGGGATCCCCTAGCCAGGAATGTGGGCATTGACCGCAAGAGACCTTTGACAGCCATGAAGGAAACTGTTCAGATCATGAGAAGACTGCTCAACATGGAGCGCGTCTCGTTTGACGGTGAGTTCATCCATGTAAAGGATATTGAGTTGGATGTAGTCCACGGCCGCCGCGAACCGCGTAATGTTCCCATCATGATCGGCGCGACAGGCGATATGATGATGGAAATGACAGGCGAAATCGCAGATGGCGCTGTCCTGAATTATTGTGTCGAGCCATCCTACAATGACAAAGCAATGGAGTTGCTCGAAAAGGGATTAATGAAATCGGGGCGTAAAATGGAAGACCTTGACCGTCCGCAATTAATTGTCTGCTCGGTGGATGAAGACCATGACAAAGCAATCGATTACAGCAAGATGCTGCTCTGTCAATACATGGCACAACAGCCGCACATCGCCAAAGCCTCGGGCGTCTCTGATGAAGTGGTGCATGAGATCCAGTCCATTTTGGGATGGCCAGCCACAAAAGAACAGATCAACAAAGCCAAACATTTTGTCCCTGACGAATTGGTGCTCAAGATCACCGCTTCCGGCACACCTGCAGAAGCGCGCGCCAAAGTAGCAGAATATACCAAGCGTGGATGTACCTGCCCCATTCTGTATCCGGTGGGTGGAAATTTCAGATTATTGATAGACACCTTTGCACAAAAATAATTATTCAAAAATACAGACGCTTTAGAAAGCGTCTGTATTTTTATTTGGGGGAGGTGGATTCCCCTGCCATGGCTACACTTGGTCACACTGGACCTTGTATACAGGCTTAAAAAGTTATCTTGAAAAGGCTTACAGTTTTGAAAGGGCATATTATTTTAATAACTAAAAGTGATATTATGTTATCAAATAAGTAACCGAAAAAGGCAAAGCTGGTGAAAACCGGCGACGCAAAGCCACGGGTCTAAAGCCGAGAAATCGGTCATGATTGCCAGGCCGCCGAAGTTGAGAAACTCCATCAATTTCCCGCAGGTCTGGCATATAAACCAGACCTGTTTGTTTTACCGACATTGATCGGAGGACACCATGAAACGACAAAGATTTTCCTTCTTCCTACGGGGGATGACGATAGTCGTCATCCTTGGAATGCTGATCAGCTTAACTGGGGAAATGCCAGCATCAGCATCGCAAAAGTGGTCATATATCGTTCAGGCAGCTACAACTGACCAGGCAACCCAATTGGTTGAAAAACATAATGGCGTAGTCACATCGCGCCTTGATATTATCAATGCAGTTGGAGCGCTCCTATCCACTGATGGAGTCGCCCAATTACGCCTTGAAAAGGAAATTGTTGCGATCACTCCCAATGGGTCTGTCGAGTCAAGCGACAATGACTCACATGGGGGCAAGGATCATGACAAAGACAAGAATGAAAATAAGGACATTCCCGCCACCGATTTCCCGGATGTAGTCGGCGCGGATAATGTATGGGAAGATGACATAACTGGTTCCGGTGTGACAGTGGCAGTGCTTGATACTGGTCTCGGTGATCTGACCGTGCTGAAAAAAAGCATAGATGACGAATCGGGACGAATAGTAGCTTGGAAGGATTTTATTGAAGGAAGCAGAAGGCCTATTGACCCTAATGGACATGGGTCACATGTCGCTGGTGTCATTGCGAACAGTCAGATCGGCGCAGATGGCGAATGGAATGGCGTTGCTCCGGGTGTCAACCTGGCAGGCGTGCGTGTTTTAGATGAAACAGGCTCAGGCACATACGAGACTGTTATTTCAGGCCTGCAATGGGTAATCCAAAATAAGACTCGCTACAACATTCGTATCGTCAACCTCTCACTCGTTTCCCCGGTTCAGTCACCCTACTGGGCTGATCCTCTCAATCAAGCAGTGACCAAAACCTGGGCTAGCGGCATCACTGTCATTGTAGCGGCAGGTAACAGCGGTCCAGAAGCGATGACTATCACAGTTCCCGGCAACAATCCTTACGTTGTCACAGTTGGCGCTTTCACAGATAACTATACACCTGATGATTGGAGTGATGATTACATCGCGCCGTTTTCAGGTGCTGGTCCTACATTGGACGGCTTTGTTAAACCCGATCTGGTCGCTCCGGGCGGACACATTGTTTCAGTAGTTCCAACAGACTCATATTTGATGACGCAGTATCCGGCCAATGCACTTACGACGAAACCCTACTTTAAACTGGCCGGTACCTCACAAGCCACTGCGATTGTTTCAGGCATTGCAGCGCTCGTAATTTCAAAAAACCCGTCTCTGACCCCCAATCAAGTCAAGATGCGGCTGACCAAATCTGCCCTCCCGTGGATAGATGAAGAAAGTTCTGATGCGCTTTACAGCATGTGGCAGCAAGGTTCAGGCCGCGCGAACGCCCCTGACGCTGTATTTGCAAAGATAACAGGCAGCGCAAATCAAGGCATGGATATTCAAGCGGATTTGGCCGGCACCATACATTATGAAGGTTACTCCTATTATGATGAAGCCACTGGCACGTACAGACTTTACGATCCCTTCACAGATTGGGCCGGCGGATATGGCACTTGGGATGGCGGTCATGGTTCGTGGTCCGGCGGTCACGGCTCCTGGGCTGGAGGACACGGTTCTTGGGCAGGTGGTCATGGTTCCTGGGCGGGCGGACACGGTTCGTGGGCAGGTGGTCATGGCTCCTGGGCTGGTGGACACGGTTCCTGGGCCGGCGGTCATGGTTCGTGGGCCGGCGGTCACGGCTCATGGGCTGGCGGATATAGCACTTGGGCAGGCGGGCACGGCTCATGGGCTGGCGGACACGGTTCCTGGGCTGGTTCAGTCTTCACAGACCCAGCTTTTATTGCCAACTTTATAGCTGGCGAGAGCCCGGATGCTGCGAGCACCAATGCGATGATTTCATACTTCCTGCAAGACCAGTAAGCCCACGATTTGAAACAAGAAAAAAGCTCCCCTGTTGTTTTATAAAACAACAGGGGAGCTTTTTTCTTTGGTTTTCACCTAAGAATATTATTCCTTAATTTTACGGCTGGTACTCTTCTTCAACCCCTCGAGCTTTTGCAGATCCAGGCGGGCGCCAAGTTGTTCGAATAATTTCTGTGCCATCATAAGGTAGGACTTGGACAACATTCGATTGGACTGAAGTGAAAATAATCTAGCCTTACTCATCAACAAGCGTCCGCGCTCAAGGCGGTTATCTATTGATTCAAAGATACGTTCCGCCTGTTGATATAGTTCCTGGGATGTATTGAGGTTTTGCGTTTCAAGAGAAATATCTCCCAACAAACGCAACGCGCAACCCTTGACCTCGGTCTCACTATCCGGATCGAACTCCGTCAGCAGACCCAGTGCTTGTTCACCGAAGCTCGCAGCTTTTTTCAGATCGTGCAAACCCAAATAGATGCAACCCAGATTGACATACACATCCACTAAATTAGCTTTCTCACCCAAACTCTTGAAGAGTGCCTCGCTGCGAAGTCCATACTCCAAAGCATCTGTCCACGCGCCTAATGCAGTAAAAAGAACGCTTAGATGGTGGTTTGAAATCGCGATTTGGGAATTATGCCCGATCTGTTCGGCCTGATGAAGCGCGTCTTCCAAATACTGACGGGCTTCATCGGTATAGCCGCGATCGATTTGTAACAATCCCAGATTTCCGTTAAGCATAACGATCCCTTCCATATCCCCCAACCTGACTTGTAACTCCGCGCTGCGCTTGAAATTATCAAGGGCTTCATCCCAATCACCCAGCTTCCAGCCCAGGTTGCCCAGATTATTATATGAACGCGCCACACCTAAGATATCGCCGATCTCTTCCCGAATGGCGATACTTTTCCCAACGAAGTCGCGTGCTTGTTGAAAGTGATCCTTCTGGTAATGGACCCCGCCCAAACGGTTATAAACCGATGAAACGATATCCAAACGTCCAGCCTTCGCGGCCAACTCTTGGGCTTGTGTCAGATATTTCTCAGCCTCGTCCAATTTACTGCGCCGGAAATATATCCATCCGGTATCATTCAAGATTTGAGCAAGCTCGGCGGGCGAATCTAATTTGGATTCCTGCAGCAAATTACGTGCAGTACTTAAACATACAAGTACTTGATCGTAATCTCCCTGAGACTCATAGGTCATGCCGATCTTTCTTTGGAGATTACAGGCGATTTCAGCACTCGACTTTTCATTCGTGACGAGGGACTGGGCCGCGCGCTTATAGGACTCCCGCGCTTCGGGATAACTGCCAGCCAGGGTGAGCGCATCCCCTAATCCAACATGAACTTGAAGAGCCTGTTGAGGTAAATGTTCGGTCAGCGGTAATAACGAAAGGGCATCTTCAAAGTATTTTTGCGCCTGACTTGAGTTGTAATTGCGTGCAGACTTTTGCCCGGCCAGGATCAGATAATGCAGGGCGCGTTCCGTACGGTCACTCCAAAAATAATGGCGCGCAAGTACGTCGATCTGATTCTCCAGATTATCGGCATATAGTTTTTCAATTGTCTCAGCCACCTGTCCATGCAGTTCTTTTCGTTCGCGTTTGAGCAAAGTACTATAAATGGTATCAGCAACCAGAATATGCTTAAACATATACTCGCCGCCAGGCGACTGGTCTGGCAGAATAAATTCACGGTCCAGTAAGATCCCGATGGACTGCCTGACCTCATCCGGGATCAGGGTTGGGATACATTCAGCAATAATCGCTCCCGTAAAGGAACGCCCTATCACACTGGCAACTTTCAAGATATGCCGCTGGATCAGTTCAAGATGATCAAAACGAGTCAGGATCAATCCCTCGATCGTGTCAGGGACGCCCATCAAAATCAAGTCAACCTTGTCTGCGAGCTGCCAATGTCCCTCCACTCTCACGAGCAGATTTCGGTCCATCAACATGCGCAGGATTTCCTCCAGGTACAAAGGGATTCCAGATGCCCTTTGAATGATGTGAGTACGCAGAGACTCGGGCATATTTTGGATTGCCAGCAGTTGAGAAAATAACCTATCGCTTTGATCGGGCGAAAGGCTCTTGAGCGATAAATCGGTGAAACGCAAACGGAGAAGTTCACTGGCATGTTTGATCAGATCGGAGAGTTTTCCATCTGCATATGACCGGGACACAGCCACGATCACAATCGGATGTTTGACGAGACTATCCAACAGAAAATCGAGTAATTCCAAAGAGCCAGAATCGGCCCAATGTAAATCCTCAAGGATCAGAACTACAGGTTTTTGCTGTGCTTCTGCGAGAATCAAATCACGAACAGCGAGGAATATTTGTTGGCGGAGCTGGTCAGCCGCCAGATAATTGAGCCGCTTATCCGCCTCTGGGTTTGAAAGAGGCAATGAAAGCATCTGTTGAAGGTAAGGCAGAATATCATCCACTTGCTTTGGCAGGACCCTGGCAACGTGCTCTTGAAGACGGGATTGCAATTCGCTTCGTGATGTTTCAGCATCAGCCTCCAACAAGCGCAGGATCATATCCTGAAAAATCCAATAGGATACGCCCTTCCGGTAGATCAGGCTGTATCCTTCCATTAACTGGACCGGCATCCGGGACAGGAAGAATTTAAACTCTGAGATCAACCGGCTTTTCCCTATGCCGGCCTCTCCGCTGACGGCGGAAAAACGCCCCACCTTTTCGCTGTTCATGGCGTTGACAGATTGCTGCAAACGGTCCAGTTCACCGTCACGCCCGATCATCGGGGCATAGAGTCCTTCGATCCCCCGCACAGAACCCGGTTTATTTTTTGCACGCAGCACACGGTGGACAGGGACCGTTTGACTGATACCTTTCAATTGCAATGCTGCGACCGGTTCAAAATCAAACAGGGTGCGCGCCTGTTTGTAAACGGCGTCGCTGGCAAAGATAATTCCAGACCCCGCCGCGGCTTCGATACGGCTGGCAAGGTTGACAACATCACCAATGGCGGTGTAATTCATCATCATGTTCGAACCAACTCCCCCGACAACCACACTACCAGAATGTAAACCGATGTGAGCCTTGATTTCAAAACCTAGCTGACTATTCAATTCCAGGCTTAGTTTTTCGAGATCAGCTTGCATATCCAGGGCGGCGCGGATGGCAAGCTCGGCGCTATTCTCGTGAGCGATCGGGGCACCAAATAAGGCCATCAATCCATCCCCTGTAAACTTATCTACGATCCCATCATATTTGTAGACATCATTTGCGAACATTTTTGTGCAACGCTGTACCAACTCGTACATTTGCTCACTGTCATTGATCTGTTCCGAGAGCTGAGTGTAGCCTGATAAGTCCACAAACAATACCGTTACCTTGCGGTGCTGTCCTGTGGCTTCAAGTCCTGCCTGTCGGAAGCGGTCCAGCAGATCTGCCCCAACCAATTCGCCGAGGTGTTTGGCTACTTCCTGCTCGGAAACAGATTCGATGACAGGCAGGATGCCGGTTGCCAATAGGCGCAGTCCGCAATTCCCGCAAAAGCGCATGTTGGGGGGATTAACAAAACCACAATTTCTACATTGAATGGAGGACATGGGCTAAATAAACACCTTGGAGGACTACTTGGACAGGAAAATGATATTCTTTAATTATTATACTTGACCTACTACAAAAGCAAGTTAATTTTCCATTGGCGGTTTGCCGGGTTGATGGTCGAAAGTTTTAAGATACCTCGTTAACTCTTTCACTGCCAGCCCCCCAAAGAGCATAGCCTTTATGATTCCATCAGCGACATACTACATAGTATCGCATAATTTGGTAAGCAAAAGTTGCATTCTTTGCTCGCAGTTTTCAACGATAAGTTTACTTACTCGCCTTACGCGGTGTCTTTCTGAGCGAAGCGACATCTGCGCCGCGCGCCACATCGTCCCGATGTTCTTTCGGGAGTACGGCGAGGACCTCTACAATTATCTCAGAGACCCTTCGCTACACTTGCACTGCAACAAACGCAGTGCGGCGCAGTGTCGCTCAGGGAATCACGGGCAGGTATGTAAGGTGAGTTACTTATGAGACATGCGATAAATAACCATGATTTTGATTGCCGCCTTGAAAATGCGTTGGGAAAATCTTTCATTTCTGTAAACGTTACACTTTGTCTGTAGTTTTACCTTGCCTTTGGAATGATATATAATAGGTCTAGAATAGCAGGAATACAAAACGGTCATTTTCGCCGCCTATTTATTTCCGAGCCAACGATCATTTGTTTGGCCCGGTATTTATAGGGGATTACTGGTTTCTCTAAAACATAGTATAAGGTAATGAAAATATGAGAAGAGCAATGCAACAAAAAGGTAAACCGCGCAAATCCAGAGGGCAAAGCCTTGTGGAGATTGCAATTGCATTCCCCCTTCTTATTATGCTCTTTGCGGGAGTTGTAGAATTCGGTTTTATTATAAATATTTATCTTTCACTATTGGATGCCACCCGCGAATCAGCACGCTTTTGGAGCCAATCCGACCCTTTTACCAGAGATCCGGTCACCAAGGCGATCACCGGTAACGATATGGCCTTTTATAACGGCGCGGCAGCTATGGTAAGAGCCAATCTGGATCCGATCTTTACCAACCCGGATTATGTAGGACGCCGCATCAGCCTTGATCCAGCCATAGATGATGTCATCGTAACAGTTTACAGCGTCGACGTGGTCAATGATACGGTCATCGCCTACCCCGGCGACCCCCCAGATGGGGCCGCACACATCTACGGAAATGCCAACTATAATTCCATTTTTTCCGTGGACACCATTCGAAACACACTCCTGGTGGATGCGCCAAACGCAGGCATTTTGGTTGTGGAAGTACATTATAATTATCATCAAGTTTTAGCTCTGCCCTGGATAACAGCTGTTCTATCTGACCCCGTACACTTACGGGCATATACCATGTTCCCCTTAAATGCAGCTGAACCCGTTGTTCCTTAATTAAAAGCCATGATTAAAAAATTTAGAAAAAACTCAGAAAAAGGACAGGCCATCATCCTAATCACTTTCGGGATTATTGGTCTGATTGCCATTGTCGGTCTGATGACTGACGGCGGGATGCTACTGATCGAGTACGCGCGCCTGAAACGCGGCATCGACTCGGCGGCAGTTGCGGCGGCTCAGCAATTCCGTAAAAATTATAGTGTGGACACTCTCAGGCTGGCATCGGAAAATTTTCTCAGGCTTAATCAATCCGACGTCAGTAATGTTCAAATTGACACCTGTGATACGGCACCCAGCGATGCCGTTCTATGCGACACCCCACGACGCAAATTAGTGCGGGTCACTGCCACACGTATTGTGTCATTTGGCTTTTTACGCGTGATCGGACTGGAATCAACAAATATTTCCGCCACATCCATCGGCGAAGCAGCGTCGGTTGACCTGGTGTTGGTGATAGATACCTCCGGCTCCATGGCGTATGAAACCACCGGCGCGGCTGATGTGTCTGACCCGGGCAACCCCGGCGATGACCCGGCTGCGTGTAATGCCAGTAACAATTGCCAGCCTATGAAAGCCGTAAAAGATGTAGCTGGGCAGTTTATGGACACCCTCTTCTTTCCCTATGATCGGGTGGCCATCGTCACAATGACTAGCCAGGAAGCTGGCGGGTGGCGGGACCCATGGCCGCTCTTACACCTTTCAGACAATGAAACGCTTGTGCGGAACACAATTGCAGGCATTAAAGTTTTCGAGCCTCAAGAATGCAACACATCCTACGGGACATGTCTGCGATACTGCACTGCTGATAATATTATTGATGTGAGTGATATCAAATGTTTCGGACGAAATGTCGGGGACTATGCCGGGCAACCATGTCCGGTTTTAAGTGCTACCGGTAATCCAACCTCATGCCCTTCCAGTAATGTGGGCGGAGCAATAAAGATGGCAGGCGAAGAATTTGCGTTTACCGGTTTAATGAAGCAGGACTCTTTTTGGGTCGTGATCGCCCTTGTTGGCGGTCCTGCAAATGCCACCAATGGAACACTAAATCTGACAGACGCCAATCTCGACGGCGTACCAGACGATCCGCTTGCTTTTGGCTGGTGCCCGGAATATACATGGACTTCTCCTACCGATCCTTACTGTCGAAATGCGTCTTTTAATGTCAGCATGTCCTACCGCAAGAATGCCGACGGCACCTTCCCCCCTGAATATGATGCCGTCAGCTACGCCCGTGACCAAGCCGATTTCGTGGCAAACCCGGTCACTGGGACGGGTGTTACTGTATTCACGATTGGCCTTGGCAGCCTGCTTCGGAACGCACCAGTTGGCGATGCGGACGCCGGTGAAAAACTTCTCGAATATATTGCTGAAACTGCTGGTGATACTGTTAATGCCGCAGGGCTTACCATCCCAGCAAATCATGGTTTTTACAGTTTTGCGCCCAGCACAAGCGATCTGGCCGGCATCTTCGCCGCCATTGCTGAAAACATATTGACCAGGATCTCGCAATAGTCATCCGCCAGTTCGTCATTGCGAGCCGCCGCGCTTTTACCTTGGCGGCGAAGCAATCTTTTTATCATATTGTTTTTTTATGTAACTTGCTAAATTTACCTACAAGGATAACACCATGAAGACTAACCCTATAAATAAAGCGCAAAGATCGCCCAAACGCAAGAAAGCGCAGGGTATGGTTGAGTTCGCCCTTGTACTGCCGCTCCTATTGATAACCATCGTTGGTTTGATCGAGTTCTCGCGTCTCATGTTCGCCTGGGTCATCATCGAAAACTCCACCCGCTTCGGCATTCGTTATGCCACCACCGGCAATTTCAACCCCGATTACTGCACAACCAATCTCGACACGGACGGAAGCGCTTCTTGTGAAGGTGTACGCGCAAATGACGAAATAGACCTGGCACGTATCCCATCCATCAAAGATGAGACCCGCCGTATCATCGTAGGTTTCCATTACGATGAAGCCTTGGCGCATGGAGTGCATGACGCTCTCAATATTACTGTCTGCTCCCGTTCAGATGAGCGCGTCTTTACTCCCCCTCAGATGGCCCGCCCTGTATATGCAAGCTGCATCCTTCCAGATGGGACCAGCAGTGAACACGCTGGCGCATCGGGACAATATGTTTGGGTGGCGGCAGACTATGATTTTACTTTCATGGTCCTGCCTGCCTTTGGCATTCAACCGGATATGATCCACCTTGCTTCATTCCGTCAGGGCATTGTGGAACAATTCCGCGCTACACGCGCCATCAATACCCCCCTGCCCTTTAACATTCCCACCGCCATCCCCAACACCCCAGTGCCAACGGATACGCCCGGACCTACCGATACACCGACCATAACAGGAACTCCAACAGACACGCCCACCAGCACGCCCTTGCCAACTTGCGATAATATCTCCCTTGATGTCGTTGGATTCCAAAGCCCCAAATTCATAGTGTCGGTCATTAATTCAAATGCCGATCCAGTTTATTTAATTGAAGCCAATGTGACATGGACAATTCCCAATACCTCCATGGGGTACAAATCGCTCGACTTTAATGGTATTAATTATTTTTCGAGGAGCAATCGAAATAGAATAAAAACCTCACCAATTAATCAACCTATTGGCGCGCCTGGAATACTCCTCGCCGCCGGGTTTGATGGCGATTGGTCCGCAACATTTTACGCCAGTGACAGTTCTGATTTAGTATTTACGCCTCCTTATAGCGGCACTTTAACCTTTGATCTCGGCGAAGGGATTCCGCACTGCGCCAAGCCTTTTACCTTCAACGGTCCCACAGCAACGCCCTCGCGCACCCCAACCCTTACTCGTACGCCAACACTTACCCGCACGCCAACCAATACGCGTACCCCAACTCGCACGCCAACACTTACTCGCACCCCAACAAATACGCGTACCATTACAAACACGCCGACAATTACGAATACACCGACGATTACGAATACACCGACCCTCACGCGCACACCAACAAACACACGCACACCTACCATCACGCGTACACCTACCATCACGCGCACGCCAACAAATACACCGACAATTACGAACACACCTACGATTACTAATACGCCAACCCGTACGAACACGCCGACGATTACAAACACGCCAACCCGCACGCCTACGCGGACGAACACGCCTACCATTACAAATACACCCACCATTACAAACACACCCACGCGGACAAGTACGCCTACACGGACGGCCACACCTACCATTACAAACACGCCGACCCATACACCCACTCGTACGCCAACCGGCACACCAACGGCAACCCGTACACCGACACCGACCCGGACCAACACGCCAACCAGAACGCCAACCCGCACACCCACCGGAACACCAACGAACACGCCGCCGCCGGCAAATACACCAACACCAACCCCGCCTCCCACGAAATGTACAGAGTGCTAATGTTGAGGCAATAGAATTTCAAAAATAAAACCAGTCCTAAAAAGGCTGGTTTTATTTTTACGGTATAATTTTGCAGATCAATTCTCTACCTATCCTTCGCAAGAAACCCTAAAGGTCTTTTTTTTGACCTCGTTGATGCGAACACAAAGCAGACCTTTAGGGTCTGTATATGTAGAGAAAACATACAGGAGGTGCAACGGAAAATAACATTTGGGAAAGACAGCGCATGGACTTTGGCATTATCACCAAAGTTGACGAGGATGAGGGTTCTCCATTGCGAAATGGAGTTAATCTTTTTGGTGGTTGAGTAGTGCAAGCGATCTTCTTGCTCGTATCGAAAACACCAAAAAGAAAAAATCGAACGATCAGCGGAAGCCCTTCGGGTACGCCATACCCGTCATTCTTTCCCTCCAAAGAAAACTTTGCCAACAATACCCGCGAGCGATCGCGAGTCAAAAGGCAAATGAGTGGCAAAAAATATCAATGTCGTTGCGAGGGTGTTTACCCGAAGCAACCTCCCAATTTATAAGAAGATTGCTTCGGGTAAACACCCTCGCAACGACATACATAAACTTTCGGAGGAATCCCTATGTGTGGAATCGTCGGATATGTCGGCCCGCGTGATGCGGTCTCTATTATCCTCAATGGACTGAAAAGGCTTGAATACCGCGGCTATGATTCGGCTGGAGTCGCTGTCATAAACGGCAGCCAGATCGAGGTCAGGAGAGACGCGGGCAAGTTATCGCAATTAATTGATCTCGTCGGCAAGTCGCCGCTTAAGGGTGCGCCGGGCATTGGTCATACGCGCTGGGCAACACATGGAGCGCCGTCTGCAAGGAATGCACATCCGCATGTTGGAAGTTCGGGCAAAGTGGTCGTGGTGCATAATGGCATCGTCGAAAACTTCCTTGAGATCAAGGATGAAATGGTGTCCGAGGGAGTTAACTTCCTTTCAGAAACTGATACTGAAACCATTGTGCATTTAGCCGAGCACCATCAAGCTGCCGGTATGAATTTCGTGGAGGCCGCGCGGCACACTTTCAAGCAGATCGAAGGCGCGAATGTTGTTTTGCTGATGTCGGTGGATGAGCCGGATAAAATTGTGACGGCCCGGATCGGCAATGCAGGCGGCGTTGTGATCGGACTGGGCGAAGGGGAAAATTTCATCGCTTCAGACATCCCTGCCATTTTGGAACACACCCGCAAGGTGATCTTTCTCGAATCTCGGCAAATGGCCATCGTCACGCGTGACAGCGTGCGCATCGAAACCTTGGAAGGCATGGAAGTCATCCCTGAAGTCCATACCATTGCATGGGATGCGGTTGCGGCAGAGAAAGGCGAATATCGTCATTTCATGCAAAAGGAAATCCATGAGCAAGTACGCGCGCTGACCGACACCCTCGCAGGCCGCGTTGATTTCAAGGAAGGGCGCATCCGCCTGCCGGAATTAAAGCTCACACCAGAAATTGCAAAACGCATCCAGCGCATTTACATCACTGCTTGCGGCACGGCTGCATATGCCGGCATGGTCGGAAAATATTTAATCGAGAAGATCGCACGCATTCCCGTTGAAGTGGTCATCGGTTCAGAGTTCCGTTACAGCGACCCGATTGTGGATGAAAATACTGTCGTGCTGGCCATCTCACAATCCGGCGAAACAGCGGATACATTAGCCGCGATGGAAGAAGGACGACGCAAAGGCGGGATCATCTGGAGCATCGTCAATGCGATCGGGTCACAAGCCATGCGTGTCTCGGATGGATTCATTGCGATGCAAACCGGACCTGAAATCGGGGTAGCGTCAACGAAAGCATTCACCGCCCCGTTAGTGGACCAATACATGCTGGCCATCCTTCTTGCAGACTTGCGCGGTACGATAGACGATAAGACCCGCAAAGCTCTGGTCGCGGACTTGCGCCTTGTCCCCGACCTTGCAGGCCGCGTGTTGGATACGGATTCAGAAGTTGAAAAGGTGGCACAAAAATTAAAGGATATTCGCGGCTGTCTATATTTAGGGCGCGGCATCAACATGCCCATTGCCTATGAAGGCGCGCTCAAACTCAAGGAAATTTCCTACATCCACGCCGAAGGCTACCCTGCCGGGGAAATGAAACATGGTCCTATTGCGTTGATAGACAAGGAAATGCCGGTGCTATGCATCGCTCCCAAAGACCCCTGGCATGAGAAGATGATCTCGCAGATCCAACAAGCCAAGGCGCGCGGCGGCATGGTCATTGCCGTAGCCACCGAAGGTGACGAACTTGTTAAGGGCATGGCTGACCATGTGCTGTGGATTCCCGAAGCGCCGTGGATGCTCTCCCCGATCCTGACGGTGCTCCCGTTACAGTTACTCGCTTATCACATCGCCGCCATCCGCGGACTCGATGTTGACCAACCCCGCAACCTCGCCAAGAGCGTGACGGTGGAGTAATTTATTCTCAACCACAAAGGAACAAAGGTGCACGAAGGAAACCCTTAAAACAAATCCCTTTGTGTACCTTTGTGACCCTTTGTGGTAAATATTTTCCGCCATAATTTATTCGGAGGAAACCATGCGCCCAGATTGGGATTCTTATTTCATGAAGATCGCCTACGCCGTATCCGAGCGAAGCACCTGTGACCGCGCTTTCGTGGGCTGTGTCATCGTTTTTGAAAAACGCATTCTTACTACGGGCTTCAATGGTTCCCCTGCCGGACAGGCTCACTGCGATGAAGTGGGACACCTCATGGTGGATGGACACTGCGTCCGCACGATACACGCCGAGACCAATGCCATTATCCAGGCGGCGCTGCACGGAGTCTCAACCAAAGGCTCCACTTGCTACGTCACTCACCTGCCATGTATCAATTGCACCAAGGTTTTGATCAACGCTGGGATCACGCGCATCGTTTACAGCACTGCTTATCGCACAGATGAAAACGCCGTGAGCTTTCTAAATGCCGCGAATATTGAAGTGGTGCAAAAGGAATTCTCACCATAAACTAAAACTCCGAGATTTAGCGCAAAGCATCTCGGAGTTTTTTATCCCACCCGAAACGCAAACGGACATAGTCCGCGCGCACTCGACTCGGTTTTTGTAAATTGCTCCACCCTTCTTCCCAATGCTTTTTCCAACATAACTGAATCTATTTTGCATAACTCAGGGTGGTGCTCGATGATCTTCGCATACGGGCATCTTCCAAAGATCACCCGCGGACCTTCCGCGCCGGCCTCCCACCTTGCTTGATAGTGCATCTCATCCAGTTTCTCGATCAGTAAGGCCAGTCGCTTTGTGATGGGCATGTTCGCAAATTGATTTGGATCTAGTATACGGACCGCAATCGCTTCAACCTTTAACCCTGAACCTGTCTCTGCTAAAAGCGCATCTGCCAAAGCAGACAGATTATCTCCCAGCGCAGATTGAGACAATGAATACATCTTCTCCGGTCTGCCGCGTCCGCCGCGGGAATGAACAGCAGTCAATTCGAGGCGTCCATCTGACACCAAAATGCCAAGGTGATGCCTCACATTCGGCGCGGACATTTTCAAGGCGCGCGCGATTTCCCGTGCAGAGGCGGCACGGGTCTTTTTCAGGTGGGCAAGGACTTTTTGGCGGGCAGTGATCATAGTTTTTTTTTACCACGAAGAACACGAAGGTACACAAAGGGATTTAGTCCGCTTTAGCGGGGTTCGTAGGAGTAGCACGGCGGTTCATCGCCGTGCGGGCAACAGCCGAGAAAATAAATTTTGAAACCGAATCAGCTTCCGGTTATGAAAGATGCGGATTTGTCATTCATCCAGCGTGATTATACTCACTTCTTTATTTTTGCAAATATATTTTTGCATAATTTCGTTGACTTATCTCATTCCCCTGCTATAATTCGTGTTTGTGATGGAAAATACCAAATGAGCTTATCCTGGGAATCCACCTACGCCATTGCTTTAGAACTGCGCCGCCAACATCCTGAAATAAATATCGAAGAAGTATCCCTGCAACAAATTTATCAATGGACAATTCAGCTAAGTGAATTTGAGGATGATCTCGCGCTCGCAAACGATGACATCCTTTACGCAATCTACCAAGACTGGTTCGAGGAGAACATTCATGGAAAATGAAAAGTTAAGTTTACCGACCTACAGCATTCCTGAAGATATTCAGAATGTTGTAGCAGTCACAACGCTGGACCGTTTATACAACTGGGGTCGGCGTTCCTCTGTTTGGCCGCTGATGTTCGGCCTGGCATGTTGCGCGATTGAAATGATCGCTGCGCAAACTGCCCGTTACGATATGGCGCGCTTCGGCATGGAGGTCATGCGCCCCACCCCGCGTCAAGCCGACATGATGTTGGTCTCCGGTACTGTGACGAAGAAAATGCTTCCATCCATCATCCGCTTGTACAACCAAATGCCCGAGCCGAAATATGTTGTGGCCATGGGCGCGTGCGCTTCAAGCGGCGGACCTTTCAAGGAGGGCTATAACGTTGTCGCGGGTATTGATAAATTTTTGCCAGTGGATGTCTACATCCCCGGCTGTCCTCCAACCCCGCAAGCCTTGATCGCTGGCATGATCAAATTGCAGGAAAAAATTGACAAGCAATCCATCAAGAGCGCCACTTGGTACAACAAGGAAAAGAAGGATGGCAATTACGTACCCATGCCGATCCTCGGACCTGACTTGATCGATGTGCGCCGCAACGCTGAAATTAAACAAGTTGCCGCGACAAAGGAAGGTGCATAATGGCAACGCCTCTCACTATGACCGTTGATCTGGTCGCTCGTTTCCCCGGCAAAGTCACCGCTGACAGACGCCCCGGCTACACTGGCTTTAGCGTCAACAATGAGAATCTCGTCGAAGTGGCAACCGCCATCCGCGACGAATTCGGCTACGACCTGCTGACCGCCGTCACCGCTGTGGACTATATCGCTGAAAACAAAATGGAAGTGGTTTACCACGCCTACAAAACAACCGGCGGCGCAGGCTTGGTTTTCAAAGTTCAAGCGGAACGCGTTGACCCCATTGAAGTCCCCTCGTTGATTAACCTCTGGGCCGGCGTTGATTTTCAGGAACGCGAAGCCTGGGATCTATACGGCATCAAATTCACGGGTCACCCCGATCTGCGCCGCATCCTGATGTGGGAAGGCTACGATGGTCACCCCCTCCGCAAGGATTGGAAGGAACCCTTCTTTGAAGAAGAAGCGAAACCCTTCAAAAGCCGCTGGCCAGATGGCAAGTTCGCCTTTGCTGAAAACAAGAATCCGTTCCGCGACAATCTCAACTTCCCCAAAGATTTCGACCCCGAGAATTTTGTCGTTGAAAAGGAAGAAGATCTATATCTTTCCCTCGAACGCGACTCGCTGAAAGATACAGCCGGCAACATGAAGACCGACCACATCGTCGTCAACATGGGACCGCACCATCCGTCCACACACGGCGTGCTGCGTGTGGCCGTGCAATTGGATGGCGAGACCATCATCGGCTTGAAACCTGTCATGGGCTATCTGCACCGCAACCACGACAAGATCGGCGAGCGCAACACTTACTTGCAGATCATCCCCTACACGGACCGCCTCGATTACTTCAACTCGATGAGCAACAACTTCGGTTATGTCATCGCTGTAGAAAAATTGATGAAGATCCAGGTCGCCGAACGTGCTGAATATATCCGCGTTATTATGGCCGAACTCAGCCGTATCCAGAACCATCTTATTTTCATCGGAATGTTGATGAACGATCTCGGCGCCATGTACACGCCCTCGCTGTACGCCTTTGAAGAACGCGAATTAATTCTTGACATCTTCGAGGCCGTCTCCGGCGCGCGCATGATGTGCAACTACTTCCGCTTCGGCGGTGTGGTACGCGATGTTCCTGAATTCGCTTTGAAGAAAATTCAGGACCTTGTTTCAGACCGTCTGCCCGCCAAGACCGATGAAATGGAACGCTTCCTCAACGAGAATGAAATCCTCATGGCTCGTTTGAAGGGCATCCATGTTTTGAATGCGGAAGAAGCCATTAATTACTCGGTGACCGGTCCTGTGTTACGCGCCACCGGTGTGCCTTACGATCTTCGCCGCGCTGACCCATATTCCGTCTATGACCGCTTTGATTTTGATGTAGCCGTGCGTCACAACGGCGACATGATGGATAACTATCTCATCCGCTTTGACGAGATTCGCCAATCACTCAGAATTTTGGAGCAGGCGCTTAAGCAGATCCCTCAGGGGCCGATCAACTCACAGAAACCGGCCTACCAGGTCCGGGTCCCGGCAGGTGAAGCGTATGGTCGCATCGAGTCACCCAAAGGTGAACTTGGCTACTACCTCATCTCGAACGGTAAGCCGAACCCCTATCGCTATCACGTCCGCCCCGCTTCGTTCGTCAACCTTCAATGTGTTGAGAAGATGTGCATCGGCACCAAGATCGCGGACTTCGTAGCATTGGTGGCCATGCTCGACATCGTCATGGGCGAGTTGGATCGCTAACAGGAGAATCAACTATGTATGGAAAAGGTATTCTTAAAGGATTAAGCGTAACCTGGAAGCGATTCTGGGATACATACACCGATGACATCTCATGGATGTTGAAAGGCAAAAAGCGCTATAACTCGGTTGAAGGCGTGGCGCATCGTTCGAGCAAAAACACAAAAGGTATCTTCACGGTGCAATACCCTGAAGAACAATTGATCGTGCCTGAGGAGTTTCGTTTCATCCCATTTTTGGTTTATGATGAAGGGGCTGAAGGCAAGAAGGAAATACGCTGTACCTCATGCGGGATCTGCGCGAAGGTTTGTCCACCGCAATGCATCTGGATCGTACGCACGAACGATCCTGCCACGGGTCGGCCTGTTCCCGTTCCGACAGATTTCCACATCGACATGGACATCTGCATGAACTGCGGTTTCTGCGCCGAATATTGTCCTTTTGATGCGATCAAGATGGATCACAAATTCGATATTGCATCCTACCAGCGCAACGTATATGGCATGGACCAGTTATTGAAACCTGCCAAGTATTACGCAGAGATCCGCCCGGAAAATTATCACCGCGAGGAAGAAGCCCGCAAGGCCAAGGAAGCCGCCAAAGCTGCAAAGGCCGAGGCCGCACCCGCCGCGTAATTAATAATATGTCGTTGCGAGAAGGGTGTTCTTCCCGACGAAGCAACCTCCAACTAATCAGGAGGTTGCTTCGGGCTAAAACAAAGACCGCCCTCGCAACGACATCATATATTTAATAGGTAAACTAAATGACAATCACAAAAGAAGCAATATTAGCCGCGTTAAGCAAAGTGCAGGAACCTGAGCTGCATCAAGACCTTGTCACCCTGAACATGATCCGCAATCTGGAGATCACGGGTGACAAAGTTTCCTTTACCGTTATGCTCACCACCCCCGCCTGCCCCCTGCGCGGACGGATTGACAAGGAAGTCCGTGAAGCCGTGATGACAGTTGAGGGTGTGAAAACCATCGAAGTCAAAATGGATTCAGATGTGCCAAATGACGGACGTATGCGCGGGTTAGTCAACATGCCTATCCGCAACGCGATTGCCATTGGCTCAGGCAAAGGCGGCGTTGGTAAATCCACCGTTTCTGTAAACATTGCCGTTGCCCTCGCCCAAAGTGGAGCGCGTGTGGGCCTCATGGACGCCGATATTTATGGCCCCAACACACCCACCATGCTCGGTGTAGATAAGCTCCCGCCGCCCGTTGAACAAAAACTCATTCCCGCAACAGCCTATGGTATTAAGATGATCTCCATGGGATTGCTCGTCAAACCCGGTCAACCGCTGATCTGGCGCGGACCGATGCTCAACTCCGCCATTCGTCAATTCCTCGGTGACGTGGAGTGGGGCGAACTGGACTATCTCATTATTGACCTTCCGCCCGGCACAGGTGATGCAGCCTTGTCCCTCGCGCAGGCCCTGCCCCTAAGCGGCGCTGTCATTGTGACCCTACCGCAACTAGTCTCACTTGAAGATGCCTCCCGCGGTTTGAACATGTTCAAGCAGTTGGACGTGCCCATCCTCGGTGTGGTCGAGAACATGTCTTATCTTGATTTGCCCGATGGCACCCGCATGGACATCTTTGGCACAGGCGGCGGTGAAGAATTGGCCAAGGGAACCAACACACCCTTCCTCGGCAAAATTCCGATAGATCAAAATGTCCGTATCGGCGGAGATACCGGCAAACCAATTGTCGTCTCCCACCCCGATTCTGCTGTTGCAAAAGCAATACAGGAGATAGCACAGAACATCGCAGCAAGGGTCAGTGTGGCGGCCATGTCGGCGAACAATGCACTGCCGATCAATATTGTCGAATAGTTAATAAGATTTACTCTACCGTGCAATTTGTGTCTTGAATTGCACGGTAGAGAAACATTTTTTATCTCCCTTTTTTGTAAACCAAATGCAAAAGAAAAAATTGATTATTGGTATTGTTTTATCAATAGCGGGGTTTCTTGAAGTTATAGTCTCATTATTTGCGGACGTTGTTCGCGCAAGAAATTTCAGCATCGGACCGGCACAACTCGTCATTTTTCTGGCAGGCTTTGCATTATTCCTTTTGGGGTTGGGGATAATCAAAAGGAGTTATCCGTACCGGTTCCTTTATTCTGTATCGATCCTATTGTTCATTTCAGGGATGATTCTGCTAGCCTTGAATGTCTATGGACAATTCGTATCGCTTAGAAATCCAAAAATCTACAACGGATTAATGTATCAGGGGCGTTTGAGAATTCCCAAAAAGCCGGAGGAAATCTACCCCCAACTTCAGGTCAGACCACAGGAAACCAAAGAGGATTTTGCCTATCGTCTGACACAGGTCGCGTATGAAGCGACTGTACATTACTGGAACGGGGTCACCAACTACACGGAGTTCAATCACAGGATTCCAATTTATGAAAATTTTCTATTATGGTGGCAATTTCCCGGACCGCATGAATTTTGCAACCCATACAAAGCCATTGAGCGGGGAGTCAGCATTTGCAGCCAGGTCACCAAGATCATTGTAAATGTGTGGAAACAAAACGGCTTTCGGGGAGACGAAGTAGCCCTGGACGGTCACGTCATAGCAGAAGTGATAGTGGGGTACGACAGCCGGAATGATCCGGTAAAGTGGGTACTGGACGGGGATTTCGGCGTTGTCTTCGAACACAACCTGGACTTTCTTCAAGATAATCTCAAAGTAGTTAAACAAGGTTACCTGGATGCTGGCTACCCGGAAAGTTCCGCGGACCATTTTTCCAGTTTTTACGGACCGGAAGGGAACTATGTAATAACTACTCATGGGGGATGTAATGGGGAGAATTTTTCATACAAATTGAAATGGCTCATTCCATTGGGACTCGTTTTTCCACTTCTTCTATTTACTCATATCGAAATTAGAAGAAAGCGAAAGCATATCTAGCCCGGATTTTTCACTTCATCTTGCGGGGCGCCGATCTTTATTTATGATGTTTTCTGATACTCTTTGACAGTCATTGAAAATCTTTCCTTCTAAACTTGAACGAAATTCCAGTACCCGGAGGAAGATATGAAAATTAAAATGATCCTGCCTGCTTTGACAGAGGCCAAAAGTCCATTTTGGAGGCCGATAAAATACTCCCTGTTCCCGCCTCTCGGATTGGCAACTTTGGCTTCCTATCTTGACGAGGATGATGACATCACTCTTCAAGACGAGCATGTCGAAAGCTTGAATTTGAACGACGAGCCCGAGATGGTTGTCATTCAGGTATATATTACTTCAGCCTATCGCGCATACCAGATCGCGGACCATTATCGTGCAAAAGGCGCTTATGTTTGTTTGGGGGGACTGCACGTTACTTCCCTGCCGGAAGAGGCAGCCGAACATGCCGACACCATATTTATCGGACCCGGTGAGCATATCTGGCCGGAATTTTTGCGTGATTACAAAGCAAAGCACCCGCAGAAAAGATATGCATCCGATGTCCGCACGTTGGACAAACTTCCCTTTCCGCGCCGTGACCTGATCAAACGGAATCTCTATCTCGTCCCAAACTCGATCGTGGTCTCACGCGGCTGTCCGTATGTTTGCGATTTTTGCTATAAAGAAGCTTTCTTTGAAGGTGGCAAGTCGTTCTATACACTCTCGACTGACCGCGCACTTGCAGAAATTGAAAGCCTGCCGGGGAAACATCTCTACTTTCTAGATGACCACCTCTTTGGGAATCCGCACTTTGCGTCGTCTCTCTTTGACGGGATGCTTGGCATGGGCCGCCTTTGGCAGGCCGCAGGGACGGTTCAGTCTGTCCTCAAACCGGGTTTGTTGGAAAAAGCGGCCGCCAGTGGATTGCGCAGTCTGTTCGTCGGATTTGAAACATTGAACCCAAAAAATTTGGCTCAACAGCACAAATACCAAAACCTCAACCGCGATTACTCTGCATCCATTCGACGCCTGCACGATCTGGGAATCATGGTCAATGCAAGTTTTGTTTTTGGAATGGATGAAGATGATAACAGCGTATTCGAAAGGACTGTCGAATGGGCGGTCCAACAAGGGATCGAGACTGCCACCTTCCACATTTTGACTCCCTACCCGGGAACAGCGCTCCACAAACGTATAAAAGCAGAAGGACGAATCACCACACAAAATTGGGATCACTATGACACCCGCCACACAGTATTTCAACCCAGGCAGATCAGCGCCGCAGAATTGGAAGCTGGCTACTGGCGCGCTTATCGTGAGTTTTATCGCTGGCGCAATATTTTCCAATCTGCTCAAAACCACGAGACTCTATTTGACCAGATCAGGCATCTTGCGTATACAGGCGGCTGGAAAAAATTTGAACCGGTATGGGATATGGTCATCCGTATGAAAAGGGTCTCGAATTTCCTTCCCCTGCTTGAATCGGTTTTGAGCGGTGGAAAAGCCGGGAGCGGAAGGGACTTGACGAACCAACCGTCAAAAATAATAGATGAGCCACGGATGGACGAGTCAATTGTCGGCGGGGAATGAACCGCAGATTATTTTCCTTTTCCACACCCTCCCTACGGTATAATTGCGCCCATGCAAACTAACATTATTGGTGTCCGATTTACAAAAATAGGCAAAATCTACCACTTTGATTCTTCAGAGCTTCCCGATCTAAAACAGGGCGAGCATGTCATTGTGGATACAGTACGCGGCAAACATCTCGGTGAAGTTGTCCAAATTCTGGCGGAGGCTCCTCCCCAGCCGGAAGGCGGATGGAAATCTGTGGAGCGGCGTGCCAACCCGCGCGACCTTTTGCTCCAGCAATCCTGGCAGTCCAAACAAACCGAAGCCATGATCAACTGCCGTGCGCGCGCCTCTGAACTCCGCCTGCGCGATGTAAAGATCGTCACAGCCGAATACAACTACGACGGTTCACGCCTCGCCTTCCTGTTCAGCACAGAGACCGAGGACAAGGTTGACCTCAAATCGCTTAAAAAAGATATGGGTAACCTCTATCCGAACACGCATGTTGAAATGCGTCAGATCGGTCCGCGCGACGTGGCAAAATTTCTGGGCGGCATGGGTGCTTGTGGAATCGAAACCCGCTGCTGCTCAAAATTCCTGACCGACTTCTCTCCCATCTCGATTAAGATGGCCAAGGAACAGGGCATCTCACTCACGCCGAATGAGATCACCGGTATGTGCGGACGTCTGCGTTGCTGCCTCATTTACGAATACGAACAATATGTGGAAGCACGTAAGACACTCCCGAAACGCAACAAACGCGTCATCACTCCCAAGGGCGAAGGTAAAGTTGTAGATGTAATCCCCATGAGCGATAAAGTTGTGGTGCTCATCGAGAGCGGCACTGACCGCCCCCAGAACATGACCTTTTCCCGCGAAGAGATCGAACCTTGGGATGAACTCGAAGCTCTGCGGCGCAAGGCCCAAGCCCCGTGCGATAAACATGAAGGTGGTAATTGCGATTGCGGTAAAGATAAGAAAAACGGGAAACAAGAAGCGTAATTCGGGATTTGGTTCCCGATACTCAATTTCTGACTCCCGATTCACATCCGATCATGGAACAACCCGATAACTGGTCTTCCCCTCAAAATATTCTCGTCGTTCTGGCTCATCCTGATGATCCAGAATTTTTTTGCGGCGCAACCTTAGCCCGCTGGGCGCGTGCGGGTCACCAGATCACTTACGTGCTGCTGACTTGCGGCGACAAGGGATTCAATCCCGTCACTGACCCGGACATGACACCAGATAATTTATGCGCGATCAGACACGATGAACAAAACAATGCGGCAAAAGTCATCGGCGCAAAAGCGGTTCATTTTCTGGACCGTGAAGATGGCTACATCATCCCAGACTTGAAATTGCGCCGCGACATTGTCCGCGAGATCCGCAGACACAAGCCCGATATCCTCGTCACCTGTGACCCGCAGACTCTGTTCGCCACCTACGGCATTAACCACCCCGATCATCGTTACTGCGGACAGGCCGTGCTGGACGCAGTCTTCCCTGCCGCTGGAAACATCGCTTATTTTCCCGAACTGCTTGTGGAAGGTTTCCAGCCACACATGCCAAAGGAAGTGTGGTGCTCGCTTACCAATCAACCCAACACAACTGTTGACGTGACTGATACTTGGGACATTAAACTCAAGTCCATTCTCGAACATAAGACACAAGTGCAGGATGTCGAAAAACTGATTGAAAGATTTAAATCCCGACGAACAGAAGATAGCACGGAAGAAAACCCAAGATACGAAGAGAAGTTTAGAGTTGTGAAATACAGTTAATCCATGTCGTTGCGAGGGCGTCTTTGTTCTTCGCCCGAAGCAATCCCCTCATCATTAGAGGTTGCTTCGTCGGAAACAGCATCCTCCTCGCAACGACATAAGTGACTTATGAACATCCTCAATGTCGGCTATCAATCAACAAATTATTACCTCATAGACATCAAGGGCGGGAAACTTCTTGTTGACTGCGGCTGGCCGGGGACGCTCCCACAATTTTCAGCGGAACTCAAAAGAAAAGGTGTTGCATTACAGGAAACAAAATATTTGCTTGTCACTCACTTCCACCCGGACCACGCCGGGCTGACTCAGGAGTTGAAAAGCCTTGGCATTAAGCATATTCTGCTGGATGTGCAAATTGACTTTGTTTCTCAAATGACGGAATTCTTCAAGACTAAAAACTATCCCTACATCCAAATTCAAACGAATGACAGCATCAACTTGCAGTTAAGTGAGAGCCGAAAATTTCTCGCAGGGATTGGCGTCAGCGGAGAGATCATCCACACACCCGGTCACAGCGATGACAGTGTCACATTGATCGTCGATGAAGGATTTGCGTTCACCGGGGACTTGCATCCGGTTTTTGTTTTACCGGAGGAGGATGTGGTTTCAAGGCAAAGCTGGGATAAAATCCAACAACACAAGATCACAAGAATATTTCCAGCACACGGCAAATAATCTTGACCTGTAACCTTCAACTTTCTAAAGGAGCCAACATGACAGACTTTATGAACGAAGCTAGATCATTATTTAATTACACTCAAACCATGCGGCGTGACTTTCACATGCACCCCGAACTTGGATTCCACGAAGTTCGTACCGGCGGCATTGTGGCAAAGGAACTTGAAGCGCTCGGCATTGAAGTGACCAAAGGCGTCGGCAAGACTGGCGTGGTTGGTCTGCTTGAAGGTGCGAAACCCGGCCCAACCTTGCTAATCCGCTTTGACATGGATGCCCTCCCAATCATAGAAGATACTGGCGCTGAGTATGCATCGCAGACTCAAGGCGTGATGCATGCCTGCGGACATGACGGTCACACCGCCATGGGTTTAACGGTAGCGAAGATATTACACAAGCATCGCGAAGAATTGGCGGGCACGGTCAAGTTTTGTTTCCAGCCTTCTGAAGAAGGATTTAATGGTGAAGAAGTCGGCGGCGCGGAAATGATGATGCGCGATGGCGTGTTGAGCGGACCTAATGTAGATAAAACTTTATCCATGCACTTGTGGAATGAAAAACCCCTCGGCTGGGTAAATGTTGCCAGAGGGCCGGTGATGGCCGGCGCGGAACAATTCAGTATCAAGCTGACCGGCAAAGGCGGGCACGGCGCCGCACCGCATGTTTCTGTTGACCCAATTGTAGCTGCGGCTCAGATCGTCACCGCATTACAAAGCATCGCCTCACGCAACGTTGCCCCACTACACGCCGCAGTCGTCAGTGTGACCACACTTCACTCGGGCACGGCCTTCAACATCATTCCGCATACTGCGGAAATGACCGGAACCATCCGCACCTTTGACCTATCCGTCCGCAAGACTGTTTTGGAGCGCTTTGAGCAGATCGTGCGCGGCGTGGCCGAGAGCATGGGATGCACAGTCGAGATAAAAGTTGAACGCGTGACTCCGGCGGTGATCAATAATGATGCGGTTGCCACGAAAGTTCAAGATACCGCCCGCCGTCTCTTCCCTGAAACTGAAATAGATACTGCGAATTATCTAACCATGGGCGCGGAAGATATGGCCTTCATGCAGGAAAAAGTGGACGGCTGTTATTTCTTCATCGGCTCAAATAACAAGGAAAGACATTTGGATTACGGTCACCACCACCCCAAGTTTGACTTTGACGAGGAAGCCTTGATCCGCGGCACAGCATTAATGTCCGCGGCGGTGATGGATATGTTGAAATAAAAAAAAGGAAAGAAGTGAGAAGAAAGAAGATCGCGGGGGCGGTCTTCTTTTTGATTCGCAGGCGGTACCGCAACATTTATGTTGCGTATTGCGCGTGTTTCAAGTTTTCGCAAGATAAATCTTGCGGTACTATAAAAACACGATCGCCGCACCTCTGGCGAGCAAAGCGGCGAGCAAGGCCACGATAACAGTCAGCGCAGAAATAGTCAACATGGCGCGGGTGCCGAGTTCACGCCGCAAAATGGACAATGTCGCAAGGCACGGCAAATAGAACATGACGAAAGTCGCATACACGATCATCTGCTCGGAGGTCAATGCGGATTTGAAATCCGCAGTCCCAAGCGCCTGACTTAACATGACAAGCGAAAGTTCTTTGCGCAGGATGCCGAAGATCAACGGGACGCCCGCTTGCGAAGGCAAACCTATCAACCAAGTGATCGGTCTCGCCAGCCAATTGAAAATATAAGCGAGGTTGAAATAATTCAAGATCGCCAGCACAGCGCTTCCCGCGATCAGGATCGGCCAAGCCTCCACCACAAACTCACGGATGCGAAACCATGATTTACCAAAAACATTCTTGAGGGTCGGAACACGATAGGTTGGCATCTCCATGATGAGACCTGGCGTATTTTCAGGAGTCATCTGTGAGAGGATCTTTCCTGTCAGTGCGATGACCAGCAAATTGAACAGATATAAAACAAAAGCAACAACGGGTCCAAGATAGAATGCGACCAATCCGAACACAACCGCCAGCCTCGCCGCACATGGGACAAGCACTGCCAAAGCGGCCGCGATGTAACGGTCTCGCGGTTCTTCCAAAGTTCTCGTGGACATGACTGCCGGCACATTGCATCCGTAACCGAGGATGAATGGCACAATGGCTTTGCCGTGCAGTCCAATGCGATGCATGAACGCATCCATCAGAAAAGCCACACGCGGCAGATAGCCAATGTCTTCCAGCATTCCAAGCCCAAGCAGGAACGGCAGAAGATACGGAAGCACAATTGCAACACCTGCCGCGATGCCTTGCAATACTCCGAGAATGATCTGCGCCAACAGCGACTCATTTGCGAATGGTGATAAGGCTTTCTTCATCATCCAATCGAACATGGATAATAAAGGGGGTTCAGTAACTTTTCCAATTCCATACACTGCCTGAAAAAATAAAAATAACACGAACAGCATAATTGCATATCCCCACACCGGATGAAGCAAAATATCGTCAAGCCGGTCGCGCCAGATGATCCGTCTCTCGCCCTGGGTGACATATTTTTTGGACATCTTAACTGCAAGCTGATGCCTGTCTTCGGGATTTAGCGCATCACCCACTTGACCTTGAACCTGCTCCCGTTTCCTGTGCATTTCCAACGCCTTGATAAACAACCCCTTCACACCGCGTCCCTTGCTGGCTACAAGCGGCAGGACTGGCACGTTCAACTGAGCCGATAAACCTTCAGCGTCAATGTGCAAGCCCATGCGTGCGGCTTCGTCCACCATGTTCAAGGCGAGGATCAAAGGCTTGTTGAGGGCAGCCAACTCCAAAGTTAAAGAAAGAGCCGCTGACAGTTGAGTCGAATCCGCCACATTGATGATGACATCCACATCGCGCGAATCCAAATATCGGGCGGCTTCCTTTTCGGCGGGACTGCCTTCCTCAAGCGAATATGCGCCGGGCAGGTCCACCAACTCGATGACCTCCCCCGCCACGCGGACCCGGCTCTCGGTGAAAGTGACCGTCGTACCGCTGAAATTTCCCGTCTCTGCTTTATAGCCTGCAACCTGATTGAACAACGTGCTCTTCCCGCAATTGGGCAAACCAATAAGCGCAACTCTCATGTTAGCTCCACAAAAATTTTTTCTGCAACGGCGCGCCCCAATGCGATCTCGCGCCCGTTGACTTCCACCAATAAAGGACCGCCCAGCGGCGCAACGCGCACCACGCGCACCTCGTCGCCGATATACAAACCATACTGATTTAATTTTGCGCGGACCTCGTCAATGGATACGAGCCGCGCATGAGTATTAAGGGGCAGGTCAAGTAATCGCATACAGGGTTTATAAACGAACTTGAATGAATAGCCAAGTGATGAACATCCCCAAGTTGGGTTAAAATGGAATTAATGAAAAAATCCGTTCCATATATTATTCTTGCAACCCTGGTCGGCGCAGGCGTTCTGGCAGAAAGTTTGTTCAACACACCTTCACAGGTGACTCCGCCCGTAACGGATACGCCAACGGCAACAGCGACTGCCACCGCCGTCACCTCCTCTTACGAGCCGTGCGGATACATGTGGGCGTATCACAACGCGGACGAGTTGAGCGCGATGATGGATGAGGAAATCCGCACGCTGGACCCCTCCGCCAGCGGCAATGCCAGTTTCTATGGCGAGGACTGTGTCTATGCCGATGGTCACTCCACCTTTAGCGCCATGGAAACAGACTTTTATGTTCACATTCCCGTGACGGATTTAACAGATGAAGAGTCAATGGGAAATTGGTTATCACAAGTTTTGCAAATTGTTCTTCAATTCCCCCGCGAAATGATCCAAGGCAATTATGGGTTTGTGGAATTTTGGTTCGAGAAATCCGACACGGAGCATGTGATCGTCCGCGTGCCAATTCAGCAATATATGGATGGCACACATGGCATCACCGGCGCGGCGTTGTTCCGCATGTTTTATGTGAAGCCATAAAAGTTATAAACTCTCAAATTAGATTCTTTCCCTCAAGTGTTTGGAGGATATTTATGAACAAATTCCTTTTAAAGAATTTGACACTTGTTTGCATTATATTCCTTGGCACGGGTTGTATAAACCAAAACTATGCGAACTCTGCACCGATAGAAAGCACTCTCCCAGTAATACACACTCCCTCTTCCACCACGTCATCTGCGCCATTACTCTTGCCGACCTTAACTCCTATACCTTCAAAAACTCCATTTCCTTTTGATACACTAACTGGCAAAATTGCTTTTGCCGGCCGGGGAGTTGATAAAAGCAATGGGTTTATTTATCACAGTATTGGGATAGCAGATGCAAATGGGCAGAACATGAGATATTTGGTTAAAGCCTATGGTAATGAATTGGTTTTCTCCCCAACATGGTCGCCGGATGGAAGCTACCTCGCATATACATCAGTAGAGATTGACTATGCACGTGAAAATATTTTTATAGCAAACGTAGACGGCAACCAAACCGAACGATTAAAGACTGGCAATCAATCTGTTTCCGGACTCTCCTGGTCGCCCGATGGAAATCAAATTGCTTATTCTGGTGACATTGGCACCCAAAGTGATATTTTTATAATCAACCCATTTACTAAAACGATCAAACAGTTTGCCTATTCTTCTTTTCCAGAAGGTTTTCCATCTTGGTCGCCAGATGGAAAACAAATCGCCTATCTGCAATTTGATCTTCCGAAACATGGTAATGGAGCACATTTGTATGTAATGGATACATCTGGTCAAAACAAGATACAGGTGGAAGGAGTCCTTGCTAGTCAAAGTCGTATTTCCTGGTCTCCAGATGGCAAGCAAATTGCATTCAGATCAAATGATGGTTGCGGGGATATATATACTGTCGAACTTGATGGAGGCAATTTGCACCAGATAAGCAATCTACCAGGCGGTGAAAAAGATCCAGTTTGGTCACCAGACGGAAAATACCTGATCTTCGCAGCTTCAGATTTTGTTTGCGATCTCTCGACTGGCGGAGAACCATTATATGCTCATTGGCAACCCTACTTGATAAATTCACAAGGAGGTGAGCCAATCAATTTACCCTTGGCAAGCGATTCAAATATTTTTAATTTTTCTTGGCTTCCTGAAATTATTACACCCACGCCATAAGCACTCTTGTGATAAAGAGTAAATCAGGAAAACAAAATCATGGTTTACTTCACATAATTTCTTGTTTTCCCACCATGTCAATAACAAACAGATCAAGCCGCCAGCTTTGGCGGCTTTTTTGTTCTTGACATTCCAATCCACCCGTCGTATACTACGTTTAGTAATTACTAAACGTTCTAAAGGATAGTGTCATGACCACTAAACTCACCCAACTCAAACAGGATTTCACCGAAGGCCTCAGTCAGATCAGCCGCTTCTGGGGCTTTCCCAAAGGCATGGGAGCCATCTTTGCCGTGCTGTACCTTTCCTCCACCCCGCTCTCGCTGGACGAGATCGTTCAGGCAACCGGGCTGACCAAAGGCGCGATCAGCACCGAGGTCCGCACCCTGGCGCGCATGGGACTTGTCCACCGCTCCTCGAAACTGGCCGACCGCAAGGATTATTACGAAGCCGAGGATGATTTCTACAAGTCCATCCGCTCCATTTTGAAGGAAAGGCAAAACAGCGAATTCGACAGCGCGGTCCGCTCGGTGGCGGAAACGCTGGCGAAACTGGAAGCCGGCGAGGTCACAGGCGATGAAGCGGAGATCGAATTCGTCACCCAGCGCGTGCAGGCACTACAGGAATTCTTCAACGCCATAGACGGACTCACCAAAGCCGTCATCAAGCTGGAGAGTTTGGGCATGACCAATGTTACAAAAATATTGTCTGTTTTGAAATAAGAGCCTATGTCGTTGCGAGCCGCCGTATTTGGTCTTGGCAGCGAAGCAACCTCCAACTTTGTAGGGGATTGCTTCGGGCGAAAGAACACCGCCCTCGCAACGACATGGACAACAGGAGCAACCATGAACACCATACTCGCATTCGTAATTGAAGTAGTCATCACCTTCACCATTTGCGCATTGACCTTTCGATATATTCGTCCCTTCCTCAAACGCATCCTAGTTGACTTGTGCGGGACGGAAGAACGCGCGCAATTCTGGACAGTCTTCTCCAACATCCTGCTCGTCGGGCTGCCGCTTCTTATCAGCCTGATGTATCAACCCAAAGCGGTCAATGCCGAAGAATTATTCTTTGAACTCACCAGACGCACAAGCGGAAATCTTTTTGGTTTCATGTTCGCGCTGATCGGAGTTGGCTTTATCGTTTCATTCTTCGCGCTGTTTGCCCCGCGCCCAAAGGAGTCAAAATGAAAATCGCAATTACAGGTGCCTTTAGTTATTCAGGAAAATATATTGCCAAACGTTTACTCGAACGCGGCGAGGAAGTCTTCACGCTGACCAATCATCCAGACCGTCCCGATCCATTCGGCGGAAAAGTGAAAGCCTTCCCAATGAATTTCACGAACGAAGCCGAACTCGCCCAAAGTTTGCGCGGCATGGATGTACTGGTCAACACCTATTGGATCCGCTTTGACAAAGGCAGTAACACCCAGCCCAAGGCTGTGGAGAATACAAAAATTTTAGTGAACGCTGTCATCAAAGCCGGTGTAAAGCGCATTGTTCACATCAGCATCACCAACCCATCCTCCACTTCGCACCTGCCTTATTTCTGGGGCAAGGCCGCCAACGAAAAAGCAGTCATTGAATCCGGCATGAGTTATGCCATTCTGCGACCCACCGTTTTATTTGGCAAGGAAGACATTCTCATCAACAACATCGCCTGGCTCTTGCGGCGTCTGCCCCTTTTCGGTCTGCCCGGCGACGGCTCGTACAAGTTAAGTCCCGTGTACGTGGATGATCTCGCCCAACTGGTAGTGGATGCGGTTTATAAAAAAGACAATTTCATCTGGGACGCAGTCGGGCCCGATGAGTTGACGTTCAAGCAGACCGTTGAGTTGATCTCAAAAACAATAGGCATCTCCCGACCTTTGATCAACCTCCCGCCGCGACTGGCATTGTTCGCCGCCCAAGTGCTGAGTCTCTTCGTTGGTGATGTCATCCTCACTCCCGAAGAAGTGGATGGCTTAATGGCAAATCTGCTCATTTCGAAAGAATCCCCCCGATGCAAGACCAGCCTCAAAGACTGGCTCACAGAAAACAGGTCAACGGTTGGAACGAAATATGCCTCTGAAATTGCAAGACACTTTTAGCCGCGTTAACACAATCTACAAAATCCTCTCACACGGCATTAAGGCACTCTTATAATTGATTGGCTATACTTGCCAGTCAACACATTTCAAAGGAGATGAAAGCAATATGAAAAAAATATACCTGTATATCGTGGTGGGCGGGATTATTTTGTTTGGTCTAATACAATTGATTCCCTTCGGGCACAACCATGTCAACCCGGCTGTAGTTTCAGAACCTCAATGGTCCAGCCCCGAAGCGCGCGCACTCGCAAAGGAACATTGCTTCCAATGTCATAGTAATGAAACAACCTGGCCGTGGTACAGCAACATCGCCCCGGCATCCTGGCTCATTCAAATGGATGTGAACGAAGGCAGGGAGAAGTTCAACTTCTCAGATTGGAACACCAACCCCGGCGAGTCGAGAGAAATAACCGAGGTCATTCAGTCAGGCGAAATGCCGCCCCTTCAGTACACACTCTTCCACCCGAATTCACGCTTGAACAGCCAGCAAAAGCAAGACCTGATCAATGCATTAAGTTTTCGATAAAAAGATCTTAAACAAAAAAGCAGTCCGATATTTTTGACCGGACTGCTTTTTTGTTTAATTTGACGAGGGGCTGCGCATCAATTCCAAAACCTCTTGCTTGAGTGCGGCGTTACAGGCAATCCCCTCCCCGTGAGTGTGACCCTCTTCGCCGTTCCACGCCCCGAAGAATCCGCCCGCCTCGCGAAAGATGACGGGATACGGTCCGCAATCATACACATCCAAACGCGGGTCCAATGCCACTTCGGCCCGGCCTGTGGCCACCAATAAATATCCATAAGCATCTGCCCACGTGCGCATCAGGGATCTTTTGTTTCTAAAGCGATCCATCACATCCGGCATTTTCGCAGCGAGATGTTGAAAGTCAGAGCTGACTACGCAGGCCTCGGATAGTTTATCCACCTGTGAGACTCGCGCCCTGCGTCCATTCCACAAACAGCCGAGTCCATCCGCCGCGCACAGCATTTCATCCAGTGGCGGGAAGTAGGCCGCGCCCACACGCACAACTCCGTCAATCTCCAACCCAAGCAGAACGCCATACAATGGCACGCCGCGAATGAATGAAATCGTGCCGTCAATTGGGTCAATGATCCACCGAAAGGAATGACCATTCCCATTTTCGCCGTACTCCTCCCCCACAATGGCATGACCCGGATAAGTCCGCTCGATCTCTGTGCGGATATAAGACTCCGCTTCTCGATCTGCAACAGTGACAGGGTCGTTATTAGCTTTTAGCTCTGGTCGAATCCCTGTGTTGAAATATCTTAATGTGATCTTCCCCGCGTTATAGGCAAGGGTGGTGGCAAAATCAAGATAAGGTTGAAGGTTCATTGATTCATCCAACGACGAGATTGGTCTTTTTGTCTGCAAGTGAAATGGTTGCAATGGCGCCGGAATTAAAAGCGAGAAAATCAGACTCCACGCCATCGCTAAAGATCACCCCGCTCTCAGGGATTTCAGAGTGGATCACAAGGGGCGAACCTTTGGTAATATGCCCGAATACCAATTTAGCCGAGGAGGTTTTGCTAATAAAAGGTTCGCGCACTACAAATACAAGTTGCTCCGATTCCCAATCAAAACGCGCAGGTGGCGTGATCTGTATTTTGTCTCCAGCAGGCCGAATGCCTGCCAGCACTCCGTTTGCCATGTTGAACATACTGCTCAACCAGCCAGTTGACCCAACGCCTGTGGAAACAATGATCCCGCTCGAAGATTGCCTTTCCTGCTGACCATTTATTTCGACAGAATAGCGTGCTGAGATGTGGCTCTTGACCCCCACAAAAAAATCATTGAACGCCAGCAGGTTTTGCCCATCATTCAACTGGACATCTGCCATGCTTATTTTTCTCGTGGTCATCTGGTTTTTGAGCACGCGCTGGGCCGCAGCAACAGCCTTCTGCACATCAAAGGGCAAGAGAATACCGTCAATATGTGCAGGGTCAGGGTTGACTGCGATCAGGGGCTGTCCGCTTAAATATTTGGCGGTATTAGCCACCAGACCATCAATCCCAATGGTGACAACGATATTGGCTTCAGTAAAAAGAAAATTCGGAAGCAGTCCTCTTTCGATCTCTTGAAGCTTGACAAGTTCCTGCAATTTAGAACGCAAGGTGGTCACGGCCGCATAATAGACATCATGCTCGCGTTGGTAGAGTCCAAAATCCCCGCCGCCGTGCTCAAGATAGAATTTAGCCTGACCGATGGTATTGAACCTTTCGATCAGGCCTTCAAGCCGCGTTTTACGCGTGACCAAAACTATCTTCTCAAATTCCAAAACAACCCTACTTAGCTTCCGGCTTTTTTTCTTCCATGAGCAATTGCATCAACTCAGGAGAGATATTCAAGTTGCCGATCTTGGCCGCATTCTGCGCCAGTTCCTTCATAGCGAGGCTGACCATTAAGCGGGGATCTGTTGTTTGAACGGCAAGCATTTGAAGTACGGCTGGATCAATTCCTTTGAAGGTATTCAGCGAAGCCGCCATTGCGTACGCCTGTGTGTCTGCTTCAACACGGGCATTTTCTGTGCGGACAGAAACCAATTGCTTTCGCTCTGTCTCCAGTGCGATCTGTCCTGAAAGCTGGGCCTCACGGACTTCCTGCTGTTTCTTTTCCACCACCAAATCGGCTTGGACTTTTGTCTCACGTATTTGCCGTTTTTTCTCTTCAACTGTGATCTCTGTATTCAGTTCATTTTCTTTGATGCGCCGTTCCTGTTCAACAGAGGCGTTTCTGCGATCATATATGGCTTGGTCTGCACGGCGCATGAATTCCTCGCGCGCTTCGGATTCGAGGGCACGGGCAACTTCCGGTACGGGGCGGATCGCTTGGATCGCAAGAGCCATCACCTCCACCCCCAGCGATTTGAGAGATTCACTCCCGCGCACTTTTTCCAACACCGATGACGCCACCGACTCGGACGCTTTGATAACATCACGCAACGGAAGTCTTTGAACTTCCGCGCGGACCATTACTTGCAGCAGGTTGATCAATCTTTGGGAGAGTTTTTGCGGGTCTTCAGAAAGATAACGGGTCGGCAAATTATCCACTGTGTAATTAAGCAGGGATGCGACCAGTTCTGGATTGAAGATCCGATAGGTCAATTCGCCTTGAACGGTGAGGGGTTGATAATCCTGGCTTAATTCGTTGAAGATAAAGGGGACATCGGCGCTATTTACAGGCACAACGACGATGGACGAGGTCGGCTTATAGTAGAAAAAAGACAGTCCTGTTCCTGCGCGTCTTTTTTTTCCGCCTGCGAAATGGATCACATAATGAGTAGGATTGACCTTAATATATTGAAGACCTAACATAATGCCTGCCTCCTTGGGTTGTGGTGATTTTACCAAAGTTCAAGAATCAACTATCAACGTTTCAAGTAACTGCAATTCATCTTTAATCGAATGCACTTCCCCATCCAGCCAAGCGGCGCGGAGCTGATTAAGGATTTCCTTATAACTCGGACCGGGCGGCAGTCCGCGCGCTTTCAGGTCGTCACCTGTGGTATGGGATTTCACATGCCGCCATTTGGTGAGGAATTCTTTTAAAGCAGGCTCACCAGAAACAAGCCAAAGCGCGTAAATCGCTTGTAGGGGAACTTGCTCAAGGCGAAATGTCCATGTGCTCGGTTTGGCGTCTTTGAGCGAGGTCATTTCGTTTTTGAGATGAACACCCGCCAGCAAGGCTTTGGTTAATTCTGAAGTGAAGTCCAGTCTACCGGAAAGAGACTCGATAACATGGCTCGGCGAATCCATGAGCCATAGTAAATAACCTAACATAACCCGGTCTATTGAAATACCAAGTTCCGCTGGAGTAATGGAATCAAGCAACGCAGAATATTTCTGATCGAATTTGGGCAGGCTTGGATCAAATATTTTACAAACGCCTAATTCATCCAAACGCAAAAGCATTGCGAAGGATCTTTCTTCAGAAAAAATTAAGTCAAATTCATGGCGGATGCGCTCGCCACTAAGGGATTTGAGAATGGCAAGAGATTCAGGATTGATAAGGATGAAGGATGAAGGATGAAGGATGAAGGAATATCGTTCCGCATAACGGACAGCACGGAAAATTCGAGTGGGATCCTCTATGAATGAGTGTGGATGCAAAACTCGGACAACACCTTTTTCGAGATCGGCTTGACCGTTTAGCGGGTCCAGCAATTCGCCGAAATGATCTCCATCCATGCGGATTGCCATGGCATTAATTGTAAAGTCGCGGCGATGGAGATCATCTTCGATGGTGGAGGGCTTTACGGTGGGCAATGCGCCGGGGCGTAAATAGGTTTCTGTGCGGGCGGTGATGAGATCAATAGTGCGGAGTGCCGAAGTGTCAGGTGTCATGTGCCAAATGGCGGTGTGGAATTTGTGGTGTGGGGTGAGTTTGCCGCCATGTTTTTTTACGAGGGCATGTCCGAGCTGAATGGCGTCGCCTTCGACGATGATGTCCAAGTCGTTGACGGGGCGCCCCAGCAAAAGGTCACGTACGAAACCGCCGACGAGATAACAGGGCATATTCATGGATGCGGCTTGGCCGGCAATGCGCGAGAGGAGAGTCTGCTTTTCGGACGGAAGCAGGTTCGGGTCACGCATGAGGCGGAGCATGTCTTGTCCCATAATCAATTTGATAATTTTACTTCACTAAAAAGTGAAAAGTGTATAATCCAAGAAATCCAATTTTCGTGAAAGGTGGTGGAATATGGCAGATGGAAATTTATATTGTTTGGGCGGAGTAGGCGTCATTTTTATTTTGGTTGGGATGATGTCGGCTGCAAGCGCAATAAAAGCCTGGCGTCGCTATCATGACAGTGACAACTGGATTCCCGCTACAGCCAAGATCGTTTCTGCAAATATATCCTCGCGCAGGGGCACAAAAAGCACGACACATTTCGTGAACATCACTTATGCTTACCAGGCAATGGGACAGAGTTTTCAAAGTGACCAGTTCGCATTCGGCTCCGAAGGGACCGGATACGATACATACAAAGCCGCCGAAAAGGTACTGGCGAAATATCCAACGGGAAGTCAGCAGACGATTTATTACGATCCAAACCAGCCCTCGCAGGCTGTGCTCGAAAGGAAATATGATTTTACCGGAGCGATACTAGCTGTCATCGTGGGGCTGGTCGGTCTTGGCATGATCGTCTATACCTACATCCAATTATCGGCATTGGCTAATTAATTTCCAAATCGTGTATAATGTGCGCCATGAAATTGAACCCGCTCCCTACACCCCGCAACCCTAAACACACCTGGTCTGGATAAGGTTCTGTTCATCATGTCAACGAGCGGCTCCCAGACTTGGTGAGCCGTTTTTATTTTTTGGACAATGGATAGCAGAAGATGAGCGATAAGAAATTAACCATCTCAGAACTGACTGAGAAAATGCACGAACTGGTCAAATCCAAAGGCTGGTATGAGGTGGACAGCAAACGTCCGCAGACGCCGCGTAATTTGGCAGTGTCGCTGTCCATTGAAGCGGCTGAGATTTTGGAACATTTCCAATTCGGCGAGGAAATTAAAGATCAAGTTGAATTGGGAAGCGAACTTGCAGATGTGACATTATATCTTTTGCAACTCGCGTCCGTTTCTGGCATTGACCTTGAAGCGGCTGTGCTAAAGAAAATAGAAGTGAACAAGACGAGAGAATGGGATGTTGAGGAATAGTTGAAGGTTGAAAGTTACAGGTTGCAGGTAAAACTTCAACTTGCAACCTTGAGCCTGAAACCCAAAGGTAAAACATGAATATAACAGTATTTGGCGGCGCACAAGTAAAAGAAGGCACAGCGGCTTACGAAGAAGCCCGCGAGCTTGGTGCGCTCCTGGCTCAAAATGGACATACTGTCCTCACCGGCGGATACATGGGAACCATGGAAGCCGTCTCACGCGGAGCAACCGAGGCGGGCGGACATGTTATTGGTGTGACCTGCATAGACATCGAAGTGTGGAGAAAGACAAGCCCGAATCAATGGGTAAAAGAGGAAAGACGAAAAAAAACTCTCATTGAAAGGATACAAGCATTAATTGAAGGCTGTGATGCGGCCATTGCCCTGCCGGGCGGAGCAGGCACATTGGCTGAAATTTCATTGATGTGGAACCTGATGATCGTGGAGTCCCTGCCCCCGAGGCCTCTGACACTGATCGGGAGTGGTTGGCAGTCCACCTTCGATCAGTTCTTCCACGAATTTGAAAATTACATGCCCAACCGCCAACGAGAGTTGTTATACTTTGCGGATGATGTGAAAACTGCTGTGGAAAAAATAAACGTTGAACGTAAAACGTTTGACGTTCAACCCGAAAACTAAGAGGAAAAAATGGCTGAAGAAAAATTAACCACCCGAGCTGAAGATTTTTCAGAATGGTACAACCAACTCGTATTGAAAGCAGACCTGGCAGATTACGCCCCTGTGCGCGGATGCATGGTCGTCAAACCTTATGGCTGGACACTCTGGGAAAACATCACTGCAGCGCTCGATAAGGAATTCAAAGCAACAGGACATGTCAACGCGGCATTCCCCACTTTGATACCCATGTCATTCTTTGAAAAGGAAAAAGCGCACGTAGAAGGCTTTGCTCCCGAACTGGCAGTGGTCACACACGGCGGCGGCGAATTGCTTGAAGAACCTCTGGTTGTGCGCCCCACCTCCGAAACCATCATTGGCTATATGTACGCCAAGTGGATCAAATCATGGCGCGACCTGCCCATCCTCATCAATCAATGGGGCAGCGTGATGCGCTGGGAACTTCGCACAAAATTATTCCTGCGCACCGCTGAGTTCTACTGGCAGGAAGGTCACACCGCGCATTCCAACTCCGAAGAAGCCAAAGAAGAAATGTTCCGCATCCTCGACATCTACGCCAACTTCGCCATCAACGAAGCCGCGCTGCCCGTCGTCAAAGGCACCAAGAGCGAAACTGAAAGATTCGCAGGCGCGCAGATCACGACCTCCATCGAAGGCATGATGCAGGATAAAAAAGCGTTGCAGTCTGCCACGTCACATTACTTCGGGCAGAATTTTGCAAAGGCATTCGAGATCCAATACGTTGACCAGAACAACACCCTGCAATTCTGCGAAACAACTTCGTGGGGTCTTTCCACCCGCATGATCGGCGCGATCATCATGACCCATGGTGATGACCAGGGTCTCGTGCTTCCTCCCCGTCTCGCGCCCATTCAAGCAGTCATCGTACCCATCTTCAAGACCGCAGAAGAAAAAGCAAAAGTGATGGAAGTTGCTGACCGAGTCTTCAAGGAACTCAAAGCCGCCGGCATCCGCATCAAAATGGACGACCGAGATAATGTCAGCAGTGGATTCAAATTCAACGATTGGGAAATGCGCGGCGTCCCCGTCCGCATTGAAGTAGGACCCAAGGATGTGGAAAAAGGATCGGTGGCCCTTGCCCGCCGTGACAGACCCGGACGCGAAGGTAAATCCTTCGTCCCACAAGCGGGTCTGGACTCAACTGTCAGCGGCTTGCTGGTCGAGATTCAAGATGCCCTCCTCAAGCGCGCCACCGAATTCCGCGATGCGAACATCCACACACCCAAAGATTATGATGACCTGAAAAAGATCGTCACAGACGGCTGGGCATTTGCATATTGGTGTGAATCACGCGAGTGTGAAGCCAAGGTCAAGGAAGATTGCAAAGCCACCACCCGCAACATTCCTTTTGACCAACCCAAAGAGGAAGGAACTTGCATTGTCTGCGGCAAGCCTTCCAAACGCAAAGTGTATTTCGCAAAAGCATATTAATTTCTTGTAGGGGCGGGGTTACCCCGCCCCTACCAAAACCCATGCCCGCCATAGACCTCGCTCGCCTCCGCAAACAAGCCAATCGTCTGGTGGATTTTTTCTTTCTGCCCGATGAGTTCTTGAAGCACTTGCGCGATACGCTGGAATTCTATGTCAACCACACCCTGCGGACTGTAGATAACGTCGCCCCCGGTTCCAACCTAAAAACCTACCGCACGCCGCCTGCCGTCCTTACCCAAATTGAAAATGAATTGAGCGCTACAGCCGAAGCCAACCCTGGATTCGCGCTTGATCTGGCAGACCATTTATGGGAAGAAGGCGCACTTGAAACCCGCCTGATCGCCGCTTTCCTGCTGGGACGAATCCCGCCGCAGGAAGAACACCTGCTCCCTCGACTCTCCGTGTGGACTCAACAAGTCCGCGACCCAAACGTGCGGACTGCTTTGATGTCCACCAGTTTGACCCGCATGAGGAAGGAAACGCCAGTCCAATTTTTGAACCTCATCCGGGAGTATTTACATCCTGCCCGCATGAGGACCTGGTCAAATGGCATTCAAGCCTTGATTCCCATGATCGCAGATTCAACTCATGCAAATCTCCCCACAATTCTCGACATCATAGAACCCATCATTGAAGAAGCGCCAGCCACTTTGCAAAATGAACTGACAGATTTGATCGTGGCCTTGTATCGCACATCAGCCAGTGAAACAACTTTCATGCTGAAGCACATTCTCAACCATACAGAAAACCCAATGACCACGGTCACCGTGCGCCGCATCGTCACATCACTGCCGCCGTCCCTGCAAAATGAATTGCGTGAACTCCTGCGCCCGCAGACGCAAAAACCTGCGCCTCTCATGGAAGACGAGAACATAGATGATTTTGTTGTCGAGCCGGTTGCGCCAGTCATTGAAGCGCCTGTGATAATAAAGAAAACAAAACCACGCAAGATGAAAACAGATAACTCGAGGATCATTTACCTTCACGGACTCGAAAGCACCAGTCAAAGCGGAAAGGCGCGTCAATTCGCAGAGCTTTTCCCCGGCATGATCACGCCCGACTTCACCGGTTCTTTTGAAGAGCGCATGGCACAACTCAAACCTATTTTAGGACGCAAGAAAAACTGGACGATCATCGGCTCATCCTTTGGAGGGTTGATGGGGACTGTCTTCACCTGCCAGCATCCGACTCAGGTGCGGAAGCTGGTGCTGCTGGCACCGGCTCTCCTCCGCAAGCAATTCGCATCCTATCTTGACCTGGAAACTGTTTCTGTTCCAACCATCATTGTCCACGGGACGGAAGATGACGTTGTGCCGCTGAAACCTGTACGCAAAGTTGCCGAAAAATTATTCACCTTCCTAACCTATCGCATCGTGGATGATGGTCATCGTTTACAGAAAGCGTTTGAAGAAATTAATTGGGAAGAGATATTGGCGTAAAAAGACTGTGGACAATTGACGGTGGACGGTCAAAGCGGTCTACCGTCCAGAAAAGAGGCGCATCATGAATCACCAGATCTACTGGCACACCACTGTAAAAATGCCTGATGACAAAGACCTGACACCCATCCCTGAAAAAGTGGATGTGGCCGTTATCGGCGGCGGGTACACGGGTTTGAGCGCCGCGCGGACTCTGGCACAGCATGGCACGAAAGTGGTTGTGCTGGAAGCGGAGACCATGGGCTGGGGCGCGAGTTCACGCAATGGCGGCATGACGTTGACCGGACTCAAAGTTTCCATGCAATCGGTCATCAAGAAATATGGGCGGGAATTGGCAAAGGAATTATTTCAAGCATCCATTGATTCGGTAGATACGGTTGAACAAATAATCAAAGAGGAAAACATCAACTGCGGTTTTGCACGAACAGGTCACCTGCTGGCGGCGAACAAGCCGAAGCATTTTGAAGCGCTCAAAGATGAAGTGGAATTCATGGCGAAGGAATTCAATCACCAAGTTCATCTTGTAGCGCCAAAGGATCTACAAAGCGAGATCGGTTCAACCATTTATCACGGCGCGTTGGTAGACGACGTCAGCGCGGGAGTGAACCCGGCTCAATTCGTGGCGGGGCTGGCAGGCGCGGCTGAAAAGGCGGGGGCAATGCTCTGCGCGAAAGCGCGTGTGGACAAGATCAGGCGGAGTCAGAACCGCTTTATCATCGAGACAGAGAGAGGCTCGCTAACAGCAGAATATATTTTCGTGGCAACCTCCGGTTACACAGGAAATGTCACAAAGAAATTGCAGAGAAAAATTATTCCGATCGGCTCATTCATTATTGCCACGGAAAGATTGTCAGATGGACTCGCGCATGAACTCAGCCCGAAGAACAGAATGATCTTTGATTACAAACATTATTTAAATTATTTCAGGCTATGGGATAACCGTCTGATCTTTGGCGGACGCGCAGCGTTCTTTCCTGAAAACGAAAACACCATCACGCAAAGCGGGGAGATTTTACGGCACGAAATGATCCAGGTGTATCCGCAATTGAAAGACGTGAAAGTGGATTATGTTTGGGGCGGGACGTTGGATTTTGCCTTCGACATGATGACACATGTCGGCGAGATGGACGGCATCCATTATGCGCTTGGGTATGCTGGCCATGGTGTGGCGATGGGGACGCATTTAGGCAAGACGGTTGCAGAAGCGATGTTGAAGGGAAATATAAAAGAACATCCATTTGCAAAATTTGATTTCCCGAATGCACCGCTGGGATTGTATGATGGCCGTCCGTGGTTCTTACCTTTTGCAGGCATGTGGCACAAGGTTTTGGATTGGGTGGAGTAGTTTCAGAAGATATAATCAGTAAAAATCATTCGCCGGTTTTTATAAACGTGGAGGATGGAATGCATAAAAGAATTCTTGTCCCATTGGACGGCTCGGCATTCTCGGAGGCCGTATTGCCTCATGCAAGATCGCTTGCCCAGGCATTGGACGCTGAGATCGTTCTTCTGCATGTGATCGCTAAACCCGCCAGGGAATTTGAATCTCAAGCCTCTCCATTTAAACCGCCGGTCGAACTAAAAAAAGAAAAAGACGAATTTCAGGGGTACATCAAGACAACCTGCTCTAAGCTGGAAAAGGACGGCGTGCGCGCCACCTATCTGATCCGCGAAGGGGCTGTTGCAGAAGCAATTCTGGAAGCAGCCGAGGTCATGCAGGCGGACATGATCGCCATGTCTACACACGGACGCACGGGGTTATTGCATCTTCTACTTGGAAGCGTTGCCGAGCAAATTGTCCATCGCTCCCCGATCCTCGTTTCGCTCATTCGTCCGCAGGCGAAATAATCTGCAGATTCCAGATTTGAGATAAAAAAGATTTTTATAATCCCATCTACATTAATCGCGCAAAGCGGATTAGAATTGCGCCTAATATTTGGTAAAAATATTCGCTCAAAGGAGATATTCTTATGGCAAAGACAGGCAAGCCGAAGGAAATGGAAGGCGAAGTTTATTATCCGTCAGAGCAAGTGATCGCGCAGGCGCGTTTGAAGGATTGGGACGCCCTTGCGGAAAAGGCCAATAAAGACCTTGAAGGTTTCTGGGCCGATGAAGCCAACGAGCTTGAATGGTACAAGAAATGGGACAAGGTTCTCGACGACTCGAACAAACCCTTCTTCAAGTGGTTTGTCGGCGCGAAGACCAATATTGTCCATAATGCGATTGACCGTCATCTCAAGACACATCGCAAGAATCAACTAGCCTTAATGTGGGAAAGCGAAGACGGCAAGCACGAACGCACCTTCTCTTATTACGCCATGAACCGCGAAGTCTCGCGCATGGCGAACATCATCAAATCCATGGGGATTCAAAAGGGCGAGCGCGTCACCATTTATATGGGACGTGTGCCCGAGATCGTCTTTGCCATGTTGGCTTGCGCCAAGATCGGCGCGATCCATTCCGTGGTGTTCGGCGGCTTTTCCGTTGACTCACTGCAAGGCCGCATTGATGACAGCCAGTCCAAGCTGATCATCACCTGCGACGGCTCGTTCCAAAATGGCAAGATCGTTGAACTAAAAAACATCGTGGACGAAGCCATCAAGCGCTGTCCGTCGGTGGAGAATGTGATCGTTGTCAAACGGACCAGTCAACCCGTCGTCATGGAAGCGGGTCGCGACCACTGGTATCACGATCTATGTTCACTTCCCATCGCCAATGGCAAATGCGTCACTGAAGTCCTTGATGCGGAAGACCCGCTCTTTATCCTTTACACATCGGGTTCAACCGGCAAACCAAAAGCCATCCTGCACACGCATGGCGGCTACATGGTCGGCACGTATTCCACGCTCAAGTATGTCTTCGATGTCAAAGATGAAGACCGCTGGTGGTGCACCGCCGACCCGGGCTGGATCACAGGACATTCATATATCGTTTATGGTCCCATGATCGCGGGCGCGACCTCGATGCTGTTCGAAGGCGGACCAACCTTCCCCTACCCGAACCGCTGGTGGCAGGTGGTTGAAAAATATGGGATCACGATCTTCTACACAGCGCCGACCGCCATTCGTGGACTCATGCGCTTTGGAGAGGCGTGGCCCAACAAGCACGATCTTTCTTCCCTAAGGCTGCTCGGCACTGTCGGTGAGCCAATCAACCCCGAAGCATGGAAGTGGTATTTCCGCGTCATCGGCAAGGATAAATGTCCGATCATGGATACGTGGTGGCAGACCGAGACCGGTAACTTTATGATCACGCCGACTCCTGTCGTGCCGCTTAAGCCCGGCTCAGGCACGCGTCCATTCTTTGGGCAGGAAGCCGAGATCGTGGATGAACAAGGCAACCCAGTAGCGGATGACACCGAAGGTTATCTCACTTTGAAGAACCCGTGGCCGGCAATGCTCCGCACCATTTACGGTGACGACGAACGCTATGTCAAGCAATACTGGTCGAAGTATCCCGGTCGCTACACCACCGGTGACTCAGCCAAACGCGACTCGGATGGTTACTACTGGATCATCGGCCGCGTGGACGATGTCATCAAAGTCTCCGGTCACCGTTTGGGAACAGCAGAAGTTGAGTCCGCGCTGGTCAGTCACCCCGCCGTTGCCGAAGCCGCAGCCATTGGTCTGCCGCACGAAGTAAAAGGTCAGGCGATCTACACGTTCGTGTTATTGCGCTCAGGCTTTACCGGTTCCCCCGAATTGGCCGAAGAATTACGGCAGCATGTCTCCAAGCACATAGGACCCATCGCACGTCCTGAGGAAGTGAAATTCGTGGATAAACTCCCGAAGACCCGCTCCGGCAAGATCATGCGCCGCGTATTGAAAGCACGCGCACAGGGGCTGCCGGAAGGTGATATTAGTACGTTGGAAGAATAATCTGCCTTTATGGCGAAAGTTGAAAAAGAGCCGAGTGATGAAAATCGCCCGGCTTTTTTCAACAGTTATAATCGAAATATCACATTACGAACGGGAGAAGTCAAAATGAATATTGACAATTACATACAGGAAGCAGGCGCATTTGCAACTCTTGCAGGAATTTTGGGAGGGTTTGCTTTTTCAGCAGTGGTGCAATTGCTGGGTTCAGAAAGACAAAGCAAGGTCCTCACGGCCACTATCGTTACTTTCGCTTTTTCTTCCATGATGTCTTTCTATGCAGTGATCGTCTTTGTGCTTGCACTGGCGGCCACCGCAGAAACTAATTCGATAATTGCACAAGTAGATAAAACAGGAAACGGCGCAATGCTCGGACTCCTGGGTGGGATTTATGTTTTTCTATTGGGTGTTGCCCTGGCTGGCTGGATCCGCTCGAAGGCGGCGGGCATTGCAACGTCGGCCTTTGCGATCATTACAATGTGCATGACCAGTGTCGCGCTGACACAGGTTCTCATGGCTATGCCGCCAACGCCTTAAATATGTATTTCCATGTTCGTGAAAAGTGGATAAGGATTATGTCAACATGATCATACGACCCGAAACCCAACAAGATATAAAAGCAATTGAACAAGTAACCATGTCTGCATTTAATGGCAAACCTTACAGTGATAATACGGAACCATTGATCATTCACCGTTTACGGGAAGCGGGAGACCTTTCCATTTCGCTGGTGGCAGAGGATGAAGGCAAGGTTGTAGGTCATGTAGCATTTTCAATCGTAACCATTAATGGGAATGATCCGGGCTGGTATGGGCTGGGACCAGTGTCAGTCCTGCCTGAGTTGCAAAAAACAGGCATCGGGTCAGGGATGATCCGCGAAGGGTTGAGGATCATCAAAGAAAAAGGCGCAAAGGGGTGTGTGCTGGAAGGCAGTCCGCTTTATTATCAAAGATTTGGATTCAAGTCGTATCCAGATTTATATTATGAAGGCGCACCTGCACCGGAATTTTTTATGGCATTGCCTTTTTATGATGATGTGCCTAAAGGAAGAGTTGAATTTAATGAGGCCTTCTACAACGCGCCTCTCAAATAATGCTGGGGAAACCATTGATCATTAGTGTGCATGATGCGTTTATCCCTGCCATGAAAGAAATGTCCCGCCGTGAAGGAATTCAACGCTCCGAATGATACAATTATTCTGTTCTGGGAACTAATTATTCATAACACTCAAAAGGAGAATTTGGAAATGGCTGACAAACCTCAAACACCGATATTACCCGACAAGACACCAGCAACACCCCCATCCTCCGTTCAGCAAGTGAAATATCCAAGACTGCAGCCGCGCCAACATGCGTCTATTCCATCCGAGGAATTCATTGCTGAAAGGGTCAATGATGCCATCGCGTGGTATGACAAAAGCGCGGACAAGAATAAGAAGTTGTATCTCAGAACACGTGCCGCCACAGTCATCGGGGGCGCGCTGGTGCCAGTGCTGGTCAATATAAAATTTCCCTATGTTGACGTCGTCACGACCATCATCAGCTTAATGGTCGTGCTTTTGGTTTCACTCGAAAGTGTATATCACTTCCGCGAACAATGGACAAACTATCGTGGAACAGAGCAAAATCTACGGCATGAATATTTCCTTTTCACATCCAAAGGCGGAATCTATGCAGCCAAGAATAATATAGATGCCTACCAGTATTTCGTCGAACGGACCGAGGATCTGATCAGCTCGGAAAATTCATCCACGCTCAAAACCATGACATCCTTGACCGAAGCCAAGCCAGATTCGAAAGCTCGAGGTTTAAGAAAAAAATAATATATGCACGAGGATAAATGACAACGGACATATTCCTAAGCATCGGCCGAACCGCGACAGTTGAACAGGAAAAATTTGTCGCAACAGTGGAAGAGATGCTTAAGGAATATCACCTGCGTCCCCGCACAGTGGGGCGTACAGATTTCACGACAGAGAAACCGCTAAAAAAAATTCTGAACGTGATGAAAAGTTGTTCAGGTACGATCATCATAGCATTTGAGCGCTTCCATTATGAAAGCGGAGTCGAATTGCGCGGCGGACAAGGGGAAACCAACCTTAGTAATGTGAACCTGCCAACGGTTTGGAATCAAGTGGAAGCGGGGATGGCATACGCGCTCGGTCATCCCCTGCTTGCCATCGCTGAGTCGCATTTGCATAATGAAGGTCTCTTGGAAGATGGTTACGATTGGTTCATCAAATGGGTGGACTTGACCCCTGCTGGCCTGCGGTCAACAGAATTCACTGCAACCTTTGAAAAATGGGTTAAGAATGTTGAGAGGCATGGCAGAGATAAATAGAGTGCCTATTTAGCCAAGGCAAAAATCAAACATACCAACATGGAATATCAATTCGCGCCTCATTGTATCTACAATGAGGCGCGAATTGATTCATAAAGAAAGCGCAATCTATTTATCGCCTCATCCATCCCGCTCGGAATGATTTCCTCTACTTCAAATTTAAGTTCCAGCTCAAAATGTGACAAAAATCACAACAGAATCTCGGGGGATGCCTTATATTAAACAAAAGTTAATTTTATCCAAGGAGAGCCAATGTCGAAATTTCCATCTTTTATTGCAATTGCGGCTGCGATCCTGGCGCTGGGGTATTTTGTCGTTGCAACCGACGCCGCTGCTTATGGTGGAAGCGCCCCTGAAACCTGCGCCAATTGCCACGTCATGGATTCGCAGTACGAGAATTGGTATCACGGCGGGCATGAAAAATTTGCCGAATGCACCGATTGCCATTTGCCGCACGATAATTTTGCAGTCTACTACGCCGAAAAAGGCAGGCAGGGCGCAAAAGATACGTTTGCTTTTGTGACAGGAAATATTCCCGTTGCGATCCGCGCGAACGATAAAACAAAAGGGATCATTCAGGAGAATTGCATCCGCTGTCATGAATCAACGGCAGAAACTGTCCTTATGGGCGCGCAGCCTTTCGACCGCTATTGCTGGGACTGCCATCGTAACGTGGCTCACGGCACACGCGGCGCTTCGAATATTCCCTATCAAGACTCTACTCTTTATCCAATTAAATAAAGGAGAATACTTCAATGAAAAAATATATCAATCTTATTTTGGCGGGACTCGTGATGATTCTGGCTATTGTGCTTGTGGGCGTTTTGACTTATGTGAAGAATCAGCCTGCAGAAAAACGCGCCATGCAGCCGTTGGTTGAGATCAAGCCGATGGAACCCGATTCAAAAAAATGGGCGGTCAACTTCCCCAATCAATATGATTCTTTGATGAAGACCAAGACAAATAATATAGACACCACCTATGGCGGTTCCTCTCAATTTTCATGGCTCGAACGCGACCCGCGTCAGGTGATCCTGTTTGCGGGGTATCCATTCAGCAAGGATTACAACGATGACCGCGGTCACATCAACATGCTTGAAGACGTGCGCGCGACCAAGCGTTTGAATTTGGATGATACAAATCCTAAACACACGCCTGCCACATGCTATTCCTGCAAATCTGCAGACAACCCCGGCTTATGGGACAAAATGGGCATGGAAGCTTTCGACAAGATGAGCTTCAATGAAATGACACCCAACATCAACAACACGATCGGCTGCGCCAACTGCCACGAGGCAGGGACTATGCGCCTGATCGTGACCAACCCTGCCTTGAAGGAAGCCTTTGAGCGTCAGGGCAAGGATTGGACCACATTCACCCGTCAGGAAATGCGGACGGTCGTTTGCGCGAATTGTCATGTTGAATATTATTTCAAGGGCGACGGCAAATATCTTACCTTCCCGTGGGACAACGGCACAAAAGTTGATGAGATCCTTTCCTATTACGAAGAGATTGGATTCAAAGATTGGGAATATCCCGATACCGGCACGCCTATGCTCAAGGCGCAGCATCCTGAATATGAATTCTTCACGGCTGGTTCCACTCACTACAACGCGGGCGTCTCCTGCGCCGATTGTCACATGCCCTACACAAGCGATGGTGCGACAAAATATTCTTCGCATGATGTGCATAGCCCATTGCTCAACCCCGAAGAATCCTGCGGACAGTGCCATGCCGATACCGAGTATGTCATTGGACGTGTGAATACGATTCAGGAACAAGTTGCCACAACCAAGATCATAACCGAAGACGCCATCGTCGATGCGATCAACGCCGTTAAGGCTGCAGTCGCCGCCGGAAACGCGGACCCCGCATTACTTGACCAGGCGCGTAAACTCCACCGCGAAGCGCAATACATGTGGGACATTGTCTCCGCTGAAAACAGCACAGGCTTCCACAATCCTGAATATGCGTTGAAGATTTTAGCTGAAGCCACCAACCGCGCGCGCCAGGCTCAAATGCTCGCGGCGCAATCCATCGGCGACACCTCCCTGTTGACCACTGGCACATACTACACGACGCCTGCTGCTCCGTAATGAATGAGAAGTAAAAAGTGCGTCATCCCTTGCGGATAACGCACTTTTTTGTTGGAACTTATTTGCCGATGTAACGTCAATGATGCACCGTCAATAATGAATAGGAGATACCATGAAAAAAATAATCTTATTGCTACTCGCCCTTATGCTCACCGCATGTTCTTTCGGCGCCCCTTCAGAGTTGGATAAAAACCGTCAGACCTGGCAGGATGCTGGCATCACCCATTATCGGTTTTCGCTTCATATCGGATGTTTCTGCGCGTTTCGCGATCAAATGCCGTTGACAGTTGAAGTGCAAAATGGTGAAATCGTTTCGATGACCTACGCCGACGGGACTCTGGTCGACAAAACAGACCCCAACTACGAGACTTTCTCGCAACACGCGACGATTGACCGCATCTTCTCTGAACTGGAAGCTGGTCTAAAAGGCGACGCAGATGAGGTCACCGTGACATATGACTCTGCTCACGGCTTTCCAAGCGAGATTTATTTTGACTACATCAAAGACGCCATGGACGACGAACTCTCGCTTTCAGTTTCAAATTTCGAAGCATTAAAGTAAACTCAATAATGTTTTACAAGCCTATAAAAAGGAAGACCGCTTTTATGGTCTTCCTTTTTACTTTCCACTAATTACTCGGCTGTGACCACTGACTGAAAATTTCCTTATCCACAATTTGGATTCGCCGATCTTCGATCTTGATAGCTCCGCTTCGTTCCAATTCCTTCAATGAACGTGCCACCACTTCGCGGACAGTCCCAAGCCGCGCTGCAAGTTGTTCCTGTGTCCAATGCGGCACAGATTTCTCTTCTGACATTTCCGCAATCAGCCGCGCCAGACGATGCGTCACCTGATAGAAAGCCATCTCGCTAACCTTATGCACCATACCACGCAGCATTTTGCCAAAATTCCTCAACACTTTTTGCGCGAACTGCGGATATGAACCGATCAACCCCCGCAGGAATTTGTCGTCTATCACCCACATGGAACAATTTTCGAGCGCCTCCACATTGACAGGATTGGTTGAGCCATCAAAAGCGGGAACCTCGGCAAAAGTATCGCCTTCCTGCAGGATACGGACAATATATTGCCGTCCGTGCGGCGAGAGGCGGAATATTTTTGCGCTGCCCGTTTCAACAATATACAACCCGTCACATGGGTCGCCCTCCCAAAAAAGCACATCCCCGCGCTGATATTCACGCAAACACATGCGTTCAGGAATATTTCCTAGTATATCGTCTGGAAGTTCATCAAAATATTCATTCCCCTTCAATGTATTTAATTTCTGTTCAAGGCTTGCTTCTATTGTCTTCATCGCTTAATTATATATCACCCAACATCACCTGATCCGTCCCGCGATCCACTTCCCAGGGATAGATAATGAAGGCGTCAGTCACCGCCGCGTAATAATCGGGGCGGACACTACCAAACAGATTACGGTATGGGTTGAAATGCAAGACGCATGTCTCGGGAAATCCACCCGCCGCAGAGACACGGTTCTTGACCGCCGTGATGGTGCGACCTGACCCCCAAACATCATCCACAATGAGAGTCGGTCGCCCGCGCAATTTATCTTCGGATGGAAATTGAATGAACTCCGGCCACATCATCAATGAAGAGCGCTGACTCGCCATCTGTGCAGGGAAATCCACTGCGGCGGTCAGGATATGGGTGATATTCATCGCTTCAGCCAGCATCCCGCCGGGGATAATACCACCGCGCGTGATCATCACCATCGCGGTGAATTCGCGTTTGAATTGGGGAAGCAAATAATCAATGAGACGGTCCATCTCATCCCAGGTGATCATTTCACGGCGCGGTTCTCTTTGCATGAGAGTCCTTTTTCAAACCAAAAGACCTGACAGGCTTCAAAAAACCTGTCAGGTCTGAGTACTAAATTACACCAGCGCTGCCGCCAATGGAGCGGGAGCGGTTACCTGCACCGAACTGCCCTGAGCCTTGGCTGTTTCGACATCACGCGCCCAGATATATAGGCAGGTGTGGTAAGCAGTGTTGGTATAGGAACTGAACAGGCTTGCCACCATTGCAAAGGCAAAAAATATCAACGCACCGATAATAATGCCAACAATGGAAATGGCCGTATTGCCGCCTGAAATAAAACTCAAACCGCCCCCGATTGCAAAAGCGATTACAAACCCGATCAATCCAAACCCAAAGCTGATCAACCCGGTGACAAAGCGCACGCCCACTGTGCTGATACCAATCAGCAAGAGATTTTCCTTCGTGATCGTCCAAACACGTGCCATACTTGCTTTGAGATTCAAATCATCGATCACCATTGCAGGCAAAATAAGATAGGCGGCTTCTGTCCATAAGGTTTCGAGCAAGCTCGTTGCAGAGCGTGCAAGGTTGGAAACAATGCTATTCTTTCGATTGCGTTGTGCTGCGCTCTTTAGCATATTGACCACCGTCGAAGCGGCAGCCAACGTGAGGATGTCAAAGAAGTCGCGCTTGACGATTTCCCAGGCCTTGTCCATGCGCCCGTCGCCTTCGGTCAGGTAACCGTAGATCAAATACACTGTCATGCCTGAAAAAACATAAGTCACAACAAACTGGGCAAAGACCATAATCCCGCCCAAAATGAACAAAATAAAATTGCCAATATCGCTTCCGCTAAAAATAAAATAACTGATCGCCATCGGAACGATCCCGATAATGGATACGATCATCCCCACCACCAGCGCATACACGGATGGCTTAAGCAGATCCTTATCCTTAAAGGCCATTCCCCATGCCTGCTTCAAGAAAGACCAACCACGTGAAAAACTTTGCATAATGCACACTCCTTTGTGAAAGATAAATTGATTATAGCAAACTTATCGGGTCAATTTCAATTCGCCAATCATTTAGTTTTACATCTCGCAAAAACGAAATGGGGTCGGGACTCCGGATAACGATTTGCCAGCGATAGACATCATCTGCTTTTGAAAAGAAGGATGGGACGGGGCCGATCAATTCGGTTTGATGACGCTTCTCCGCTTCCATCTTGACCTTGAGCCTGTTCGCGGTTTTCTGTGACTCTTCCTCCGCCTTGACGGGGTCTGCATGGCGATATTCCAGCCGAGCTAATCTCGCATACGGCGGATAGCCCAACTGCCTGCGATACTCCAACTCGCGCAGATAAAATCCATTCACATCATGCTGTGATGCGAATTGAATTGCATAATGCTCCGGCATGAAAGTTTGCAAGATCACCTTCCCACCCAAAGCGGACCGTCCCGCGCGCCCCGCCACCTGTGTCAGTGTTTGAAAGACTCTTTCATTCGCGAATGGATCAGGCAAAGCCAAGCCCACATCCGCGAGGACAATACCGACCAGCGTAACCAGCGGCAGGTCGAGTCCTTTTGCGAGCATTTGAGTCCCAACCAGCACATCCGCCTGATGATTCGAGAAATGTGTCAGGATCATCTCATGTGAATCTTTTTTGCGTGTGGTGTCCCAGTCCCAGCGCAAAGTGCGCGCCTGCGGAAACATGGACTGGACTTCTGTCTCCACTTTTTCACTGCCCAATCCATAAGCGCGGATCTGCTTACTGTCGCAGTTGGGGCAGACTTTCGGCATATGGCGGGTGTAATTGCAGTGATGACAACGCAAGTCAAAAGTCGAAGGTCGAAGGTCAGTGACCTGGGACTTTTGACCTTCGACATGATATGTTAGCGGCGTTTCGCAATTGGGACATTTCATCACGTGCCCGCAATCACGGCAAAAGACATAAGTGGCCGTGCCGCGCCGATTCAAAAAGAGAATGGCTTGCTCACCGCGCGAGATCGTTTCAGCAAGTGATTCTGAAAGCGCGCGCGAGAAAATTCCGCGGCTGCCGGTCTTGAGTTCTTCGCGCATGTCCACCACTTGCACGGGTGGAAGAGTCCTATCCACCACACGGCGCGGCAGATCCAGTTTTGTTACCTTGTTATTTTCAGTGCTAAATCTTTGTTCGATGGTTGGCGTAGCAGACCCCATTACACAGACCGCGCCGCACAAACGCGCATATTCCTGCGCGGCAGTGACGGCGTGATAAAAGGGCGGTTCGGATTGATAGTAGGAGCCATCATGGCATTCATCCACAACAATCAAGCCGATATTTTCAAGCGGGGCAAACAACGCAGAGCGCGGCCCAATAACAACTTTTAACTTACCTGATCTTGCCCGTCGCCATGTGTCATACCTTTCACCTTCGGATAATTTCGAATGGACAAGTCCCACCTGACCGGGAAAACGCGCCAAGAATCTACGCACGGTTTGCGGCGTGAGCGCAATTTCAGGAATTAACACAATAACTTGTTTGCCGCGTTTGATGGTTTCTTCTGCGACCCGTAAATAAATCTCCGTTTTACCGGAGCCGGTGATGCCGTTTAAAAGAAAGGATGAAGGCTTCGCGGGAAGGATGAGGGATGAATTGATTTGATCGAGTGCAGAAGTTTGTTCGGGCGTGAGTTCAAGAATCTGTGTAGCTAATTCCCGATTTACCTGATTACCTATTCTTTCCAACGAGTCTCTGAAAATTTCACTCTCGAATAAGCGGATCAACCCGCGCTCTTCGAGTTCCTGCAAGTCCGCAAGGTTACAACCTGTTTCAGCATAAACCCACGAAAGGTTAATGGCATCCGGCTGATTGATGAGAAATGTCAACGCAGACTGACGGCGCGCCAGAGTCTGCTTTGTGCCAAGCGTGGACATTTGTTCACGCGCTTCTGCGGGCGGGACTGCGAGTTGCGCGACGCGAATATATTTTGGTCGCACTCTCGGCGGAGGAAGAACATGTTTGGTTGAGAGAATTCCTTTTTTGACTAGTACTTGTGCGGTCTTGCGCCAATCCACTTTTGCAAAGTGTGAATCAATTTGACGTCCGCGCAATACGCCGCGTTCTTTTAGTAAATTTAGCAAGCGTTTGGTGACTGAAGAATCACTTACTGATGACTGATCTCTGATCACTGAGTACTGAATATCTGCCTGTTGACTCAACCCCGTCGGCAGCATGAGACTCACAATGGATGCCAGCGGATTCAGCGTGGACTCTGCCAATAGAATCGCAAGGGCAAGCTGGGGCTGAGTCAGAACCGGTGCAGGGTCGAGCAGGTCAATGATCGGTTTAGGATTCTCTACTGAGGGAGAATCCAACAATTCCACGACCACGCCCTGCACGATCTGGTTTCCAAAAGGCACAATGACCAAACAGCCTGGCTTGATAGAAGCGAGTTCTGGCGGAATTGAGTAATCGAATAGATTGGTGATGGTGGGGACGTTGACGGCGAGGCGGGCAAACATGAGATGATTATATCGTCACTACTGCCGCGCCATACCCAACAACAGAAGATTGATCGCCGGTGATGTCGCCGGAGGTGGCATATTTCAGCGTTTGCACTTTATTTGCCCCGAGCAATTTTGCCGCCCACAACATGGACGCGACAGCGGCATGACCACAGGCAAATCCTTTTCCAGTTTGTTCAGCCTCGAAGATCGATTCAGGGTTGAAGGATTCAAATCGTTTTAGCATTTCGTGGTCGAGAATATTTGCGACCTTCGAATCATAGAAATGGGAAAGGTCGGTGGAGGCAACGATGATGGCATTTTTATTTTTTATGGTTTGTGCCAATACATCGCCAAGATTCTTCGCCGTTTCTGCATCCTGCGCGCGGACCATGATTGGCAGGAGTTTGAATTCACTTTTCAAAACGCGCTGTAAGAATGGGAGTTCGATCTCAAGCGAATGTTCTTTATCATTCGCAATGGGGGTAATGGGAAAGCCAAGGTTGTGTTGTAATTCTGCGAGCGCAGACAAGTCAACTTCAATGTTCCCCAATGGCGTGGAATAGAATTTGTGCGCGGTGGTAAGAAATGTTTGATCCGTGTAATTATGATATGGGGAAAGAATGACGACGAGTTCGGGGGTCAGTCCCTGGAGCGCTTTGATTGCATATCCCGCCACATGACCTGAATAAATATGCCCAGCGTGCGGCGCGATAACAGCGATCACTTTCCCATTCAGTTCAGGAATTTGAGCGTCAACAAGATAAGAGTCGATCTGCTCCGCGAGTTTTTTGGGGTTGGACTCGTACCATGTGCCAGCAATCGGTGAGGGACGAACGTCTGCCATAAAAAGATTGTAGCACGTTCTCGTAGGGGCGTAGCAATGCTACGCCCCTACGAACGAAAAATTAATCTTCCGGCGCCTGCGGAATCTCCGCCTCCGGCCCATGCGGCTGGACGTGAAATAACTTGAAACCCCATTGCACGGAAGGTCCCACCAGCAAGGCATAGATCAATGTGCCAATGCCTGCCGGCCCGCCAAGCAGAAAACCGATAGTCACTACAGTCACTTCGATAATGCCGCGTGCCAAACGCAGACTCATACCCGTCGTGCGCTTAATGGCCAGCATCATACTGTCACGCGGACCTGCTCCTGCGTCAACGCCGATGTAGATTGCGCTGGCAAGGCCCATCAGGAGAATCGCCAGTAACAACATTCCATATTGCACCGGCCAATTATTCGTCACAGATGGGACGCGTGCGAGCATAAAATCTTCCCAAGGGCCAATGGATAGGATATTTGCCAGTGTCCCCCAGCCAATGCGTTCACGCATGATGAGCGCGCCGGATAAAACGATAAAGCCCATGATGACAGTCATTGTGCCGGGCGTGATATGCAAAATTTTCGAGAGTGCAACTTCAAGCACAGCCCATGCACTTGTACCGATATTGCCGCGGATCATCAAGGCAATGGCCAGTCCAAACAAAAAAAAGCCGGCTTGTTTTAAGAAGCATGTTTCTCCATAAGTTTATTATGTCATTGCGAGGGCAATAGCCCGAAGCAATCTCCCTATTAACATGAGGTTGCTTCGCCGAAAAGCACGGCTCGCAACGACATGAGCGGTGCGATGATACCATGATGTGATAGACTCGCCGCATGACCCAGATATTAGTGATCCACCGGGACGCATTCACGATCAGTACCGACCCCGCACGGCTGGACATGAATGCCGTCAAAGATTTTCTTTCGCAGGCTTATTGGGCAAAGGGACGCCCGATTGAACGTACACAAACAGCCTTTGACAACTCGCTGGTTTTCGGCTTATACGAAGGCAGTCGTCAAATTGGAATAGCGCGTGTCGTCTCCGACTTTGCAATCTTTGCCTATCTTTGCGATGTCTTCATCCACGAAGATTATCGCGCACACGGGCTTGGCAAGTGGCTCATTCAAAGCGTCCTCGAACATCCCGATCTTATCAATGTACGCCGCTGGCTGTTGGCCACCAACGACGCACACGGCTTATATCAACAATTCGGGTTCACGCCAATGACCGAACCTGAAAAATGGATGCAGAGATTGCGTCCCTTCCCCGGTGAATAAATGAAAATAATTCTCAATGCAGGACGCGAAAAAAGTTTATTGCGACGCCATCCCTGGGTATTCGCCAGCGCGATTCGTTCGGCAGATGAAAACCTCGCCTCAGGCTCGACCGTTGACCTGCTCTCGTCCGAGGGGCATTTCCTCGCCCGGGCATCCTACTCCCCCACCTCGCAAATCCGCGCACGTGTGTGGACGTTTTCCGATGAAGTGATTGACAAAGAGTTCTTCCGAAAAAAGATTCGCGCAGCGATCCAAAAACGTTCAACGTTAAACGTTCAACGTTTTTCAAACTCATATCGTCTCATTCACGGTGAGTCCGATGGACTGCCCGGTTTTGTTGTTGACCGATACAAAGATATTCTCGTTCTGCAATCCACAACCGCAGGCTCGGAATTTTGGAAGGAAACCATCGCTGACATTCTGGTTGAAGAAACGGGCATCCAAAACATTTACGAGCGCTCCGATGTGGACGTGCGCGAACTCGAAGGCTTGAAACCTGTAACTGGAATTTTGCGCGGAACAATTACAAATCCCCAATTACAAATTACTGAACACGATTTACTTTTTCTAGTCAACGTTGCCACGGGTCACAAGACCGGCTTCTATCTCGATCAACGCGCGAATCGTCATCGCGTGGGCGAATTTGCCAGAGACCTGGATGTGTTAAATTGCTTTTGCTATACCGGTGGATTTTCCATCCACTCCTTGGCGAACGGAGCCAAGTCAGTCCTGTCCGTTGACTCCTCTGCGGACGCGCTTTCATTATTACAGGAAAATATCGCGCTCAATCATCTTCTTGCTGACCGTCACACATCTCTTGAGGGTGATGTCTTTCAACTCCTGCGAAAATTCCGTGACGAGAATCGCTCCTTCGATATGATCATCCTCGACCCGCCAAAATTTGCTCCCACGGCCGCACATGCCGAAAAAGCATCCCGCGCTTACAAGGACATCAACCTACTGGCATTCAAGTTATTGCGTCACGGCGGGATGCTGGTCACCTTCTCCTGCTCCGGCGGGATTGACGCAGCCCTATTCCAAATGATCGTCGCCTCCGCCGCATTGGATGCCGGCGTGGATGCGACGATCATCGAGCATTTGTCACAAGGCAGCGATCACCCTGTCAGTTTACATTTTCCAGAAGGGACTTATTTGAAGGGTTTGATTTGCGTGAAGGGGTAACATCCTGTCATCATCGCATATCAAATACAAAAAGGAGATTGACTATGGATCAAAGCGCAAAAGTTGACCCTTGGCCAAAAGAAATTAGCGCCATTACGCTATTCGTTGAGGACTTACAAGCAACGAAACAGTATTATCTTCAAATCTTTGGTCTGCCAGTGGTATTTGAGGATAGCAACTCAGCCGTGTTCAAGTTCGGGAACACTTTCATCAACCTGCTAAATACTACTTCGGTGAAAGAACTTATTGAGCCTGCAAGAATGGCACGCCGCGAGGCCGGGTCTCGCTTTGTTTTCACCATCCCTGTAGATGACGTGGACGCAATGTGTGCAGAGCTAACCGCACGCGGAGTGATACTGTTGAACGGCCCCATGGATCGCCCCTGGGGAATCCGAACCGCTAGTTTTGTTGATCCGGGTGGTTACATTTGGGAAATTGCAAAATAGAATATTCGTCTTGCAGGTTTTAGTTTGCAAGACGAATATTTTTAAGTTTTATTCAATCCAGGCAATCCGCCCGCAGACTTTGCCATTTTCACGGCTCTTATAATCGCCTGCTCCATCACTTCCGCCGCGAACGCACCGACAATTGAGACATCCGCTTTTTTCGCACCAGTTGATAATGCAAAGATGGTATCGCCATCCATCATGGTGTGCGCAGGTCTAATCGTCCGCGCGAAACCATCATGCGCCATTTGAGCGACTTTCGTCGCCTGAGCCTTGGTCAACGCTGCATTGGTCGCCACTGCCCCAATAACTGTGTTGCCGTGACTCGCAATACTCAGAACTCCCCGACCAAGCGGAGTCTTCATCATGGCAAGAGTGTCAGCAAACGATTCTTCTTTTTTGCCAATCCGCAGCGGGCCGACTTTGCCGGAACGAAGCCCCGCAACAATCTCCCCTGTCTTTGGGTCAACCACATCCCCAAAAGCATTGACCGCCACAATAGCCCCAACGATCACGCCTCCGCCAATATCCATGCTTGCAGTTCCCAACCCGGATTTCATGGCCAAGGTCATGCCGAACATCTTGCCGACAGATGCACCCGTCCCAGCGCCCGCGTTGCCTTCTACAACAACATCAGCTTTTGCTAATGATGCGGCGTAATAGCCCATGTCCGCATCAGGTCGAACATCCGCACGACCAAGATTCAAGTCAAACAAAATCGCAGAAGGGACAATCGGCACTTTTGCAACGCCGGTATTGAATCCAATTTTATTTTTTTCAAGATAGCGCACCACGCCGCTAGCCGCGTCCAAGCCAAAAGCAGAGCCGCCCGCCAAAACAATGGCATGGACTTTCTGAACGAGGTTGACTGGATTCAGCAGATCGGTCTCGCGTGTGCCGGGAGCGCCGCCGCGCACGTCCACGCCAGCCACCGCCCCTTTACGGCAAAGGATGACCGTACATCCGGTAAGCGCTTCTTCATTCTGCGCGTGCCCAACTTCAATGCCGCGCACATCGGTGATGGAATTTTTTAGGTTCATAGGTTCAACTCATTCTAGAATAAGATCAGCAATGATTGCGTATCGCTCATCAGAAACTTCACCACCCCAGAAGTTTGGGTTACCGCTTAAATTCTGAATTGAGACCTTGGTGAAAGAAGGCGGAAGCATTTCGGAAATCTCTTTGGCATGCAAACCAGCGCCAGTATTCCAAAAGCCTTCAACTAGAAATAGTCGCCCATTTTGTTTCAGAAACTCAGCCCACCTTTGAAGCACATGATTAGGCTCAGGTAATGCCCATAGAAGATGCCTGCAAACAATTAAATCAAACTCCTGACGAGAAAAATTAGGGAAAGCGGCATCCATTACATGGAAATCGATCTGACACCCTTGAACTGCGGCTTTTTCCTTTGCAAGAGTAATCATTGATGGTGATAAATCAATCCCTGTTACTTTATGTCCAAGCTCGGCAAGAATAACACTTAGCGACCCAGTTCCGCAACCGATATCTAAAATTGTTGAATTGAAGGGTGGTAGCCATGCCTTAATGAACTTAGTCCAGGTTTCACGAATTAAGGGGTCACGCAGTCCGTGATCTGGCTCATCATCAAATGATGACGCTAAATCATTCCAATAACGACGCGACTCTTGAAGTTGATTTTCGTAATTTTCGGTATTTTGTTCACCCATTATTTGAATTCCTTCTCATGAGTCTCCAAATCCCCAATCCTGCAAACACAGCCGCACAAAACCATGAGATGGCGATCACGGTGGAATCGTCCGAGATCGTTTTCCCGATTGCCGCAAACGCGAACAAAATTGCAACTATAAAATAAAGCCAACCAGAATTGATCAAATTTTTCAACATGATATTTCTCCTCTTTGCTGAATACTATTCCCTATCATATCTCAAAAAAAATCCCCCGTCTTCCTTATAAACTACAAACCCGCATTTTTCCAGAACCCGCCGCGATGCAACGTTACGTGTCGCGACACGCGCATAAAGCGGACGGATTTTTATGAGCGCCAGCAACTCTGTCAGCGCAGCGGTGGCGATGCCTTTGCCCCAATATTCCCTGCCGAGCCAGTAACCCACTTCCTGTTCGCCATCATGCTCCCAACTGACAATATTGCCCGCCACCTCCTCATTGAAAAGAATCGTTTTCAAAATATTCTTTTCATCCGCCATGATCTTTTTCCAATGAGCCATGAAGACATCACGGTCTCTGGATGGAAAGTCCGCCATGAGCGTTGCTTCGGGGTCAAGCTGTTGTTCAAATAAAATTGGCAGGTCGGCTTCGGTCACATTACGCAGAATAACATTGGTCATCATAGGGTTTCCTTATTAAATTTTTTCATCATGGACGCATAACGCGATGTCAGATGAAACCAGGGAGGCGACCATTTCACCTTTGGGATTCCTCCGCGAATAATTTTACGCATCTCATCGGGACCTGAGAACTGGTCCAGCAACATGAGGCTTCTGCCCACCTCGAAAGCTGCGTGCGCGTCCGAACCCACTGTCCCTGCGACATTGTACCTTTGCGCAAACAACCCCGCCCGACGGTTGAAGCGCGGCAACATACAGCGCGAGTTGTACACTTCAATCGCATCCACCAGCGGCAGGATTTCGAGCAAGTCAGTTTCCATCCAACCGCCCTTCCGCAATTCATCAAAAGGATGCGAGACACTAATAAACGCGCCCTGCTCTCTGAGAAGCTGAATGGTTTTCTGGGGCGCCAGGTTTGCGGGAATCTCTTCCGTCACAAAAGCCGCGAGGATTTCACCCTTCGTGGTCATGATCTCCTCGCCTACAATGATCAACTCAGGGTCAATAGCCTGTGCCTCGCGCGCGCCGGAAATCGTGTTATGGTCGGTGACGATGACGCGGTCAATTCCCTTGCGGCGCGCCGCTGAGATCAGGTCAACCGGACGGGTCAGGGAATCTTTTGAAGCGTAGGTGTGGCAGTGGAATTCGGTGGAAACCATGATATTCGTTCTTGACAAATGTTTTTTCACCAGTATATACTACCTTCGGCAACTAAAACAGGCGGTTATTTGACGGGCGCACCTTTGAAAATTATGGAAGCTGTAAATGCCATTTTTAACATTCTCTGCACCGGGGTTTTCCTGGTAGCCTTGTTTGCCTGCGTTTTAGTGTATTCGAGTAGAGTCTTAAAATCACAGGGGATTTCACAAGGCGTATATCTATCTTTCATTTTTATTCTCCAGATTTTTATTGCACTCTTATTTTTGTGGGCGATCCCGATCCCGTTTGTAAAGCTTATCAAATATCCAGAGACCGAACCTTTTGTCCGGTGGGCATTCGTATCCATCTCGGTCCTGATATATTTCTATCTTCGTCCACATTCAGAAAAACGGGGATTTTTTACCGCCTTCTATCATCTTGCAATCATAAGTTTGGGTTGGGTTATTAATCGCTGGCTGGGATTGATCTTTTTCACCCTGCCGTTACTCGGGATTTTTTATTATGTCCTGCATCTCATTTCACATTCCATTATCCCCGCGTCGAACCCGGAAGATAAGGCGGAAAGGCATCAGAGATTCCTGATTTTCCTTTCTTACGTATGGGGAGTGCAAATGCCAATGTGGAATGTGGTCACGACCAACAACTATCAAACAGCAGATAAAAAGATCGACGGGAAATCTTCTTCAAACATGTTTCCCGGCAAGTCAAACAACAGGCGCTCGCTTTTTCCAGGACTGATCCACACCGACTCCCATCAGGTTGCAGGGATTCTACGGGGGGCAGATTTCCGAGTGGAAGGTCCCGGTGTCATCTTCACAGATGGCGAGGATACTCCCTTCGAAATAGTAGACTTGCGCAACAAGGCAAAAAAGAACGAGAAAGAAAAACCCATACATGCGTTTTCACAGGAAGGTATTCCCATCACTGCCGAGGTCTCAGTCGCATTCAGGATAGACCGTGATGAAGCGCAACAAGTACAAGTCCACCAGGTGGGACAAGTCAACACACCGCCGAGGAAGGTCAAGGAGAATCACCGCGATGTCCCCTCCCTTACTTTTCCTTATTCCAAGGATAAAGTAGAGAAGGCTCTCCGCCTGAGAAGCAGGCAGTTCAAGGCAAATAATGAAACAACCACCGAGCGCTGGGAGGACCAGGTTCTGCAAACGGCTGAACAGGCCGCAAGAGAGGTTCTTGCAACGCGTAAAGTTAAGGACCTATGGCAGGCACGTGAAAACCCCCATAGTGATGCGTCGGCGGAAATTGCCGCCAGCATTAAGGGATTGATCGAAACACCATTGCGAAAAAACGGCATACAAATATTCAGCGCCAAAGCCTCTGGCTTCAAATTTACCAATGCGGGCGAGAAAGATGATGAAGTGATCGCCCAACAGATCCAGACGTGGGGCGTGGAACGAAAGCGTGAGCTTGAATTATTGCTGGCCAACACGCAGTCCAAGATAGACCGCATCGAGCAGGATGCGCGAGTAAACGCTCAGTCCATTTTATTGAGCGCCATTATGGAAGGATTGGAACACGCGCGCCAACACCATCAAGGAGCAGATCAGGAGGCCATCGCCCGGGTATATCTCGATGCATTGAGAGACATGATCGAACAACAGGCCGATTCGCATCATGAATCCGAAGCCATTTCTGCACTCAAAAAAGCAGAAGCTGAATACTTCAAAAATAACGGATAAATCTTATGTCCCTTCATACAGATGACCCAAACCTCTGGCAGGACCTATATACAGAAAACCGCGCCCATGCAGATTCGCTGCAGAAGGCCGGCTCTTTGCTTGTGCCCAGCGTGTTCGTCCTGACAATCCCAACTTTCTTCGGGATCTTTTGGTTGTCATCATCACTCAATAATCCGCCGGCAGATGGTTCTTCCGCGGGCTATCAAATCTTCTTCATTGGAATTGGGGTACTCGTCATTCTTACACCACTGCTGTTTTTTATTATTACACTGAAACATCTGCTTAAAACTGCCGGGAATTTTTTGGCAACATTTTATGGTTTGCAAGATTCGATCAACATAGGTCAAATGGTAGGATTGCGCGTTTTTGGACGTCCGCCCATGCCGCCGCCATTTTCTGCCTTGGTGAAATTTCCCGTCATCAATGTGTCAGATGGAAAACTAAATCATCCTGAGTGTTGGCAGGCAACAGTAGGCGGACCTGCGAAATTGAAGATCGAAGCCGGAAGTGCAGTTTATCTGGAACGCGGAAATCGTTTCTCAAGAGTTTTGGGGCAGGGAATTGGGTTTATGGAATTGTATGAAACCATAAAAGTGGTTTTCAATACCGGTCCGCAAAATGAAGATATAGCTGTAACAGCATGGACAAGAGATGGAATCCGGGTGGGACTTAAAGCAAAAGTCAAGTTTGTCTTGAAGGCAACGCCAAATCAAAATAGGGAACATGAATTGTATTCATTCGACCCTGATGCCGCCCGTAGAGCAGTAGAAAGCACTCTCGTTACGGGCAGAGAGGGACGAGATTGGTCAAAATCAGCCATGGGAAAAACCAGCGGTTTGCTTGCGGAACATATTTCAGGCAAATTCCTTGATGAAATATTTATAAGTGAAAGCGGCGGACAACTTCTCACCAACGCCAGCACAACGACTTTGATCAACGGGATCAATTCCAAGTTGGAAAGCTCGGGTGTAATGATTGATCGTCTACAGATTTTAGATGTCGAACTGCCACCTGATGTTACCCAAAGACGGATCGAGTTATGGAAAACAGGGCATGCCGCCTATGCAGCCATCTCGGAGAGCGAACTAAAAGCGTACCAGATGAGTGAGCAGAAAAAAGCTTTAGCCAAGGCAATTCGAGATTTTGTCTCAACACTTGCCAATGGGTTGGAACGCATGGAAAAGACCGATCTGACAGAACCCATACTAAGGTCGGTGTACCAGGTCATCAACGAGGGCATGCAAGACCCGAATGTGAACCTAAATTCATTATCCAAAGTTGCACCGGACGGTATAAGATCACCCAAATTGGATTTTCATTGGGATGAAGAACCGAAATGAAGGGTGAAATATCGAATGTATTAGGCTATCTTGAGCCTCACGGGGATGAGCGGATCATTCAGCTAATAAAATGGATTCTCGAATTAGATGAGTCGCAGCCTGGCGAATTGAATCTCGCCAACCTGCATCTACGCAACGAGATCAAGCAGCCTCATACCCAATCTTATGAACACGTGGGGTTTTATTACTTGTTTTTGGGATGCATAACTTATGAACAAGGAAATTATAAAGATGCACTCCATAACCTCCAAAATGCTGCGAATGAAGTATGGGGATCGCACATCAACAAATCACTTATGCACTGGATCCTCGGATTATGTTATTACCAAATCGGAGAATGCCCAAAAGCCTGCGAAGAATTACAGGAAGCATTAAATATTCTGTCCATAAATACCTGTGTAAACACCCTGCGGCTGGAGAGCGAAAATTCCGGCCGCCAAGAAGTCCGAGATGAAATAGAAAAGGTCCTCCATCTTTACAATAACGGGTCATTGTTTGGTAATGCCCTATCTCGACGAACTCAAGATACTGCATGTCCTTCAGCAAATTCCCATCCAGCGAACAATCAAGGTGTTTCTCCTGAAGAAATCGAAAAAATGTCCGATTTAAATTCCGGCGGATACATCTTGTTTCAGTCCCTGCCCATTTACAATCAACCTGTTGCGGCCAGCAATTCCGGATGCCCTGAAAATGATTTCACGAAAATCGGCTTTGCAGAAACATCTTCCATCATCCTGGAGAACATACCTCACAAAGTGTATTCCCTTAAATCAACATCAAAAGAGATCAACATCCCAACAAATGGAAAGAATTGGGGCTGGGCAAAGGTCAACGGACACAGCATGAATAACATTAGCAGTGTTACAAACATGTCATCCATCATGGATGGGGATTTTATTCTGATCCTTTTTTGTTCCGATGCAGATGACAACGACATCGTCCTCGCTTCATGGAAGGATAAACTTTCAGATCAATTCTATTATGCCGTGAAAAGATACAAAAAAAGCAAACAAGAATTGAGATCTGAGACTACAGAACGAGGGATGAAATACGACCCGCTCAATTTAAACGAAAACAACGCCTCAATTCGCGGCGTCGTTTATGCAGTAGCAAAACCTAGGCTTTGATGATCCTCAACCGAATCAACGGTCATTAATAAGCAAATTAACCCTTGCAGTTCCATTGGCATGTCCCCGCAGTTTGCCGGCAGTTCGTTGAAGGATCTTGACAACTTTTTCCCGTGTTTGCTGGTTATTTAGTCCGTTGACATATATGCTGTGTTTCGGCGGCTTGTTCATAAAGAATTCAGTGCTGATGCTCAAACGAAAATTACCGTCAGAATCGTCTAGGTTGGATTCCAGGAGCCTGATTATCTCTTCGGTAAAATCAAAAAAACTTCTTGCGGATATGTCATCCTCTGAAGTTAATATCTCAATCCCATTAAATACGACCTTTTTACCCATAACAAAATCCTTCCAACACGAATTGATTCAAATCATGGAAATACTTGGATAAGGTCAAGTTTAATCATGTTGGAAAATTAGAACATTGCCACATGATTTCAAATAAATGCGAAAAAAATGTACAGAATTATTAATAATTTTCGCATTTTTTCTTCATGGGCTTCCTGTGGGTCTCACCCATAGCGCAGTACACTTGTCATTTATGTATGGTGAATCTGTCTTCCCATGATAGATTAGCTTGGTAAAAGAGCAATAGGGTAAAAAATAATCCTTTTGCAGAAAAAACATATACGATATATAATGAGAGGGTAAATGCCATTCTCGTCGAAAGGCGAGTTACAAAAGTTATGAGCCTACGATTATCAGTACACAATTATGATCGTCAGCTTGTCGCCCAATGCGAATTTCACGCCTGCTTGCGGGAGGAAATTCTAGAATTACAAGGAAGTAATTTTAGGTATAATCAAGCAAAGAAGGATTGAACATAGAATGAATATCTTTGATGTAAAAGACGGGCATTCCAAGGTGTCAAATCAACATGACACAAAGATAAAAGATTCTATTTCCTTTTTCCAGACCGATGAAGAAAAGGATTTTCCCCAAAACGTGGTGTTCGAAACAGTACACACAGAGTCTTATGGGTTAAGCTATGCCTGTCTTCTAGTCCCCCGTTTTCCGTCACACCAAATAAAAGGCGACCTGGCTGATTTATTACCGCAGTGGCTGCACACGATCTGTCTTTCATTCAACTGGAGACTGGGATTTCTCGAAGCCATGCCTGGTTATCTTCATTGGGGATTGTTTGTATCCTCTTCGGATTCTCCAAATCTTTTTATGCAGATCATCCGTACCGAAACGTCAAAATTGATCTTTTCCAATTTTGGACATATCCAACGCGAAAATTTAGGGCAGGATTTTTGGGCCCACTCCCACCTTCTGGCAGTGGGAACCCACCCACATTCCAAAGAGTGGATCGAGTACTATATCCGCGAGATACGCAGGCAACAAGGCTTCAATACTTTATAATTTCTTTCGTCCCCCCAACTCACCTTTTAGGATTCTATAATGGCAAACATAACAATTAAAAGAGTGGGGGAACTATTACGCAGTGTCTTTGAAATCCTCTGGAACAAACCAGACGGATTGACAGCTAAAGAAGTATTCGCACTCCTCCCCAAAACCATTCCATTAACTGAAGACGAATTAAAGTATTCCTCCACAACAAACCTGCCACGCTATGAAAGAATAGTAAGGCTGGCAACCATCCCGCTTGCACATGCAGGCTGGTTGATAAAAACCGAAAAGGGACGCTGGTATATAACAGAAGAAGGCTATCAGGCATGCAGAAGGTTTATCAATATTGAAGATCTTTACAAGGAAGCCGTACGCTTATATGAAGAGCGCAGACAGGCTGTCCCTGAAAGCATCATGGTTTTGGAACTCGCACAGGAAGCCGCCTGGAATCAGATCGAAAAACATTTACATCAATTACATCACACCAAACTTCAATCCATGCTGGCTGAACTTCTGCGCGCAATGGACTATTACCCCTCGTGGATCGCCCCGCCGGAAAAAGAACGCGGGCATATTGACTTAATCGCCTTTGTAGACCCGATCGGGGCCAAGGGACAGAGGATCATTGGACAGGTAAAACATCGCGGGCAGGCTGTGACTCTCGAAGGTATTCGGAGCTTTTCTGCGATTCTTGGACCAAACGATTTTGGACTGATCCTCTCCACAGGCGGTTTCACGAATGATGCCATGCAGGAGCTAGCTTCCGGCAGTTTCCAAAAAATGACCGCGTTGGATACAAGCGCTTTTTTTGATCTTTGGATTAAATACTACGATCAATTGAATCAAGAGTCACGCCAGTTATTACCCCTGAAGATCATCCACTTCCTCTCACGGGATCCATAGTCACGCAGGATCGTTATGGTAAAGCAACCTCCAATTCGCCGGCAAGCCTCTCACAGCAAGTCATTTCGCGAAGGGATCAGTATCCTCACAGATGAAATTAATCTAGCTTTGCAATGGCAACGGCCAAGCATCCTATTGACCGTGCATAAATCCAAATTGGGACAGGTCAAGGCCCAGGAAACACTTGAGCGGGAAATTGTCAAAAAAAATATAAAGGTTAAACGCATCAAAATTAACAGCTCGAACACGGATATTATCAGTGTACTCTGCAGGACACCGGACCGTGACAGAATTGTGTTTTTTGTCTCGGGAATCGAAACCGCGGAGAAGCAAAAAGCCGGGGATGTATATAGGGCATTGAACATGCATAGGGAATTCCTCGTGGAACAACATGTCCGCGTGGTTTTTTGGCTGACCGAGTTGGAAGCGGGGAATCTGCCACATCACGCGCCAGATTTTTGGGCATTTCGTCATCGGGTTGTTGAATTCGCTTCAAGAGAAAACCCAAAGAAGGGTCCAACCCCTTAACGACATAGAGAAAACTCGGAATCGCAACCGAAGTTAGTCAGGGGAAGACTCGTTTGCGAAATAATCGTCGCATTCCAAAACAACTTCCGAAAACGGAGTCAAAAGATGCAACTGGAATATATCAGTCTACTTATTATTGCTGGATTTGCCCTTTTCGTAGGTACGGCGTTGCCGCTGAAAAAAAAGACTCCCAGCACCATCAGCCTTTCAGTCTTGGCAATGTCAATCGCAGTGTGGAGCATCAGCGATGTACTCTTCAACCGTCAGTACCTGGTTTTAACTTCAATAAATTATTTTTGCATGGCTGTTGCCGCAACATCCCAATTCTATTTTTCCCTTTCCTACACCAACCGCTTTAGCTGGGTAAATAACCGCACCCGCTGGGCAAACCGCATCTCAGTATTTTTTTTCATCCTCGTACCAATGACCACACAGGTCTTGTATTGGGTGGAGCCGCTCAGAACGATTTTTTTCAGCGGGAGCGAATCGCCCGGGACAGAGATCAACGCATTTTATATTTTCATCATCCTCGCTGCCAGCAATTTGTTCCTCGTGGATACTTTTATTCACAAGCCCCGGATCCAATTTTATCGCACAGGGATAATTATGCTGGCTGCCTTTCTGCCTCTATTGAGTCGGCTATCCATTGCTTTTAGGGTCTCCCTTGAGACTGATGTTTTTCTTTCAGTATTAGCCTATTCGCTGGCAGTTGCCGGTTTTTCATACGAGATATTCAATGGCACGGAAATCGAGTCGCACCCTATTACTCGTAACCTGGCAGTGGAAAGCATGGACGATGGCTGGATGGTTGTAAACCCGGAAAACAAGGTGGTCGATTTGAACACATCAGCCGAGGAGTTGATCGGGCTGCCATACAATAAGATCTACGGCGAATCCATCAATCAAATATTGTCGGACTGGGATAATATCTTAAATTCCACCAAAGGCAAAAAAGAAATTGATGTTCGGCGAAGCGTCAAATCTCAAAAGGATGGACGTTATCTAAATCTTCATATCTCAAAATTGACAGATCAAAACAATGTGAACTTTGGTCATTTGATCCTCTGGCGGGATATTACAAACCGCAAGATGGCAGATGATGCACGGCAAAGGGCCAAGGACGAGTTGTACATCCTCATCAACGCCATCTCAAACGATGCCAGCCGCGCAACCAATTTACAGGAATTCCTTGATCTGGCAAGCTATCAACTCGTTTATTCATTCGGCGGGCAGGCCGTTGCCATATTTTTAACAGAAAAAAATTATGACAACCAGCCTACTCTAACATTAAAGTCCAACTTCGGATTATCCCCTATTCAACTCAAAGAGTTAAACAAAAAGAGGGTTGCTTCGGCCTTATACAACTGGCTGTCACAAAACGAAGACTACAAACCAGAAATCATGGATGATTTTGGTGATTCGCCAGATGTACCAGTCAGCTTAAAAAAGGTTAATTTTGATTTTGAGTATATAGCGCTCATCCCATTATTTATCAGGACAGAACATGCCAAGGAGTTATCAGGCTGTTTATGCCTGGGGAAAAACGAATCCCTCCCTTTCAGTCCGGATGAGATCGTTCGGTTGACCGCCATCTCAAATCATATTGCAACCCTGATTGACAACGATCAAAGAAGACAGTACGCGACCAAACTCCTAGAAAGAGCCCGCCTCCAACGCGACCTGCATGATTCGGTGAGTCAAAAACTATATGGTTTACTCGCCCTGACGGAGGCCGCCCAGGCCGGAATTGAAGCGGGAGCAGATATTTCTCCTCTGGACATTTTGACGCGCATTGGAGAAACGGCACGGCAGGCTGTTAAAGAGATGCGTCTCTTTCTACATGAAATGCAGCCCGTCGAATTAAAAGATGGATTGGTATCCGCCCTGCATCATCGTCTAAGCGCAGTCGAAGGACGTGCTAGCATTAATCACAATTTTGTTGCAGATGAAAATATTAGATTAACAAAAACTGCGGAAACCGCGCTTTATCAAATTGCCCAGGAGGCATTGAACAATATCCTCAGACACGCCAAAGCAAAAAACGTGGTCATCGCTTTAAAGCAAAACCGCACCAATGTTATACTTTCAATCACCGACGACGGTTGCGGCTTTGATATGAATAAAGTTGAAAAAGGCGGTCATGGATTGAATAATATGCACGAACGCGTTAAACAACTTAAGGGTAAATTCAAAATCACATCCGCCCCCGATAAGGGAACAAAGATCATGGTGACCATTGGCAGGAAAAGGTAAATATTTATGAAGACGATTCGTATTCTAGTGGTAGACAATGAAAGTTTGGTCCGGGACGGATTCGTGATGCTCCTCTCGTTTCAACCCGACATGAAGGTTGTCGGCGAAGCCAGGGACGGGACCGAAGCTGTTGAAATTGCCCGTCAAACCAAGCCCGATATTATCCTTCTAGACCTCCACATGCCAAACCCTTACGATGGAGTAAAAGCTATCCCAAATCTGAAGAATGCATCTCCCGACTCCCGTATTCTCATCCTAACAAGTTTTGATAATACTCCCGAGGTGTACCAATCCATTAAATCCGGGGCAATGGGATTTCTCCTAAAGGGGATGACAAAAGACCAGTTATTGGAGGCGATCCACGATGTTGCAAAAGGCAAGGCATCTATTCCACCGCATATTGCCATGAAAGTGATCAACGAAATGGAACATCCCACAGAGGAAGTGTATACAGCCAATCCCTTAACGCCCCGCGAACGTGACACGTTAAATTTGCTGGCACTAGGTCATAGCAATCAGGAGATCGGTGCGACCCTTTTTGTGCACGAAAGAACGGTTGCAAAATATGTCAGCAGTATTCTAAGTAAACTTCATCTTGCCAATCGCACCCAGGCGGCATTATATGCGCGCAATGAAAAAAAAGACGACAATAAAAAATGACCCAGTTTATCAATTTCGATAAAAAAAAACCGCACTTTTACAGTGCGGTTTTTTTATCTCAGTCTTCACTCTACCTTAACCAATTTAAGCACAATTGACCTGGTCATTTTTACCCAGTTGCGACAAATCGGCAGAATTCCCAGATACGAATGTTTATGCATATTCTTTAGGAAGGGATTCATATAAGATATAGCCAGATAAATCTGAAATATTTGGGAGACCCATCTTGTTCCTCGGACAGCACTTCAGCAAGTTGAAAGAATCAAATCACGTTTCTCTGCCTGCCAATTGGGAAAAACTCATTTCAGGCGGAGTATTTCTGACTCAGGGATTTGATCAAAATTTGTTGATCCTTACCGAGGACACATTTAATGAAATTTACCAGAGGGTCACATCGCTCAATATCGCTGACCCACTGGCGCGCCTGCTCTCACGCATGTTCCTTGGCAAAGCTGTTTTTTCTGAATTAGATCATGACAAAGGGGCCATATCCCTGCCATCAAACCTGGTGGATTATGCAGGACTTAAAGATGAAATTGTTCTTGTCGGGCAGGGGAATTATTTGGAAATATGGTCTCCCGAGCGCTGGGAACAACAGCAATCTGACATAAATGACGCACAAGCCAATGCACAAAGATTTTCCAATTTCGTCATCGCTACCCGTTGAAATAAAAAGGTGAACACAATGAACAAAATCCGAATCCTTGTTGTTGAAGATCATCATATAGTCCGCGAAGGGATGGTTGCCATCCTTTCACTCCAGCCCGATATGGAAGTTGTGGGTGAAGCAGGAGATGGCATTGAAGCCGTCCAACTGGCGCGTAAAACCAAGCCCAACGTGATCCTTCTAGACCTGTCCATGCCGCGCCAGGATGGACTAACCACCATTCCAAAGCTTAAGGAGATTTCGCCCAACTTTAACATCCTGGTCCTTTCCAGTTTCGCAGAGAGCAAGGATGTTCACCAAGCCATCAGGACCGGTGCGCTGGGCTATCTACTTAAGGATACGCCGCGCGCAGAACTCCTGCAGGCCGTACGTGATGTATCAAAGGGACAGGCATCCCTGCATCCATCTGTCGCACTGAAAGTTATTCATGATTTTGATCACCCGACCACGAATGAAAACCAGATCGGCGAGCACCTAACCCGCCGCGAAGTGGATACCTTGCGTCTGATCGCGCGTGGGTTGAGTAATCAGGAAATTGCCATGTCGCTGGTAGTCCATGAAAGGACTGTCGCCAAATATGTCAGCAGTGTGCTGAACAAACTTCACCTCACCAACCGGACGCAAGCCGCATTGTATGCCTTGCGTGAAGGAATGACCGCCTCTGCGGTTTAGCCCGATCCATCTCAGATTGAAATAGAGGAATCAATGAGCAATTTTGATTATATAAAAGCAGCGGATTTTGATCGGGCCTGGCTTAACTTTGAGTTGGACCTGCCTCTCAAGCCAAGTCTCAACGGGAAATCGAATCCGTTCTATGTCAACCGACCCGGCAACCCGATCAACGAATTAATTGACGCACTCCTCGCGCCGTTTTACCGTCCTCCCAAATTCTTCTTCTCCGGTCATCGCGGATGCGGGAAGTCCACCGAGTTATTGCACCTGCTCAGCAACAGCGCCATCCAGAAAAAATATTGGCCGATCAACTTCAGCATCCGCGAAGAGACCGATATTATTGACCTGGATTTTCGCGATGTTTTGCTTGCCATCGGGAGCCGCCTTTTTCGGGAATATCGAAAAAAAGGCGGGGAATTGCCCGAGCATCTTCTCAATGAATTAAATGGCTGGAAAGGCAAAGTGGAAAAGCACGTTTCCACGATCATGGAAGGGAACATTTCAGAGTATGAAGTAGGCGCATCCATCAATGCTTTCTTCGTCAATGCGGGGATGAAAATGAAACTCGAACCGGCCACCCGCATCGAGTTAAGACAGATCGTCGAGACCGACATCACCGGGCTGATCGGGCTCATCAACCATATCGCCACTGCCATCTACAACCAGGAACGACGCATCCCATTGATCCTGATAGACGACATGGACAAGCCTGACCTGGACCGCGCGCGCACCATCTTCCACGACCATCGCGAGATCATGATGCAGCCCAAGTGCGCCATCGTTTATACCGTTTCAAGTGCGCTTTTTTACAGCAAGGAATTTGACGCCATTCGTGATCAGGCCCTCTTCCTGCCCAATATCAATTTACGGACTTCCACCGATGCGGTGAATCGTTTGCAGGAAGGCTACCGCACACTGGAAAATTTTGTCACCGTCCGCATGGACTCAAAATTGATCCATCCCGCTGCGCTGGAACAGGCCATCACCTATAGCGGCGGAGTCTTCCGCGAAATGGCGCGCATCATCCGCACGGCCATCGGCCGTGCAAGACGGCGCAAGGCGGCTCAAATTGAAATTGACGATATTGAATGGTCTGCGGCCGAGATCCGCAACGAATATCGGCGCATCCTCGATAAGGACGACTTGAAACTTTTAAAAAGCGTACAGGTCAGCAAAAGGCTTGAATACAGCGACCGCATGAGGCCGCTCCTGCAATTGCTGGCCTTGCTCGAATATCGCGACGATGAAAATTGGTGTGACGTCCACCCGGTGCTGAGGAAGATGTTATGAATTCTGCCGGCATGGTTCAGCAAACAGAAACGAACGCATTCGACGAACGATTTGAAGTTCTTTCAAACGAACTTGAACTCGCCATCAAATGGGATCGTTCCTCCGCGCTCCTGGTTGTTTACAACTCGGAATATATCCGCGCGGATGCTGAAACTGCCCTTGAGAATTATCTTACTCAACAGGGACAGATGGTCGTCCACATCAAAATGGACGACACGCCGGGTTTCAACCTGCTTTCGATCCTGCAAAATTATCCCGCAAATGACGATCAGGTTTTTTTCATCAATGAGAAAAGCCAAGCCGCCAGCGGACAGCCCAATATCTTCAGCAAACTTGGCCACCACAAAGATATTCTTATTGACAAGAAATTAAGGCTTGTTATCTGGGTCAGCCCGAGAACCGCAGCGGACATGTTACGGTCCGCACCGGATTTTTGGGAATACCGCCAGCGCATCATTGAATTTACAGACCCGCCGAAACCGGAACACATTCTGCAAAATGCCATTGAAACTGTCTGGCAGGGAATTGATGAGAACAAGGATACCGAAGACAAGATCATCCTGCGCGATTCTCTCTTCACCGGCGAATCAAAACATGCCGAAAAAATTTCGCAGGAAGACGGGCTTCTGCTTACGCTGGGCATCCTCAACTGGCGCAAAGGCAATCACGAAAAAGCAAGTGAACTTCTACAAAAGGCCATCAAAGCCGCTGCAAAGCTGGAAGATAATTTGTTTGAGGCGGAATGTTTCAACGCCATCGCACTGGTTTATTTCAGTCAGGGCAAACACGATGAAGCGATTGACGCCTATAAACAAGCCATCGCCATCGCGCCTGAACAAATCTTTGTCTGGAATAATCTCGGCAACCTGTGCATGAAGATCATGCGCAACGATGAAGCCATGCTCGCCTTCCAAAAAGCCTTGAAGCATAACGAGAAAGACCCCGTCGCATGGAATGGACTTGGCGCTGTATATTACGCGCTCGGCTATCTCGACGACTCGATCACAGCTTATCAAAGAGCCATCGAATATGCGCCAACACTCGCCCACTCATGGAGCGGACTCGGCGATGCCTACATCCGCGTTGGACGCGACCAGGACGCCATTGAAGTTTTTCAAAAAGCGATCAAGCTCAACAACGATTTTCTCACTCCGCATTTGCGCCTCGCTGAAATTTATGGCAGACAGGGCCGCAACAAGGATGCGATCAAAATTTATCAACGCGCTTTGAATTTGAGTCCGAACGATCATCAGATCTGGAATGATGTTGGTCAACTTTATTTGAAGGTCAATTATTTTGAAGAAGCCGCGCAGGCTTTCCTAAAAGCCATTGAACTCAGGCCAGATTTCGGATGGGCTTATTGCAACCTCGCGGAGGCGTATGCCAAGCAAAATAAATATGTCGAAGCCATTGAACTGTGTCGCAAGAGTTTGAGCGTCTTTACAGAGAATAGCGATAAGGCAGCTTCCTGGGATCGTCTCGCCAGCTACTTCCGCGCCGTCCACGAATATGACAAGGCTGTGCAGGCCTATCAGATGGCGGACCAGCTCAAAGGTCACGGACGAAGCGATGAACAAAAACCCGCATCAGACTCGCCGATAGCTGATCCAGTTTCAAAAGTGGATTCTCCCCTTGAGAGTCCTCATCCAGAAGCAACTCCCATTCAAGCCGATAATGATTGGGATAAAAACACAATCACGTTAATGACCGAATTAACAGAGGAGCAAAATATGTCAACATTTTTTGGACACCCCATTCTTAGAAGCGCAGCCAAAGCCAATGCCGCAAAGAAGCTTCATCAATCGATTCCGTTTGATGAAGAAATGCCCGAATCCAAAATCGCCGCGGTATGGAATGAAAAAGGGAACATCCATTTTCGCAAAGGAGCGTTCAACGATGCCGCAACTGCATATAACAAAGCCATCGAACTTGACCGCACCTTTGGATGGCCATACAGCAACCTGGCGTTGACCTATCTCACTCTTGGTAAATATGCCGAGGCGATCCTGCTCTATCAGAAAAGCATTTGCCTGTTGAATACCGACGAAGAAAAAGCCGCATCATGGAACAGCCTCGGCAATATCTATCGCCGCTTGAACAATTACGAGAAAGCACTGGAAGCCTATCAACACGCCGACCAGTCTGACCCGCAGAACGCTGGCAAACGTGACAAGGAGGATCTGGCTTATTCAGAATCGAATTCACAAAATGCTCAAGTCTGGCAGGAGTTGGGCAACCTGTTCTTCAAAGCCGGTTCCTACGCTGAGGCAGGGAATGCGTATGCCAAAGCTGTCAAAATTGACCCGACCTCAGGCTGGTCACAGAGCAGTTTGGCGGCTTCACTTGTGCATGAAGGCAGATACAAAGAGGCGATCCCTGTTTACATTAAGAGCATCGAGTTGTTTACAGACAATAACGACAAAGCCGCTTCATGGAATCATTTGGGAAATGCCTACCGGCGTATGAACGACTATGAAAATGCGAAGAAAGCCTATCAGAATGCCGAGAAGTTAGCTGACAAGAAAACAGCCCTCCTGACGCGCGCACGCTTTAGCATGTTGGAAAATTGTTATCAGAATTAACCAGGAACGGAACGAATTATCGACCGGAGGTAAATATGTCGGAATATGAATTCTGGAAGGATATCGGAAACATCTCTGAGGCCATCAAAACTTATCAGAGAAAGAATGCCGAGTTTAATAACCGCTACATCACACCATGGATCGGTTTGGGAAATTTAGGCGAACAGGACGATCATAATGTCAGCGCCTACAAACATGCGACTGATATTGACCCAAACAACGCCCGGAATTGGGTGAACCTCGGTGATGCCCAATTGAAGGCTTGCGCTTATCCAGAAGCGGCGACCGCGTATCGCAAGGCGGTTGAACTTGACCCGTATGCGGGCAGTCCGCTCAGCAATTTGGCCCTGTCCCTGGTAATGCAGGACAAAACGAACGAGGCGATCCCTTTATATATTGCCAGCATTGAATTACTTACCGAAGATAAGGACAAGGCGATGATATGGAATCGTTTGGGCGAGGCCTATCGCAAACTTGGCAATTACGAAAAAGCCTTTTTATCTTTTCAAAAAGCGGACAGGTTGGAAGGCAAAGTCCCGGCCGGTACGGTGAGTGAAGTTCCGCAAAAAGTGGATGAGACAGAGACTCACGAGATTCCCGATGAACCAGAGATGGTGAAGATAGCTGAAGAGGATGATAGCGACGAGAAGGATGATCCGCTGACGAATTTTGAAAGGCGCTTTGCCGGGAAACCACACTCTGATATTTTGGTGTCCAAGGTTGAATCCGTGCCGAGCGTAGGCACGGTCACAGAACCATTCCAGCCATTAGAAACGATCACAAAGGATACTGCCAAAGATATTGAAGCGCTGCCCGATTGGCTCTCTGAAGACCATAAAAATTATCTCGTTGGGAATGGGAAGAAATATTTGCGAGTCCCTGAATGGTTGGACGCGGACCGCAACAGCGAAGTAAATTCAGTGGGCATGTCTGACCAGTTCTACAGCGAGCAAGATGCAAATGATGAGAAGCAGGGACCTTTCTTCTGGGAAGAAACTGCCAGCCCGGTGGATCAGGCTTCACCCGTAAAAGATCAGAAATGGTTGGAGCACGAACAAGCCTATAAAGAATATCTGGAAGAGACCGACCCGGCAGACGGCTTATCCGATCACATGGATGAAGTGAAGAGTCAGGTTCAAGGCAACTGCAATGCAGAAACACTAAAAGCGATGGAAACTAAAAACGCACAGGTTTGGAATGAACTCGGCAACGTGTTTATGAAATCCGGTTCTTATGATGATGCAATTGCTGCCTATCAAAAAGCGATCGAGCTTGAGCGAAGTTTCGCATGGCCTTACTCCAACCTTGCCTTGGCATTTGTTCAAAAAGGCTTTCATACCGAAGCCATCCATTTGTATCAGCGCAGTATTGAGTTGTTCACTTCGGACAAGGATAAGGCCATTACATGGAACCGGCTTGGCAAGGCTTATCGCTGCATCAACGATTACACCAACGCCATCATAGCTTACCAAACGGCAGATGAACTTGACCCCGAAAATGTAACCCTGGCTCTCCGTTCAAGTTTTGGTTTATTAGGTGATCTAAAGACTGATGCGAAATTGGATGTTGCATCTTAACTTAGTCGGAAAGTGCATCCTCCTCGCAATGACGGAAGTAACAATAGACCTCTTGCATAAGTGCGCTAGAGAGCGCACTACTACACAGAAAAAATTATATTTTGTGTAGCGGACGTTCTCTAACGTCCGCTTTCAACAGCTCTACGATTTGACTTTTGCAAGAGATCTAACAGATCCTTAAATGAGGTGTTCCATGAGCGACCACGAATATTGGAATGAACTCGGCAATTTGTATTTCATGGGCGGCGCATACGAGCCTGCCATTCATGCTTATTTGCGTTCCATTCAATCGAATAAAAAGTTCGGCAGGTCTTATAGCAATCTGGCAATGGCTTTTGTCCATACCGGAAAATACGAAGAAGCCATCAAATTCTATCGCCGCAGCCTTGAACTATTGCCGGATGCAAGAGAGAAATCCATTACCTGGAACAGGCTTGGAATCCTTTACCGTCAGATGAAGGATTACAAAAACGCACTGGATGCCTACCAACACGCAGACGCTCTAGTCCCACAGAAAGGCGATGACTGGGACGGGACAGGCAAACTTCCGCTTACCGTATCCATGCCGGACGTTGATCTTGGTTCTGTCCTCGACGGAGAATCCCCCGCAAAAGAGACTCGCAAAGCCGCGCCGCTGGAAAGACTCAACGGCATCTTGAAATCGGCTCAAACAAAACTTGCAAATATCTGGCTTGACGATGGTTTTGTGCCGCTTGATCAGGAAAAATTATTACAGGCAGTGAATGCTCCGAAAGCAGAAGAGTCATTTTATGAAGATGAGGGAGCACTGACCGACGAAGAGCTTGAAAAAATCGCCAGTACAGAAAATATTTCTGAATTTGTGCAATACTCCCAGACCACAGGCCCATTGCCGATATTGATAGTCCCATCCATTGACCCGGACATTGCCAAACACAAGGCCGCGACCATGAAGAATCCGCGCAATTTGACGGCATGGGAATCTTTGGGCGATGCGTACAAGTCCTCTGGCATGTACAAGGATGCGATCCATGCTTATGAATCTGCGATCTTTATCAGCCCCGACAAACCCGATAACTATTATTATCTGGGGCTGACCTTCGCCGCAGAGCGCAGGGAACATGAAGCCGTAAAGGCATTTGAAAAAGTGCTGGAGTTGGAACCAAACCACGTACTGGCTCATGCGTCACTCGGCAGTCATTACCGAAAGATCGGAAAAGATGATCTGGCCGAGAAGCACTTACAAAAAGCGCTAAATACCAATTTTGAGAACGAGAAGGAATATAATCGGGCTTGTCTTGAAGCTATTTGCGGAAACACAGACCGCGCACTTGAATTACTGAAAGTTGCACTGCAAACCAAACAGACCTTTATTGATTGGGTACAAAAAGACCCCGACCTTGATTGTCTGCATAATGACCAGCGCTATCAGTCCCTGCTTTCAGCGTACGCGGCGAGTGCGTAGGAAATATCCACAAAGGACACGAATAAGCACGAAAAAATTCGTATCACTCTGAGGGAGTGTTTTCCGCTCATTATTCTTTTGGAGGGCTAACACTTGAATGACTTGTTTACAAAAAAACCGTCACAGATCGTGATGTATGCGACTGCAACCTGCGGGGACTGCCGCAGAGCAACAGCGTTCTTTGAGGATAATCATATTGATTATTTGCGAGTCGGGGTCGAAAGCAATGAAGAGGCGGAGCAATTCGTGAAGAGTGTCAACAACGGAAGCAGGATCGTGCCGACCATTATTTTTCCAGATGGTTCCATGATGGTTGAGCCGAGTCTAAAAGAATTACAGGAAAAGTTTTCGATAGTGGGGTAATAATCATGAGGTTGCCACGGGCTAGCGCCCTCGCAACGACATGACTATAATCGCTGCATGAAGAAGATAACTTTTATTTTACTTTTTGCATTCATCCTTTCGGCCTGTGATACTTGGGGAGTTCCGCCTCAGCCGTTTCCGGTGTGGACGCCGATCCCATCTCGCACGCCGGGAGTTGTGACGGCCACGCCGCTGATCTTATTGATGCCGACATATCCAACAGTTCTGACAAATACGCCCACAGCAGACACTTTTACAATCACTCCTAGTCTCATCCCAACAGATACAGAAACCCCATCCCCCACCTATACGCTGACACCTTCAGAGACGGTCACATCCACGCCTGTTCAGGCGGTGACGGTGGATATTCTCGGATGCAACACCAGCCTTGATATTCTGCACAGCATGGGTGAAGTGACCAATGCCTTTGTCACCCTCAGCAATACCGGCACAGTGGATCTGCCCAATACCTGCGCCCTGCTGCGTGCGAGTGACGAGGGCCGCGAACACCCCGACAAGAAAAAGTGCGTGGACAATCTACCCGCACAGTATCGTGTCACATTCAAGCTGACAGTTGATTCTGCTTACAAGGTGAGTACCCTCATCCAGATAGACGTCTCTTCCAATGAGCTTTTATTATTGCGGGTGGATAGATCATCCTGTACAGACATCAGCTTGTTCGGCGGCGAACCCTCAGACATAGGTGTGATCAAACCAATTCAACCATAATCACAGAATCGACAAGGCGGACAACCAATTATGCGGCGAGAGTCTCAAGACGCCTCGATTTTACAAGTCATCCACTAAACGACATAACCAATACGAGAATCGTTATTATTTCCTCCCCCAAGTGGCGGAGGTTTATTTCCGTCAAGTGGCGGATGTCGCTGTGAAGTGTTTTGCGTAGAATAATTTAATACGACCTAATTAGTCGTATTAATGTCCAAATGGCGTCTTATCGGCGCCATATCTGTTTTGAAGTTGAGACTGCAGGTTTATAGGTACACTCACAACATAAAAAGGAGACAAAATGCGAAGACAAAAACATAATAAAATTTGGGGACCGGCCTGGAGCCTGGTCGGTGCGCTCGCCCTGCTCACAGCCACGTTTGCCGTTTCCAAGCCGCAAACCGCTCGGGCCCAACCGGCCGACTTGAATAGCGCGGTGGCAAAATACCCCAATATTTCCGGTACGAGCCTTCAATCATGCGACCTTTGCCATACCAACTCCGTGCCAGATTTAAATCCTTATGGAGCAGATTATCTTGCCAATGGGAGAAGCACCACCGCTTTTGGGCTGATCGAAAATATCGATTCAGATGGTGATGGATTTACCAATTTACAAGAGTTTAGCGCCCTGACCTTCCCTGGAAACCCGTCCAGTTTCCCAATTGCCGCAACCGCGACGTTTACTCCGACACCCACTGCTACATTTACGTCAATCCCTCCTACAGCGACAGCGACTTTCACGTTAGTTCCCCCGACTCCAACTGCTACTTTTACGTCAGCCCCTCCAACGGCGACCGCAACCTTCACCGCAATTCCCTCGACTCCGACCGCAACATTTACGTCAGTTCCTGCCACTCCAACTGCTACCTTTACGGCAGCCCCTCCGACAGCGACTCCTACAAATACCTCGGTGGGTCCCACACCTACTTCGACGTTCACTTCAGTCGCCCCAACACCGACGGGAACATTCACCTCAATTGCGCCTACAGCAACTTTCACCACAGTCCCAGCGACTCCGACCGCTACAAACACTTCAGTGGCTCTAACACCTACATCTACGGTCGTAACCACTAGCGGACTTGATCTCGATATCCAAGAATTTAAGGTAACCGAGGAAATGGAGTTAAAAAAAGCCAAACCGATTAAGATCTGGCTCGATGTCGAAAACCACAGCAAGGTCAGTGGACAAGGAATAGCCACTGTTATTGGCATCCAGGATGGCATTGAGATATATCGAGCCAGCATGAGTGTGTATGCGAATCGTGGTAAACACAGCCAGGTTTCGTTCCCCAGTTATTTACCCACCGCCGGTGGAAAAATCAAATGGACAGTTACACTGGTGGATGACAACCCTGATAATGATACCAAGTCAGCAACCACAAAAGTAAAAACCAAACACCACGGTCATAAAGGTGATAAGAATATACGCAATCTCCTTTACAAGTAGGCGGACGGTTAATTAATCATACAAGTTTGAAAGAACAGGGGCTGTCCAAAAAGAGGGCAGCCCTTTTCGATTTAAAAAGAATTTAATACAATAGAGGGATGAACAACGGAAAAGTCATCTTCAAAGAATACACAATGAAACAAGCGCAACTGTTGCCGCCGAGTTTAGAGGAATTG
>JACRMH010000052.1 GCA_016219545.1 Chloroflexota bacterium | reverse complement strand
TGTCTTGGCTACGGCGCGACTTATCCGATCGCGTTGGAAGGCGCATTGAAATTAAAAGAAATCACGTATGCCCATTGCGAAGGCATGCTCTCGACCGAGTTCAAACACGGACCGCTCTCCGCGGTGAGCAAGGGATTCCCGATTGTGTTTGTCGCGGGACCGAACGATGTGCCGCTCATCATCAGCGGGATCAACGAAGTCAAAGTCCGCGGCGCACGCACGATCACCATCGCCGAAGAGGATGCCCGCCTGCGTGCCAACGGCGATGATCTGGTCGTCATTCCTAAATCGGATGCGCAGATCAGCGCGTTGTTGGGAGTGCTGCCGTTGCAGTTGCTTTCGTATCACATGAGCGTGTTGCGCGGGTTTGATCCAGATTTCCCAAGGAATTTGAGTAAAACTTTGACTGTGGATTGAGGGAGACTCTGGGGACTCTGGATACACAGTACTGAGGCGCATGTAGTGATTTACATGTCAACAAGTAAGGTAAAATCAGACGAAACGATAGCGTTGCTTTTAGAGACCACACAAAATGATAAACAACATAAAGGACAAGCTTCTAGTTTTTATTTCAAATAATTTCAGCACAACTGCAGTTACAAAATTTAGTTTTAGCACACCATTAATATCCAGCGGCAGGATAGATTCGTTTGGGTTGATTGATCTCTCATTATTTATCGAAGATGAATTTAAAGTAGAAATACATGACACAGAGCTTAATGCAGCTACATTTGATAACATTGATCAACTAGCAAACTTAATTTGGACACGCCAGTCCCGAAACCAAAAGAATTAATAGCCCTGAAAATCGCTCTCCAAACAACGCATAAAGAATTGAGGCTGTTATGAAAAATAAAATCCCGAAGTACGCACCAGGAAAATATTCAGTTGGGATAATTCAAAATCAAAGCGAATTAAACCAATACAGTTATGCAGATGGCTATAGTCTGATAAGTGAAATTTGCAGTGAATATCAGACCAAAGTTTACACTGCTGACAACATTTCCGATTTATTTCGCGATGGGATTGACGATTTTGACGGCTTAGTAATTACCACAAACGCATGTGATGATATCAAAATAAATAAGGAATTAGAAGAAAACAAGATAAAAATAGAGGCGTTTTTAGATAAGGGGAAAGGAATATTTATTCTATTTCAACGAAAACCCATTTCATTATCCTTCATACCAGACAAGTACGATGTCATCTGGAAAGAAAGAACCGAGCCCAACTTACTTGAAGGAACTATAGTTCTTGGAAGTAAAGGGGTACAACCATTTTTACTAGAATATCCAAATCAGATTGATACTAAAATAATCACTAACAATTGCGCAAAAAACCCTGACTTGAGAGGCTTATATTGGAGATACCTTGAACCCAAACAAGCAAACAGCTATGATCTAATTTTAGAGGATAGCAGTTACACTCAACCAAGAGCGCTCCTTCTATCATCTCAGGCAGATTATCAAGGAAGAATAATTGTCACTTCTTTGATGCTTGATTGGCAAAAGCATATTGATTTAATGCTTAACTGCTTAAAATATGTAATTGAAGGCAAGCCATATGTTGCAATTCTAAAAAGAAATGGAATGACTTCTCTAGAATTTCAATATCTAATAGATAATTTAAAGTTTTTAAAAGTGCCATTTGCGGAGTATCCACAAAACACGCCCGACATAAATAAAATCCCCCCCATCTATCAAACGGTAATTCTTGATCCGTCATGGTCGAAAGAACATATAGCAGAACTAGAGAAGCAAATTGCAAAATTGTTCTCCCAGAAACAGAGTTTTCAGGTAGTATATTTTGACACAAACTCCTCTCACACGAAAATAGCGAAGACTGTAGGTGGAGATAGATATTACGATTTATTGTCCAGAAGACTAGTAGCTTGGTTATATTCCAACTTTAATGTTTCGAAAAAAGTATGGGATGGAAGTTTTTTGAGCACATCAACAATTCTAGATGTCTTAAGAGAGTTATATGATAACGAAAACGAAATTCGAAATCTCTACTCAACCAAAATAATGGAGTTTATCGAAACGCATGTCAAGGAAAACGGGTCTTATGATAACGTTTTTGGGGCAACATGTGAACTTCTGAAAGTTTATAATCTTTTGTTAGGACAACAGAATGAGAGATTTAATAAAACTAAAAAATGGCTTATAACAAACCTAAAAGAAGACTCGCGTTTATTGCCAGAAAAAATTCTATGTATCCTCACCCTGAAGAGGCTCAATATTCCAGAAGCTGATGCGTTTGCAAAAAACATATATTCAAATGTAGTGGAAGATTTTCACACGAACGTATCGCCACTTGCAATAGAAAGATATGCTGAATTCTTTCTAGCATTTGGATATCCTGACCATTTCAATATTGTAGTGGAGAAGTTAAACGAGACTCAGGATGAATCAAGCGGTGGATGGGGAAGTATAAAACTTAATGCAACTATTACAAGGACTTTGTTAAATATTGGCGAAAAAACTCGCGACATAACAATAACAGAGGATATCGACAGAATAATTTTTAGAAGTATTTTTGCTCTCAAAGAAAGTATAAAAGGAGGGTTCAACGCCATTCCTGAACACAGGACAATTAGAAGTTCTGATTTGGCATTGGCTGTTTTAGCATTAAGAGATTTCGAGAAGCAGACAAAATTTAATGTTGATAATTTGATTAACAATTTACGCGCCCCATCCGATGTATGGCATCCGATAAGAGCAGAAGAAATTAGCGTTAACATTAGGGATATTCTTGTAACATCTCAATTTTTAAGAGGAGAAAACTCGCGATTAACAAGCGAGCTTGATATATACAAGACACGTCACCAAGAAACAACAGAATTAAGGCAGGAATTACAATTTGCTCAAAACTCAACTCTTTTTTTCTTATTCCTGACCTTCTTTTTCCTACTATTATCAATAACGCTAGGAATACAAACAATACCAGAAGGGATTAAATTAATTTTACAAAATTGGGATCAATGGTTAGTATGGACAATACCTACAGGTACTTTTCTTGCAGTTTTAGTCTCAGCCTACTACTTAGGAAAGTTTAAGAGGATGCCCCAATGGATAAAAAGTTTCCTAAACTTTCTCAACGAAATAAGAAGGTAGAAGACGGAATTTCTATTATCGGCGGCAACATATATGACCCTAAGCCGTCAATAAGAAATGAACATGTTTTCATCCATTCTGGATTAATAGCCTATACAGGAAAGATTAATAATAATTTACTTACAAAAAGCGCATCAATTATTAATGCTCATGGTTACAAAATATGTCCAGGGTTTATTGATATGCACACTTATGGCGCTTATGGAATAGATACTCATACATGCACAGAAGATGAATTGACTGAACTTTCCTACAGGTTTCCACGACACGGTGTTACAACATTTTTACCATCTGTAGGTGCTGGTTCAAAAAACATTATCAAGAGTGCGTTTCAATCAACGTATCGAGCCATGAAAAAGGAAAGCGGTGCTGAGATATTAGGTATTTATATTGAAGGGCTTTGCGCAAATCCAAATAAACGTGGCGCTCAAAGAGATATTGGAAATCTTTGTTCATTAGATGATTTATCTAAAATAATAAGGGAATTCCCTGAAACACTCAAAATACTAATGTTAGCCCCCGAACTGGATAACTCTGCCAGATTCAAATCCAGAATTGAAAAAACTGAAAAAAACACAATATTTGCGGTTGGACACAGTGATGCAAGTTACGCAATCACAATCAATGCCTTTAATAATGGTTATAACCTTGTAACCCATCTCTTTAATGCTATGTCATTGTTCAGTTCTGGTCGTGAATTAGGCGTAGTTGGTGCAGCTTTAATCTCCAAAGAAATCTTTGTGGAAGTTATCCTTGACGGAGTACACGTTGCGTTTGAATTAGTTAAACTTGCTTTTCAAGCGAAAAACAGAGGAAAATTTATATCAATTACAGATTCCTGTTCTCACGCTGGGTTGCCAATTGACAATCAAGAAATAATATTCTTAGGACAACGAGCGACTGTTACCAATCGCGGATTAATTTTGGATGATGGAAAACTCGCAGCTTCAACTCTCACGTTAAACCGAGCACTAGAAAATCTTGTTGATAAATGCGGAATATCATTTGATGACGCACTGAGTACAATTACATCCAATCCTGCCAACTGCCTTGGTATAGCAGACAGAAAAGGATATATAAAAAGGGGTCACGATGGAGATATTGTTCTACTTAATTCTGATTTAAGCGTATTGCTCACTATTGGAAAAGGAAAAATATTGTACAACAAACTTCCACGGAAAAGAATCGAGAGGTTTTGAAAAATGACACCCACAAAATCAAATAAAATAGCTGGCGTCACATTCATAAATGAAGGATCGATAAGCGTTGGCAAAAATGTTGTATTTGGATATAACTGCGTTGTTGATGGCGACCTAGGTAATATATCTTTTGAAGATAATGTGAATATCGGACATAATTGCATAGTTCAATCAAAGAAAGGAAAGATTCTTATAAGAGAGAACACCGCAATTGGGAATAATTCGCTTATCAAAGCCAATGACGGAAACATTACACTACTCAACAACAGTATCATTGGCGATTCGTGTATCATCGATGCAACAGGAGGGGAGATAACCATCGGTCAACGCACAAAGATTGACGATCATTCAAGGTTATATAGCGAGAACGGGAAAATAGTTATTGGTGATGATGCAAAAATCGATCCTGATAATGAAATTCATGGTAAGGGAACCGTTTCATTTGGTGATCGATGTCATTTATGGAGTGGGTCTTATATAAACGCATTCCAAAATCCGTTTGATTTTGATTACAGGGTCTCGATTGGGCAAAAATGCGTAATTGCTGGCAGAGGAAATCTTTCAGTCGGAAAACTAACAATGATCGGTGGACAAACTTATGTTGTAACTGAAACTCATGGGTACGAAAATCCATTCATCTCATTTCGAGATCAAGATTTCGAAACAAAAGGCACAGCCATAGGAGAAGACGTATGGATTGCGGCAGCATGCAGGATTATAGATGGGGTCAATATCGGAAAGCGAGCCTTAATTGGGATGGGAACAATCATTACAAAAGATGTACCAGAGTATATGCTTGCTCTTGGCACAAATCAACACCATATAAAATTCATCAATGACAGGCGAGATGATTTTATTTATAACTTAGAAAAACAATTGGTGAATGAAAAGTCTAATACAGCTCCTTATTTGAATAGTATTATGGGATTTGATATTACAGAGGAAGCCTTAAAGGAAATAGAGAGTTACTTAATTGACACAAAGAATTATTCAATCGACCAAATCGAAACTCTTAGGCGCTACTTCACAAAAGCTCTCAAATAGTTTCTCTTAGGATTTTTATATGACAAATCTTTTGGTTGTAACAGCACATCTCGATGATGCCCCTATTTTTTGTGGAGGTACTATATTAAGTTATGTCAATAATGGAAAATCGGTTTTTACATGTTCCATAACAAAACCTAAATCAAGCACGGAGGAGAAGCAGTCCCAAAAAGCTTTTTCTTTGTTAAATTGCCCTTATAAATTCTTAAATCTAGAAAGTGCCAATCTTACATTTCCAGATAATATCATTAATATGCTGGTTGATCTCTTAAGGGAACTAAAACCTCAACAAGTTATTACACATTGGGAAAAAGATAGCAATCCTGGACACATTCGAACTCTTCAAGCAATTCAGACAGCAATTACAAAGATCGTCATTGAAAGCAACGGGGAATATCCTAGAGAACTATTTGCCTTCAACACTTATTACGCATGGGGGTATGACCGCACCCCATTTCCATCATCAGATTTTGTTGCGACTACACCTTTTTGGGAAAAGAAAATCAAATCCATTAAGTGTTTCAAAAATCAGTGGACAAATATTTGGATTGAAATGGCGGAAATTATGGATAGATTGAATGGACTAAGATGTGGTGAGAAATATGCGGAAGCTTTTATCAAAATGGCTACACTAAGTAGCCTAAAAGGCGGAGAGAAAGCTAAAGAAATTCTTTGATTGTGATTGAAATATTAGTCAACGCTATTTGTATTTATCAGAAGAAATGACATTTTCTACTTTTGTTGATTGACTGAATATAAGTTTGTAACAATTGAAGTTGATGCAAGGCGGAGAAGGGAAAGAGAAAGGGGAGGAGATGAGGAAGGGATATGACCTATCCTCCGCCCCCTCCGCCCTATCGGGCACCTCCCCCAAATGGGACATGAAAAGTACTTATTAGAATTATATGTATTTCGTCGTCCCATTCGGGGGAGGACGGGTGGGGGTGCTTTCGGAATGAAGAGGTTATGAAGAACTTGTCCGTCCCATCCAAATTTCGGTTTAAATATTCTTGACACAGAATATCCCTTCATATAAAATACGAGCATTGTTATCCAAAATAAGAAAAGGAGGCACGAAGCTTATGGCAACCATTCACTCACCTAAAAATTCTGTTTTGAGCGCGCCTCCCGCAGGTGGATTTTAGCAACGATTCGATTCGTTCATTTTGATTTATCCAACCGCAGGCGTGACTCACCCTGCGGTTTTTGATTCCTTAATCATCGCAGGGCGCGCAACCCTGCGATTTTATTCGCCGCTTATGCGGCACTTCGTCCCGCAGGAGGTTATACAGGAAACTAAAAAATGAAAATTGCTTTAAACAATTTGGATACGGAAGACCTGGAAACACAAAATTTCGTAAAGTTCAAAAGTAAAAAGCACAAGCTGACAGGCAAACAGTCGGTTACGCAGCTCGTTTCCCGCGCTGAAAATCCAGATCCAAATTCAAAATTCGAGAACGCCGATCTAAACGGACTCTCCAAGATGGGTTTTCTGGACGAGTTGATCTCGGGTATCAAAACGGGAAAAGAGGCATCGGTCTTTCTTGGCAAAAATTCAGAGGGATTTGTAGCGGTAAAAATGTATACCGATCTGCGGGTTCGGTCATTCAAACGCGATTCGTCTTACAGGGAAGGCAGGTTTATCGGCGATTCAAGGATAGAAAAGGCAATTGACCAGGGCAGCAAGGCGGGTCTCGACGCCCATCAGATACTCTGGGTGCAGGAGGAGTTCAGGCAGATGAAACACCTTTTCGAGCACGGCGTCAACGTGCCGAAAGCAATCGCTGTCAACGGGATTTCGCTCATTATGGAATTCATCGGGGATGAAAATGGAAATCCCGCTCCGCGCATCTCGGACCTGAGGATGGACAAGTATGAGGCGGACGAAGCCTTCAAGCAATCGGTTCAGAACTTGAAGCGGATCGTGGAATCAGGCAGAGTCCACGGCGATTATTCCACTTTCAATATTCTTTGGCATGATGAAAAGGCGGTTGTCATTGATTTTCCACAAGTGATCGAATTTAAGAATAACCCCAATGCGAATGCTTTCCTTACAAGGGACGTCCACTCTTTGTGCAAATCCTTCATGAAGCAGGGCGTTAAAGCCGACGAAGTAAGAGTATTACGAGAAATCCGGGCAGGCTAAAAGGAGAAAATATGAATGGTTCGAATCCCAAAAGCGACTTTGTCCACGCGAACGGAATCCGCCTGCATTATCTGGATTGGGGCGGTGACGGTCAGACGCTGATCTTTCTCACAGGCATGGGAAGTTCCGCTTACATCTTTGGCGGATTTGCTCCGCTCTTTACTGATAGATTCCGTGTCCTTGCTCTCACCCGCCGCGGACATGGCGATTCCGATACTCCTGAAACAGGCTATGACGCCGATACGCTGACAGAAGATATTCGTCAGTTCATGGATTCGCTGAATATTGATAAAGCCGTCCTGGCTGGTCACTCCCTTGCAGGAGTGGAACTCACCCATTTTGCCGCCACATATCCAGAAAGAGTTGAGAAATTGGTCTATCTCGATGCGCTGGATGATCGAAGAAAAGAACGGGTGATCATGGAACAACACCCGCTCAGGAATGTGCAGATAAAAAGAGAGGAAAGCGCCCCGCCGCGCACCCTTGAAGAATATATTGCCATTGTAAAAAGGGATGTCCCTGAATTTGCGCGGATATGGAGCGAGGTATGGGACGAGGAAATCTCTCACGGAGTAAAGATAAACGAGGAAGGCATCTTCGTCGATAAAATGCCAGCATCCGTCGAGAAAATGATGATTGAAAACCTGATCAATGAATATGCCCCAAAAAAAGTGGAAGTCAAAATCCCGATCCTTGGTTTCTATGGAAAGAGAAGGCGCAAACTGACAAACGATTACACAGATGAACAAAAAGCCGCCTATGAAAAATTCCATCATGATGTAATAGAACCTTTTTTCAGGTACATGGTCGCCGAATTCCAAGGCAGGTTTCCTCATGCAAAGATCGTGGTGATCCCCGACGGACATCATTACTGCTTCATGGCTCAGGAGGAACTGGTCCATGATGAAATGCAAAAATTCCTGCTTGAATAGTTCATGATTAATCTTAAGTTATACTATCGCTCTGGCACTTCAATGCTCCTGTGATCAACCCATTTATTGTTATTAAGGAGAGGCAAGATGCAACACTTTAATACGATCATCATCGGCGGCGGTCAGGCGGGACTTGCAACCAGTTACTATCTTCAACAGCATCAGATAGAGCACGTCATCTTCGAGCAGTCAGAACAGGCGGGCAATGCATGGCGCAATCAACGCTGGGATTCGTTCACGCTTCTCACTCCAAACTGGACCCTGCAAATGCCGGGTGCGGAATACCAGGGCGATGATCCCGAAGGCTTTCTTCCGCGCGCTGAGGTCGTCGCTTATTTTGAAAATTATATAAAGAAGTTCGATCTCCCGGTACGATATGGTCTGCGCGTCACATCCGTTGAGCCATTGGCGAATGGATATCAGGTCGTAACAAACGACGAAACATTTACAGCGGACCATGTTGTTGTTGCAACGGGTCTGTTCCAAACTCCCAAAGCGCCTTCATTCGCCGCAAACCTGTCTACAAAAATAACTCAAATCCATTCCAGTGAATATCGCAATCCAAAGATGCTGCCAGATGGCGCTGTGCTTGTGGTGGGGTCGGCTCAATCGGGCTGCCAGATCACAGAAGAGCTGCACGAAAGCGGACGGAAAGTCTATTTGTGTATAGGCAGCGCTGGAAGAGCGCCGCGTCGTTATCGGGGCAGGGATGTCTTTGACTGGTTAAAGCAGGCAGGTTTTTTTGACCGAACCGTGGATAAACTCCCTTCTCCAAAGGCAAAATTTTCCGGCAATCCGCATCTCTCCGGCAAGGACGGCGGTCACACCATCAACCTGCATCAGCTTGTACGGGACGGCGTGCAGTTACTGGGACGAGTCACTGGCGGGGAAAACAATACAATTATGCTGGCCGGTGACCTGCATGAAAACCTTGCCAAGGCGGATAAATTTGAGTCCGATATTATCAAGATCATTGACGGGTTTATCACCAGGAATGGGATTGATGCCCCCAGCGAATCACTGCCTGACCTTCGGGATGGGTACGCTATCGAAGAGATTCGTGAATTGGAACTATCTGCCAAAGGCATCAATACCATCATTTGGGCTCACGGCTACGGATATGATTTTTCACTGGTAAAACTCCCAGTGACCGACAACGATGGGTATCCGCTCCAACAGCGCGGAGTGACAAATTATCCCGGTTTATATTTTGTAGGGATGCCGTGGCTCCATCAAAATAAATCAGGTTTATTGGTGGGCGTAGGAGACGATGCCGCTTATGTGGCATCGCATATTGCAGTAAATTAATGCAAGTTGCCACCCTGCTAAATTTCCGCCGGTTTTAACGCAACACCTGCCCCACCCACTGCACGCTTCGCAGCAGCACGGTGCAACTGTGGCGGTGTGCTCCTAGCGCACTTATGCAAGAGTTCTAGTGTGCTAAATATTCTCCAGCCACTTCATCACGCCATATCCTGTCACACGTCCGCTTGCAAAACAAGCTGTGAGTAAATAGCCGCCCGTCGGCGCTTCCCAATCCAACATCTCCCCTGCGCAAAAAGCGCCGGGGAGTTTTTTTAACATCAAATTTTCATCGAGCGACTCAAAGGTCACACCGCCGGCACTGCTGATGGCTTCATCCAATGGACGGGTCGCAATTAATGGCACGGGCAACTGCTTGATATAAAAAGCAAGCCGTTCCATATTCTCAAATTCATTCTTCGGCACGAACTCGCGCAGCAGTCCCGCCTTCACGCCTTTCATCCCAACCGTCTTCTCCAAATGACTTGCCATCGAACGCGATCCGCGCGGCTTGGATAATTTTTCAAACAACTGCACTTCCGTTTTATCGGGCGCAAGGTCAAGAGACATCACGGCTTTCCCTTTCGACAAAATTTCATCACGCATCAACGCCGAAGCCGCGTAGATCAAACTGCCCTCCACCCCTTCCTTCGTCACAATGAATTCACCCTGCTGGTGAAATGATCCAAAATTCAAGATCACTGACTTGATCGGCTGACCGTCAAATTTTTCCTTGAAGTGAGTTGACCACGTTACATCGAATCCGCAATTGGATGGTTTCAGCGCTTCCACCTTAACCCCGGCCTGACTCAGCCACGAAGTCCATGCGCCATCCGAGCCGAGTCTTGCCCAACTCCCGCCGCCCATAGCCAGCGCCACCGCATCCGCTTTGACAGTTTTGACTCCATCAGGTGTTTCAAAATCAATCTTAACTCTGCTTCCGCTGCCGTCCTCGGCGGCGGCAAGGTTTCCATTCCACCTATGCCTCAAATGAAACTTGACTCCCGCCTCATCCAGTCTCTTCAACCACTTTCGCAACAATGGACTAGCCTTCATCTCCATCGGGAACACGCGCCCCGACGTGCCAACAAATGTTTCAACGCCAAGTCCACGCGCCCACTCGCGCAGATGATCTGGTGTGAAATCCAACAACCATTTCTCAACTTCTTCTTTTCGCTTGCCATAACGCGAGACAAATTTCTCGAAAGGTTCTGAATGAGTGAGATTCAAACCGCTCTTGCCCGCCAGTAAAAACTTCCGCCCAAGCGACGACATGGAATCATACACATCCACCTTCACCCCGCGTTGACTTAACACCTCTGCCGCCATGAGTCCCGCCGGCCCGCCGCCGATAATTACAACTGTTTTATCCATGAGATGATTATAAAGAGAAAACTCCTGAGCGAATCAGGAGTTTTCTCTTTATAATGTCGTTGCGAGGCGGGCACTTGGTCTTCCCGCCGAAGCAATCTCCCACTATTTTTGAGGCTGCTTCGGCAAAAACAAGAACGCCTCGCAGCGACATAAATCACCGCCCCACACTCACCACACCACCAAGCGCATTCAACTTGATCGTCCAGACACTGCCAATTGAAAACTGCTGGAAGTCAGTCAATGAACCGGGCTTATAGGTCAACTCTCCGGTTTCCGTATTGAAGTAAACGGTAAAGATTTCTGAAGATGATCCCGTACGCTGATTGCTGAAAAGGGTTGGGCTGTCATATACAGGAGAGAAATCATTTCCCTCCAACGTATAGGTCTGGATGGTCTTCCATTCATCCACGGTGTAATCGCAGGATGTAGTGGTTTCAGTGTGACATTCTGTGATCACTTCCGCATAACCGTTGCCCTGGTCAACCGTCTTGTCTTCGCATACTTCCTGTGACTCGTCACGGCACGACACGTTATAAGCATCGGAAGGAGCACTGCTTTCATTCGTGTGATTAACCGCCTGGATTTCCTGCACCGGAACTGAGGTTTGCCAATAGACATTGGTCACAGTCCCCTGGACTGTCTTTGATGGGATCATGAACATCAACACAACCGCGATACAGCAAAATAACAATGCCGCGCCAATCCCTCCGAACAACAACCAATTTGTTTTTTTCTTCGGTGCGTTGGTTGTCGTTATTGCTGGAGCTTGTGCCTGAACAGGTCGTTGAGCCGCTGATGCTTGAACAGGCGCCGCTGCCCGCGGTAATGGAGAACCGCATTGCGCGCAGGTCCGTTCAGTGCCCGGGTTTTCGGCCCCGCAATTCGTGCAGGTGACAACTTTCGGCTGGGCAGGAGCCGCTTGCAGCAATTGTCCCGCCTGGCGTGCCTTACCTTCCTTCAAGTCGCCGCCGCATTGCGAGCAAGTCGTCGCAGTGGCAGGGTTGCGCGTGCCGCAGAATCCGCAGTGAATGTCCGCACCGGCCTTCGCCGCCGCAATTGACTTTTCATCCGTAATGACCTTCTCATCTGCCGCGCGCCGAAATTGAACATTATCCGGTTGTGGTGCGCCGCAACTTTGACATGTCTTTACCGACCCCGGATTGCGCCCATCACAATTTGGGCAGACCCATTCAAGTTGAACAAAGCCCTTACTTTCTTTCCTATTCATCTTTCACTCCTTTGTTTTTGCGAGTGTGGTACGGTTGCATTTTACTACGGGATGCCCTGCCATTTTAGAATTTCATGGATGCGGGATTCGTGATCCACATCGGCATAAGGTGACGGATCGTTCGGATCATTATTTAACGGTGAGTGGGTCAATGCGTCGAAGACAGCTCCTGCCCCGTTAGAGACGTTGTGCGGGTCATAGCCGCCTTCCAACACAAAGACGATCTTACCGTCACAGTGTTCATCTGCAAGTTCAACGAGTTTATTCGAGATGTTGTAATACCCGCGCGTGGACAATCCCAGCGACGTGATCGGGTCATTCCAATGTGCATCAAATCCCGCTGAGACGAAAATCATCTGCGGCTTGAAGGTTTGAACGACTGGTTTGAATATTTCATCGGCGACCCGCGCATAAGTTTCATCACCTGCGCGCGCCAACAACGGCACGTTGACCATGCGCTTCTTTGCGTGAGGCGCATCCTCGATCCAGCCGGTGCCGGGATAAATTCCCCACTGATGAGTGGATATGAATCCGACACGTTCTTCGTGAAGGAAAGCGGCTTGAGTCCCATTGCCGTGATGTGCATCATAGTCAATCACCATCACGCGCTGGCATCCATTTTCCAAAACTTCACGCGCCGCAATCGCAATGTTGTTGAAGATACAAAACCCCATCACGCGGTCAGGTTCGGCATGATGCCCCGGCGGGCGGACAATGGCGAAGGCATTCTTCGCATCTCCGTTGATAACGGCATTCGCACAAGCGATCACACCGCCGGACGCAAGCATTGCATCATGATAAGAGGTCTGCGTAATATAAGTGGGAGCATGGTCAATAATGCCGGGACCTTCCTTGCAAACTTCTTCAATTGCTTTGATCATTTGTGGACGATGCACACGAGCAACCTGCTCAACGGTTGCTTCACGCGCTTCAAGTTTTTCTGCTTCAAAAGAATTGAGCAATGGTTCCAGCACATCCAATCTTCCCGGTCTTTCAGGATGGTCTGGAAATTCATGCGTTCTGGATGGAACAAAAGTGTATGTGGTAGCCATGTACAAATTATAGCCCTCCTGTTTGTCTTGTGTGATTGCGCTCTAAATTAAAAAGGTTCCGCCGCTTGTCAGCATGGGGGGGGCATGTTGATCAAGCGGCGGGTTTGACACCAGGATACCAATAAAGGGGAGGGCAGGTGTCGATGGCTAGAATATACACCTTATTAGTCCGAATAAGATTAAATTTAGATTAGAATTAGGACATGAAATGTCTCAATTAGCGTTCTTTTTCACGAAAGATCTTCAACCACTCATCCACTTCCTTTGCAGAAAGTTTTTTGTTATCACTATTTGACCTTGGCGCAGACGTGATCGCCTCTCTTAACATTTTCACGAATTCTTCAGAGGTGATAAATTCCGCATGCGCCACTCGCGCGGCGCTTTGCACTTCGCGGTCTGAAGATACCACCGTCCAGTTCTTGGCATCCTTACCCATCTTGACTAGGCGCGCGCGGATGGCACTGTCGGCAGACTGTCCCAGCCGGACAAAATGCGCTCGGACAGTGCCCAGCTTCCGCGTCCCAGCCTGACCGGCTGGCGCACCGTCAAAATAGACTTCCACCTGCTGTCGCTTGAGGCGCGCGAATTCCTGCAGGATGGCCACCAGTTCCATTTCATCGTCCGGTGAATCAAGCCGCAGACCTGCTTTGGGAATTAGATTATGTCCATCAATTAAATAGGGCATGATTGATTTTATCGCTTGTCTCAGGATTAAGTAAATTTTTTGTTTACCAAATTATGCAATACTGTGTAATATCGAAACCTCTGAATGAATCGCATCAGAACCTGATGAAATGCGTAGATAAGAGCGAAACTAAACGGATATAATGTAATCATTCAAAAGGAGATTCAAATGAACGAGAAAAAGCCTGACACTTTATTAGTATCTCAACAAGGCGGCGTGGTTCGTAATGTGGTCAATCAACTCAAACTCATCTTTCGCTTGATGGGCGATAAGCGGGTAAACTTTTTTGCCAAGCTAATTCCAATTGGTGCTTTTGCTTACCTTCTTTTTCCCGCCGACCTCGCGCCAAATATCGTGCTGCCATTCGTTGGCATGTTGGATGATGCGGCCATCCTCTGGCTTGGCTCCTACGTCTTTACCGAACTGTGCCCGCCGGCAGTGGTGGCCGAACACATGAAGGAACTTACCAATAACATGAAGGTTGCTGCCGGGGATGAAATTGTGGATGCAGAAGCCACCGACATCAGCGATAAACCATCAGAATGAAACGGTTCTTGATCTTATTGACTCTGCCAATCCTCGCATGTGGAGGGTTGGCAGAGTCTGTTTATCCGACTCTTACGCCTCCCGCCCCGCCGACAGTTATTCCTGCGACACAAGCAGAATCCCAGCCCACATTTGACCCCACCCCTCAAGCGCCGGTGGCAACTGAAATAGTCAACGCCTCCACATTCCCCAATTCATCAGATTACGAGTGGAACCTCATCGCCAGCGGACTCGCCCGCCCTGTGGACATTAAATCTGCGGACGATGGTTCAGGCAGGATCTTCATCATCGAAAAATATGGGACGATCCGCATCTTTGAAAATGAACAACTGCTCGCCTCTCCCTTCCTCGATATTTCCGACCGCGTGAATGATAGCGGCAACGAGATGGGATTGCTTGGTCTGGCATTCCATCCTGATTATGAGCAGAATGGATTCTTCTATGTCAACTATACCGGCGCAGGCGGTAATACTTTTATCTCGCGTTTCCACGCCGCAGATAATATAGCTGACCCGTCCAGCGAAAAAATTCTACTGACAGTAAACCAGCCTTTTAGCAATCACAAAGGCGGCGCGCTCGCATTTGGACAGGGTGGTTATCTTTATATCGGGCTCGGTGACGGCGGCTCTGGCGGAGACCCGTTTGGCAACGGACAGAATCTCAACACCTTGCTCGGAAAAATCCTTCGCATTGACGTAAACAACGGTGACCCGTATGCGATCCCTGCGGATAATCCATTCGTCAACACGGCTGCCAGCCCGGAAATATGGGGCTATGGATTGAGGAATCCGTGGCGCTTCTCATTTGACAGAGTCACAGGCGATCTTTATATCGGTGATGTTGGGCAGAACGCATGGGAAGAAATTGATTTTGTCCCACGCGGCCAAGGCGGATTGAATTTTGGCTGGAACTACATCGAAGGCAATCATGCTTTCTCCGGCAATCCTCCTGCATCTGATCAACTTACATACCCTGTTGCAGAGTATAACCACGCACTAGGCTGTTCCATTACCGGTGGATATGTTTACCGCGGCGCGATGCCCGAATGGAATGGCATCTACTTATACGGAGATTATTGTTTTGGGACCATCTGGGGGCTGATCCTCTCCAATGGTGAGTGGCAGAACCAGGTCACGTTTGAAACGGGTGTGACGATCACATCCTTCGGTCAGGATGAATCTGGTGAAATGTACTTCTCAAGCGATAACGGGAACATCTATCGCCTTACAAGAAAATAAGGATATATCACATCCAATATAGGCAATTCGTCATCAGAGCTTGTGACGCCTGACACTGGCTGGAGACATCGTTTGGTCATAAACTTGGGTCATTACTGTTGGAGGCTGATATGGCAGAAAAGATTTGGAAAGTTGAAAAGATCAAGTACTGTGAGCATGTAGGCCACGAGATCGCGCTTGAAGATGAAGTTGTGTACCCTGCCGAGAATTTACCCGACCAGCCGGCAAGGATCATCGCCCACCGTTGCTCCAACGCCATTGAATGTAACTCGCTTGATAAAGCTTCGTGTGCCTTATGCGGCACAAATCCTGACCTTGACCCCGCTTAATAATCGCTTGTCTCACGCATGTTCTCCATGCGTAAGTAAACTTTTGTTTACCAAATTATGCGATACTATGTAAAAACTCACTCCTCCTTTTGAGTTGATGTACTGGCTGCACCGCGTGAAAACGCGGTGTAAGTCGTTTAAAAGGAGAATATTATTGCGAGAGCGACCTTGCGCCGTACGCCAGGGAGAGCGTGCCTCGCAATGACATCTAATATTCTTTCAAAAATTCTTCCACGCTTTTATCGGCAGGCGCGAGCTTGATCTCCTGCGGCGTTCCCACCTGTTTCAATTCACCATTGATGATGACCGCCATGCGGTTTCCGACCTGAGCGGCCTCGGACAAATTATGCGTGACAAAGATCGTGGTGCGATGATCTTGCGATAACAATGTAGAAAGGTCTTTTAGCAGCTGGGCGCGCGTTGGGGGATCGACGGCCGAAAAGGGTTCATCCATTAATAGCAATTCAGGATCGAGGACAAAGGCCCGCGCCAGACTGACTCTCTGCGCCTCGCCACCGGACAGTTGACCTGCCCGTCGTGCAAGCAGCGACTCAACCCCCATGGCTTGACTCCACCTACCCACCCGTGTATGAGTCTCATCCTTGTCTGTGCCGCGGAACTTTAATCCGAGTGCAATATTGTGATAGACGGTCATGTCCATCAGCAAGGGGTCTTGAAAGACAAATGAAATTTTGCGGCGATATTCGAGGTCATCCATCTGGGAGATCGGTTTCCCATTAAATAGGATTTCTCCATGTTTAGGTTTGATGAGGTGCGCCAGCGCCAGCAGAAGCGTGCTCTTGCCCGCGCCGTTCGGGCCGACAATTGCGAGGGTCTCGCCGCGCTGAATCTCAAGGGACTTGATCTTTAATACATCCCGCCCATTGCGTTGAATAAGCAAATCATGGATGGAAATGAATTCGCTCATCTCTTGCGCCCCTTCTGCTGGATCAAGGTCAAGGCGAGGTTGATGAGATAGGTAAGGATCAGCAACAAGGCGCTTAAGGCGAGTGCATTCCCAAATTCACCTTTGGATGTTTCCAGCACAATGGCAGTGGTCAATACCCGCGTTTGACCTTTGATATTTCCACCGACCATCATCGAAGCGCCCACTTCAGAAATGACAGAACCGAAGCCAGCCATGAGAGCCGCCAACAGCGGCAGGCGTGCCTCCCGCCACAAGTACCAGATCATCTGCGGACGCGATGCGCCAAGCCCCAACAATTGTTGCTGCAAGCGCGGATCAAGCGATGCAAGCGCGGCCGCTGTTAACCCCATCACTACCGGCGCGGAAATGACGGTCTGCGCAATAATGATGGCGACCGGCGTGTAAATCAATCTCAACCCGCCGAGCGGACCGCTTCGCCAGAGAGTCATTGCCACCAGCAGACCAACCACCACAGGCGGCAATGCCATGCCAGTGTTGACAATGCTCAGCACAAAGGATCTGCCGCGAAAATTTCCCAGCGCCAGCCAGGTGCCGAACGGCAGACCGATCAGCAAACTGATCAAAGTTGCAAGCGCAGAGACTTGCAGGGAAAGCAGGGTGATTTGAAATATCTCATTATCAAATAACATGGTCAAACTCTTCATTAATTCGTTGAAAATAATTTTACAAACCATTCATGCTTTATCAGGGAAGTCCTAATTCTGCATCGGTTTTATCGGCATCGGGGTAAAACAACGGCTGTCCATATTCATCCACGCCAAACTCGCGGATGATTTCTTGCCCTTGTAGTGAAGTGATGAAATCCGCAAAAGCCTTTGCGCCTTCCACATTGACGTGCTTCCACACTTCAGGATTGACCGTGATGACATGATACACATTCAACAGGCTTTTATCATTTTGAACCAGTATCCTCAGATCAAGGTTATCTTGATATGCCAGAAATGTACCGCGGTCCGTCAGGGCGTAACCATCCTTCTCGTTCGCAATGGACAATGTCGCACCTTGTCCCTGCCCCGTTTCCAAATACCAGGGTTGACCTGTTGGATCGAGTCCTGCCAATTTCCATAAAGCGAGTTCCTTGACATGCGTTCCTGAGTCGTCACCGCGCGAGAGGAAATTCGCGCGGGCTTTATATATGGCCTTCAATGCATCAACCGGGGTTTTTCCGTTAATGCCGGCTGGGTCATCGGCGGGACCAACGATCACGAAATCATTGTGCATCACAAGACGGCGGTCAATGCCATAGCCTTGCACCATGAACTCCTTTTCAGCAGACGGCGAATGCAGAAGGATCACATCCGCATTCCCTTCCTGCGCGATCTTGAGTGCCTGACCGGAACCCGTTGAGATCAATTGAACCGAATAACCTGTCTCTTTTTCAAAGGCTGGAAGCAGAACATCCAGCAGACCCGAATCCTGTGTGGACGTTGTGGAAACAAGCAGCAATTTTGAATTGGAAGCTTCAACACTGCACGCCGTAATCAATACAACCAGTAAAAAATAAAAGAATCTTTTCATTCAGCTCCGACAAAAAAGGGGCGACTTTACGAGTCGCCCCTTTGGTCGGGCTGATTATAAACCCAAGTCTGCGTCTGTCTTATCTGCGTCGGGGTAGAAAAGCGGCTGACCAAATTTATCCAGTCCGAATTCCGCAATGACCGCCTGTGTGGCGGGGTCGGTGATGAATTTGGCGAAGGCCATGGCCCCTTCATAGTTGACTGCGGGCCATTTGTCAGGGTTAACCGTGATCACATGATACACGTTCAACAAAGCATTGTTGCCTTCCAGTAAAATTTCAAGTTGAAGATTGGCTTTGTTGGCAAGGAAGGTGGCGCGGTCTGTGAGGATGTAGGCGCCTTTTTCAGATGCGATGGTGAGCGAAGCGCCCATGCCTTGGCCAGTCTCGATGAACCATTCAGGTTTCTCGGTCCTTGGGTCAACGCCGGCTTTCGTCCAGAAGCTTACTTCCTTCTTATGCGTACCAGAGTCATCGCCGCGCGAGACAAAGGGAGAAGCGGAATTGTAGATGGCTAGGAAAGCATCCTTGGGACCAAGTTCTTTAATGCCGGCGGGGTCTGCGGCGGGACCGACAATGATGAAGTCATTATGCATGACCAGCATGCGGTCTTTGCCGAAGCCGCCGTCCATGTATGTTACCTCGGAGGAAGGCGCATGGACGAGCAATACGTCTGCATTGCCTTCTTCGCCCATTTTGAGAGCTTCGCCCGTGCCGACTGCAATTGTCTGTACGGTGTAACCTGTCTGTTCTTCGAACATCGGGATGAGCACATCAAGCAAACCTGAATCTTGTGTAGATGTGGTGGTGGCGAGAATCAAATTTGGGTTGGCTGGCGCTGCCACAACGGGAGCTTCTGTGGGGGCTGCGGTAGCGGGTGCTTCAGTGGCGACGGGAGCCTCTGTCGCTGGAGCAGCTGTCGGCGTGGCAGCGGGACCGCAGGCAGTTAATGCAATCGCCAGGATCAGTCCAAAGGTCAATAACAAATTACGAGTGGTGAGTTTCATCTATCTTTCCTTTATTAAGATTTTTTTGATGCATGGTGAATGCCAAGCACAACGAGAGCGCCGAGCAATCCACCGATCATCCCAAAGAGAAGATGGCTGGCAAATGGATAAACGACTCCATAGCGGAACGAGCCGAAAGGCCAGCCGGAAATAAGATTAACAATAAGTTGACCGGCCGGTTTTGTAGCGTGCGCAAAACCGCCGAGCAGGATCATGAACCAAAGTTTGTTTGCATATCGCGGCAAGTAACGGAAAGCCAAGTCCATGACCGGGCCGGGTAAGAGATAGAACAGCCAGGTGAACGGATTAGCAGTATGCAGAAAAGGCAGCACCGATGCGAACGATGCGCCGATGCTGGTGAGTGTGCCTGCGCCGCGATACTTGGATGATGCGCGCCCGACGATCATCAACGCCATCCACTCGATGCCGTGATGACCTGGCAACCCAAGTGAAAGATCAAAGACGCGATGCAAAACAACAGCCGTCACGCCGCCGCCAATGAGAAGCATGGCCTCCCACCACGGCAAGTCCCATTCAATTGGAAAGTTTTTTGATATGTTCTTTAGAGATGATGTGCCATTCATGGTTATTCTCCTCAACAAATAATGTTGCCTTCCCATCCCGCAGGACGGGTCGAATCCATTCGCCAACATCCACAATGGTCTTTGAATGGAGCTCTGAATTACTCAATGTACAAATTCGGTCTACATGTCCCATCGAGCAAATTTCACCGACTTGATATTTGCCTTTCAATTCGCGCAAACCGGGAAGCCACAAGAAACGACCATCATTGCCGGCGCGATGCAGCCCAATGGCGGACAATGCGCCGATAATGCCGCCGTGCGTGCCGGTCAGACCCTCGCATCTTATCTGTGACTGTGAAGCTGTTTGCTCGGCCTCCAGCATGGTCAGCACGATGATCTTGGCCCGCTTCGCGAAGGACAGCACACAATCGTTGACCTGATCCCATTTTGCAAGAGTTAATCCAGCGTCTGAACCTTCAGCGCTTTCCCGCAGAAGGAATTCACGCGAGGCTTCCCACACATCATCGGGATTCTCGGTATCAACAGATAAACATGCCGAACTGTTATGAGACGTGTACGGGATCTGCGGGTCAACCAATAATTGATGGCGGGTAATGCCCAGCGGTTTAGCCAGTTGATTTTCGGCAAGCCAATCCGCAAGCTGGCGGACGCGGTGTCCCGTGCCACGCGATTCAAGGTTATCGGTATCGTCAATGCCAAGCAGATAATGCATTTCTTCGCCTTTTCAACTCAACTAAGTTTTTACTTAACAGTTAATTCAAAATAAAAAAGCTCGTACTGCAAATTACTTTACTGTGATCTCCGCAACATCCTTTGTCCATTGTGGTTTTGGAATATAAGTAGTGGCAAGTTTCATCGCTCCGTGATTGTTGAAATCGAGGATGGTGTTGTTATCCACTTGAGCGAATCTCAAGGTGACGGGGTTTGAACTCCCAGTGAGTGTGATCTCTGTGAATTCTTTTACTCCAGCCAGAGCCAGTACATCAAGAAGATATGGACCTTCCTCCATCTTGCCTTCCACTGAAAGCTGAGCAAGAGGCAGCGCCTTGACCGCATCGAGAGTTACATCAAACTTTGTGCCGTCTGCTTTGACAATTTGAAATAAAACATTCGCCGCCGGTTGAGCTTGTGTTGGCGCTTCGGTGGACTCTTGAACCACGATAGGTGTTGCGGCAGGCGCACACGCAGACAAGATGAGGATTAATAACAGGCAAGATACAAACAGAATTTTATTTTTCATTGTTACCTTTATCAGATTTGGATTTGCTCACCGCTGTGGGATGCGTTGTATCCGGTCAGCGTGTTGAGTCCGGAGCGGAAAGTAGCTGTTTGCAAATAATCCAACAAGGGCGAAAGTGTTTTCTCATTCTCGCGCGGCAGGATCAGATCGTAGCGTTCTTCAAACAACGGGATGAAGTCCAATCCATGTTGATGCGCAGCGGCCTGCAGTCCAATGGATACATCCGCTTTGTTCTGCGAGATCAATTCGGCAGCCTCACTGTGAGTCTTTACCGCACTGTCATACCCATTGATGAGCGTTGATTCGATCTTTTGTTTTTTAAGTTCAGCGTCTATCCACAAACGCGTGCCGGAGCCGGCATTGCGATTAACGAACTTCACATTCCCGCGCGCGATGTCTGAAACATTCTTGATCCCTTTGGGATTGCCCGCCGCGAGGATCAGTCCCTGAGTGCGGTGAGCCAATGTGACCAGTTCCACATTGCGGTCGGGAAAGAGATGCCGGACTGTGGATGTGTTGTACTCCCCCGTTTCATCCAGAATATGCGCGCCTGAAATTTGGCATAGACCCTGCCGCAAGTTGACCAGTCCATCCAGCGAGCCGACCGGTAGGCTTAACATGGTCACATGTTTGCTGAGATGTTCGGCAATTTCTTCCAGCGCGAGGTCGTGACTGCCTGAAAAGATGACAGCCGGTTTTTTGCTTTTCGGTAAAACGATCTCCTGCAAAAGAAAAGCGCCGCCTTTGGCACGATAGTACTTTTCCATCACTTTGCCCGTTTTGCGGACTTCGCTGATCTCGATCAGGTTGGCAGATTCAAGCGTCAGGATGTGATGCCTGATCCACGCGGGAGACTGCTTCAAGGTCCGCGCGAGATGCGTGAGTGTGGCGGGGGAATCCATCAACAGGCGCAAAATCTCCATGCGGCGGGAATCTGCCAGGAGCTTGATCTGATCAAAAGATTGAATGGGCTGGACTTTTTTCATTTTGTTTTCGATTAAGGGAAAGCTTAATTGAGAGTCTACCATGTTTGAACTGCATTCGTCAATTTTTCTGTATGATAAAATCTGGAATTCTTTGCCATATTTTCATAGGAGTGTTTTATGAAGTTCCGACCCGTCGTTTTTTTAGTTGTTGCAGTTTCCCTGATCCTCTCGGCCTGCCAGCCAGCCCCATCGAACAGCGGGAACATTTCTTTCATGGTCTTTGGCGACCCGGCTGAACTGGCGGCTTATCAAAAACTGGTGGATTCATTCAAACAGAAAAATCCCGCCATTCAAGTGGAACTGATCCAGATCCCCGGGCAATCTGATTACCGCAAGCGTCTCGCTGCGGATATTGCAGCGGGCAAGCCTGCTGACGTGGTATTGATCAACTATAGGCGGTTTGCAACCTTTGCCAATGCCGGCGCTCTCGAACCACTCGGAGACCGGCTTCAAAATTCAACGCAGATCAAAGAAGCGGATTTTTATCCCCAGGCAATACAGTCCTTCAAGTGGAAGGGCGAGCAGACCTGCATCCCGCAAAATATTTCAAGCCTTGTTGTGTATTACAACAAAGACCTGTTTGACCAGGCAGGTGTCGCCTACCCTGCAAACGGCTGGACGTGGGATGACTTCACCGCCGCCGCGCAAGCCCTGACCAAAGACTCCAACAGCGACGGTGAAACCGACCAGTTCGGAGCAGGCGTCGCCCCGGAATTGATCCGCCTCGCGACCTTCGTCTGGCAGGCAGGCGGTGAAGTCGTGGACGATGAATCCAATCCGCAAATGCTCACGCTTGGCACTGCCGAAGCGCTTCACGCCGCTGACTTTTTCTTCGGCTTGCAGACCAAATATCATGTAGTCCCGAACCTTGAGCAGGAAACCTCTCAAGACAGCGAGTCGCGGTTTATCAATGGACAGCTTGCGATGTTCTTCAACAGCCGGCGCGGCGTACCAACCTACCGCGAATCTGCCGCCTTTGATTGGGATGTCGCGCCGCTTCCACAGGATAAGGAACAGGCCACCATCCTGCACTCAGACGGTTATTGCATCACCAGCGCATCCAAAGATAAAGATGCCGCCTGGGCTTTTCTTGAATATGCAAATTCTCCCGAAGGACAAACCATCGTTGCAGAATCCGGGCGCACTGTGCCTTCACTGATCTCGGTCGCCAACTCGCCAGCTTTTCTCGACCCAAAGTCCAAACCGGCCAGCAGTCAGGTATTCCTTGATATGATCCCCTACATCCGCGTATTTCCCATTCATCCGAATTGGGCAGAGGTGGAGGAGACTGCCGACAAGGAAATCTCGCTCGGTTTCTACGGACAGGTTCCGTATTACGAAGCCATGGCGAGAGCGGTTAATTTCACGGTAGAAAGTTTCACTGGGGAATGATTTGACCCTTTCACGCCGCGCGCGCATTACCGCTTTTCTTTCTCCCTATCTGCTGGGAACATTGATCCTGATCGTGATCCCGGCGGGTCTATCTTTCTACATCGCATTCATGCATTACAACGGCGTTGCCAGGCCCGTTTTTGCGGGCTGGCAAAATTTTCAATTCCTGCCCACAGAACCATTTTTCAAACTCGCGATCACCAACTCGTTGATCTTTACGGCCTGGGCCGTGCCATTGCGCGTTCTCGGCGCGCTGATTCTGGCTTTATTCTACAACCATCCACACCGCGGTACGGGGCTGTATCGCGCCGCCGTATATTTGCCAACGATCATTCCTGATGCGGCCTATGCACTGACCTGGACTTGGATATTGAATCCGCTCTACGGCCCGCTCAACGCTTCACTGCGGACCTTGGGCCTGCCAACTCCCCTTTGGCTTGCTGACTCAGCCTGGGCATTCCCTGCCATCATCCTCGTGTCCCTTCTTCAGATCGGCGAGGGCTTTGTCATTCTTCTCGCAGGCTTGCGCCACATGCCGCAGGTCTTATATGACTCTGCCCGCGTAGACGGTGCGAATCGCTGGCAAATGTTTTCATCCATCACATTACCTTTGCTCGTCCCGTGGCTGGTACTGCTGACAGTCCGTGACGTGGTGCTTTCCTTTCAAAGCACATTTACGCCGGCCTACATCATGACGCGCGGCGGCCCGTATTACTCCACTTTTTTCACGCCGCTCTTCATCTATGAAACCGCTTTTGATCGCCTACTTTTTGGCCCAGCGGCCGCCGTCACACTGGTGGTTTTTATTTTCACAGTTCTCATCGTCCTGATCGTTTATCAGTTTTTTGACAAATGGGCGCTCGATGAAGAATAAAGTCTCCAGCTTTTTTTATCATCTACTCGCGCTGACGTTGACAACCGTCTTTCTGCTCCCCTTGTTTTGGATGTTCAGCGCATCCCTCCGACCTGCGGGCTTGCCTCCGGTATTCGGAATCAATTGGCTATCCTCGCCGCTGACGCTGGATAATTACGCCCGCATCTTTGATATCCTTCCCTTCGCGCGCTACAGTTTGAATTCCCTGATCGTGGCTTTCTCAGGAGTTTTATTTACGCTGCTCACCGCTTCGTGGGCCGGCTTTGGCATGTCATACCTCGGGCGCAAAGACCGCCTGCGTCTGTTGGTTCTTTCGGCCTTTCTGCAAATGATCCCTTTCACTGCGCTATGGTTAAGCCGCTTTCTACTTTTCGCAAAACTGGGCATTACCAATTCCTATTTTTCATTGATCGCTCCCGCGCTGATGGGGACCAGCCCGATCTTTATCCTGCTCTTCTATTGGACCTTCCGTCGAATCGGCCGTACTGTTTTTGAATCAGCGGAACTGGATGGGGCAACCCTGTACCAGGTCTGGTGGCGCGTTGCCATGCCACTGGCTCGCCCTGCGCTGATCACTGTCATCATGCTTTCCTTCCTTTATTACTGGAATGATTTCATCAATCCCCTGCTTTATCTGCGTTCGCAAACGCTTTACACATTACCGGTCGGACTGCTCCAGCTACAAGAAATGGACAAGACCAATTGGCCGCTTTTGATGGCCGCGTCAGTTGTAGTGACCCTGCCTGCGCTGGCCGTCTTTTCCGTTTTACAACGCTCATTGTTATCCTGGATCAGTGAAGAATAATTCTTGCTGTTGTGTCATGCTGAGGGACGTTCTTTTCCCCGAAGCATCTCTGATATGGTTAGCAGAGACCCTTCGGTCGCGAAAAGCACGCTCCCTCAGGGAGACACGTTTTCAATATTAAGATAGCAACTTGGATTAAATAAGGCCTATTCCAATCCAGCATCCATTTTTCATTTGACCTGCCCCCATCCCCATGATATAAAACTTAAACAAGTAATCGTTCAATTGGCAGAAGAAAGATGCTCTGGAGGCAACAATGGAAATCGGCGAAACAATTTACGTCACCACGCGGGAGGAATTCCGCGAATGGCTGGAAAAAAATCACAAGACTTGTAAAGAGATCTGGCTGATCCAATATAAGAAGGTCACAAAGAAACCTTCCATTCCTTACGCGGAGGCAGTGGAGGAAGCCATTTGCTTCGGCTGGATAGACGGCTTTGAAAAAGGCATGGACGGCGACCGTTACGCCACCCGCTTCACGCGCCGCAGGCCCAAGTCAAACTGGACGGACACGAACAAGGAACGCGCCAGCCGAATGATCGAAGAGGGCAAAATGACAGAAGCGGGGCGCGCAACACTTCCAAAAGGAATTTGACCGCGAAGAGCGCTGTTATTTTCAGGTTATTATGAACTGTCCCGAATGCGGCGCACCCGATGATATATGCAAAACGCGCTTTGATGAATTCCTTGTTTTGGAGTTTACAGATGCAAGCTTCGGCGCAGTCCACCACTTGACCGTGTCTGCTTACATGCTTCAACATTCCAGCAAGCTGACTCGCGAAGGCTGGCTGCACGAACGCGAGTTGTTGAGGGAGTTCCTTGTAGAGAATAAACCGCCTGCCTTCATCCGCAAGCAGAACAGAGACCTGGTGGATAGCGGCAAACGTAAGTTCAAGATCACCTCAAAGAATGGATTACCTGTAATTTCTAAAACATCTTGGACAAAAACGATTCTTGATGTCCGCACGGAGAATGCGGAAGTTTATTGCGCTGATGTGACAGCGTGGGCGAGGTCTGTGCTGGATGATGTGCTAGGATTAATAGTCTGACGTGCTTTGGAGGCGAATATGACAAAAAACGATGCTATAAAAATAGGTTTGCTTGATAACGCTTTTCATTCTTTGCAGCGTGGTTACGAGATGTTTAATAAAGGAAAGCAAAAGCAAGATCCTCTTGCTTTAAAAGAAGCCATAATTTGGATTCATCATGGTATAGAGCTTTCAATCAAGCAATTACTTGTTCAATCGAATGAATATTTGATTTTCGACAATGTTGACAAAGCAGTAGAAAAATTAGCCCAACTGCGCAGAAAGTCTGATATGAGTAATGCCAATGTTCTTGACTTGTTTGATTACAGCGAAAGCATTACTACTGTAGGGTTTGGAAAATTAATTGATAGAGCTGCAATTATGCTAAATCTTCAGGAGCTTTCTCAAGGAACCGCTCTTCGAAACAAAATTGATGCACTGACAATTTACCGCAATAAAATTGTGCATTACACAATTGAAGTCGAGTTGAATGAAGTAATCAATCTTTTAGCAGACTTAGTAGAGCCACTTCTGTCATTGCTTGAACGGGAAATCAAGAACAAAAACTTTGTAGAAAAATATGCACCTGCAATAAGAGGCAATGCAAAATTAGTTTCGGAGACGTATCATATTAAATATGCCCAGGCCGAAGAACGGATCATGCGTCTCATTGGGAAATTTAATAATCAGGATGTTAATGTAGGGATATTTGGGATTGCAGGTAAAAGTAGTATTACTCTTCCAAAGTTCGACTCAATAAAAAAGGAGTCTAGCTCAAAAGATAATGGTTTTGATATTTCAGCAAAAAATAACTCTGACACTTGGCTAATACTGATACATTTGGGTAATTTAAATCGCGGTTCTGCTATCCATCTTGCAGATAAAATCCAACAAAACAAAAACAAGGTTAATGAAAATGTGAAGACTTGGCTCATAATAATGAGTCCTGAGAAGTTGTACTTAAGAAGGTTTTTGTCTGCCACTAAAAATATGTTTACATCATATGAAACAGACATAAAAGAACTAGAACTATTAATGAATTCATAAGTCAGTATTTCAATTTAGTAGATAACGCGAATCACAAACTGCTGGCACCTTGACATCCTAACAAAGAAAATGCGTTTTACGCACGTGGGGCTGAACGCCTGTGGTAAAATGGCTTTCGCCTGGAGGGGTGGCCGAGCGGCCGATGGCGCATGTCTTGAAAACATGTTTGGGTCACACCAACGTGGGTTCGAATCCCACCCCCTCCGCCAGGCTGAACTACCCGTAGTGACAGCTTTAGCAACTGTCCCTGTGCGACTGGCCGCATGATAGAAGTCGCTACTACAAAAAATTGGGGAGGTGCCAGAGTGGCTGAATGGGCTCGCCTGCTAAGTGAGTGCCGGCTTTAAAACCGGTCGCGGGTTCGAATCCCGCCCTCCCCGCCACAATAAAAAATACACTCAGAAATGAACTGAACCCCAAAAAACGGACACGAAAAGAAAGCCCTCCTGTGAGAAGATAGCACAGGAGGTGCTTTTATGTCAGGCAGAAAAGGAATGTTGCACTACAAGGTGGAGACAAAGCAGGAGGCAGTGCGTCTGGTGC
>JACRMH010000055.1 GCA_016219545.1 Chloroflexota bacterium | reverse complement strand
GCAAGTTTATTAAGTTGCGTGACAAGGCGGTTGCGTATCGCAATATTATGGATGCCAAAACCGGCGACGGCACTTAACACTACCAACCGCAATAATTCGGGTAATTCCTTTGGAAAAACGATGTAAGCATAGGGTATGTGTATAACAATAAACCAGGAAATAGCCCACCAGCCTGTTGCAGGAGATAATTTGTAAGCGGTAAATAGAGTCAAAATAAGGGCGAACAGGTCATGTGATTCGTGTAAAAAAGGAAAGAGCGGGCCATCAACAACCGGCGCGAAGTAGGGAATGACTTCCAGCATGTCAACCAAGGCAAACAAGGTCAAGGCCAGAAAGATGGTTGGGATGGTATAACGATTGACCTGGGTAATCCGCTGATTTTGCATAAATTATGTGTACGATCACATGTTAGATTAAATAATATGGGAACCATACGTCTAAAATCGTTATGATTGTAATACAAGATTTTTTCCTTCGGGCAAGCATGACAAAACTTCCTACCATCCCAGCATTCTTTTACTCATCATTTTTGGGGAGGACCGAAATTCATTTCGGGATCTGCATGAATAGATCCACCACCTTCGGATCAAAATGTGTTCCCGATCCGGCAAGGATATATTCGCGCACTTTTTCTTCCGTCCACGCAGGGCGGTAGGGACGGTCAGAGCTTAATGCATCCCATACATCCACCACCGCAAAAATGCGCGCAACCAGCGGGATCTGTTCACCTTTTAGTCCGTGCGGATATCCGCTGCCATCCCATTTTTCATGATGACCGTATGGAATATCCAACGCCAGCCGTAGATAGCGAATGGGAGAGAGCATCTCGTAGGCAAAGCTCGGGTGCTTCTTCATTACCACCCACTCCTCGTCCGTCAAAGGACCTGGTTTGTGAAGGATCTCGTCCGGAACACCCATCTTGCCTATATCATGCAATAATGATCCCCAGCGTACCTGCACTAATTCTGCTTTGTTAAGACCAAAGGCACGCGCAAGTTTCGCCGTCATCTCGGTGACCCGCTGAGTGTGTCCCTCGGTTTCTTTATCGCGCAAGTCAAGGGCACGCGACCAGCCTTCTATTGTGGCATCATACGCCAGAGAGAGTTCAACATTGGAGCGTTGCAGGCTCTCAAACAAAGTGGAATTCTCAATTGCAAGTGCCGCCTGCCCAGCCAGGGTATTGAGAAAGTCAAACCATTCTGTATCGGGTGCAAGTGCGGAGCGATGGAAGACTTCCAGCACGCCTTTAACCTGCCCCTTGGCAATTAGCGGAACACCATAGTAACAGACAAAATCCTCGCCCGTCAAAAGCGTTGTCACGAATAAATTATCTAATTCACTGCTTAGATTTGGGATTTGGATGATTTTCCGATCTAAAGCGGCGCGTCCGGCAAAGCTTTCGCCCAAACGGACTTCTCCCTTTCTGATGGCCCTGGTGCGGAAGCCGCGCTCGGCGCCGAATTCCAGTATTTGCGAACTCGAATTCAAGATAAAAATATCAGCCGCATCAACGCCAAGTTCCTTTGTGACATGGTTGAGAATCTCTGAAAGGCTAAGCTTTAGATCGAAGTTAGCTGCGATAACCCGGTCAATGGCGCTCAAGGCAGTGAGATGCTCAAGTTGCCGTTGCATCTTTTCCTGTGCCTGTTTGCTATCGGTGATATCTGATACCACTCCGTTAAAGGAAACAAGCTTCCCTTCAATATCTTTCTGCGAAGAGAATCTATCAACCACCCATTTTGTTTGTCCCTGTTTGTTCACAATTCTATATTCAACCGAACCGGAATGTCCTGCTTTTTGTGCCTCTGCAATAATTGTGGAGACACGCTCTCGATCCTCAGGAAAGATAGCATTCTTCCAAAGACTTGGGGCATTGAGCCATTCATCAACCGTGTACCCATAAATGCGCTCGACTGCTTTGTTCACGTACGTTGCCACAAAAGATTGCGGGTCAGCACGATAAATATGCTCATCAATATTCTCCGTGAGCATACGATATTTTTCCTCACTCTCGCGCAGAGCCTCTTCCGCGCGCATGCGCTCAGTGATATCTTCGATGATCGAAACAAAATACTGTGGAGCGCCGCTCGGTTCGCGCACGAGTGTTGTGGTGATATTGACCCAGACGTTCACCCCGTCTTTACGGATGTACCGTTTCTCTCGCACATAGGTTCGAATCTCATTTGCGATCATCCGAGACAGGTTGGCTACATCCTTTTCCACATCATCGGAATGCGTAATGTCCTGAAACGACTTGGTCAGCAACTCCTCGCGCGCATAACCGACGATGTCACACAAGCGCTGGTTGACGCGCAGCCATCTGCCATCCGGCGCAACCTGTGCCATGCCAACAGCGGCTTGCTCAAAAGCAGCTCGAAACTGCTCTTCGCTTTTGCGCAACTGTTCGTCGGCACGGCGTTTCTCGTTCAGCAATCTCTGGTTTTCCAGCACCCGTACAACCACGGATCCCAGCCGGGCCAGACGGTCCTTGAGCAGATAATCCGCCGCGCCTTCCTTTATCGCAGTAACCGCCAATTCTTCGCCAATTGAGCCGGATACGAGGATGAACGGAATATTCGTGTTGCGTTTTCGCAGGATATGCAGCGCGGATATTCCATCAAACTCCGGCAGGGTATAGTCCGCAAGAATGATGTCGGGATGAGTTTCGAGCTGCGCGAGGAATTCCTTTTCTGTCTCAACCCGTTCCGAGGTGACATCGAAGTTGGCTCGACGAAGCTCGCGCAGCATCAATTCCGCATCATCTGGGCGGTCTTCGAGAATTAGTACTCGAATGGGTATGGTCATGGTTTATATTCCTTAAGATTGGATGCAAAACCCAACCTTCCATCTTTAATCTCCGCCATTTGAGTTGGGCGGCTCGTTCAACAACAGCCAATACAACCCAATCGTGCGGACGGCTTCGGTGAATTGCTCAAAGTCCACCGGTTTGCGAATGTAACTGTTGACGCCCAGCTTGTAACTTTCGATTATGTCGCGTTCCTCGCGCGACGACGTCAACACAACGACGGGAATCATGCGCGTGCGCGGATCAGTTTTGATCCGTTTGAGCACTTCGAGTCCATCTATTTTGGGTAATTTTAGATCAAGCAGAATCACTCTCGGCTGAAGATTCACATCCCTTTCCTTGAAATTACCTTCGCCGAACAGGAACTCAAGCGCCTCTTCTCCATCGCGAACAACTTGAATCGGATTGGAGAGCTTGTTCTTCTTGAGCGCGTGGAGCGTCAGTTCAACATCGTTTGAATTATCTTCGATGAGCAGGATTTCGACACTTTTATCAGCCATGGAAACTCCTTTTTCTAACCTTAAATCGTAAAATGGAACGTAGCGCCTTTATCCACCTCTGCCTCCGCCCACACATGTCCGCCGTGGCGGAGGATGATCCGCTGAACGATTGCCAGACCCACTCCCGTTCCCTCGTAATCCTCCGCGCGATGCAGACGCTGGAACACACCGAAAAGTTTTCCAACGTATTTCATATCGAAGCCCACGCCGTTGTCGCGCACGAAATAAGAGAGACTGCCATCTTGTCCTTCGGAACCGATCTCAATATGGGCGTGCTTGCGTTTGCGCGTGAACTTGAATGCATTCGAGATCAAATTAACGTACACCTGTTTCAGGAGCGCGGGGTCGGCTTCGCACTGCGGCAGCGCGCCGATTGAGATTTCCACCTGGCGGTCGTTCTGTTCGGCGCTCAATTCTTCGAGAACTTGGCGAATAATTTTTTCGACCGAAACCGGCTGTTTGTTGACCGGCTGGCGGCCCAAGCGCGCGAAGGCAAGCAAATCATCCACGAGATTTCCCATCTGAACGGTATTAGCGCGAACCAGATTCAAATATCGCTGCGCATCACCCGATAGCTGCGGACCAAAATCCTCCAACAGAATGCGCGAGAATCCGTCAATCGAGCGCAATGGCGCACGCAGATCATGCGACACCGAGTACGAAAACGCCTCCAACTCCTTGTTGGCGGCTTCGAGTTGGGCAGTGCGCTGGATCACCCGTTGTTCCAGCTCCTCGTTAAACTGGCGGCGCTCCCTCTCTGCCTGTTTGCGTTCGGTGATATCGCGGATATTGCATTGGATCACTTTTTTGGCACCCACCAGATAAACGTTGCTGACGAATTCAACCTGCATCAACCGCCCATCTATTGCTTTAAGCGGCAAGTCTTCGTAGCGGATATATTCATTCTTCTGCAATGCTTCGAAGGCCTCCTTGCTGGCTTCAATATCCTTAAATGCGCCCACTTCCCAGAGCTTTCTTTGAATAAACTCTTCGCGCGAATATCCCAGCATTTTTATCAAATAGGGATTGACATCCTCGATCATGCCCGTCTCGGCATCCAGAATCAAAACGCCATCCTGGGCGGTTTCAAATAGGCGGCGGTACCTTGTCTCAGATTCTTGCAGAGCATCTTCTGTGTGCCTGCGATCGGTGATGTTACGGATGTTACATTGGATCACTTTTTCATTGCCCACCAGATAAACATTGCTGATGAATTCCACCTGGATCATCCGCCCATCTTTTGTTTTGAGCGGCAGGTCTTCGTAGCGAATGTATTCGTTCTTTTGCAACGCTGCGAAGGCGTCCTTACTGGCTTCGATATCTTTAAAAGCGCGCACCTCCCAGATCTTCTTTTTTATAAATTCTGCATGCGAATAGCCCAGCATGTTGATCAAATATGGATTGACATCATCAATCATTCCTGTTTTGGCGTCCAGAATTAGAATCCCATCCTGGGCGGTTTCAAACAGGCGGCGATAACGAAGTTCCGAATCCTTCGGTGATATCGTGATCGACTTCTCCGCTTTCCTAGCTAACCTCTTCATATCGGGTGCCTTTCTTGTAATAATCAGTGGGTCGAATAAACATACCAACACTTAAATCTTACAACAAATCCTCGCTGCAAATATTATAAATTCATGCGGCTATGGAGGTTTGCATCTCCGCCGCCGGAGATATGGATCATTGCCGACGTGACAGGCGAATATATCGTTCGATCATTTCTTTTGGATGAGGGCGTGTTCCCAATACAACAAGGTAGCCCGGCGCCCAAAAATCGTTGACCGAATTCTCGTTGCGAATCTGTTCAAAGGTGGATAGGATCAATTCGGAGGTCTTTTGGCGAATATCCCGCATAAATTGATCAATTTGAGTGGAAGGAGTTACTTGCAGTCCCCATTGAAAATAATCCGCATTTACAGTGACAAACTCCACCTGCCAATTGAACGAAGCACAAATTTGTTGTACCCATTGTGGCAGGCGTTCAGCCAGGTCGCCTTGTAATTGGTGAGAAGGAAGGCGGGGAATTAAAAAACAAGTATAACTTATTTCAGAAGACTGAGGATGAAAAGGCGCAAGCAAAACAGTGTCGGTTGAAATCATGGATTCCTTTCCTATCTGATTGGATCAGTAAAAAAGGAGGATATTGTTTTCAGATCGTGTTTCTCAAAGAGTCTGAGTTCCCTCCTTTTGAGTGCTTTGATAATAACTTATTTTGCTGTCATGCACTTGCATGCAGCCTCAAATGCATCACGAAAAAACTTTGTCTTTGGGCTGAAATTCACGACATGTATGTTTGAAAACATACTTATCATACAATAAATTGCCCTAAGCCATAACCGCCACTTGGGGGATATAGTTTTCCCCCAAGTGGCGGAGAACTATAATTTATTTGGGAATCTGCATGAATAGATCCACCACCTGCGGATCAAAATGAGTTCCCGATGCGGCAAGAATATATTCGCGCACTTTTTCTTCCGTCCACGCGGCGCGGTATGGACGATCTGAGCTTAATGCGTCCCAAACATCCACGACGGCAAAAATGCGCGCGACCAGTGGGATCTGTTCACCTTTTAGTCCGTGTGGATAGCCGCTGCCGTCCCATTTTTCATGATGACTGTAGGGAATATCCAACGCCAGCCGCAGATAGCGAATGGGGGAGAGCATCTCATAGGCAAACGTTGGGTGCTTCCTCATTAACATCCATTCCTCGTCTGTCAAAGGACCGGGTTTATGTAGAATCTCATCCGGAACACCCATCTTGCCTATATCATGCAATAATGATCCCCAGCGTACCTGCACCAATTCCGCCTTACTAAAACCAAAGGCACGCGCAAGTTTCACAGTCATCTCGGTGACTCGCTGAGTGTGTCCCTCGGTTTCTTTATCACGCAAGTCAAGGGCACGCGACCAGCCTTCTATTGTGGCATCATATGCCAGGGAAAGATCAACATTAGAACGTTGCAGACTTTCAAACAACGTGGAATTCTCGATCGCAATTGCCGCCTGCCCGGCCAGGGTATCGAGGAAATCAAACCATTCCATATCGGGTACAAGTACGGAGCGATGAAAGATTTCCAATACGCCTTTGACCTGTCCTTTTGTGATTAACGGCACGGCAAAGTATGCGGCAACGTGTTCCGCCTCTAGTAATTCGGGCTGGGCGAAAACGTCTCCAGTGGCCGCGAGATCCGGGATTTGAATGGAGCGGCGCTCAAGCGCCGCTTTGCCAGCCTGTCCTTCTCCCAATCGCAGTCGCATGTGTTCAATGGCCGGCGAGCGAAAACCCAGCCCGGCGGTAAATTCCAATGTCTGCAGGAGATCATTGAGTACCAGAACATCTGCGACATCCACCTCCAATTGCTTGATGACATGTTGGAGGAACATTTTCAGGTTGAGGTGCAGATCAAAATTGGAAGCGATGTTGCGGTCAATTTCGCCAAGGGAGGCGAGCCGCTGCAAACGGCTGGCGGCTTGTTCACGCAGCAATAGGCGACGGATGGCAACGGCTGCCTGGTCTCCGATGCTGCGGGCTAAGCGAAGCTTCTCGGGGGTGAACGGTTCGCGTTTTTCTCCGCGAGCTTCACCTAGAATTAGCAAACCCAATATCGGATTTAATATCTGAGAATGGTCAGTGACTCGAAGAGGAACAAGGCAGACAGATTGAGCGAAATCAAGCAGAATGGTTGTGCGCTCCATGCTGTCGACTTCCGGATTGCCCGCACGGAGAACCACCGGCTCGTTTTGTTCCATCACAAGTTGACAGACGGGTAGTGCAGTGACTGGTTGGCGGCCGCCAATGTTAAAATCATGACCCAGACTTCGGAGTGGATAGGCCGCCCGCGTTACTAAGTCATTGTGTTCCAACAGTGCAATGCAGGCAAAGGTGGTGTGAACACTCTCCACTGCATGGCGATTTACGAGCTCAAGCATATTCTCGAGATCCTTGGTATCTGCCAGGGCGCTTGAGAGCTGATAGAGCGTTGTCAGATCATCGTTTCGAGATTTTATATCTTCCTCTCTTTGCTTGCGCTCGGTAATGTCGCGGATGGTCATGCTCGTTCTTTCCGCCCCACTCGAATCTTTGAAAATTGCTGTGGAGACTTCCCCTGAAAAGATCGTGCCATCTTTTCTAAGCAAGTTAAGTTCGCCTTTGAATTGCCCCATGCTTTTACTCACTTCTAGCGCCGTATGCAAACGCGGATCACTTGGATCAATAATGCTTGATCTGCCAAGTTTTGTGATCTCATCCGCGCTCCTGCCAAAAATTCGGCAAGCTTCCGGATTCGCGGAATAGATTGTCCCATCCGGTCGTGTCAATAAAATCGCTTCTCCGCTATTTTCAAAAAGAAGGCGATACCGCTCCTCGCTTTCTGCCAGCGTTTCCTGGGTCCGTTCAATCTCACTACCGGTACGCCGCGCGATCCACCAGGTAATGATCACAATCAAAATGCTGGCCATGATTGCCATGAACGACTGCCACACTGCCGGATTCAGTGATAGATCCGGCTGAATTGTCAGATCGAGCCAGCCTTGAATGATAACGAAAAATAACATGAAAGGCAGAAACGCGCGTAACAGAATGCCGCGCATGGAAGTGCGGCTCCAATTGTTATACGCCGGGATGCCGGGTGCAGCCAGATAAATTTGTCCCATCCCCACCAACACAAAAGCAATCGCAGTTGGCAAGGCGACCGGAATAATCGTTCCCTCGTACAGCAAAGGTGCACCGTAGATATAAGCGATCAACACAACTGCATTGATGCTGGTTCCGCCGATGGCAAGCAGAGAAGCAGCGGTAGGAGCATTACCATGTCGTTCCCTATTTATCAAAACAAAGAATGCCGCACTTTCAAGCAAGAAAGAAACGGCTGTTAGCGGCGACATTCGACCCAATGGCGTCGAACCCAATAATTCGTTTGTGCGAGATAATATTTGCTCTACACCCAAATCAATGCCGAGAATGAATTGCACCAACACCAACAACCCCATCAGAAAGACAATGCTGACGGCGGTTAACGCAAACAGCCGACTCACTCGCAACGCAGGGATGCGCGCGAAACTAAACAGCGTACTGCCAAGCAGGAGAAATGCCAATGCTGTGCTGGGAGCCATTGGAATGTAGGTTACCCACTGTCCAGCTAGAAATCGTAGACCGCTCAACCAGCCAGCCAAAGCCAGAATAGCGATCCCGATCGCTAGCGCAGCGCATATTTCTGGGATACGGAATCTTGTCTTTGGTTCTATAAGGATTTTGCTCATCATTCACCTATTCTATCCGGGAAAGCCAGTCGTACCGGTTTTTTCTTCCTTCTACTTTTACTTTGCAAATGCTGGAATGCTTCCATACCGATTTGGCATCCAGTATTAGAAATCCATCTTGGACTGAATAATCAGGCAGCAAAAACGAAGCACAACCCCTTTGATGATATCGCGAAAGACTTCTCCGTTTTCCTGGTTATTCATTTAGAAGGTATTCGATTTCTTTCATGTATTAATAATAGGATGCCTTGGATGCGCAATATACACATGAATGTTTATATCTTATATCAAATTTTCCCCGGAAAATATTACAACTCTATTCAGCTATTATGTTTAAGAGGTCAATTCATCCCGCTACTTCTTTCAGAATTGGAAATTACCAAATGGCACAGCCTGTGCGCGATGCTATTGTGCCCCTTTACAAAAGTGATTAATAAACTCTCTATTTTCTTATCCATGCTACCTGTCACTCAATGTTCATTGGGTGGAAAGGCAAAATTCCTCGAACAGTATCTGGTCTTTGTTTTTTCAGCTGGTATCTATGAAATAATATAATTCGGCATCAGGTGAAAAACGGGAAACAACCCCTTCACTTTTCATTGAGGTTGTTTCCCAGGACCAGATTTTGAAGGATCACACCATGTCACCGGGAAAACTACAGGTGAAGTGTAATAAAAATACGATGCCCGGGGATGGAAATTTTTCTACAGGATACGCTACAATCATTTGGGTGAACCCATGTCCATAACCGAAGTCTATAAGAACCTTTCCCGCTCTCCCCGCCTGCCTCACAAACGTCTTGCTGCGGCATTACGTCTGGTTCTGCTATCCATGATCGCGGTGGTCCTGGTGGTTGTCCTGATCCTGGAAGATCATCCCCTTGATCTGCCTGAATATAGTTTCATCCTCCTAGCCGGCATCAACCTTCTGACCGAAATTTATTGGCTGGCTTCACCATATCTTGAAACGATCCGGCCGCACAGGATCCATCTGGATGAAGAACAACTGCAGCTGTTCACTCCGACAAACTTTATTTATTTGCACAGACGAAATCTAAGACTGGGGATGCAGTCGATCTTGATCGTGTCTTGTTTATGGGTGGGCATACACCTAGCAAAGCCACAGATCCCGATCCAGGCCTTGCTGGCTCCGGGTTATTTCATTTTCAGCCTGATCTTCCTGGAGTGGTTCACCATTGACGGTATACGCCACCATGCTCTCGGCCAGCGCTGGGGTTGGTGGCTCATGATCAGTTTGTTCTTTGGGCTCGCGGTTGGCTATTTCTTTTATCTGATGGGGGAGAAGCAAGTCCCGCTGGCTGTTCTCGCCGGCGCCTTTGGCACCTCCCTTACCATTATTATTTATTTATCAAAGCGTGTGGATGTCAGTGAGCATGTCTGGTCCCAGGTGATCGGTGAACTGATCGTGCAGGTTCTAAATTCCCCAAGCGCACGACATGATCTCGACCATGTCGTGGATCAGATCGCCAACCGCCTAGGCTATGAACACGTTTCCCTGCTCAAAACCTCGATGGATGGAACTTCATTAATCATCGAGGCTGAATATGGTCCTTTATCAAGTGTGAAAGGCCGGGTATTCTCGATCGAAGAGGGCATTAATGGCCGTGCTTTTCGCAGTGGAAAAACCTGTGCATGGAATGATGTCAGGCAGTGTCCATATTTCAAGCGGCTGCTGGATGGAAATCAGGATCAAACCCGGGCTGAGATCGCGATCCCCATCAGGCATAACGGTCAAACGCTTGGAATTCTGGATATTCAAAGCCGGACTGCCATGGTTTTCGGACCTGGGGATATCCGTTCACTCGAAGTCATCGCGCAGATCCTTGGAGCTGCCTGGGCTGCTGCTGAAACCGATAAGTTGATCGAGCAGGGAGCCAGGTTATGGGATCAGTTGTCAGGCAACATCCACTCCGAGGATGATGTCTTTGGAGTATTCGCTGAATTTGCCCAGAAGAACCTCGGAGCCGACCTCGTTGTCTATTACCGCCTTTCGCCCACCGGCTTTCCATTCCGTGCCCCCCAGGTTTTTGGAAACTTAAATTTTAATGAGCGAATGAACTCGACTGTGTATAACCTTGATAGTCCCCTCTATGAATTGATCCAGCGCTGGAAGCCGTACTACGAAGATCAACTGGAAAATGGCGGGGTATTCCTTCACAATGCCTCCAATGACAATCCTGGCTTTGCGGTGCGCGAGGGAATTAAGTCTGCGTTCTTTATCCCGATCGGGATGCCCGATGAAAAAATGGCTGTCGTTTTCCTGAACTACAGACGAAAACAGGTCTTTGACGGATTATTCCAAATCATGGTCCTCGGTTTCGCCCAGGGATTTGCAACTACTTTGGCTCGTGAGTGGTATCGCGATATTATTTTTCACGGACTTGCCCGTCCTGAATTGGGAGTGCATAACATCCTCGGTCGCTATGGGATGAAGGATGGTGTCCTGCAGGAGGGGAGTAAGATCCTTCAGAATCTTCAACAGAAGGACCCGCCTGTGGTTACCCAGGAATATCTTCAGTTCCTTCAAGATGTCGATAATTGCCTGATCGAGATCCGCGCCCAAACTGCAAAAGTCAGCTTGAATTGGGAGAGCACTTTGCGTGAACGAGTGGACGATATGAGCCGCAAGATCAAGGAGCATGTTCCGGCATCCAAAACTGTGCGTTTCATCAAAAAGATAGATCCGCTGATCGAACGCGAGTCTCCCTGGACCCGTCTGGCCTTGTATCGGGTCATTGAAGAAGCCGTGAATAATGCGATCTTTCATGGCGATACCAGTGAGATTACCATCCTGGCGGAAAGAACCGAACACCGCATCAATCTCTCAATACAGAACAATGGGATTCCCCTGCCCTTGGATTCAGCCATACGACACAGTCGCAGCGGCATCTATGAAATTCTGGACGAGCTCAAGGAACGCTTCCATGCCGAAGTACAGATCAACCGCCTGGACCATGGCACGCTGGTTAAGGTACAAATCCCCACCCTGCCTAGAATTTATAAAGCGAGGAAACCATGACATTAAAAGCACTGCTCGTGGAAAACGAACCCCGTCAGTTCGAATCCCTTTCCAATGAATTAAAAACCGCGGATTGGGAGGTCGAACGGGCGGGCCAAAAAGAAGAGACGCTAGCCAAGCTAAACAGTATGTATGAACGAGGCTCGCATCTCGATGTGGCAGCCATAGATCTGGGACTCCCTCCGGACACGGACAGGTTGACCATTGGGCTGGAATTGATCCATGCCATTCGAAAAATTGAGGTTTATCAGGAACTTCCCATTATTGCGTATACCTCCCAGGCCAACATTGATTATTCCCTGTATGCAAATGCGGTTCGTCGGCTGCTGACCCTGCAAGCCTCCTTCCTGTATTTACGCCCTTTGGAAGCGGGGTCCTTTGTTACCATTATGAAATATGTCAGCCAGGGATTTGTATTCCTCTCGCCGGCACCGGCCGGGTATCTTTCGAGCGCAGTCCCACATAGTCCTGATCCGCTTCCTGACGAGATCTGGGAAACACTGGATGCATTAAGTCGCGGACTTACCCATCAAATGGCAGCCAAGGAATTGAACATTGCCGCCGACACGGTCAGAAGCCGGCTGGATCGGGCCCGCCAGATCCTGATCGACCGAAGACAAATTCTTTTTGATGCCCGCAACGAGGAAATTTACGATTGGTTCAGACAACATCAAGTGCGTTATGTGCGGGATGCTGGATTGGAAAAGAGTCCGCGAAAAGTCATTAAATATTACAGTTGAATGTGATTTTTTTTACTATCTAATCGTGTCAGACTGATCCCTGGCACGATATTTTTATTAAGGTGGACCGTATTCCTGTTCTTCAAATCATGGATTCATCTTGCGCGTTCCGGGGAATGATCCCCCAATTCGACTCCAACATGGTTTACACCTAACCTGTCTCGATTCTTTTCAAGGCATCGCTTATCCTGTGTTCAGAACGATCTCACACGAAGACGACAAAAAGGAGAATGCCATGAGATTCGATATCGTACTATTGATCCTGTTCATCATCCTGGTAGCCTTCGGTTTTACGATCTCAGAAATTTGGAAAATGGACCAGGAATTGATCGATACAAAAAAACAAGCCGCGGATATCCTGAAACAGCGGGATGATCTGGTGATCGAAAATCAAGCGCTCCGTGACCAGATCGGGATCCTGATGAAGCGGATCGAAACCCTGAATGCCGCCATCCTTGAGAAACAAAATGAACTTGAAAGCACGAAAGTCACATGCCAGAGCAAAGTTTCAAGCATTTCATTCCTTGATCTCTCGGCTGCCCAACAAAACGGACAGATCGTCCCTGAAGTCACAGGCTGGGTCGTATCCCTCTTCCTCACCCTGTGGTCTCTTTTCAAGAGCCAGATCAAAAGGGTTCGAAAGAACATCACTACAAAAGTTTTACCTGGGAACTTATCTGACAATTATGTAAAACTTAGCGATGAGGAAAGAAAGTTGGTCCTGGCATCCCGCCGCAATCGCCTGACCAGATCCTAAGATAAAACATAGGTACATCCTGAAATTTTCAGGATGTACCCATGCACTTTTATTGATGGCAGGAAATCAGCCTCCAAGATTGAGAACTATTAAATTATTAATATTGCCAACTGAGTGGATATATGTTTCAAATAACATCAAGATCATCTTAATGGAATAGAGGCGTAAAAGGGTTTTCCCGCCTACGTGCTTTGATAGTTATCACTCTATAAAAAAATGCCAATCATCTAATCTTCCCGCTGGTCGAACGTGTTGGATGCTGGAGGTGAGGGGACAATAAATTTTGAAAGACGGTATTATGACACGCGCCACACCAGAGACTCCTGATGCTAAAAAAAACAAACTCAAGCCTTGGCAAAAAAATGCCAACCATTTTACAAACCGACGGGCTTTCAGTTTTATTTCATTCGACTCAAAAGGTTTAATAGCGTAACACAATAAGGTCCATTGTAAACTTATCTGCTTTGCTTAGGAGTAATACCGATGTATCAATATCCGCAGCTATTACTTTTCAAATCTCCCGGCAGAATAAGCGGGGAAAAAAGTTAACGCCATATCCCATCCACAGTGTCATAACTATCCAGGCGCAAGTCGGATTTGGCAATAATAAGCTTGTGTTTTTCGACGCGCTCAGATGGGGTATATGGTAAATCTTTTACATATTCCCAATAACGAGGTACTTTAAAATAAGCCAGACGCTGTTTGGTAAAATCCAAAAACTCTTCGGGTGGCAAAGTCTGAGGCGTTTCTCCTTCTTTTAATACCAAATAGGCTTTGACTTCTTCACCACGCAGTTGATCGGGAACGGATATGACAGCCACGGCATTTAGCCTTGGGTGCTCAATCAGAACAGACTCCACCTCGGAAGCAGATATATTCTCACCACTACGGCGAATTATATCTTTCAAGCGTCCCACCCAATGAAAATAAGTTTTGGCATCTTTGTAAACCAAATCACCGGTATGAAACCAACCCAGATGCATGGTTTTGGCGGTTGCTTCCATTTGGTTCCAATAGCCCAGCATCATCGGCTCGCCTTTGACCCACATTTCTCCAATTTCCCCATTGGGCAATTCTTTACCCTCCGTATCAACCACGATGGCTTGCTTGGTAGGTATTGGCAGCCCCATGGCTCCGCTGCCAACGCTGTCGGCATCTATTGTAGGTACAAGCAAATCCACACCTGACTCGGTGGAGCCATATGCTTCACGCCACGGAGTCTTCCAGCGCTTTTCGAACATGGAATGAAAATTTGATGGGATCCCCGAACAAACCACCAAGCGCAAGTGATGATTTTGCTCCAAATCCGGATCCTCGGGGAGTTTCATTAAATAGCAAGGCATGGTTCCGAGGATGTAAATAAATGTAACCTTGTTCTTTTTTACCTCATGCCAGAAATGGGTTGGCGAAAAGCGTGGGAGGATTACAAGAGGAATACCGCCAATCAGGCATAAAACAGTATTCCACTGCGGATCCATATAATAGAAGGGCTGCACTGTCAGGTCAACATCTTCCGGGACGACTTGTATATAATCATGTGCCACCTTCCCCAACAACATCCAATAAGAATGAGTCAACATGCAGCCTTTTGGGAAACCAGTCGTACCCGATGAATATTGAATATTGAGCAAATCGGTTTGCTGGATATCACCAACAAAATAATCCGATGAGGCTGATGTTAGTAAAGATTCGTAATCATAAAACTCAGAATCCGACAGCGTTCCACCCAGGACGATCACCCTCTTGATCTCTGGAAGGGTGGCAAGCACACTTTTCAACAAAGGGAGATAATCTACATGAATTAAAATAGTTGAAGCGCCAGAGTCGCTAAGCACATATTGCAAATCATGAGCCCGGTAATTGATATTTACCGGTACCATCACAGCGCCTAATTTGGCGATCGCAAGCCAGGAAATCGGAAACTCGAAACAATTGGGGAGCATAACAGCAACACGATTGCCCTTATTCACATCCAGGCCGATCAGAGCGTTTGCCAATTGATTCACGCGCCTGTTGGTCTCATAGAAAGACAAGCTCTTTCCCCCATGGGTAAAGAGGGTTTTTGATCCGAAACGGGAAACTGACTCCTCTAGAAGATGTCCAATACTTTGCCAGCTAAGATGAACTTTCTCCATGTACGCCTTCCTTGCGTGCAAACTGATCAAACATAGCACATAACATATCGCTGCATTCATCAAGATCTACGCTGGATTCATCGAACACCCACTGGAGCATGGCGCCATCAATGGCAGCCTGAATCAATGAGGAAAGGGTTGAAGAATTAAATTGGCGGAACTCGCCCGTTTCCCAACCTAGATCGAGAATTTTCTGCAAATGCCGCCGGCATGGTTCATAGGATTTTATATTGAAATCCCGTTTTTCTTCGATTGAGGAAAAGCTGCCCCATAAGTCCACCCATGCGACAACGTGAGAACGATAAGCCTTCATGAATTCGAAACTGGCCCCTATGTACGCACGCAATTTTTGTCTGGCAGAACTTTGTTTTTCTACATCTTTTTTAATAAATGTCCACTGTTCCATTAAGATGGCTTGTATGGTGGCTTCGATCAAACTATTCTTGCCATCAAAGTGATAATTGATCACACCTTTACTGGTCTCTACCTCAGCAGCAATGGTGGCAATGGTGGTATTGATATAGCCCTGTGCAGCAATTGAAGCGATTGCTGCTTCAACAATCTGCTTACGCCGGGCTTTTTCTATAAATGTGATCCCTTGTTTTTTGTTAAGTGACATATTTCAGATGTTTTCCACAGCCTGGTTGGCTGAGCTTCAAACTTTCAAAATAAGTATACCGCTAACGTCCTTGATATAGCGGAGTGCGTTTTTCAAGGAAGGCATGCACACCTTCCTGCAAGTCTTCACTGGTCAAGCATTCAAACATGCCGTCTTCCTCCAACAGCATGATCGCTTCCAGGTCCAAGTCATCAGTACGCTGAAGTACTTTCTTGACCAGGCGCACAGAAATAGGGGCATTTGCAGCAATCTGCCGAGCCAGAGATAATGTTGTTTCTAAAAGACTTTCACCAGGCACAACCCGCGTTACCAGGCCTGCACCCAAGGCTGCATCAGCCGTGATCTTTTCACCTGTATACAGCCAATGAGCTGCGCGGCCGCGGCCCACCAGGCGAGGCAGGAAATGCATGACTCCATTCGTCTCAAACAAACCGCGGCGCACTTCTGCGAAGGCGAATGAAGCCTGGTCGGAAGCGATCCGAATATCACTGGCAATTGAAATTTCAGCGCCTACACCCACAGCAACGCCATTGATGGCGGCGATGATTGGCTTGGAAAGTTTAACCATACACCGGGTAAGCTCTGAATATCTTTTCAACATTTGTCGTGAATTTAACAGGGAAATATCGGTAGCCAAAAATTGATCCACTTCCCTCAGGTCCACCCCTGCAGAAAAAGATTTACCAGCGCCAGTCAGCACCAAGACTCGTACCTCAGGGTCATTTTGGGCTTCTTCCAGAAAATCGATCAATTCCTGGAACATTGAATAACAAAAAGCATTCAATGAATCGGGGCGATTAAACGTAATTAAGGCTACTGATCCCTTTTTTTCATAAAGAACATTTTTCATATTGAATTTGTTCAAAGACACGATTCTCTCGCTTTATGCCTACTGGATAATAATTATTTCGCATGGTATAATTATTATATCGAACAGTATAATATTATAGCAAGTAAGCGGTAAAAGTCAAGCAAAGTTAAAAATTTTAGTGGTTATGTGCGTGGAGACCATCTCTTTCTTCAGGATTGAAGGGCCATTATTGAACATGACCGAGATTGCGATATCTACCCATATCACTAAAAGACATGTACCCAGCTTCTGTATTTCACAGCAGGGATTGGAAGCATGCCGGAATTTAAGAGCTTCAAATTCTGCTCAGAGGATTTTATCTGGATCGGGTACCGACTCACACACCATACGGGCTGAAGCATGGCTTCAGACTAATTCAACATCAGGCGGGCAGTTTATTCACGAAAAAGCAAAAGGAGGGCATTTATAAAATATATTCATTTCCCTATTCACATCCCACATACTACGACAAAAACAAAAGCCAAAGGAGAATACCATGTTACGTAAATTACGCTTTGTTTTCCCCATGCTCGCCATCCTTGCGATGGTCCTGGCAGCGTGTCAGCCCAAGCCTCCAGCTGTAGAACCAACACAAGTCGCTGAGGCAGATGTCATCCGAATTGGAGGATTTGGTCCATTGTCTGCTCCTGGGGCCTATCGTTCCGGTATAGAAATGCAACAGGCTGCCAAAATGGCAGTTGATGAAATTAATTTGAACGGGGGAGTATTAGGTAAGAATGTAGAGTTGATTTTTGGGGATACGGAAGGCTTGCCTGAACGGGGCACTGCCGTCACCGAGCGTTTGATCACCCAAAACAAGGTAGTGGGGCTGATCGGCGAATACCACAGCGGAGTGGCCTTAACAGAGATGGAAGTCGCTCATAAGTATGGCATCCCGGTCGTGTTTTCAGAACCCTGGTCAGATGATGTCACCGGAAGTGGATATCCTGAAATCTTCCGCATCTCCCCTTCCATTGATTACTATTCAAGCATTGCCTCAAAATACTATGCCGCCACCGGCTGGAAAAAATTTGTCTTCATCCAGGAAGATACCGATTACGGCCATTCATCCGCAGAGTCCATTACCAAGCAACTTGCGGGGTATGGCATTACCGATGTGGAAACAATTTTTGCTGACCCGGCGACTGAAGACTTTACACCCACCCTGCAGCGTATTATGCAGAATCCCCCGGATGTGCTCGTAAGTGGCGTCACCGGAATGGGTACCTATCGTATGGTTCGCCAGGCTTGCGATCTTGGCTTGGCACCGACAGCCAAAACCGCCCTTTATGCCGCAGATGCCCAACTTCCTGAATACTGGGAAAATGTGGGAGATTGCGGACAATATGCCCTATTCACCTATGTGGGACTTCCTCCATCTCTTTATAATGACAAGACACGGGCGTTCCTCGATAACTTTGAGAAGCTCTATGAAGTACGACCCGGGGCACACGCCATGGAAGCCTACGACTCCGTATATTTGATGGTTGAGGCCATTCGCGCTGCCGGCTCAACCGAACCAGCAGCCATTATCGCCGCACTGGAATCCATTCAATACGATGGCGTCCTGGGCAAGATATGGTTCGAATACGGATCCAAGAATCCCATTTCTGGCGATGTACCGAAATGGATGTGGCACCAGTTCCCAACCCCAAGCGTTTATATCATGCAGTACACGGAGATAAATCAACCCTTCGAAGAATCTGTTGTCGTCTTCCCACGGGAAGTTTCAACCGGACCTCTGTATACGGGACCGAAATAGATCAACATGAAACAACGGGTCTTCCCGCTCAAGCGAGCGGGAAGACCCGCAACCTTTGTATCCCTGGAGACACACCATGCAGTATTTTCTCTCCTTGTGCGCAACCGGGCTGGTCATGGGGGTTATTTACGCATTGATGGCGCTGGGACTAACTCTGATTTTTTCGATCCTGAAAGTTGTTAATTTCGCCCATGGTGAATTCTACATGCTGGGTGGCTACGCTTCTTATTTCCTGCTTAGCACTTTTACGGGACTCCACCCTTTGTTGGCTGTATTCATTTCAGGGCTGATCGTAGGGGCTATCGGCCTTGTATTCGAACTTATCTTTCTACGCCCGATTCACAAGGGACAGATTGAACGTCCCTCCGAGTATGCTGTCCTGGTCACGGTCGGTTTGTCCCTCTTTTTGATGAACCTCTCCTTGGCAATTGCGGGACCTATTCCCCGCCGCCCGGCTTCTTTCTTAGCCGGGACGGTCCAGCTGGGAACGGTCAATATTAGCGCCGAGCGTCTCATCGCCGGTGTATGTTCGCTCATCCTGCTTGGATTGTTGTTATTGATCATCAACAAAACCTGGATCGGCAAGGCCCTGAGGGCTGTCAGCCAGGACAAGGATGCAGCCAGTATTGTGGGCATCAATCCTCTGGCTATCAACACCATTGCCTTTGCTGTTGGCGCCGGTTTGGCTGCCATAGCGGGTGCCCTTCTGGCACCCATCTTTTCGGTCACTCCGGATATTGGCGCCACGCCTTCCATACGCTCGTATATCATCATTGTTCTGGGCGGAATGGGTTCAATACCTGGAAGCATTCTGGGGGCGATCTTGATAGGGCTGGTTGAGAGTCTTGGAACCGGATATTTTCCCGACCCAACGCGGGCGCTCAATTATAAAATGGTCTACGGGCTGGTTATTTTTGCGATCGTCCTGCTCTTTAGACCCAGAGGTTTATTTGGGAGAAAAGAAACATGACACCGACTTTTGCGCGAGCTCCCCGCGTTCGTATCGAATGGCTGGTGATTTCGATCACCCTAGTGGTCGCCATCGCAATCCCCTTTTATTTGGAAAAGGTTTCTCTCTATTGGCTTCACGTGCTGATCATTGCCTATTTTTATGCGATCCTGGCTTCCAGCTGGTCCCTACTGGCCGGGGTTGCCGGTCAATTTTCCTTCGGGCACATGGCGTTCATGGCAATTGGCGGTTACACCTCAGGATTGCTTGGAAAATATTTTGGACTTCCTCCGTTGCTAGGCATACCCGCGGGAACTCTTGTAGCCGGATTGACAGGACTGGCGATCGGTGTTTTGTGCCTGCGGTTCAAAGCCTCCTATCTGGCATTGTTCACCATAGCCTTTTCGGAAATTCTTCGAATATTGATCCGCGGGGAATATGGCATTACACGCGGGGATCAGGGATTGCATCTGGAAATGCTGTTTGGCGCAACCACATCCAAGCTCCCTTATTACTTTACAATGTTGGCCCTCCTTGTGTTCAGTTTACTTTTCATGTACTGGCTGGTTAATTCCCGTGTGGGGTTATTTCTGAGGGCCATCCGAGAGGATGAAGAAGCTGCATCTGCGAGGGGTGTGGATGTAGTACGTTATAAATTAATGGCATTTGTCATCACCAGTATGATCGCCGGACTGGCAGGCGGCTTCTTTGCACATTATATCGGCATCCTGACCCCCAATACTTTTGTCCTGCCCCAAATGGGACTGGTCATTGCCATGGCGATCATCGGCGGAGTGGAAAGCCTTGTCGCTGCAGCCATCGGCGGAATCATCATACAAGTCAGCCTGGAGGTATTGCGTGATTTTGATGCCTGGCGGCTTGTGATCTTTGGAGCGCTGCTGGTTATCACACTGCGCTTCGCCCGGAATGGATTGATTGCCCCTCTTTTAGAGCGTTTGTTCGGACTGGGGCCGCGGGCGGAGAAACGAAAAAAGGAGAGTGATTCCCATGGAGTTTGAGATTTCAAATCTGAAGAAACACTTCGGTGGTATTCAAGCCCTGAACGGGGTATCGCTGAGTTTTAGCGGACATCAAATCATAGGTTTGATCGGACCCAACGGCTCCGGGAAATCCACCCTTGTAAATACCATCGGCGGCATCCATGAGCCGGATTCAGGTACGATCACATTCAACGGAAAAAGAATCGACCACCTTAAACCGAATCAGGTGATGCAGCATGGTGTTGGGCGCACATTCCAGGTAACCCGTGCTTTTCGCCGAATGACTGTGATGGAAAACCTGTTGGTACCGGCTTTAGCGCTTTATCCCGAAAAAGGTCGCAAGACCTGGGAAGCTCGCGGTCGGGAAGTGCTGGATTTTCTGACCATGGATCATTTGCGCGATGATTATGCCCGCAGTCTTTCCGGCGGACAGCAGAAGCTGCTCGAGTTGGGACAATTGATGATGACCGATACCCAGCTTCTGCTGCTGGATGAACCTTTTGCTGGGGTGCATCCAAAATTAATGGAATCCATTTTTGAATATATCAAGGTTCTTTATGGACAGGGCAAGGCTTTCCTGATCATCAGCCATGACATGAATTCCATTTTCACACTCAGCCACCGTTTGGTCGTACTCAATTATGGCGATATTATCGCCGATGGAGATCCTCAGGTGGTCAAATACGATGAAAAGGTCATCCAAGCCTATCTCGGAGAGGAGGTAGAGGATGCTTAAGATCCAGGATCTACACGTTGGATATTATCAGGACTTGAACATCCTGCAGGGCGTTTCCCTTCAAGCGCGCAAGGGGCAGATCACTGCCGTGTTGGGATCCAACGGAGTTGGGAAATCCACGTTGCTGAAGACTATTTTTGGATTCGTTAAACCGCAGCAGGGCGTGATCGCTCTTGATGGGAAGGATATTATTGGTGTTCCCTCGCATCAACTGATTCATATGGGATTATCGTATATCCCCCAGCGGCAGAGTGTTTTCCCCCAAATGACGGTCGAGGAGAACCTGGAAATGGGAGCGTGGTCATTTCGTGGCGACAAAGCGCGCATCCAGGAAGGCATTGCAGCCAATTACCTGCGTTTTCCAGTCCTACGGGATCGGCGGCGTTCTCCGGCCGGCGAACTTTCCGGGGGAACCCAGCGCATGGTAGAGATCGGGCGTATCTTAATGGTAAATCCGAAACTAATCCTGATCGATGAACCCACTGCCGGTCTGGCGATCCGTCTTGAAAAGGAAATATATGATTTACTCGTTCAATTAAAAGAGGAAGGCGTTACCATCCTGCTCGTAGACCAGAACATACGTCAAGCCATTAATATCGCAGATCATGTGTATGTACTGGAACTGGGACGCAACCGGCTGGATGGACCACGCGATCAATTCGCTGATTTCAAAAAAGCTTTATGGTTGTGAAACAAAATTCCATATATTGAATTTCAGGAGGTCGAAATGAATGCAGATATGATCTTGCGAAACGGTAGAATTTTCACTGTCGATTCATCTTTGCCCTGGGCTGAAGCAGTTGCTTGTGATCATGGGCGGATCATGGCCGTTGGCACTTTCGATGAGTTGAAAAAACTTGCCGGCCCGGATACAAAGATCATCAATGCCAATGGCAGGCTGGTTTTGCCTGGGCTAATCGATGCACATGTACATTTCTTATGGTATGTACTTAGACAGCATAACAACCAAATTGATTTGTATGGTGTCAATACTATTCATGAAATGCAGCAGCGGATTCAAAAGGCAGTGCAATTAAGAGGGGAGTACCAATGGCTGCATGGCTGGGGATGGGACGAAACCCATTGGGCGGAAAAACCCTCCCTGCGCCTCTTGGATGGTATTTCATCTGATATTCCGTTGATCCTCCATAGGGCAGACCTGCATACTGTCTGGGTCAACTCGGCGGCTTTGAAACTGGCTGGTATCACCCACGAGACCCCGGATCCGGCTGGCGGAAAATTTGGACGCGATGAAACAGGGTTGTTGACCGGTGTGTTGCATGAGTGGGCCGCCATTGAATTGGTTGAAAAACATATCCCGGGGTATGACCACCAGACGCTTCAGAACTGGCTGAAGGATGCCATGACTGAAGCCAATGAACTTGGTTTAACCAGCATTCACGATATCAGATTACAACGGGAGGGTCCTCAAAGTTTGCGTTTGTTCAATGATCTTTACCAGCAGGGTGAATTAAATTTGCGCATTCACATGAATATCGCAGCTGAATTTTTAAATGAGGCAGTCCAGCTTGGTATCGGCCCGGGTTTCGGCAATGAGCATTTGTGGCTGGGTCAGGTAAAGGTCTTCGCAGATGGTTCCATGGGCGGCAAGACCGCCCTTATGCTGGAACCATTTGAAAAAGATCCGGGCAAATTGGGAATTTCGGTCACTTCTCCTGAGACCATGCACGAGTTGGGAATTCTGGCCAGGCAGGTTGGTTTCTCCCTGTCTGTTCACGCAATTGGTGACCGCGCTGTAAGGAATGTGATCGACGTCATGAGTGAGATCCCGGAGCATGATCGATTTCCTGCAGCAGCATTGCCGCACAGGATCGAGCATGTCCAGTTGATCCATCCCGATGACCTGCCGCGACTAAGCCGGCATCATATCATCGCTTCAGTGCAGCCTGTGCATATTCTGACGGATTGGAAAACGGCTAACCGCGTCTGGGGAGCCCGGGCGCGATACGCATATGCTTTCCGCTCCATGTTGGATCACCATGTGCAGTTGGCGTTTGGATCGGATGCTCCTTTTGCAGATCTAAACCCGATGATGGGAATTTATGCTGCGGTGACCCGTTGTGACGGTCAAAGGGAACCTGAAAAGGGATGGTACCCGGAGGAAAGGCTGAGTGTGGCTGAATCGATCCATGGTTACACAATGGGTGCTGCCATTGCAGCAGGCAAAGGATCCATACAGGGTTCGATCAGTCCGGGGAAATGGGCTGATTTCATCCTCCTGAATAAAAATATTTTCGAGATCGATCCAATGGAGATCCCTGATGCTAAAGTTGTGATGACGGTCGTAAACGGCCGGGTGGTTTTTGAATCTACGGTCTGAGTATGAATTCCATCAAACCCAATCATGAACAAGTTTTCCCTTCCAGTCTTCACTGAACATCACCGCATTAGTGCAGGGTTGCATACTGGTTATTTGTATGACCCGGGATACGAATATGTCCTTTGCTGTTTGCTTGACTTTTGATTTTGATGCCTTATGTGTTTGGTTAAGTAGCGACATTCCAGCTACTCCTGCGCGTCTTTCACGGGGTGAATATGGCGCCCGTGTGGGTGTACCCCGGATCCTCGACCTATTGCGCAGCTATCAAATCAGGAGCACATTCTTTGTGCCCGGTCATTCCGCCGAGTCCTTTCCTCTGTGCATTGAAAAGATATTGGACGATGGGCACGAAATAGCCAACCATGGGTATGCTCATGAAGATGTCAGTACGCAGTCCCCTGATGATGAACGAAGAAGTTTGGAAAAAGGACAGAAAATATTGGAGAAGTTCATCGGGACGCCTCCTATTGGCTACCGCTCACCCTCCTGGGATTATTCAAGCGTAACCCTTCCCCTTCTACTGGAGTTTGGTTTTCAGTATGATTCAAGCCTGTTTGCCGATGATAATCATCCATATCATCCGCGGTTGGGTGACCGGGTAAGCGCAGAAGAACCGCTGGCGCCCGGCAGGGAAACAGATCTCTGGGAATTCCCGGTGGATTTTGGGCTGGATGATTGGCCGCATTTCACTTTCGATTTTTCAAGACCCAGGTCAGGTTTATCAGCCCCATCCAAGGTTCTCGAAATATGGAAGGGTGATCTTGATTTCATGATCAAACACGAAAATAGCGGAGTATTCACCCTTACCATGCATCCCCAGGTGATCGGGCGCGGTCATCGCATGATGATGCTCGAAAGCTTTATTCAATATGTCAACTCCACCGGTTCGGCTCACTTTGCACGGATGGGAGATGTAGCCAGCCAATTATCGACTGGAATTAACTATTAGAAGAGGAGTATTAAATCTCATGCCAACCACAATTTTTTATAACGGCAAGATACATACGCAAGACCCTAAGTTTCCCCAAGCTACTGCTGTGGCGATGGAAGGAAAGCGGATCGTGGCAGTTGGAAGCGATTCGGATGTGCGCGCTCTGGCGAATTCAAAAACTGTTGAAAAAGATCTTGGGGGGCGGCGGGTGTTGCCAGGTCTAATGGATTCTCATTTTCACTACTTTGAATGGGCACTTGGACGGCGTCGGCTGGTATTATCAAATACCTCATCCCTGGAAGAACTGCAGACTCTGCTTGCACAGAAAGCCAGGGAAACAACTCCCGGTGCTTGGATCGTTGGTCGGGGTTGGAATGAGATACGCTGGCCCAATCCCCGCCTGGTCACCCGAGCGGATCTGGATTACTTGACGCCTGCCAATCCCGCCATCCTCTGGCGCAGCGATGGACACCTCGCTGTAGCCAATTCCCTTGCGCTGAAAGCAGCGCATATCAACTCCGAAACCCCAAACCCGCCCCGGGGTGTAATTGATCGAGATGAGGAAGGAAAACCTACCGGCGTGTTGAGAGAGTTGGCGATGAATCTTGTACGGGACGTTATCCCACCGCCTAAGGCAGATGAGACGGTGAAAGCCATATCCGATGGGTTTGGTGTATTACACAAGTTAGGTCTGACGGGTGTCCATGATTTTCGCATTATGGGGGGGGAGGAAGGCCTGCCCGCTTTCCATGCTTATCAACATCTACGGGCTGATGAAAAGCTTTTCATGCGCATGTGGATGTTGCTTCCGGGAGAAAAATTGGATCAGGCCATTGCCCTCGGCTTGCACACCGGATACGGGGATGACTACCTGCGTACTGGTCATGTTAAATTCTTTTCAGATGGCGGTCAGGGTGCCCGCACGGCCTGGATGCTGGAAAACTATGAAGATACCGCCAGTGCCGGGATGCCGTTGACGCCGATGGATGAGATTTTGGATGCCATTCAACGCGCTCATGCATCCGGTCTGGCAGTGGCTGTGCATGCAATTGGTGATCGGGCAAACCGCGAGTTGATCACAGCTTTTGAGCAGGTGTTGAACAGCAAAGATACTGTGACACCAGGCGCTCCGCATCGCATCGAACACCTGCAGAACATACGCCCTGAAGATATAGTAAGGCTCGGTCGGTTGGGGGTAATGGCATCGGTGCAGCCCATCCACGTGCCTGATGACTTCCCAATGATCGATAAATCTGTTGGACCGCGGGCGCAATGGAGTTATCCTTTCCGGGACCTCTTGACGGCAGGCGTGTCCTTGGCGTTTGGATCAGATTGCCCGGTGGCAGACCCGAATCCAATTTGGGGCATTCATGCGGCGGTTACCCGCCAAATGCGGAATGGCACACCGGCTGGTGGATGGTATCCGGATCAACGCCTGAGCGTGGCTGAGGCCGTTTGGGGATTCAGCATGGGAACCGCACTGGTTTGTGGGCGTGGGAAGGAATTGGGCAGCATCACCCCCGGAAAACTGGCAGACATGGTGGTTCTCGACCGCGACATTTTTGCCATAGACCCCGTGGAAATCGCCCAGACCCAGGTGGCTATGACTGTCTTCGATGGCCAAGTAATCTTTGGAGAGTAGGGTCTCTTTTTGGTCATAAGTTAACTTGAATAATTGTCCTGTTGCAAAATATGATAAATAAAAATTCAAAAGAGAATTAGTTATCACGGATGTTTCCTTAGATGAATTTGAATTAATTCGACCAAATAAACCTTTTGATATTTAGACTATAGGAGCTTTGGGAAGAAATATAACCCACTATGAATGGTCTGATAAGCAGAATGGATGGATATAATCACTGAAAAAAAACAGTGAATCAATCCTTCCAATACCTGGCTGAAAGAGTTTGATTTTTCCAGAAGAATCCAATCCCTGACTTACAAGACCTAGAATACCATTTCATTAATCTTTTCAACTTCTAATTCACCGATAGACTAGGTTCAATCGCAAAGATAGATTGCAACAAAGTTTGGGCGCGATATCTGGAATCGTGAAGACAATCCTACCCATCAATAATGCCATAAGGTAAGGCGAAATTTTCACAAAGATGGAATATATCACTTCTCATCAGGCGAAGGTGGCTATTGAATCGTTGGACCGGTTCAAAGCTGCTAACGAAAACGCCTCGGCTCAAGCAAGGGCGTCGTGCTTGGGCTTTGCAAGTACATTAGCCGAAGGGTCGCATCAATTAATCAACCGTTGTTCTTTGCTGCACCACGACTCATTAACCATCAGCATTTAATGCCCAAAAAGCCATTGTATTTCACGTTGAATTCAGCCCGAAAATCGTTTCATTTGATATTTCCACTTGACTTTCACCATACTGATACTATACTTTGAGTGGGAAAATTGGCATTCAATTTTGCGTTTGCGATACCCTGTTTTGGGAGGGAATACGGCATGAACAAATCTGGCTTTGCTTCGGGGAAAAAAATCCGCGTTCTCATTGTGGACGACCATGCAATGGTGCGCCAGGGATTGCGGACGTTCTTGGAATTGCAGAATACATCGGAACTGCCCATTGAAGTAACGGGGGATGCCGCAAATGGAATCGAAGCAGTGGAAATGGCGCGGTGCACTCAACCCGATATCGTTCTGCTCGACCTCATGATGCCAGAAATGGATGGCCTGCAAGCCACACCAAAAATCATCGAAGCTAGTCCGCGTACGCGCGTCATCATTCTGACCAGTTTCGGCGAGGAGGATAAAGTCCTGCCCGCTATCCGCGCAGGCGCACAGGGATATTTGCTCAAGGACATTCCGCCGAATGAATTGGTCCAGGCTGTACGCGAGGCGCATCAGGGCAAGGTGCAGTTGCACCCCGAAATTGCAAAGAAACTGATGGCAGTTGCGGCCACGAAAGACGCGCCTTCCGCAACCCGAGCAGCATCCAACTTCGATAGCGGTTTGACCGACCGCGAACAGGAAGTTCTGAAATTAATTGCCGATGGCATGAATAATCGCGACATCGCCGCGAAACTGGTCATCAGCGAGAAGACCGTCAAAACCCACGTCAGTAACATCCTCGGTAAATTGAATCTGGATGACCGCACACAAGCCGCCATCTACGCCCTGCGGCACGAAACCCCAACGGATAAAAAATAATGCGTACCGCGGGTGTGTTTTTGATTTTCGCCGCGGTTGCCCTGCGCGGCGCGGTGCTATTCTCCGATGATGAGGAACTCGTCGCCGTACTTGGTCTCCTTGCTGTGTATGGCGTGTGTCTCATTGCTGAGACATGGATTGTTCATCGCAAGCCTCTCTTCCAATCTCGATATATACAAATAGCATATCTCCTCATCCAATCCATTCTTGTCATGTGGCTGTTGGACGTGTCCACCTATGAGGATTTCTTCGCCCTGCTGTTCATTCCGCCCAGTCTCGATGCGGTTTCCTTCTTCGGCAGGCGCATTGGATTCATGTGGATCACAGCATTCTCGATTGCCATCTTCAGCGTCATGCTGTTTTCCGAAGAAGGTCAACTCTTTGGGCTGGCAATGGGTGGGTTATATAGCGGCATTTGTTTTCTATTTGGCGGGTACGCCCATCAGGTGCTGAACGCCGAATCAGCCAGCGCCCAAAACAAACGGATGTTCAGCGATTTACAGACCGCGCATCGTCAACTTCAGGGATACGCCGATCAAGTTGCAGGTCTTGCTGTGGAGCATGAACGCAACCGCCTGGCGCGTGACCTGCATGACTCAGTCACGCAGACAGTCTTCAGCATGAACCTTGCCGCACAATCTGCCCGTCTCCTGCTGGAAAAAGACTCGCCTCGCGCGTCGTGCTCCACACAGTTGCTCCGCCTCGAAGAGCTTTCGGCAAACGCTTTGAGCGAGATTCAATCCCTCATCTCGCAGTTGAAGCCTCGCTCCCTCGCAGAGGAGGGATTGCCCGCCACGCTTCGCCGATTAGCAGTTGAACGCCAGGCGCGTGACGGTTTGCAGGTCTCACTGGAAATACAGGGAGAGACGACTCTTTCTGAGGCGGAGACGCTGGGACTGTATTCCATCGTCAACGAAGCCTTGACCAACATCGTCAAACACAGCGGGACATATGAGGCAAAAGTCCGTTTGAAGTTGAACGATGATTCTTCGTCGTTGGAAATCGAAGATCATGGGCAGGGCTTCGATCCACACACGGTATCAAATCAGCGCGGACATTTGGGACTGATAGGCATGTCGGAGCGTGCGCGTGAAATTGGGTGGAGTCTCTCGGTAGAGTCGGAAAAGGATCGGGGAACGAAAATTCTTGTAAAGCAGAATCAGGCTGGAGGTTAAGAGTGAAGCGGGAAGGTTATCAAGGCAGTTACCTGATCGGTTTCATTATCATCGGCGTGGTGGCTTTACGCGCTATCCTCTTTTATCTAGATTCGCAAAACCTGCTTGTTGCGGTCACGCTGATTGCAGTCTACAGCCTGTTATATGCTTTGGAGCCGTGGCTGTCGAATCGTTTTGCCTGGAGCAATTGGTTTTACTTCCCGTTCCAAACGGCGCTGGTGCTCCTGCTTTCCAACCTGCGCCCGTTTTTGGATATCTCATCAGACCTGTACATTCCACTGTGCATTCAGGTGGTGCGCACGTTTTTACGCCCAGCCGCATCGACATGGATGGCCCTTTACATTGCCTTGCTCAGCGCCACCCTTTTAGTTGGTATGGGCTGGGTAAATGGGCTGGCGCTGCTTCTGCTCTTTTTTGCAATCGGCGCGTTTCTAATCTCGTACGATTTGCTCTACTCACGCACCCAAGCTGATCAGGCGGAAAGCCAGCGCTTGCTTGCGGATTTGCGGAGCGCCCATGAAAGATTACAGGAGTATGCCGCGCAAGCTGAAGAACTGGCGGCGGCGCGCGAACGTAATCGACTGGCGCGTGAACTGCACGACTCGGTCAGCCAGGTGATTTTTTCCATCACGCTGACATCGCAATCTGCCCGCCTCCTGCTTGACCGTGAGCCTGCCTGTGTCCCCGAACAGATTGACCGCCTGCAAACATTGACCGAGCAAGCCCTTGCCCAATTGCGTTCGTTGATCGCGCAACTACGTCCCCCACAAAATTCATAACATTCTTAACCACAAAGGGTCACGGAGGTACACAAGGAAGGATTTTTTGATTTCCCTTTGTGACACTTTGTGTCCTTTGTGGTAAATGATCTTCTACAACCTCCGATGTACTCCTACATCTCCAGTCTGAGATCATAAATCCACCTCGAAGTGCAGGGTGGGTTCATTCTCGCGCCAGATGTGCATTCGTGGGGAAACGCGTATAGTGGGGACAGAATTTGAAAGAAGGAATTTCCCATGAACTGCCAAACCATCTCCCAACCCGCGACCTTCTGTACTTTCATTGTTGCAGAGCCTAAACCAATTTACGCCGACTCCCGCGATTACGGCTTTGACTTCGATGAAGAAGAGAACGCCCGCGAACTGCTTGCGCCGCTTCCCGCCAGCCTCTCCATTCAATCATTTCCCGAAGTTGACGCGGACGAGTTCGAGCAAGCCTTTCATTATTTTCTCTCATGACAGGCAAAAGAATGACTACCAAAGTTTTGCTCGTTGACGATGTGGATGAAGTGCGGCGCGACCTGTGCACACTCTTGTGCCTCTCTAATGAAATCGAAGTCATCGGCGAAGCCGCCAATGGGCTGGACGCCATTCGCCAGGTCGAGTCCCTGCAGCCCGACGCGATCCTCATGGATTTGGAAATGCCCGTCATGGATGGATATGAAGCGACGTGGCGAATCAAATCACAATTTCCATGCAAGGTCATTGCGCTCACTGTGCATGATTACGAGTCCGCACGGGCAAAAGCATTTCAATCGGGCGTGGACGCCTTCCTCGTCAAAGGTGCTCCCGTGGAAAAAATCATTCAATCAATAGTTCACCGAACCACCGCGTAGTTTCCGCTCTCAATCGCAACACCTTCAATCCATTTCAAACCAAAAGGAGTAAGTCATGGACACAAAATCGGTTAAAAGAATTTTCTACCTCGACTGGTTGCGTGTGATTGCCATCCTAGCAATCTTCGGTCTTCACCATGCCACACGCTTTTTTGACACCGATGACTGGTTTATCAAAAACGCCACCACCTACCTGTCTGTGCAGGTCTGGCTGGAGTTCTGCACCAGTTGGGGCATGCCGCTGATCCTGATCATCTCGGGAGCCAGCACTTTCCTGGCATTGGATAAGTACCGACCGGGAAAATACATCACCGGACTGTTCCTGCGCCTATTCATCCCGCTGGTCGTCGGCATTTTCACTCATGTTGCCCTGCACATATATCTGGAAAGGCTGTCAACAGGGAAATTCAGCGGCTCGTTCTTCGAGTTTTATCCACACTACTTCGATGGCATGTACGGCTTCGGCGGCAACTTTGCCTGGATGGGCTCACATCTGTGGTACCTGGAACTACTCTTCATCCTGTCCCTGGTTTTCCTGCCGATCTTCATCTGGTTCAAACGGACTTCCGTTGGCCGGCGCGTTTTGCAGAACATGGGCGATCTGCTGGCCAACCCCGCAGCGGTCTTGCTTTTGGCTCTGCCGGCGACCCTGTTGATTCTGAACCTGGATGAGGAAGGCCCGGGCAATACATCTCTGGGGGGCTGGAGCGTGGTAATCTACCCGCTTTTCTACATTGCCGGTTTTGTAATCCTCTCCAACCAGCGCCTGCAAAAGTCCATTGTCCGGATGCGCTGGATCCACTTGGGGATGGGAGTGATCTTCTCCGCCGTCTATCTGTTCGGCGAGTTCCAGACCATCTATCCGACCGACCATTTCTTGCTGGCAAATCGTCTGGTGAAAGTGCTGGATTGCTTCGTGGTCTGGAGCTGGCTGCTGACGGTGATGGGCTTCGGCATGGTGCATCTCAACGTAAACACTCCGTTCCTGAAATATGCCAACGAAGCGGCATTGCCCTTCTACATCCTGCACCAAACGGTAGTTGTCACCCTGGGATATTTTGTGGTGCAGTGGGCCATCCCCGATCTACTCAAGTACTTCATCATCCTGATTGTTTCTTTCTTTGCGATCATGGGCTTGTATGAGTTTGGAGTACGACGCTTCAACCTGATGCGCTTCCTGTTCGGGATGAAGTGGCTGACCAGGCCCCATGGTCTTCAAGCGAAGGAAACGCCGCTCAAAGAACCCGCTCGAACAATGTAAATCAAGATCAAGAATCAATTCGATTTCAAGAATAAGAGGAGAAAAAATGGACGCCAAAACAACTCAACGAAGATACGATCTCGACTGGCTGCGCGTGCAGGGCATATTGCTCGTGTTTGTCTATCACTCCACCCGCTTCTATAATGTGGAAGACTGGAACGTAAAAAATAACATCTGGTATCCCTCAGTGGAGGTCTGGAATCTGTTCGCCACCTCCTTCATGATGCCGTTGATGTTCGTTGTCTCGGGCGCCAGCCTCTTCTATGCGCTGGGAAAGGGCGGCTTTGGAAAGTTCGTCAAGGACAAAGTCCTGCGTTTGCTCGTCCCGTTGCTCGTGGGCGCGCTGACTCATCTCTCATTGCAATCCTACTTGTGGGACAAAACGCATGGGCTTTTCAGTGGAAACTACTTCCAGTACCTGCCGCAGTATTACCCAAACTCGATCAATTGGTTCGGCGGGCACCTTTGGTATCTGTGGTACTTGTTCCTGTTCAGCCTCATGCTCTATCCCCTCCTGCGCTGGTTCAAGGGCAATGCAAGTGGATTCCTTTCCAGGCTGGGTGGTTGGCTCGGCAAAGGCGGAACGGTGTACATTCTGGCGCTGCCCATCCTGCTTCTATACCTGCTTCCCTCCGACTTCCCGTTCATGGGAATGAATGGAGGCTATCCCTACCTCATGTATCTGTTCTTCCTCTTGTGGGGTTTCGTGCTGGTCTCCGAAGAACGCCTGAACGAGGACATTCGCCGCCTGCGCTGGGTCTCCCTGTCCGTTGGGGTGACGCTCGTCATCGGTTTCATCATCGTGTACAACCAGATCGCCGACCCGACCGTCATGTCACCAAGCCTGCTGCTGGCGGGCTCGATGCGCGTCTTCGGTGGCTGGATGTGCGTTTTGGGAATCTTTGGTCTGGCCATGCAATACCTCACCGCGTCAAACTCCAAATTGGAATATGCCAACGAGGCTGTACTTCCCTTCTACATCTTCCACCAAACCATCCTGTTGGCAGTCGGCTACTTCGTGTTCCAGTGGGGACTGCCCGATGCGCTCGAGTGGGCGGTGATCGTGGCGATCTCGTTTGTCATCATCATAGCGCTGTACGAGTTCGCGGTGCGGCGCTTCAATGTGATGCGCTTCCTGTTCGGAATGAAACACGCATACATAGTCAAATCCACGGAACCGCAAGTTGCCAAGGCCGTGTAAATATCGGTGAGCGAATTAAAGAATCCACTCCCGTCTCCTATACCTGAAAGAAACCGGGAGTGGAGGATGAATTATGAAACTTGTGACTCTTTTTGATTTGTTATCTACTTAAAGGCATGGATCAAGGGTTTGTAACCAGTTGGGTTCAGTTGGAGAGGGACAGTTCTGTCTGCACAGGAAACAAAAAACGGCTCAGACATTGGAGCCGTTCTTCGCTTCTTTTTTCTTTTCAACTTCTTTTTTGCTGATCTCTTGACGCCTGAGTTAATCGGTAGCCCGCGTTATTTGAGACGGATATATCCGCCTGCAGGCTGAGGTCTCATAGTCACCTTTGCTTCTGGAATCATCTTTAACATTGAATCCATAACCATCTTGCTGGGCGTTCCATAAACATCGAAACCGACAATTTCCATCAGCGCAAATGCTTTTGTTCCTATGTCGCCCAGGTTTTGCATGTGTTTCTCCATTGCCTCAATATCTGGGAAGATGTGGACAACACTCGCCTCTGTGCCATCTTCGCTGAGATAGGCAATGTGCGCAGCGGTCTGGGGCTTGTTCGCCTCCATCCATCCTCCTACCTCCTGATAGACCTTCTTGTACTCTCCGGCTTTGCCTTGCTTGATCTTTTGATGGGCGATGAAAATGATTGGTTCAGACATGGCGGTATTCCTTACAACTCAGATTCCATCAGTTGTTTTCTGATTTGAGAGACTTGTGCCAATCGGTTGTTCATAAAAGTCTTGTCTGTTTTTTCATCCATCCACGGTATATCAATAATGGTAGTGATTTTCGTTTGGCTCCCGTTAATCGCTTCAAATATTGTCCTACCGTACATGATAGCAGGACCGTCATGGATTTCCATTGCAACCATGTGATTTGGTTCGAATTCAACGACCTTCATTGTTCCTTCGACAGGAGTTCCACTGCGTTTGTTACGCCTGTGGATAATCGTTCCAACGCTAATGGGAGCGTCGGAATCCAGCCAGAGTTCGATATCTGAATCCCAGCGGGGGTGATTTCGAACATGCTCTACAGCGTAAAAGTGAAATACTTTGTCGATTGGTCGATCAATTACTTCTGAAGATTCAAATTGTAAAGCCATTGTTTTCTCCTTTTTTTGTTCTAGCTTACCAAATAAAACCGCTTCACGAGGGATAGCGGGCTAACTATATATTACGTGTAACATTTCCATATAACCACCCCCTACGGAGTCGTCTTATGCGGAATAATCCATCTCCCGCACTCATGCCAACTATACAACCAATCAAACCATTTGACAACATTCCCTAATTGAAGTTCAGACAAGAGTTCGGACAGGTAGGAGGCAGGATCTGAAGGCAGAAAGAGCAAGGGAGAAGGCATGCAAAACATTGGGAGGGGAAAGATCAAACTTGAGTTTCAGGAAAATGAACAGACCAGAATACATCTTTTGTTTGCGGCTGTCTATTGGGAAAATAGTCTCTCGTAAAGTTTCACCTAACCAGAGTGCGATCGTGTATGCAATCAAAAGCAGAGCTACCATTTTCTCCATATGATCGCGTCGTTTCGACATCAATTTGTCCATGCCTAACATGTTTTTCAGATCCCGAAAACTCTCTTCGATCTTCATCCGCTGCAAATAAATTTCCAGAACCTCCTCGGCTTTGAGATTGGTCATGACCCACATCGGTTGACTGAAACCTTCTTGCCAAACACCAATTAGATTGACAAAGACCTTGCCCATATAGAACACCTTGTTGATCACCCGTCTTTCTCCTTTGGAAATCGTCAAAGTCACAATCTTTCCTTCTTGATCGGTGAATTTTGGACCCACTTTGAGCCGAATGACAAAGTTCACGCTTTCGAAGATCAGGCTTTCCATCAACTCCAGATAGCTAAACTCACGGTCCAAAACCAAAGGTCGGTCTCCAATCACTTCTTTCACCTGTGCAAATGCTTCAAAATGCTCGCGGTTGCGGGAGATGGATGCTTGATTGATGGTTTTGGAAGAATAGCTCACAAAGCCACAGGGGATGGATCGCCCATGAAAGGCAGTTGACAAAAACAGCAGCCAATACCCACTGGTTTGACCATCACCCAGGGTTCCAACATAGTCTGTCTTTCTGGCTTGAGGCCGCGGCATTTCGGTTGGATCTCCAATCACAAAAGAAGCGCTCTCTTGAAATAAACGCAACAAGGTCACTTGAGGTGTTGTCTTTTCAAGAAAGCGTTGGATGCATTTGTAATTCCTATCTTCTCTACCTGTCATTTCTCGTGCAATATCGCTCAGTCGTGGTGAGCGAGCTTTCAAGATCCCCTCGATGATTGGCTTTGCTTTTTCGGCAATCTCTTTTTCATCAAATACAGACTGCACAAACTGAAAATGATGGGTAAACGTATTCATGGAAACCTCCTTTCTGGTTTGGGTCCCGAGCCCACATTCCAGTATAGAAGGTTTCCTTCTTTTTGTCCGAACTCTTGTCCGAAGATCAGCTGTATACGTGGTGTAGACCGCGCTCGAGGCCTTATGATTGAATAACGGAAGGATCGCATTCCAATCATGGACAGACGTAATCTTAGTGTCACTTAAACTCGCTTAATCGGCTACACAACTCCCGCATCACAGCCAGTGAGACTTCGGGACGTTCCCGCAGGAGACTCTCGAAACTCATTCGGTCCAGACACAACACCCGCACATCGCCGATGGCAATTACCGAGGCCATGCGAGTATCCCTACTGATGATTGACATTTCACCGACAATGGCTCCTGCTGTGCGGCGGGCAATTTCTTTTCCGAATTGTGCTTCACTGTTCACCACAATCCGCACTTCGCCAGAGACGATCACATACATTTCATTGCCGATCTCACCTTGTTCGCAAATAATTTCGCCCTCCACAAAATCATGCTCGGTGGCGATGGCAGCTACCCGTTGCAGGTCGGCGGGGGGGAGATCGGCAAGCAAGGGCACACGGCGCAGGAGCAAAACCCGCTCCATTGTTGAAAGAGTGGTCAAAGTTTCCATGGGTTCATCCTTTGCAAAAATTGCACAGACACGCAGCCATTCATCCTTTTCATTTAACAGCTCGGCGATCACAGCCTGTGCCTTCATCATTGGTTGGGTTTCATTGCCAGGCTCCCAGATGCGGAACAATGAACGAATGAACGCGGCTTCGCGAATTGTCTCGAGTGTTTCGAGCGCGTTGGCATGTTGTGCCGAATCATTGCTCTGAAGGCTTTCAATCGCAACCGAAATGGTATCGCGTTCACCCAGAAGCCCTAATGCTTTTAATGCATATATGGCATCGCGGCGGGCACGGCTTTGAAGCGAATCTGTCAATAAATGGATCCGCTCATTTTCGGGATGACGAATGGCAAGCCGCAGATTTTCATAGTAAATGGATGACTCGACGCGGGTTTTGACATACTTCCGCAGACGCACCGCTTCTTTCCAGACCGATAGTTGATTCAGCGTGAGAAGGGCTCCCTCTTCTGAATCAGGTTCTGATAAAGAATCCAATGTCGCAGGCAGGGATGCATCCCCGATCTTTCCCAGTGCGGCGGCGGCGCTTGCTTTGAGGGATAAATTTTCTGATGCCAGTGCATTCTTCAGTTCCAGAATGGCTTCATTTCCACAAGATGCCAATGCAGATGCAGCAGCACTGCGAACTGCAATGGGCGCATATTCATCATTTAACTCGTTCGAGAAAAGAAGGAGCGCATTTGGGTCACCGACTTCAGCCAGCGCGTTCAAAGCCATGGCGCGTTCATCCCCATCCCCGATGATGGACATCTGACGGAGCACATTTCGGGATGGGTGAGAAGGGTCAATGGATAACAATGCGACAATCGTACGCACCCGAACTTGTGCATCTTTATCGTTGAGCATCGGGTCGAGCATGGCGCTCAGTCCGCGCGGGTAAGGAGTCAATGCCCGAAGGGAGTCCACTGCCTGAGAGCGGACCTCAGACTGCGGGGCGGAAAGAAGCGATGCAATATCGAGAAGGGCAGAAGATGCTTGCAGGCGAGTCAATCCTTTTAGTGCAGAAATGCAAACGTTCATGTCTTCATCAAAAAGAGCATGGACGAGAGCGTCGGTTGCGGAGGAATGTGTGCTGATGATTTCGGCCGAGATGCGGCGAACCATTGGGTCGGGGTGCTTCATGCCGTTGAGTGCGGCGCTGATCGCGATGGCATCCGGGCGATTGTCTTGACCAAAAATTGTAGGGCGGCCTTTGCGGAGTGAATCAACGAGGGTAAAGCTGTAAGCGCGGCCCGCACGCCAAATGATGAACGTAGTGACAATAGCAACTGCAAGCCCGACAAAAGCAAGTTGATGTGATCCAAATACGATGGTAACGAGACCTGCAAGGATGGTCCCTGCCTGTTCGGGGACACCACCGATGAAGGCACGGACCTGGTCTCGGCGCGATGCAGGCACTGCGTTGAACATGGCCTGATAGGCTGAGTCGGCGATGCCGGAAAGCCAGAGCATTTGTATGAAACGAAATGCAATGATGACTGCGAATGTATTCGTGAGGGCGAGACCACCAAAACCGATGAGATAAATGACCGGTAATGCGAGGATGGCATTCATAATGCCAAAGCGCATATACAGGCGGTTGGCTATGAATGTTGAAGCGAGAAATGCGGTTGCGGTGGTCAGACCCTCGAAGAGTCCCAAAAAACCTGCCAGCGATTTTTCGTTTCCGAGATATTGCATCGAGGCGGCCTGGGCAAAGGGCAGGTCAATACAACGATATAAGATGGAAAAGAAAATAGCGGCAAGGGAAACCCAGATCATCAATGATGATCCCCGCACGAATTGAAAGCCTTGCTGCATTTCCTGTATCAGCGTGGGTTGTTTTTGTTTGCGGTGGGTTTTTCGAACTTGTTCAACCGGGATGCGATCCTTCATCAAGGCGCGGGTGAGCGCGAAGGCGAGGAGCAGCATCCCGGCCCAAACCAGAAGAAGGTTTTGCGTGCCAATTTGATTCACCAGAAAACCCGTGCCAAAGCCGCCGATGACCGCGCCGAGGATGCGTCCAGCATTGAAGAGAGGGAAGAGCCGTTTCGATTGGCGCGTATCACAAACGGTGCTGGCGATTCCCCATACCACCAAACTCACGAGGGAATTGATGACTTCCTTGCCAAGCCACAGAATTGGATAGATACTCTTCCATGTGCTGAAAAGCATCAGCCATGCAATGACGGTGAGAACTGCTATGCCAATGGGAATGAAGATGTAAAGCGCTTCGCGGCGGACTCGTGCAAGCAGAGCGGTGATCCCCAATGAGGTGACGAGGGAGATGATTCCCAGCGGCAGATACATATATGGCAGATATTCCACGCCGAAGCGAGTGAGAAATAATGTCCCGATGCTTGTGCTTCCCAATGTGAATCCAGCCGAGGTCAGCAGCATCACACCGATGACGAGCGCGGCTAGGCGGCTTTCGTCGGCGTGGATGTTGAGCACGGTGCGGAGGCGGGAGGCAAAGGTGGACATATAAATAAAAGTAGAACTTTGCTTCTGATCTTACGGATCTTCGCGAATGGATTAAGAGTAGGTGCCCGTTTCCATCAAATGCTTGATGCTCTCGAACCAATGCTGATAAGGCTGATCCCTGGCAAATTCCATTTTGACCATGATGCGGCTGAGCCAGAGAGGTGCGGGCTTGAAGAGTTTCAGGCGTATTTCGACGCGGGTGCGTTCGCCGTCATCGAGCGGGGTGAAGAGATACATATTTTGATACACCGCCTTTCCGTCAATATTCATGCTGGTCCCATATTCGAATGGACGCCAGTCCTGAATCGTTTCCTGCGTGATTCCCTTACCATGTGCGCAATGATTTTTTGCCCCCACTCCGCTTCGTCCACCCGGGCGCACGATGGCAGACCAATGTCCAGATTCTCCCATAGCCTGCGTGCGGCGGTTGATGTCCATGATCCAATCCCAGACGATGTGTGGCGGTGCGTTGAAATCATATTCGAGTTTGAAATCCGCTTCTTCGGGCGAGACCACCACACGATTTGTCGCGACCATTTCATCGTAACGCGGATGAATGTCCATGCTCAGGGTTGAAACATCGCCAAGATGTTCGTAGGATTCGATTTGCTCGTGCAATCCTTCGGGATGGACGTTGATATGTTCCAGCGCTTTTTCTGTGAATAAAACATATGCACGCCAGCCTGTCTTTTCGGTAAGATGATTTTTTGTCAGACGGTGGATCAGGTTGATATCCGAGCCGACCAGTTCACGGATCCCTGAAATATTCTGGATAATGTAATCGCCGTGATGGACGAAGAATTTGAGGTCAAGCGATGGGATGTTTGCGCAGGCGCGGCAGGCGCAGGTGGTTTGCCTTTCGCACATATCACGGCGTTGGCGAAAAGCGAAATAAGTTCCTTCGATGAGTTCCAAAAGTCGTTCGCCGTTGGGTAGGTCGGATTCGTTTATGTTGGCGAAGACCGCGTCACCCTCCAATTTGGAAATGGTCAGCGCCTGCTTGAATTGGTCAACGATGGCTGCCAGCAGATCGGTCAGGATTTCCTGCGCATGTTCAAGCTCCACCCGCGCGAGGTAGGATGTGTATCCGCTGATGTCGGCGAGAACAAGATAGCCATGCTCGGTTTCAGATGTCATTTTTCCTCGCTCTTGAATAAACCCAAAATGGACCCATTTCATCACGGCCTTCTTTTTCAAAGGCCATGCCGATTTTCTCTGCAACTTTTTGGGATGCGATGTTCTCTGAATCGATTAGGCAGATCAGGCGCGGCAAATTCAATTTTTTGAAACCATATTGCAGGATGGCTTGCGCCGCTTCAGTTCCCAAGCCTTGAGCCTGATACGCTTCCGCAATCGTATACGCCACTTCGACTTCATCCTGCCCATCGATCTTCCACGGGAGCAGTCCGCAGCGACCGATGAATTTTCCCGTTTCTTTGTGAATGGTTGCCCAGAGCCCCAACTCGGGATGTTTGGGATGTCCGTTCATGTGCCATTCCAATTCCTCCTGTGCTTCTTCGCGCGAACGCGGCGCATCGGGAATATATTTTGTGATGTTGGGATCGCAATACAGCGCCCAGAGTTCATCCAGGTCTTCGATGACTTGATGGCGGAGGATGAGACGGGGAGTTTCGAGGATAACGGTCATACAATTCGGTCGAGGCAGATGAATCCACCAATTTTCTGAGGAACGATTTTCACGGGCACTCCCGATCTTGCAAGATTTGCCATCATCGTCAACATGGACTCACTCAGATCGTCGTAGATCTCAAAACTCATGGCATTCATGTATTCATATGATCGCCTGGCGATATCTCCGAGGCCTTGCACGTGCTGCTCCATTGCTTCCGCGCTGGCGTACTTACATCCTCCGGCAGGGTGTTTTGTAATAGGTCGTATGTTGTTTGGGTGAGGAGTATTTGTCCACCATGCGCGGCGGACATTACACGCAGAGTAAACCGTGTTGAGCTGATATGACCGCGCGCAATCCATCCATTGCGTTATGGAAAGCTGCGCTGAACGAATCGCCGACGATTTGAAAAATATAGCCGTGGTTCGATTCGACCACTTCTCGCAAAATCTCGTCATGCCGCGCATGCGCGATCATGGCCTCGGGACATTCCTGCCAGAGGCGTGTGCTGCCTTCGATATCGGTGAATAAAAACCTCACGATACCACTTGGTAACATGACTAATTATGACATAAACAGTCTATTTTGAACATATATTCTTTCTGATCTTCGGACATAAAATCGGACAAAAAGGAAGAAACCTTCTATACTGGTATATACGGGCTTAGGGTCCCAAACCAGAAAGAAGGTTTCCGTGAACAAGTTTACCCATCTTTTGCAGTTTGTGCAGCACCTGTTTGATG
>JACRMH010000006.1 GCA_016219545.1 Chloroflexota bacterium | reverse complement strand
CATCAAACAGGTGCTGCACAAACTGAAAAAGATGGGTAAACTTGTTCACGGAAACCTTCTTTCTGGTTTGGGACCCTAAGCCCGTATAAACCAGTATAGAAGGTTTCTTCCTTTTTGTCCGATTTTATGTCCGAAGATCAGTTATTATTGGGTACAGAAAAAATGTCCTCTCCTTTTGGAGCCCACAGGGTGCTAACGCAAAGGGACAAGTCAACTAGCTCATAAACCGTCTCAATCAGGGAAATATCAAACTACACCATATCAACATGGGAGAGTAACTATCAATAACAAAAACTCCGAAGCAATAACTTCGGAGTTTCATCAAAGATTATTTTGCAGCAGTCAATTCCTCACGAACCACTCGCCGAAGAATTATTTCAATCGGCTCCTGTTGATTCGTAATATGTTCGCGTAAAGCATTATTGATCAATGCTTGGTAACTCCCGCCGCCTGCCGTGTCTACTTCGCCACGAAACCATTCCAGAATATCTTCATCGATGCGGATGGTGATTCGGGTTTTTCCCTTCGACGCAGGGACTACCGCCCCGCGTTTGCCTTTGCTAAAGTTATATTCACTCTTCATTTTGTTCCTCATAGATTTTTCTTTCGCGCGCTGTCGCTTTTCGCGCGGATATGATTCGAATAACCACACCACGAAACGTGTAAACAACCACTAAAATTCTTCTCAGAAAATCCCTGCCAATGGTAATAAAACGAGATTCTCTTTCATGATCGTCTTCGATGGTGATGGCATTTTCATCTTCAAAGACACCAACAGCGTCTGTGAAATTGATGCCATGTTTTTTCAGATTTGACTTTGCCTTGTTGGGATCCCATTGGTAGCTCATCGAGGTTGATTATATGCACAAATGTACACAGGCGCAAGGGACGATTTTCATCAATTATAGTGATTCGCCAACCCGCTCCGCCCGCAGACCAGAAACAAAATGCCCTCTCCTTTAGGAGCCCACAGGGTCCCACAAGAGCAGCGGGATTATCATGCTACGCAAAGGGACAAGTCAACCAGCTCATAAATCGTTTCAATCAGGGAGAGGTCCAACCGCCCAGCTCAAAAATTACCATAATCAGGAAGAGAGTAATCCTCACTTCACCCGCACGGTGATGAACCACCGTGCTATTCCTACAAAGTCCGCTCACCCACAGGGTGCTACGCAAAGGGGCAAGTCGACTAGCTCATAAATCGTCTCAATCAGGGAGAGGTCCGCCCAGCTCAAGAATTACCTTAATCGGGGAGAGGGCTCCCACATCCTAACAACGCGGGCAGTATATCTACAAAATATAATTTCTTAAGATTTTTTCTTGCCCGAACGTCGCCGCCTCTTTTTGATTATAGTTTCAGTTGGAAATTCAAATTCTGTTGATTTATGTATCTTTATCTCACTTAGTAGACCAAAATTTTTACTCAAGTTTTCTGCTTCTTCCCTGTCTTCATTACTCCAAGCCTTACAATTATAGTAAATCAAATCTTCTGACCTGATTTCACCTGAGCCCGGCTCAGTAGAAAAACCAATTATAGACTCTGCGTCCTGAAATTTAAGTTTTGTAACTAAACAATAGCGATATAAAACTTCTCTCCGTTTAATGCGATATTCTTCTTCATCATAATCATAGTGAGGAAAGAGCATGAATACATAATAAGGGTCGTTTCTAATTGTCGCCCCAACAACTCGAAGCGCAAATTTATCCCACTTAGTATTCCTCATTAATTCCCCTAAAGCCTTTGCAAGCATTCTTCTTCTTGTTCGCGGTTCCCGAGCCAAGAAACGCACTATTTTTTCTTGATTTGCAATGCCTTCTGGATAAACATAGTGCTGTGTGCTGCTAAAGATATTTCGATTAAACGTTTCTATCAACCTATCCCACGCGTAACTAATTTTATTCGCATCATATTGCGACTTGTATTGAGGGCTTTCTAAGAAGTCTTCCCAAAATCCTTCTTCAAGAACAAGTACTTCCAAGTCCTCTTTAGGCAAAATAAAATCGTGTTCTCCATCTTTATTAATTTGGGTAAGGTAGATGGCTAATAATTCTTCTTGTCCTGGCGCAATTACCTTTAAATTTCTGTTGGAAATAATTTTTTCTTTTTTTTCTAAAAATCTCACAAAGTCAACAACAGTATCAAGTTTCTCTAACAGAATATCTAAGGAAATATCGTCAAACACATGTACGAAGCCTTTTATTGGATTTATTTGACCGATGGTAAAAGGCTGACAATTTTTAGCAACATGCTGATCTCCAAGAATTGCGTTGTTTATTATCAAACTCCCACTTCCGCCACCAAAAAACTCTTTACATTTTTCAGCAACTCCATGAGCAATAACAATTCCATGAAATTTTGCCTCGCTAAGACTTGGTAATCCAATTGGAATGGGCTGGGTACACATACGATTAATAAACAGCCTGTTTGGAAATAGTTTTATCCACCGTTCAGCGCCAAATATTTGTTTAGCTGAATCGCTAACTGCTCGTCGATACCACCTGCTCCAATCTAATTGGATATTGCCACTATTAGGAAATTCAATGTGTTTGTCTGAAAAGATAATTATGTGGTTTTCAAAAACGACAAGAAGATCACAAAGCTCTTTTCCATCTCCCTTTTCGCCTTGTTTCTGATCTCTATAAATGCCTGAGTAGCTCCAAAGTGACAAAAAGGCTTTGTCACAAAGGCGCTTTAAATATTTCTCAGATAGGGTTATACCATCGGAACGTTCAATTTTCATATCTAACCATTATAAAACTAGTGGGTCAGCCTATTCAAGTCGCCAATACTACTACCCAAACCTCGTTAACTACTACCTTCGATGGGTAAGTCAATCCATAGCGAAATCTTACGCTACGAAGATTTTTCTCATAACTTGAAAACTTTTGTCTCAAAACTTCCCATATAGTAGTAAATTTAATCTACACCCCAATCAGGTAATATAATTTCAATATAATTTTCTTCCTCTAACAATTGGTTGATCGCATTGGATATAACACTTGTCTCAGGTAGCCTCAAATTAGACTTAATGCTTATTACGCGCCAACCACGAGATAATAAATTCGCCGTTCGAATCTCATCTTGCTTCGTTCGGTTTTTATGCCAATACCAAGAATCATATTCAACAGCAATGTCATAGCCTTTTACTGAAAGAGCAATATCGATATTGTAGCGCCCCAATCGTTTGTTTAGTTCCCCTCCAAGCAATTTATGTAATTGCCTCTGAATTTTTGAAACTTTTGCCCCTTGAACCATATCAACGCAAATTGGGCATCCACTCCCTTGTTGAATTGCACTATAAACTGCTTCCCAAAAATGTCCATTCTGACACTTCCAACCTGTTTTATTAATAACAGTTTTTACCATTGGACCAGCCCAGGTAAACCCCCTCGTAGTTGCTAAATCATGATAATCTTTTTCAGTCTTTGGCATTAGACCTGAACAATGAGGACATCCTTGACCTCGCTTTATGTGTTCATATGTAGTTATCCACCGATGACCTTTTTGGCATTCCCATTCCGTTTTATAGCGTGCATTCTTTATCGATTTACCTAACCATTTAAAACCTCGATAACTCGCTAAAACTTCGTAATCTTTCGCGGTTTTTCTTGCATGTCCAGAGCAAATTGGACATTTGTATCCTCGTTCTATACTTCCAATATCAGTACGCCATATATGGCCTTCCTGGCATTCCCATTCTGTTTTTCTTCGAGCACCAACTGGCTTACTCCCAATCCACTTGATACCACTTTTAGAAGCTATCTTTTCATAATCGCTTGAAGATTTTGGAAATTTTTTCGAACAATGTGGACACCCAACTCCTTGCTGAATTCTTGAATAAGTTGATAGCCATTTATGATCATTACGGCATTTCCACATTGTTTTTAGCAATACACTTTTCACAAATTTGCCTACCCAATAAAAGTCCTTTTGTTTAGCTAACGTGTGATAATCAGCTGGCGTTTTTCGAATAACTCCTGCACAATAAGGACATCCTTTTCCAGAATTAATATTATTGTAATTTGCACACCACTGATGGTTGTACTGACATTTCCAGTTAGTTTTTATATGGGTATTAGTGACCTCAGGTCCTAACCAAAAAAATCCCCTTTTGGTTGCCAGAAGAACATAATCGTTGGGGAGTTTTTTAACTCTGCTATAAGCTTTAGAGTTTTTCTCTTTTGATATTTCCTGATTAGTAAAAACCATCATTCTATTTTACAACAATAAAGGACGACCTGCCCACCTCAGGCCGTCCCAATCACCAATTACCAATTACCTAAAGTTTCGCAAACCTCGACACCACCTTCGCCGCCGTAGCGGGACGATCCATCACCCCGCCCTGGTGGATCAAAATTGGTGTGCCTTCCTTTATGTACTCAAAATTCAAATACGCCTGACCTGTGATGAAGCGCTGACCATCAATAGCACAAGATGTGACGAAGCCAATGCGTTCGCCGTTCGCGTTCACCACGGGGTCGCCGTTGTGCGCCATGCGGACGCGCTGGTCATCGAAAGTGAAACGAATGACGCCGCCCTTGCGTTCTTTCTCACGCGCCACGTAGGCATCCCGACCGATGAACCACGGCTTATACGGTTTGACGTAGGAACCAAATCCGCCTTCGGCCACGCCGAGATCTCTACCGTCAAATTTGCCTGAACCCAGTCCCATTTCATGACCGTACAACGGCAAGCCCGCTTCGGTGCGCAAAGAATCTCTTGCACCCAAGCCGATAGCTTTCACGCCGAACTCTTCGCCAGCTTTCATCACCGCCAGCCAAAAGTCCACGGCGCGTTCGGGGTGAACGAATAATTCAAAGGCCATCTTTTCGCCCGTGTAGCCCGTGCGCGAGACGATCAAATCGAATCCACCGATCACCGCATCGCACAACTCAGTCCGCTTCAATTTCATGATGTTTGCACGCGTCTTGTCGTCCACGCCCATCGCAAGCAAGATGTCTCTCGAACGAGGCCCTTGAAGTGCAATGTCCACCCGCATGGCAGAACCAGCTTTCGGGTCACGCAGGTTGCGGATGTTTGCTTCGTAGCCATAAGTCCGCGCCCACGCTCGATTGTTATCTATTTTCACTTTTCCATCACGCACACTTTCGAGCCAGGTGCGATCCTTGTCATCGTTCGACGCGTTCACGACCACGAGATAATTATCCCAGCCGCGGCGATAGATGAGCGTGTCATCGATCACGTCCGCATCGGGCGTGAGGAAGTGCGAATACAAAGACTCGCCCGGCAGCAGTCCGCCGCAGTCATTGCCGCAGACCGTATCAAGGAACGAAGCCGCATCCGCGCCGCGCACATCGTACACGCCCATGTGCGAAACATCGAACAGTCCCGCCGCATTGCGCGTGGCAAGATGCTCCTCAAAAATTCCCGTGTATTGCACCGGCATTTCCCAACCCGCAAATGGGACCATTCTGCCGCCGAGGTCTCGATGGGTTTGATTCAACGCTGTCTTTTTTAACTCGCCTTCGGATTCATTCCAGACGAAAGGCGGCAGCGCCTCATTCTTAATCTCGGAGCTGACTCCGATGAACCAGGGTTTGACTCCACCTTTGAGCGGGGGCACCGTCGCCGATAATTTCGCCTTGACCTCATTCACAACAAATGCCCCTGGCATTCGCTTCGCGCTGAAATCTTTCGCCCCATCCAAATTAAAGGATGTGTATCCATCAGAAAGATCTCTCAGCCATGTCGCCACAGCCGAAGCATTCTTAACCGGGACAGATAATTGATACGTCGTGTTATCCACGTTCTTCAACAATCCTTTGACAACGCCCTTCGGAGTTGCAATGGATGTGACCTGAGTCTTTCCTTTCTTCAAAGCAGTGAGATCAGATGACATTGCGAAATCCAACACCTGACGCACGCGCTGTCCGCTTAACTCATACACGCCGCTCGTGGATTTATCATCAATGTAATAGAAATGCGGATACCCGCTCTTCTTGAATTTGAAATCAATGCCGGCGCTTTCGGCCAACTTTCTAACCTTCAAACGTGCAACATTCAACACATTGAAATCTAATTTTGCTCTGCGCTGTTTGCCTTTCTTCACCGTATCCACTGAATGCGGCGCACAGGCTTGAAGCACATCCGCCATGATATTGGCCAGTTCGCGCGTCTTCTTCTCATCGAATCCGCGCTGAGTGATCCACGGCGTGCCGAGACGGATGCCGCTTGGGTCAGCCGAATTCTTGTCGCCGGGGATGGTGTTGCGGTTGACGACAATTCCTACAATATCCAAAATACGCGCAGCCTGGTCACCGCTGAGTCTCGTGCCATCTTCGCCTTTGACGGAGGTCACATCCACATTCAGCATGTGAGAGTTCGTCCCGCCGAAAGGCACACGGAATCCGCGTTTCGTGAATTGGTCAGCCATCGCAACAGCGTTCTTGATCGTCTGCTCTTGCAGTTTCTTGAACTGCTTGGTCTGAGTTAATTTGAAGGTCAGGGCAAGCGCCGCGAACACATTGACATGCGGTCCGCCCTGCTCACCGGGGAAGACGGCTTTATCGAGCTTCTTCGCGATGGCTGCATCGGTTGTCAGCAACACTGCGCCGCGCGGACCGTCAATGCTCTTGTGCGTGGTGGACATGACCACATGGGCAAATCCCACCGGCGAAGGCACAACTCCCGCCGCGACGAGCCCGCCGATGTGGGAGATGTCCGCAAGGAAGTACGCGCCAACTTCATCTGCAATTTCGCGGAATTTCTTCCAATCCGGAATCCATGAATAAGATGACGCACCCGCGATCAACAGTTTTGGTTTGTTCTCCATTGCCAGTGTGCGGATGGCGTCATAATCAAGTTTCTCGTTTTCATCAATGGTGTAATGGACAGCCTTGAACCATTTGCCCGAGCGGTTGACGGATGAGCCGTGTGAGAGATGCCCGCCGTGCAGGAGGTTAAGTCCCATCACGGTATCGCCGAGATTCAACAAGGCTTGATATACCGCGTTGTTGGCAGGCGCACCGGATAAGGCCTGCACGTTGACGAAGATCTGGTCGGCGGAATATCCATTCGCCGCGAAAGTCTCCGCCGCGCGCCGACGTGCCAGCGCTTCGACAGCATCGGCATATTCCACGCCCTTGTAATAGCGCGGGTCACCGTTGCGGCGATAATCAGCAAGTCGCGCCGGGTAATCGAGAATTTCTTCTTCGGTCATCCAACGCGACTCTTCATCGGGGTAGCCTTCGGCATAAATATTTTGAAAAGCGGAAGCCAAAGCTTCACGGACAGCCAGCGGCGCAGTCGATTCGCTCGGGATCAGGATCAGTTTCCTTGCCTGCCTCTCAGCTTCCAGTTGGGTCAGATCGAAAACGTCAGGGTCAAGCTTGGCGAGGTCGCCGCGAAATAAAAAATCGGACATGTTAGTCTCCTAGTCGTTGGTCATATAGTCAGATTGTCAATTTGTCAGACCAATTGAATTGTAGGACGGGAAAGGGGGAAGGTCAAGTGAGAAATGACATGTCCCTATTGTATTTGGAACATAATCTTGCTATTATGAATGTGGGGATTTGTTTATGGCATTTGAAATTTGGCGGCAATGATCTGCTAACTTAACTTGGACGCTCATGAGTTATCAGGGAGTCAATAGCGAAACCGGCCTTTGTGCTGGTTTTAATATTTAATAGGAGAATAAAATGGATGGACAGTATTTTAGTTTCCTCCACGGACCGATACGCGAAGAAAAGGATGTGGATGAATTTATGCCGGAACTGTTGAATGAATTTGACCATTTATATATTCGATCCCTCGCATCCAGGTATCATGATCAGCAAATTAAGTTGAACTGGCGTATCAGGCTTTCCAAATTTGGGTCCTGGTTGATCTCGCTGGGACATTATCTTCAGCATATGGCACACTTACCCTTTGAAGCTAGGCATGCTTCCTGGAAAACAGTGGCACTTCAAAGTGTAAAAATTCGCCATCATAGATAGCTATTTGATCCATGGTCGAACATAAAAAAAACAGGCAGCCTGATGGGTAAACAGCCTGTTAGGCTATTTGGTTGTTTTTTTATTCAGTTAATTTCGCTATAAAATGGTCACAGGCGACTACACGCGCACTATCCTGAGAAGAGGTTGGAGGCACTCCGATCTAATATTTATAGTGAGGTAAAAAATAGGAAGAAAATAAATTCAGCCCTGATCGGTGACTTGCTAGCGAAATTTATATCTGCAATCAACCCGCAGGGGTGGCCCGCTCGGCGAAAGTGATCATCCCCAAACAATTAGAAGGTCCTCTTCACTGCCAAGAATATAACGAAACTTATAATAAAACTCAGGAGAAGGCTCTGCTCCCACTCACCTGTACTGAACGAATTAATCCGGTGGAGAATAGATGACCAAATCATCGAATTCAAATACAGCCTCATCATTGCCATTATCCAGATCAACCGCAACGCCGAAGAAGCCAGGCGGGTAATCCGCACTGTCCACTTCCCCTACAACGTATTGATTGATGCAAAATAGATAACGATTGTCCTGTTGAAAAATAACGAGGTTATTGCTTTCCCCCACGTTAATATTTTCGGAATACCCATCCAGCAGGGAGGGTGTCCATTCTCCTTCTGAATTTGTGGAATATACATTAAATCTCCCGGAGTCCTGGATGGCAAAATACATAAATTTTTGTCTAACCCTGCGGAAAATAATCCCGTATTCGGCATCTTGCGATCCGCTGACTTTCCGGGCCCGCAAGGTTGCATAAAATGTTTTCGGCGCTCTATTGGTACTTGGGATCAGGGGATAATAAACGCCCTGGTGGGTTTTGATATTAAGCCGGAGCAAACCATCTTCGATCTTCAAGCTTGTGTCGGCGTAAGAATCACTGTTATGCCCAACCGGCCAGAAATATTTATTATTATTAAAATTGTGATTCGCCGCCTCTTCCCATCCTGTCGGAACGCCGGGGCAGGCCGGAACCGGTGTTGAAGTTGGAGTGAGTTCCACCAACCCCAGTTTCGGGGCCAGGTCATTGCCTAGATAATCCCGTGATAGATACAGAGCTCCGCACAAAACAACACAGACCACAGTTGAAACAACTCCGCTCAAAAGCAGGGGGAGCGTAAAGTCTTTTGTTGCCCAGCTTGAAGGTTCGTTCGGATTTTCCATTTTTCTCCGCCTTATATTTGAAGATTTTTAGATTGGTATTGTATGACTATGAATTATGCGGGTCAAGTGAGTAATGACATGTAAATCCACCCCTCCTTGAACTCACTTTGCAAGTTTGCTAAAATGATTTCAGGATATTGCCAATAAAAAGGAGAGGCGCCATGAAACAAATTTCAAGAGTTTTGCTGGTCATTGCTTTGATCCTATTAACTGCTTGTTCACCGAAATCGTTTCCGCCGGAGGTTCCGACGGAAGAGCCTGCGGCAACTGTGGAAGAAAGCATCCCAACCGAAGCGCCAGTTGCAACTGAACCACCCGTCACAGAGGTTCCAGCAACAGAAGCACCGACCAGGCCGCTTTCCGGTTTGAGCGCCGACCCGCAGCGGGTGGAATTTCAAGCCGAGGACGGCGTCAAGCTGGTCGGCTATTATTACCCGTCGAAATATGCCAATGCTCCGGCCGTCATTCTGATGCATTGGGCAGGCGGTGACTTGTGTGATTGGAGCGCTATATCTCCCTGGCTTCAAAACCGCCCGGATGAAAATCCGCAAGAGATCGAACGCTGTATCAATTCTTCCGGCGCAGCCTTGAAGAACATCCTTCCACCCATGAACAAGGATGCTTCGTTCGCTGTCTTTGCCTTTGATTTTCGCGACTACGGGGAAAGCGACAAAGGCGCAGGCTGGGATTTGGCAAAAGATGCCCTGGCTTCCTTTGAAACCGTGGCCGGACTCGAAGGCGTGGATAAAAGCCGCATCACCGCCATGGGTGCCAGCATCGGCGCGGATGGCGCACCGGATGGCTGTCTGCTTTTCAATCAAAAAGTAGGAAGTGGATGTCTGGGAGCTTTATCCCTTTCCCCCGGAAATTATCTCGGCATGCTGTACTCCACCGTTGTGACCGGTCTCGATCCGAACCCAGTCTGGTGCCTGGCCGGTGAACTCGACAAAGAAGCCGCCACGACATGTGCTGACGCAAGCGGAGACCATTACCGTTCGCAAGTGTACCCAACCGGCGGCCACGGCATGATGTTATTGACCGACCAACTTGACCCGCCCGCCTTAATCTTGATCCAGGAATTTTTGGAGTTGGTCTTTGGGGAACCCGTGAAGGGATAAAATCCTAGATCCTGCGAGGACAGTCTTGTATTTTGATACAGGACTGTCTTTTTTTGTTTTAATTTATAGCAACTTGCATAAGCAGAATTGGATAGTGTAAGATTATGCTGTTTACGATATAGAACAGTAAAGGAGTGGAAATGTTGCAGAAAAAATATTTGGTCCCATTGATACTCATGCTTGTCTTGCTTTCATCCTGCGGGACTTCAACCGGCACAGGAATTGCGCGTCATCCCGGACCGGCAGATTTCAGCAAGACACCGGACTCGGTCCCTGTATATGACCCACAATCGAATGACCTTTGGCAAATGGATTTGCGGTCAGCAGATTTAACTAAATTAGACTTGTCAAAATCAAAAGACGATCTGCTATATGCATCTTTTGACAGCAAAACAATATGGCCCACGCCCGATCAGATGCCGGATAACTTTGACTGGCAGAGAATCATGGAGACGGCGAAGAGCCCCGGGTTGGGAATCCGCGAATTGCATAATAAAGGGATTACGGGCAAAGGGGTCGGCATCGCGATCATTGACGCAACCCTGCTGGTTGACCATCAGGAATATGTCAACCAGTTAAAGTTGTATGAGGAAACCTGGGAAGTTCAATGGCTCGATTCCATGTCAATTCATGGTGCGGCAGTGGCTTCGATCGCTGTTGGTAAAACCGTCGGCGTTGCCCCGGAAGCAGACTTGTACTATTTCGCCAACGAAAATTGCTATGGCAAGGGCGGGACTGATTTTGAATGTCTGTCAAAAATCGTACGTCGTGTACTGGAAGTGAACAAACAATTACCGCAAGAGCACAAGATAAGAGTCCTTTCCATGTCCATTGGATGGATGCCCGGCGATAAGGGCTACGATGAGATCACGTCTGCTGTTGAGGACGCCAAAGCCGATGGGATTTTCGTGGTCAATGCCGTACTGGAAAATACTTATGGCTTCCAACTCTTCGGCATGGGGCGTGATCCGCTGGCGAATCCGGACGATCCCAGTTCCTATAGGCCTGCCGATTGGTGGTTGAATAATTTTTATGCAGGCGCAGTACCGGAGAAGATGCTGCTTGTCCCCATGGATTCGCGCACAATGGCCAGCCCAACAGGGTTCAGTGATTATGTTTACTATCGTCAGGGCGGCACAAGTTGGGCAATCCCCTATTTAGCTGGGACTTATGCCCTGTCCGTTCAAGTCAAACCAACCATCACCGCCGAGGAATTTTGGAAGACAGCGCTTGAAACAGGCGAGACGATCCAAATGACATATGAGGGAAGGGATTATGCCTTTGGAGTGATCCTCGATCCGCAAGCCTTGATCGCGGCTTTGCAGAAGTAATATAAAACGACCCTGCGACAAACGGTCGCAGGGTCAACTTTTTACTTCTTACTTCTCACTATGTTCTAAATATGGATTGACGCGCCTTCCGCTCCGTGCGCCGCTTCCATGATTGCCTCTGAAAGCGTGGGGTGCGCGTGAACATTGCGTGCAATTTCGTGCGGCGTGAGTTCCATCATGTGTGCGAGAGTCAATTCGGGGAGCAGTTCGGTCACTTCGGGGCCGATCATGGATGCGCCGAGGATCTCGCCGTATTTTTCATCCACAACCAGTTTTACGAAGCCGCCGTAATCGCCCATGCCGAGCGCCTTGCCGTTCGCCTGAAATGGGAAGCGACCGATCTTGACGGTAAGTCCGCGCTCTTTGGCTTGCGCTTCGGTGATGCCAAACGACGCGATCTGCGGCTGGCAGTACGTGGCGCGCGGCATCATTTCGTAATCAAGCGTGATCGTTTCCGCGCCGGCGATATTCTCCGCGCAAATGATCCCCATGGCCGAGCCGACATGCGCCAGCATAAGTTTGCCGGTCAAGTCGCCGATGGCCCAAATACCGGGGACATTCGTCTGCATCTTTTCATTGATCTCAACAAAGCCGCGCTCGCTGATCTTGACTCCGACCTCTTCGAGTCCGAGTCCCTTTGAATTGGGACGGAACCCGATCGCGACCAAGGCCTGATCCGCTTCGAGGAGGGTTTCCTTCCCATCGGCAGAGACCTTCACTTTTACACCTGTGGCAGTCGCTTCAACAGATTCGACTTTGTGCCCGGCCAATGTTTTGATGCCGCGCTTCTTGAATTCCTTTTCAAGTTCCTTCGAGATTTCTTCATCTTCCAATGGGACAATGCGCGGCAGCATTTCAACGATGGTCACGTCCACGCCATAGGAACTCCAAACAGTGGCAAACTCCACGCCAATGGCGCCGGAGCCGATGATAATCACCGACTTGGGAAGAGTAGTCTGAAGGATCGCTTCCTGATAGGTGACGACTTTCTGTCCGTCCACCTTCCATGCGCCGGGCACCGCCGCGGATGCGCCTGTGGCGACGATAATATTTTTCGCGGCAAGTTCAGTCATTTTGCCATCTTTGTCGGTGACAGCAAGCAAATCTTTCGACTTGAATTTTGCCTCACCCATGAATACGGCGATGTTGTTCTTCTTCATCAAAAAGCCGATGCCCTTGACGAGTCGATCGGAATTCTGGCGCGAACGTTTGACAGCGACGCTGTAATCCAGTTTTAAATTATCGAACGAGAAGCCGAAATCCTTGGCACGTTCACGCAAGGTGTGAGCGACCTCCGCATTTTTAAGCAGTGACTTTGACGGAATACAACCGATATTCAGACAGACACCTCCAAGCCATTGCTTGTCCACGATTGCGACTTTCTGTTTGAGTTGAGCCGCGCGGATCGCGGCAACGTATCCCGCAGGACCGGCACCAATAACAACTACGTCAAAATTTTCAGGCATGTGATACTCCAGAGTTTAGTGATTGGAAAATAGTTTTGCCCGTCAATTTTACTACAACCAAAACCTCCCCAATTCTGGGGAGGTTGAAAACTTTCTAATTCTTTGTTTGAAAGATGCTCCGTTGGTCGAGTAGGCGGTGCTTTTCCGCCATATCGAGACCAACAAACAGCAAAAATACTTTTTGTGATGGGGTGTTTTTCTTTGAGTGGTGGTTTCGATATGCTCTTCGCTCTCGCTCAGAGCTACTTAACCACCGAGTTACTTCAAATTATCTTTCAGGAATTCAAATGTCCGATCCCACGCCAACTGTGCGGATGCAGAGTCATATTCGGGGCGGTCAGTTTCCATGAACCAGTGACCCATTTTCGGGTAGAAATGAAGCGTAACGTCTACATTAACGGCCTTCAAATTCGTCTCCATCTCGCGCACACCTTCGATGGGCTCCCATTCATCCACTTCACAAAAATGGCCGAGGATCTTCGATTTGACCTTGCTGAAGTTCATGGGATATGCCCCATAAAATAGAACGGTCGCGGAAATTTTTTCGGGATCATTCTCAGCGACAACCAACGCCCATGCCGCGCCCATCGAGAAACCGATCACACCGATCTTATTTTTTGTGAGGTCATGCAAATGATCTTTCGCAGCCATTACGATCTCGCCAGTCAGTTGATCATCACTTTTTTGCATCAACTCCTTGGCTTCATCAATGGTCGCAGCAATTTGCCCGTCGCGCAGATCAGGCGCGAGCACAACGTATCCGTGTTCAGCAAGTTGATCGCATAATTGTTTGAAGAAAGGCTTCAGCCCCCACCACGCATGTAACAATAGAATTCCAGGTCCGCCGTTCGTGGGTGCAGCAAGATACGCATTGACCGATTTACCATTAACATTCAACTTGATCTCAGATTTTTTAGTGGACATAGGACTCTCCTTTTTGAGGCATTATAAGCACGTATGTTCTAATTTGCAAGAAAAATAAAAAGGCGATTTTTCATCGCCTTTTGGAGTTACAACCAGCGCCTCACCCTTGACCTGTATTCTGCGTACTGCTCTTTGAATTTTCTCTCCAGATAAGCCTCCTCCCGCTCAATGACCAGCCGACTCATGGTCATGGCAAAGAGCGGCGCGATTAAGATGCCCCAATAAATGCCTGAATTCAAAGGCACTCCGATCACCATGAGAAAAAAGCCAAAATAAATCGGGTTGCGGGTGAAGCGATAAATTCCCGACGTGACCAATTGTTTAACAGAGCCATGCGGATCGAGCGTGGTACGAGCTTTTCTGAATTCAATGAACGCGCCGATCCCGAATAACAAACCAATGAAGCTCAGCCAAAAGCCTATACCCCGCACAAAGGCAGGCATTGCGAAAGGCATCGGGACAAACCTTCCAAACAGGTAAGCGATGACAATATACATTACCGCCACAACCGGCGGATGAACGTTCTTGTGGATAACCGGGTGGTCTTGCATTTGTGGTGCTGCAGTCTTTGGTCTTGAGCTTTGTGCCATCTTATGCCTTTCCCTTTTGCGCCGACATCAAAAAGACAGGAAATGCCTTTTCCTTGTCATTTATATTTTTCCTGATCTCAAATGCCGTTGAAAACACAACATTTCCAAAACCGGCATCTTCGACCCATTTCTTAAGTTCTGTGTGTTCAAATCCCTTGTGGACATCGGTTGTGCCGTCGGTGTGGAAAGAGCCGTCCTCCTTATCCAGATCGGCGATGAGCAGGTAGCCGTTGGGTTCAAGCAATGAGTGAAATTTATGGATTATGTTTTTTGCATCGTGGACGTGATGCAAGGTCAACAGCGAGTAAGTCAGTTGATAGCGTTCAGGAGGCAGGGTATCTATTTCAAGGTCAAGTTTTACAGGGCGCATGTTCGTCACACCGGCCGCGTTGATCTTCTCACCGAGCACATCCAACATCCCCTGAGACGAATCAGCCAGCGTGATCTGTCCCAGGTCAGGTTGAAGCGCGAAGCTCAGCAAGCCGGTCCCGCAGCCATATTCAAGAGCGTTCATATTTGTTGTGAGTGGAATTGCATTGCGAATTACCTCTGCAACTACGCGGGCGCGTTCCACTTTTTGGGGATCAGAGTCCCAATCTTTTGCACGTTCATCGAAGTTTGTCATGTAGGTTTATGCCCAATTCTCCAGAGTCTCTTTCACTTTCACCAGAAACCAATCGGCAGATGCGCCGTCCAAGATGCGGTGATCGAAAACGAAGGACAAATATACCATCGGACGGATGGCAATGGCATCGTCAATTACAACGACCCGTTTCTGCATCGCGCCAACGCCAAGGATTCCACATTGAGGCTGGTTGATGACGGGGAACGCAAACAACGATCCGCTGATGCCGTGATTGGTCAGCGTGAACGTCCCGCCTTTGACTTCATCGGGCTGCAACTTTTTATTCCGCGCACGATTGGCAAGGTCATTGACCGTGCGTGCCATCGCCAGCAAGGACAAATTATCAGCGCTTTTTATGACCGGCACGATCAGCCCTTCCTCGCCCAGCGAAGTGGCCATGCCGAGATTAATGGACTTGTGAATCAGCACGCCTTCATCCGTCCATGATGAATTGACAGTGGGATACGCTTTCAATCCCGCCACAATCGCGGACATGAAATAAGCGGTGAAAGTCAGCTTGACTCCATCCCGCTCAAATGCAGATTTGTTTGCGGCGCGATGTTTGGTGATGCGTGAAAGGTCTGCTTCCATGACCGTCAACACATGCGGAGAGGTCCGCTTGCTCATGACCATGTGCTCGGCAATGGATCTGCGGATCATCGTATGTTTAATAAGTTGGTCGCCAGCAATCGGTTGAAGGTTGAACGTTGAACGTTGAACGTTTTGACTTTCGACCTGTGACTTTTGACCTGACGACACAAACGCCAATACATCATTCTTTGTAATTCGTCCATTCAACCCTGTGCCAGCGACTTGACCTAAATTTACTCCATGCTCCGCTGCGATCTTTGCAACGACAGGTGAGATGAAACCTAAATCGGTTGAAGGTCGCGTGGCAGTCGAAGGTTGTGGGGCAACCGACTTTTGACCCTTCGACTCGCTCAGGGCATCGTTTTCAACCTTTGACACTTTCGAAACCCCGGCACTTTGGGCACTTTCATCCCCATCTACACTTTCACCTGCAACCCCAATGACGGCCAGCAACTCCCCCACTTTAGAGACTTGGCCTTCCTGAGCGATGATCTTCAAAACTATACCCGAAGCAGGCGCAGGGATTTCAGTATCCACTTTATCTGTATTAACTTCAAGCAAAGGTTCTAATTCTTTAATCGAATCGCCGACTTGCTTTAACCATTTGGTGACTGTGACCTCGTCTACACCTTCGCCGAGTCTTGGAACGAGTACTTTAGTTGCCATTGCTTTCTCCAGTTTTTAGTAATCAGTAAACAGTGATCAGTTGTATGTATCTTCAACATCTGCCTTGATGAGGTATTCAGGCGTTTCTTCGCGGATAGTATGTAAAGGCTCGCCGCAGAACATTTCAGATTTTTTCATCATGCCACCCAACATTCGCCCAATTTCACGGCATTTTTCCAAGAGTTGCAAATTTGTTTTTGGGTCAATGTATTCGCAGTCCAACGCTGTTTCAATCCAATGTTGAGTTTCCATTTGCTCCCCATCCGAATCTGTCAACTTGTTGATGAAATGCTTTTCATATCGGCGTTTTGCCCAAGCCTCCGCAAGGTTGGCGCCAATAGAGCGGGATGAGCGGCGGATTTGATCGGTTAATGAAAACATTTCATCTTTTGGAAATGATTTTGTGAGTTTAAATATATCCCGTTGCAACTGACGACTTTTCTGATACACAATCAAATCACGAAAACTCTGAGCATGATTCAATCCACTCATTACAACTCCTTTTCCTGATCACTGAAAACTGATTACTGAATACTGCTTACTTGATCTTCGGAAACTCAACTGGCGAAACTTCACTCATCATCTCATACACTGCATCAAACACGGACTCCACGTTCGGCTTCGACCAGTAATCGCCATCACTTCCATAGGCGGGACGATGAGCCTTTCCAGATAAAGTCTTTGCAGGAGAATCTAAATGGAAGTAGCCGCCTTGCTTCTCAATGACTTCCTGCATCATATATGCGGATGCTCCGCCCGGCACGTCTTCATCTACAAATAAAACGCGCGAAGTTTTCTTGATTGATTCGACGATCTTCCCGTGAATGTCAAAAGGCAAAAGCGACTGTACATCAATTACTTCGATCTCGATGCCAACTTTCGATAATTTCTCAGCCGCATCCAACACGATACGGCAACACGCACCGTAGGTGACAACGGTGACATCTTTACCTTCGCGGATCGTTTCAGGCACGCCGAGAGGCAAGGTCATTTCGCTGATGTTATCGGGCAGGCGCTCTTTGACGCGATAGCCATTCAACACTTCAACAACAATCGCAGGTTCATCCGATTTCAAGAGCGTATTATAGAAACCGGCAGCGTGAGTCATGTCGCGCGGGACGAGCACATACATGCCGCGCACGAGATTGATAATGCCTGCCATCGGCGAGCCAGAATGCCAGATGCCTTCGAGACGATGTCCGCGTGTGCGCACGATGACGGGCGCTTTTTGTCCGCCTGCTGTGCGCCAGAGCAGAGTAGCTAGATCGTCGGACATGATCTGCAATGCATACAAAACATAATCCAAATACTGTATCTCCGCGATCGGACGCAGTCCGCGCATGGCTATGCCCATGGCCTGCCCCAAGATCGTAGCCTCGCGGATGCCCGTATCGGTCACACGCATTGCGCCGTATTTTTCCTGCATGCCTTTGAAACCCTGGTTGACATCACCCAATTTTCCAACATCTTCACCGAAGGCTATCACACGCGGGTCACGCGCCAGAATAGAGTCAAACGCCGCGTTGACCACTTCAAATCCCATCACGGTTGGCGAGTCCTTTGAATAAACGGGCGCAACTTCCTTCACCTTCAACGCCGTGCCGCTATATAAATTCGCTCCATAGTTTTCAACATTGAGCGCATCCTGTTCATTCTTCCATTGGACCAAAACCCCTTTGGATGGATGCCCTTCGTCGCGCAGGATTCTTAAGGCTTCATGTGCAGCGCTATGGATATCACGCCTCGTGAACGACGGGAGGCCTGCCAGCCGTTCTTTGAGTTGTCTCAACTCTGACGTATGGCTCGAAGACCCCGCGATCTCTTCCAGCATATCAGTCACCTGGGTGCGCTCGTTAACTATCGGAGCAAAGTATGCATCCCACGCGGATTTGCGGAATCCTTCCACAGCGGCATAGTCTTCTTTTTCAACAGTGACCAGATCACGGTCAGATGCGATGCGGTTGTCTATGATCCATTGTCGCATGCGAGTCACACAGTCAAATTCAGTTTCCCACTTAAGTCGCCCGGCAGTTTTGTAGCGTTCATGACTTCCCGAAGTCGAATGTCCCTGCGGCTGAGTCACATCAATGACATGCACCAGCGCGGGGATGTGATATTCGCGTGCGATCTCGGCGGCAGATAAATATGTTTCGACCAGCGCGGGATAATCCCAGGCGCGCACGGTATAAAGATCGTAGCCGCGCTCGATGACTTCATGCGGGGCATTGAGGTCACGCTCGAAACCCTTGAGCAGGGAGCCGATATTTTCCTTGACCATTTGAAATTGATTGGGGACTGATATGCCATAGCCGTCATCATAGATGCTGATGATCGCAGGAGCTTTGAGCACACCAATGGCATTGACGCTTTCCCAGAATATGCCTTCAGCTGTGGAAGCGTTGCCAATGCTCGCAAAGGTGATCTCATCACCATTATGCGAGAAATTGGTTGAGTCAAGTTCCTTTAATTTCCGATACATCACTGACGCATACGCAAGCCCAACTGCGCGCGACATTTGGGCGGCTGTGGGCGAGACATCCCCCGCCACGTTGTACATCTCGGTCTGATTTTTCCATGTCCCATTGGCGTTGATGTATCGCGAGACAAAGTGCGCAACCATTGAACGTCCGCCTGTGGCAGGCTCATGCTCAAGGTCGGCATGGGCATACAGCTGGGCAAAAAATTCCTGAATGCTCATCACCCCAAGCATGAACATCCAGGTCTGGTCACGGTAATAACCGGAACGCCAATCACCTTTACGGAAGGCGTGTGCGATGGCCAGGTTGGCGAGTTCCTTGCCATCGCCAAAGATGCCAAACTTGGCCTTACCGCTGAGAACCTCGCGGCGTCCAATGAGACTGGCCTGCCTGCTTTTATATATCAGGCGATAATCTTTTATGATCTCTTCATTTGAAAAAGGAAGCAAAACAGAGCCCTTCTTTTTGGGCATGGTGCTCTCTCCTGAATTTGGATATAGTTAGGGGGGATTATAAGCGGGAAAGGATGAGGGATGAAGGATGAAAAATAAAAGCTCTTGATTTATTTTTCAAACGCCTCGCGCGTAGAGCGTACCCAATTGCCTGCGAGAATACCAGTGATCAAAAAGATCAACGATAATGTCGGTGCATCGAATGAGAGATTGGATTCCTGATATGGAATCTCAGTTTGTAATTGCCCAATGGATGCCAGATAGGCGATCAAGAAAACCACAGCGCAACTGAGAATGGTCACACCCATACCCTGCCTTGGTCCGATGCTAAAGACGGCGAGAAGGATCGGGATAATAAATGCCGCAGAAGCGACGGTCCCAACGCCATACCAGGCCATATCTGAAAGATTCAAGAACAACATGAGTCCTGTCAACAACCAGGCCCCGAGTTTGATATGTCCGCGTTTGACGAGCGTGATGATTCCCGCAAGCAATATCAACAATGCGGTCATGACAAAGATGGTTTCGATATCTTCGAATGTGCCGGTGAATATCCAATAAAGGACGAGAGCCAGCATGGCAGAACCGATTACGATGGAGGTATTTGAGACGATCTTTGCCTGCGCCCGCTCAAAAGCAGACACAGATTCTGGCAATAAGGCATTCATTCGGTCTGATAATTTCATATTACCTCATAGAAAATATTCATCAAAAAAGGGGCGGGAGACCCGCCCCTACGTGAATTTATTTCAATCGTTCCGCCACGATCTCCGCCACATCCTTGACCTGGATATTGCCGCCATCGGCCTTGCTGGCATCATTCATCATTGTTAAGCAGAATGGACAGCCCACCGCAACCGTATCCGCGCCGGTGGATTTGGCTTCGGCGAAGCGCATCTCATTGACGCGCGCCGAGCCTGCTTCCTCTTCCTTCCACATTTGTGCGCCCCCCGCTCCGCAGCAGAATGATTTGGCTCGATTGCGCGGCATTTCAATGGTTAACGCGCCAGCGGACTTCAACGCATCGCGAGGCGCATCCACTTCTTTGTTATGCCTGCCCAAATAACATGGATCATGGAAAGTCACTGAAAACTGATCACTGCTTACTTCTAAACTGATCTTCCCCGCGCCGACCAATTCATTGATGAGTTGAGTGTGATGAATCACAGTGTAGTTTCCGCCAAAGGCAGGATACTCGTTCTTGATCGTATGCAGACAATGCGGACAAGTCGTCACGATTCGTTTTGGCGCAACCTCATTCAAAATCTCAACATTCTGTGAAGCCAGCCCAAAGAAAATATCCTCACGTCCTGCGCGGCGGGCCGAGTCACCGGTACAGGCTTCATTCTTGCCAAGCACGGCGTAATTGACTCCCGCCGCGTTCAAGATTTTTGCAAAAGCTTGCGCGGTCTTTTGCGCGCGCGCATCGGTTGCGGGTGCGCATCCGACCCACCATAAAATTTCAGGTTCGGCATTTTGCTCGATGGTCGGCACTTTCATTCCGTCCGCCCACTTCATTCTGTCCGCTTGCGAAACATTCCACGGATTCATGTTGCGTTCCATACCCTTGAACGCTGTTTCCAATTGCTTGGGGAACGCGCTTTCCATCATTGAAAGATTTCTGCGGATGTCCAAAATGTCCCGCATCGGCTCATTGCCAACGGGACAAATGTCCACGCACGCGCCGCAGCTTGTACAAGCCCAGACTGCTTCTTCAGAAATTAATTCCGTCATCGCGACATCGGTCGTGCCGCCGCCGTTGAAGTGATAACGCTTGTTAATTTCCAATGCGGCGGGCGATAGCAATTTGCCCGTGTTATATGCGGGGCAAACTTCCTGACAGCGGAAGCACATGATACAGGCGTAACTGTCCATGATCTGCTCCCAGCCGAGGTCTTTCATTTTTGCCGCGCCAAATTGTTCGATGGATTGATCGTCGAGATTGATGTAACTTAATTGTCCGATGGATTTTCTTTCGGGCTTCAAGGCAAAATTCAACGGAGCAAAGAATAGATGGATATGTTTTGAATATGGGAAATAGGGCAGGAATGCAACGACTGCCCCAATTGACAACCAGAACGCAAGATGTTCACCGATAACCAAAGTCTGCGGGTTCACACCTGACCATAAGCCTGCCACTGCTGAAATAGTTGGCTGCCATCTGTCAGCGTGACCTGACAGCGCTATCCCGAACGATTCTCCCAAGAGCCGCATCGAATTGTGGATAAAGATAAACGTCGCAACGATGGCTGAGTCACGGGTAATACCGAAGCGCGCTTTCGGGTTGAGAAGAGTCGTCTCGCGAGTAGACAGAGTCGCAGGTCGCAGGATGAAGCGGCGGATCGCCATCGCCACAATACCCACAATGATCGCAATATTTGCAATGTCTGCAAGCAGTCTGTATGCGTCACCGAAAAGTCCGGTATGCTCGAGAAGTTTAAATCCTGTATACGCGTAGATCAGATCCGCGAGGTTGATCAAAAGGAAGGAGAGGAATCCCCAACCGATGAGTCCGTGCAAGACACTCGGTCCGAGCCTGAAACGAAAAACGGGCTGGAAAAGCCCCACCTTGACGATGAGTTCTCCAACCCGTTTATATGCCAGTGACCAATCTATTTTGCCTTGGCCGCTATTGATGCGCTGCATGATGAGTGCAACACCGCGATAAGTAAAATAAAGCGAAACCAGCGTTGCAATAACAAAGAGGATCTTTTCTAAAAGAGTGAGCATGACAGCCTCCGAATTTATGCTGTAGGTCACGCTTTATGCGTGACCTACTTTGTTAAGTTTAGCACAAAGTCTATAAAGCGGAAGAAAAAAACTTGCCCAAAAAATTCAGGATTGATTTTTACCCTGGAATTCTGTATATTATTCATAACACTTGTGGTCATATCATTTTATAGGAGACGAACATGGCAAATACCAATGATATTTATGAGCCGGATATCGATGAAGTGATCAAGAGCGAACAAAGTGAAAAGGGCTATATAGCCAGCCGCAGGGAAAAGATAGCGGACGAATTCAAAAAAATATCCCCCGATGAAAAACAACATTGGTATGCAAACCTATTAAGCCGAAAAGACAGACCCCTGGTTGGAATGGCATTTTCAGGCGGCGGAATCCGTTCTGCCACATTCAACCTGGGGCTTGTGCAAGCTCTTTCGAAATTTGGGATCCTGCCCTGGGTGGATTATCTCTCCAGCGTATCAGGCGGCGGATACATCGCAAGCTGCATGAACAGTCTGCTGGCATACGAGGAAAAGAAACTTGACCTGAACGAAAAAGAGAGCAATCCAAAACGTTATTATCCTTTCAGCCCGCACTGGAAACGATTTCCCTTTAACCCCGACCTGCAAGTATTCGACACAACGGGAGTAGCGTATAAACTGCCGGTCTTTAATGAAAACACTCTCAAGCCTCAACTAGAAACACAGGACAAGAAAAGCGCGAAGATATTCAACGCCTTGCAAACCGGGCTTGCTGACGAGATCAACCTTGACCTAAAGGAAGTTGATGATAAGAATCGCAACCGTCAACTGGAACATTTGCGTAATCTTGGAAATTATCTCATCCCGCGCATGGGACCGTTCACGTTCGACACGATGCGCGGCGTGGTAGGCGCATTCCTTCTGCGTATTGGGTATACATTTTGGATGTATTTCCTCGTGATGTTCTTGATCGCAGCGAGCCATTTTGCGCTCACTTATTCATTCACTCCCGAGATCATAAAGGACTTCCCTCTTGATAAGACCACGTTAACCACTGCCCCGCCCGCATCTGACGGGACAAGCCCGGATGCCGCGGTGCCAGCCGATAAAACCCTGCCCATAACAAAAATGCTGGCTCTATCTTTTATAAAATACGAAGGCGGAGCGACATCCATACCCTGGATGAAATATTTAACGGTATTGGTTTACGGATGGTTATATGCTCTCATCATGGTCACATTGATATCATTCTGTTACCGCAAAGACATCACCACCGATAACCGCCTGATGGATTGGAAGTCGCCCAACGAACATATTTCTTTATATTCCTACCTTGTTATCAAGGGAATACGCTGGACCTTCTTTGGATTGGCGATCATCCTCCTTCCGGTACTTTCCGGGTGGATCAGCTTCATGGAACTGAGTATTTCACCGTTGTCGCATGAGCAATTCAATCTGGCAATCGCCACTTGCGTTCTCTCAGTTTTATTCCTTTCGCTATCCCTCTATTTATTTATCAAATCCGGGGATGAAACGTGGGCGCAGCAGGGACTAGCCGATAATGAATTCATTGACAGGCAAGTCGTTTATTCCTTTACGCTCATAACATCATGGACAATGTCCCTCATCTTGTCAGCTCTGCGTTACTCCAGTTTGGCTGAATCCGGCGAACTTAATTTGTACTGGCTCTGGATGCCTGCCATTTTTATTCTGGGGGGCATGGCAGGGTCAGCCACCCTTCAAGCCACACAAATATTGCAGAACCTGTTTCCGCTCCGATTGATCTTTTCCAAGCATGTAGTTTCCAAAGTCAATGAAAAATACGATCATAACTCCGTGGGTGTATTCCAGCGTTGGTTATTGAAATTGATCGGTATTCCAGACAACCACGAACTTAAAGATGATTCAAAACTGATCCGCAAGTCACGCGGCGTGGACTATACCTTTAAGATCTGGGCAAGCCCGGAGTTTCGCTCCATTTTTTGGACCTTGCAGGGACTCCTTTTTTATGGATTGTTGGGTTCCATCGCGCTCAGTTTGATCGCACTCCCAAATTACTTTTCCATCCCGTCCAGCTCGGAACCAGCGACAAAGATCTCGCTCTCGGTGGCACTGCTCTCTGCTCTATGGGCATATCTCACATCTTCCGGGAAAAATATAAAGATCGGCGAATGGATTTCCAAGGTTTTCAAACTCCCGGAAGAGCTATATCAGATCCTGCTTGCCCTCCTTGTCCTTGCATTGAATTTCTCAGTGTTTTACCTGATTGAGTCCATGCTGATGGACCGCCTGCTTACCTCCCTGTCATTCCTGCAAATGGTAGTCATTATCTTGTCTGTGATAATTTTATTTGCAGTGACGGGATATTTCGTAAACGCCAACTACCTTTCCGCCCATTATTTTTACCGTGACCGTTTGGGGGAAGCCTACTTCCAAACCAGCGTGAGCGATAATCAGAGCGGGAAGATCCGCGTCGTCCGTGATGACCGTAACCGTCCCATGTCGCGCACCTTGAAACCGCAATGCTCCGCGCCATATCATATCGTGATGACATCCCTCAACATGTCAGGCAGTTGGCACCTGGAATACAAGGATCGCAAATCACGTCCCTTTATTTTTACCAGGGATTATTGCGGCTCCGACATTACAGGCTATGTTAAGACGGTAAATTACCGCAACGATAATACAAAGTATTCACAGGCGATCGCCCTTTCCGGCGCAGCGGTCTCTTCGGGAATTGGTCATCTAACCTTTTTCGCGCAAGCCTTTTTAGTTACCCTGTTCAACCTGCGCCTGGGTGCGTGGCTAACCAATCCAAAATTATATGAAAATCCAAAAGATGCAGAAAAGGCCAAGAACTCCGAAGAAAGCAATTTCTGGGGATATTACCTGTGGAATGAAGTACGGGGACAAATGAGCGAGCGCGAGAAACTGGTCAATATCACGGACGGCGCACACACTGGCGACAATATTGGTCTCTACCCACTCTTTCAGCGCAGATGCAAATACATCATCGCAGGCGACGCCGGCGAAGACCCGCGCGGAACTTTCAACGAGTTATTCTCAGTACTGCGTCAAGTGGAGGTGGATTTCGGCATAAAAGTGGACATCAACCTCAATGGTGTTGGACCGGATGAGTATGATGAAGATAAGAAGGTCGCCTCCAAAAGTAAACGGCATTTCGCTATTGGGAAAATCCATTATCCGGCAACGACAACTGAAGACCCAGTAGACGGCTGGCTGATCTATTTCCACCCCTCGATTGCGGATGGAGACCCTGAGGCTATACTAAAGTATTGGGAACGTCATAAATCAGATTTTCCGCACCCCACTACAGCGGATCAGTTCTTCGACGACGAGCAGTTTGAGGTCATGCGCATATTGGGCGAGTGGACGGTACAAAGTGCGATCGAGGAGGTCGCAGATAAATATAAGACCGACAAACTCATCAGAACATTTATAAAACCAAAAGATAAGGATGAACCGTTTACTGTACCCGCCAAGGTAAAAAAAGATGTAGATAAGCTTGAATTTCAAAAAGTCCTGCTCAATGGGCTGCCAAACCTTTTGGAGAAATATTATTACAGTCAATACCAGCAATCCTAACCTTACAACACCTGCCCATTAACAAAAAATATCCCGAAGAGATTTCGGGATATTTTTTCGCCACTCGCTAAATCATTTACTTACTTATATCATTTACATAACTCACTGCGCCGGCACACGCACCGCTGATGAACGGCGAAGTATTTTCCCATGTCAATATGGTATTCCCCTCGCCCAGTGAACGGGTAATTGCCTCTGCCAAACATCCGCCGCCTGCGTTGTAATTTACCAAAGAGAATTTCCACAAGTCTTCATAAGAAGCCACTTCACCCGGCGATTGATCCGAGTAGTTGGTGATCACCTGCCCCGCCTGTTTACAACTTGCGATCATACTGTGCGCGAATACGCCAACCGAAAAATCGGCGCGCGAAAGATCGATCCCCAGCGGACAATCCTTGCAGGTCGCATTGACGCTTGACACCAAAGCGAGGCGCAATGTTTGCTGTTCCTCATCGCTGATGTGCATATATCCATTTCCGCAGGTTTCACCGGGGAATACAAGCGGACAGAACTGAGCATAAAAGGATGGATTCCAAAAGAGGGTTGAATCTGCGCCATTCTCTGTGAGTTGACCAAGCCCCGTATCCCCCCCGACCTGTGAACTGCCCGGCCAAAACTGGCTTTCTCTTGCGAATAGTTTTTTCAGTAACCGCGCCGGCACACCCGTTCCCTGCGCCGTGCTCAAGATCAAATCGTCAAACTGGTTTTGCCATTGAGTCACAGCATCGCGTGACATTTCCAGTCCGCATTGATTGACATTTCCGTTCGGGTCAAGTCCGCCATCCGTACAGGCGCTTGTATCCACCGCCCCCTGCATAATCAAATTCCTGGCAAGATAAGTATAAGGAATGTCACTGCTGAGTTCTTCGCTTTGCCTGGGAGTGGTCAACCATTTGGGCGGACCGCCGACCGGCGGGAATATATTCCATGCATCTGAACACATGGCTACAGTCCCCTTCCATTGTGGAGACAGGACATCCACATACCAATAGGTCTGATCGGGATCGCTTTCAGCAGCTTTTCGCACACGCACTTGCGCGCTGTAAATTATAGAGCTGTCACCATAAGATGAATAAGCCCAAAATTCGACACTCACTCCTTCCAAATCCGTTTCTGGAATATGGAATTTGCATGTATCGGTCTTGTCGCAGTCGAAAGGCTGCCCATTATAAGTTCCCTCCACGCGAATGATCTTTTCATTCTGCAGAGGTTCCTGTCCCGTTATAACCAGTGTTGGCGTGGATTCGCAAATATTCGTAGAGGTGCTTAAGACAGGCTGGCAATCTCCCAATGAGATCCATGCGCTGGCAGATGCAAGCTGCATGGGTATTTCTTTTTTATCCGCCCAACTGCTTATGGGGAAAGTGTAGTAGCCGTCGCACAGTTCCTGGAGCTTGTTTAGGCAGGGCAGTTGTGACGTCCATTTGTCGTAGACCTTTTCAGTGCAATCACGAAAAACTTCCTCGGGCAGAGGTGCGCCTTCGTGATTAGTGGTCACAGAGCAGACTACTTTATGATCCTTCCAGGTAACCAAATACCACTCGTAGGCTGTGTAATCTACTGTGACAACGGTATAACGGTCGGGTCCAGGGGGAGGATTGGGAGCAAAAGCAGGCTGACGGTCAGATTGAAGCGAGGGCGTTACAGGCGCAGAGGCTATGCCTGAAAAGGCAATCAAAATCGAGAGGAGTCCGACCAGCCAGCGGCGTTTCATAGGATCAAATGAATCCGGCTACATTATAAGCGGATTTACTTCAACGGACGGAAAATCTCAATCTTCGGCGGCCTTTGCAACTTCATCTGCCTCGAAGACAACTTCTTCCTTGCCGGTCAATTTTTGGTCCACTTTGGCAACGATCAGCCTCAGGTGACCGGAGTGCGCCACATAATCAAGGTCATCTGCGGGAACAGCAAGCACGGGGCAAAGCGTGAAATTTTCTATCCATGACTCGTAAAGCTCGTTCAGGTTTTGCAGATATTCAGATGCGATCTTGCGTTCATAATCGCGCCCACGTGAGTTGATTCGATTCAAAAGTGTGGGCACAGAGGCGCGCAGATAAATGACAAGGTCAGGCGGCGGCAGGAATTGCACGGTGGTCTCGTAGAGTTCACGATACGTCTGGTAATCGCGTTCCTGAATGTTCCCCTGCCGGTAAAGATTCTCAGCGAAAATTTCCGCATCTTCATATACACTGCGGTCCTGGATCACTGAATTCGGGCTCTGGGCAATGTTTAAATGGGATTGCAGGCGATGTGTCAGAAAGAAGACCTGCGAATGGAAAGCCCAGGCAGACATGTTCTGATAAAAATCTGCGAGGTAGGGATTCTCAGTGACGGGTTCGTAGAACGGGTCCCAGCCCATTTCGTTACACAGCATTTTAACCAGAGTCGATTTCCCGACGCCAATATTTCCTGCAACAGCCACAAATTTATTCATCGTCCCTCTCAAAGGTAAAGGTATTTTATTCGGCCCACATCATACCAAAAGAAAACAAAGTTCACAGGTTCTTTAAGAACTCTGTGAACTTTGTTTCATTGGGTCTCAGGTTGACTGCGTGGCTTATGGTATTTCGCCAGCTAATTCCTTGTCAATCAATTTCTGAAAGCTGGTCAGCGGTTGAGCGCCGATGAGGGCAAGTCCATTGATAAAAAAGGTCGGGGTGGATTGGACACCGAGATTGGTCGAGAAAGCCATATCCTTCTGGATCGTATCATCATGACTACCGCTGGAAAGGCATGTAGTAAATGTATCCATATTCAGGTCAAGGTCGGCGGCGTATTTTATAAAAGTCGCTTCATCCAGATTTTCACTGCTGAATAATTTTTCATAATAATCCCAGTAGGCGTTCTGGTCATTGGCGCACAACGAGGCAATTGCGGCAGGCATGGCTCCCGGATGAATGGAAGTCAGCGGGAAGTTGCGATACACAAAACGGATCTGTCCCGGATAGGCATCGAGCAGGGCTTTAAAGGTTTCATCATGAAAATCACGGCAGTATGGACACTGGAAATCGCTGAACTCGACGATGACGATCTTCGCATCTGCCGGGCCGAGGCTTGGGTAGCCTTCTGTGGGAATATCATAGCGGCGGTATTGAGGCTGCGCCGTGGGCACGGTCACTGCCTGACCGGATGGAGAAGCGGCAACACTGGAGTTTCGCCCCCAAGCAAGATAGCCAACCATGACGCCCAATGCAAATGCCAGCACAACCAATATTGCATAGAAATGACTGCGTTTAAAGGTAAGAGTCTCTTCAGAGATTTCGATCCTCTTTTTTGCCATACCTTCTACTTCATCCGTCACAATAGGGATGGATTTTTTTATTCTGACCTTTGTTACAACCGGTGGGGTGGGTAGAGAATTATTTTGCATGAGCGGGATTATAGCCTTTCTAGTTCTATTTTGGAAATAAAAGTTGCTACATTTTGCGTCGTTTTTTCAAGACCTGCGTATACCAAGAAGAATGGAGGCTCTTATGTCAACTCATACAAAACATCATATCCCCTGGTACTTGTGGCCGTTCGCCGCTATATGGAAATTACTTTCCATCATTGTGGAATTGACCGGTCGTTTCGTGGCGATGGTGCTTGGCATCGTCCTAATCCTCGTCGGTGTGATCGTCAGCCTGACGATTATCGGCGCGATCGTGGGGATTCCGCTGGCGCTGATCGGCCTGCTATTACTGTTGCGCGGAATATTTTAATAAAATAAGGTGACAGTCACACGCTTCGCGAAAGTGACTGTCACCTTATTGTTAAGGAGTATCAGCTTTGGGGTGTTGATTCCTTTTTAAAAGCAGAGTCAACTGTCGGGGGGAGAAAGAAGCGAGGGACTTTCGAATCGCGGGAATCCGAAAGATGAGGAAAACCGCAATGATGAGTCCATAAACAAACGGGCGGACGATGTCACCTTGCAATAAAAAGATATTTCCCTTTTTGCTCCATGCATAATGCAGGATCACGAGCGGTGCAATAAAGTAGACAAGTTGGTGGAGTCGTTTCCAGTTTTTTCCAAGGCGTCTCTTCCAGATATCGAACGAAGTGAACGCAAGCGGGGTCAACAAAAGGAAGGACAACATGCCGACAAGGATGTACGGCTTTTGCAAAATGGTCTTTGCAATGAGACTCCACGCAAGGCCGTAATCGAGGTCAACAAAAATGATGGCGTGGATAACGGCATACATGAAGGCATACAAACCAAGTGTACGGCGGCGCTTGATCGGCTCTGTCCATTTGAAGATGGTGGAAATGGGTGTGCAAGCCAGAGACAAAACCAAAAGAGTGAGAGCCTGCCGTCCCGTGCGTTGTTCAAACTCTTGAATCGGGTTGACCGATAACGTGCCCATAACAGCTTCAATAATAAGGCGTGCAATAGTAGACCACGCATAAAGATGGATGGCGATTTGAAGCGGGGAGTAGCGGGAGAAGAATCTTTTCATTTGGGTAACTTGCCGTTATTGCGAGCAATCTCCAATTAACTTGGGATTGCTCGCAACACTTGCACCGTCCGCAAGTGCGGTGTGACGAGAATTAATAATTTTTAGTTAAATCCATGCCATCATAAAGATGCGCGACCTGATCTCCATATCCGTTAAAGAGCAGTGTGCCTCTACGGCTAATTTCGCCGATACGGCGTTCAGAGACTTGCGACCAGCGCGGATGATCCACACCAGGATTCACATTGGCATAAAAACCATATTCATTCGGCGCGATGCTGGACCACATGGTAGCCGGTTGTTCGGAAGTTAATTCGATCTTGATGATGGCCTTGATGGATTTGAATCCATACTTCCACGGCACGACCAATCGAATTGGTCCGCCATCCTGCGCGGGCAGATCCTCGCCATACAAACCGGTCGCAAGGATCGTCAGGTCGTTCATGGCTTCATCCAACCGCAGTCCCTCCTGATACGGCCATGGATAGAACGGACTACTCGTTCCGGGCATTTGTTTTTTATCGAGCAAAGTTTCAAAGCGGACATACTTTGCATCCGAAGTCGGTTCGACGGCCTTGAGTAATTTCGACAACATGAATCCTTCCCACGGAATGACCATGCTCCACGCCTCGACGCAACGCAAACGATAAATACGTTCCTCAGGAGGGAATAACTTCAGCAGATCTTCAACGCCATAAGTCTTCGGCTTGTTAACCAAACCGCCGACCTCAACCGTCCACGGTGTTGTTTTGAAATCTTTTGCAAGAGAAGCAACAGATTGCTTATCCGTGCTGAACTCATAGTAGTTATTGTAAGTTGTGATATCAGAATACGTATTGACCATATCCCCCAACTCATCGGTCGCATTGGATGTGGGGACGGGTCCGGCATCCTGAGGCTGGGCCGTCACTGACGGTGCGCAGGCCGCCAACAGTGCCGCACTTGTGGCAAGTGTTGCGGCCTTCATAAAATCACGCCGCGAAAGATAAACCTGCTTCGGGGTGATCTCTGAAGAACGAACGGGAACGGATTTATATAAATGAGACATGGTTCTCTCCAAACAATAAAAGATGGGCGTCACCCATAAGATGCGCCCATTCTAAAAAAACTTCCTTATTGCAAGATGATAGATTGATTAGGAAATATTCTCCCAGTTCGTCCTTATTCAAAATAGCAGATGTCTTCAGGCTCATAGTGTTTATCAAAAAGCCCATGCGACCCTAGTGGTTCTAAAATCTCTGCATGGTTGACAGCATAATTCATTGCTTTGCCGCATGAAGAAGAAACATCATGGGATGATTGGAATTCGTTCCAAAATGCCGCGGCCAATTCCGTATATGGATACCCTGAATTCCCCTGGGGATATTTTTCCACCAGGGTTTCATAAACAGTTTTTGCATCGCTCTCCCATCCTTGCTTTAAATAAAGAAGCATAATCCTATAACGGGCATAAGCAGCCAATTGATCGTATTCCTTTTGATTAAAAGGCATTTTATTAATATCTGGATAGCTGAGAAGCTGCGCTTCTTCATTTTGCATTAATAGATCACGCCACGCTTCCTGAGTCCAGCTTTTCAATTTATCGTCAAAGATCGCAGCTCGATAAAATTTAAGCGCTGAGTCGTAATTTCCCCTTAAAGTTTCGGTATCTCCATCTTGAATCGCTTCAAAACGAAAATTGGGGGGATAATTTTCCTGAGAATACCAAACATAATTCTCCCCATTCCACATATAAATTAATTTTTCCATACGCCAAGGACCGTCTACGCCTAACCATCCGCTTGTGTAACTCGGCCGGCCGCCATCCAGTATAAGCTCGTATACACCGTTACCATCAACATCAGCAACGCGTGCCCGGGCAATACCGCCTAATTCAGCTATATCACTATATAAGAGATATTCGCGCTTGCCGCCAAAGTTGTCAACATTCCAAGTCTTGACTAGGCTTTTAAATCTTTCTCCATTCCATTCGTAGTCCATTATCTGGGTACAACAGTGGGAGGCCGTCATCTCAATAACTAATTCCTTAACCCCGTTGTGATTTAAATCTTGAATTGCTATAATTTCAGGAGTAGCTTCAACACCCCTGCCAACTACTATTAGAAGGTTTTTATACTCCCCATTCTGACAACCATAAACCGACACAGAATCTTTATACCAATTTCGTACTATTAATTCAGGAACACCATCGTTTGTCAAATCTTCATACCTGAAATTCAGCTCATCTTTCTTGGACAAGAATCTTACTATTTGCTTGACCCCGCCGTTATTCAAAACCGTCATTATTGTTGTTCCATCCAACGGCAGCTCAATTGTCATTGTCGGTCCACCCAGCGGCTGTTCAGTTGGAATTTCAATTTCTGATGTGGCGTCCGGGGGACAGATGGCCGGTGAAGCGGGAGTAAATATAACTTGTGTGATATTTTGGAAATCTGAGGTTGGCGTATTTATCTTTGTTGGGGTTAAAGATGGCGTAACACTTGGCCTGAGCGTAGCGGGCAGAGGAGTAACAGTGTAGAAGGAGGTGGGCACTATTAAAGTTTCTGTAATTACAGATGTCGGAGTGACCACTGGAACGTTATTATGTCTTTGCTCAATACATCCCAACAAAAGAAACGGACACAAAAAAATAATAAAAAGCTTTCTCATTTTCAATCCTCTCTAGTGAGAAAACACTTTAAACTCAGGTACTATCAGTATGCAGCATAGCTGTAATGGTCCCCGCGCTTTTCGCACAGGGACCATTTTGCAAGAGAACCAAAGAGTTAAAGGTTTACTTCAATTTCGTCAGTGCAAAATTATCGAATGTGACGGTTGCGCCGGTTTCCTCATCATCGCTTCCAACGAAAATGCCAACGCCTCCGCTCGTGTAGCTGGCATCAGACACTGTGTCAATTTGTTGACCGTTCACATACAAGGTCAATGTACCGTTACCGCAATCCAATCCCAGTTGAATGGGGGACGATGCGGCGGCGGCAACAGCATCCGAATTGCCTTCCTTAAGATATTCATCCTGCTGGCCTTCTGCAGATTTGATGAAAGCATAATAACCTTCAGACGAGATGCCCATATAATAGAATGACGTTGTGGAACCCTGCTCATTGCAGACGATGCCAAAAAACGCCTGCGGATCGGAGCTTTGATTATTTACAGTGATCTCAACATGAACATTCTCGTAGGTCTCCGTGTCTGGAGTTGACCAGGTCACATAGCGCGGCTGATACACGATCATCTTCAAGCCGCCATCTGCATATTCCACCGAACTGGCATCATCCGTGCCGGTGCCCCACCCGCTGGTGGAATCTGAAAAATCATCTTTGACCAGGGGAGAGTCAAGCAAATTACCCGCGCTCAATGATGAGCAGGCAAGTGCGGATAATGCCAACACCCCAAAAAACAAATACGCTCTTACACCAATTGATTTCATTTCATTCTCCTTTTTTGTGACAGACATTTTAGCATTTCCACAGCGCAGACGAAGGGTACATTAATCCTATTTCCGTTCCGCTTCCACGCGCATGGTATTCCCATCTGTGATCACAGAGATCCAACCGCTGCGGTCTGTCCGCAGCAACGAATACCCTTCCAACGCGTCCAACACATCCTGCGAAGGGAGTCCATTCTCATCACCGGCGGCGACATCCAGCACCACCAATTGCGGGTTCACATTCTGAACCACATCCGGCGGATTGGAGGCCGCATACCCTGAATCGGCCAGCAACAGCACATCCACCTTGCCGACCGCATTTCCGAACTCAAGCGACTCCAGCATACCGGCGCTAAGCCCAAGAGGAAGAAGCGCGCGGAAATTTTTATATTCGATGACAAGCACGCTTCCTTTCGGACCTGTGGCCTGCACCTCAATAAATGAGCCGCCACCCAACTCAAGCCTTTGTCCTGCTTCAGCGCGGCTGACAGGGATGCTGTTCTGAGCGAAGAATTTATCCAGCGTTTGAGCAGAGAACGAAGCCTGCACATTGCCGCTCCACAAAACATTTTCGGGCGGATATCTTTCCACCACACGCGGAAGCGCGGCAAGCTGTTCCTCCTGTGTGGATGCAATGATGAGCCAATCTAGTTTGCGGCTAAAAAATGGCAGCCTCCTGCCCAGTTCATCGGAAAGCTGCGAAGTGCTTGGTCCGCCGTTGATGAGGACATTCCTGCCTTCAGGGGTTTGAATGAGGATGGCATCGGCGGAACCCACTTCAAGGAAAGTAATGTGAAGTTGACCGTCACCCGCAGTTGCAGTGGAGCGCCAGATCACAACCGTACATGCAAACAGGATCGCAAGAGTCACCGTCAGCGCAACGGCACGAAGCGGGCCTGCCAGAGATTGAATCCACTCTTTAATGCGGGACCAGTTAAAGGTCACAGCAAAGAGCGCGATATAAAAACCGGAAACGATCCAAAGCGAGGAGTCCCCCAGATAAATTGTCCCGTGCGGAACTTTATTAAATAATTCCACCATGCGGATCGTATATGCAGAGAACGGCCACGCAAACCATGCAATGAGTTGACCCAGCGGCTGGAAGATCAGGCTGACGAATACAGCCAGCCCGCCAATGACCATCACTGCGGGTTGCACAAAAAGAATGAACGGATTGGCGACAAATGAAATAAGGGAGATGCGTTTGAAATGATAGGCCATGATCGGGATGGTGGTTAGTTGTGCGGCGAATGTCAGGATGACGTTATCGTTGATGATTTTGGTGAGCGTGCTGTTGGCAGTTTTTGTGATCTTTGAGATCAGGCTGCCGGTGAAGTTTGAAAATGGTTCGGCATAAAGGATAAGGCCGAGTGTGGCAAAGAACGAAAGTTGAAAACCCACATCCCATAGCACCAATGGATTGATGATCGCCATAATCAGTGCAACTACAGCGAGTGCATTCAGCCCCGCGTTGCGTCTGCCAAGTTGACGCGCCAACAATGAAATGCTTCCCATCAACGCGGCGCGCACCACAGCCGCATCCGCACCGACGAGGAAAGTATAAAACGCAATCGCGAGAATAGCAAAGACCGCGCCGAGTCTTTCGCCGAACATGTTCTTGAACATGGAAAAGAAGATGCCCGCGATGATGGCGATGTTAAATCCTGAGATCGCAATGATGTGCGCAGTGCCGGTGTTCTTGAAAGCATTCTGCAGATCCGTCGTGAGACCTGTATCCACGCCCAGCAAAATACCTGCAAGCAAGGATGCTTCGGGGTCATTGAAGAGACGATACGTATTTTGAAGCATCCTGTCTTTCAATTTATAGACCGCCCTCTTTACGACATTGCCGTCATTGCCCGGAAGCAAGGTCACCTCGGCATTGGACATATAGGAATAAACGCCGTCACGCGCGAGATAATCACGGTATGAAAATTCCTCGTTCTCCGGCGGCGTTTTCAAATTCCCGCGCACCCTCACGCGTTGACCATATTCATAAGTTTGGTTCTGGGGAACACGCACCAGCAAAATGCCGGAAACAGGCAGATCGTCGCTGCCTGAATCCACTGCTTCGACATTGAGGCGCAGATTGGTGTACGCATCGCGGTAATCTGGCGGCTCTGCTAATGTGCCGGTGACCAGCATGTCATAATCGCGGTCGTTATAGAAGGCAATGTGGAATGGGTCAATGTTCGGCTGGCGGAATTGATACAGCGCGGCGCCGAGAAAGAATGAAAGAAGAATGAAGAAAGAAGACAGCGGGAGGCGCAGAAGAAATTTTGATATTGGGTTTGATGAAAATCGCGGAAGGCGGAAAAGAATGAAGATGAGTAAAAGCGCAAGCGCGATGCCGAGCCAGATATAGGCAGAAACAGAAAACAGGCTCGCGATAACGATGCCTGTGATAAAGGAAAGTGCAATCCACAGCAATGGCATGGCGGGAATTGTACATTAGATTTTGACGTTGGAGTACCACGACATTTATGTCGCTTTCACAGTTTGCGACATAAATGTCGCGCTACAATATTACTCCTCGTTTTGCAGGATCATCACGCGATAAGCCTCGGCAAAGGCGAGTCCTTTTTCCTTGCCTTCCTCCTGCGCCCATTCGCGGATCCATTTATCAACTTCATGCGTATCCGATTGGCTGATATGTTTCTTCAACGCTTCGATCTTAATATCAAGGGTCTCGCTAATGTCCACCCAGGTATCGGATTTTTCTGTGCCGTGGATGTACAGGCGTTTGACGTTGTGCGGTTCATACCCCGCTTTGAGCAGGTCGGTGAAAATGAGCCTTGTCCCTGCTGACGGGAAGACCGCATACACCGCAGACTCGGCCGCGGCGCGATGGTCGGGGTGGTTGATGTATCCATTTCCATAGAACCAGCCCGAAGGGTCGCCTGAAACGACTACGTCAGGTTTGTAGATGCGGATGAGGCGGGTCAACTCTTTGCGTAATTCCATGCTTGCCACGAGTTCTCCATCGGGGTAATGCAGGAAAACCGTTTCAGCGATGCCAAGCACAGCATTTGCGGACCGCTGCTCTTCTTCACGAATTTTCGCCAGCATAGGCTTATACTCCACACCCTTGCTGACATCATTCGAGCCTGAGTCACCGCTGGTGATAAGCACAGAGATGACTTTGCAACCTGCCTTCGCCCACTTCGCCAGGGTGCCGGCAACAGTAAAATCCTGGTCATCGGGGTGGGCTTGAATGGACATTGCAATTTTTGGGAGATATTCTTTTTCGTTTGACATACAAGTATTTTATCGCTTCTTCCATAAATTACCGAATTTTTTTGAAAAAACTGCTGGAAGAAATCCAAGTATAATTTTAGTAAATTATGCGATACCCTGTATATGATAATGAGAAAGATGGGGGGTGTCACATCAATTCGGATAAAGTACAATGAGACCAAACATACAAAAGGAGAATGAAAATGGAATCAAACCAATCTGGATTTTCGCCGTCATCTGCCCAAATGCCTGCCCCAAATCAAAATGCAAAGTATATGGCGATTGCATCGCTGGTTCTGGGCGTTCTTAACTTGTGTGCATGGTTCCTGCCCATCTGCGGGATCCCACTTTCCATTATCGGGGTGGTGCTTGGAATTTTCGGCATGAAGGATCAATCGCAGAAAACGCTGGCGATCATTGGCATTGTCCTTTGCGGACTTGGCCTGATCGCAGGCTGTATTAACGCGGCCTATGGTGCCTATATAGGTTATTGTTCCGTCCAGGGATGTTGACATAAATAAGTCAACGCCGTAACAAACAACAAAGCTCCTGCCAGAAAATGACAGGAGCTTTTATTTTCAAGAAGTTTGCTTCTATGGTTTTTGAGTCGGCGCAGGCGGCGGAATGCGATGAAGCCCAGGGAGTAATGGCATGTCTGCCATATAGTAGGCGTATTCATAAGCGGTCGTTGCGCCGCCTTCGCCGGTGACAGGCTCGATCTTCTTATTACCATTTGTGTCAGTACCTGAGATGATATGGTCTGAAAGTATCTTTATTTCAGCAATGACCGGTTCCATATCCGCGCCAAAAGGCATGGACTGTAACTCCAAAATTTTCTTAAGCAGTTGCTCAGACCAGCCTTTCATATTCTCCAGGCAGATCACCACATTCGCGCTTTGAGTTTTGATGTTCTCCGTGGCATCCACGGCTTGGGCGGCAAACTGCGCATGTGAGATGGTATGAGAGATGTAGCCTTGCTCGACATAACCCGGCTCGCCATTATGAAGCAAGCCAAAGCCATCTGAAGAATCATTGACCGTGCCGTCTTTATTCCAATCGGCATATTGATCCTTGTTCTCGCTTCCCACGATCAGGTTAATGATCTCTTCAGTCTTGAGGCGGACAGCGGCTTCATCGCCATTCGAAAAGCCTTTCTGTAAATCGTCCACCTCTGTATATAACAAGTCTGAAGAACCCCATAATCCCTGAATGAGAGCGTATCCATCCGGAGCCTTGGAGAACGCAACCAAAACATGACGCACATGCACCAAAGCCAGCGGAGGAAATATTGAGGATGCGGCCACATTGCCGGAGGAGACATCCGGGTTTGGATCATTATCCGCCTCAACCGTAACTTCAAGCTGGTCAAACAACGAGAGGATATTATCCAGGTTTGAATTGGTGTAAACCAACTTTCCCTGGGCGGGTTCATCTATTGTAAGAGTGCCTATATTGAGGCGGGTCTCCCCGCCCTGAGCGAGAAGCCACACATCGTAATGAGTCCCAGCTTTCGGCGCGGGAAGACCGGTCAATGTAATCGTGGCTTTATCCATCAGCCCGTTTTGATCAGAATATACAACATGCCCAACGGGTTGGTTGACATCCGACATGCCGGGGATCAAGAACTGAAAAGCAGCAAATGCCAAACCAATGAGAAGGAGTGAGCCAATTGCCGCCCAACGCCAATTGAATGCATAGGATGGTTTTTCTTTTTGGGCGGAAGCTTGAGCTGTCTTTAGTATATCCAGAGTGTTTTGCGAAATGGTCTGACCGTTGAATACAGCGATAAACTCATCCGCCATTTCAGTAGCGCTCGCATAACGAAGACCGGGGTCCTTGGCAAGGGCACGGTCAATGACTGCCTGTAGATTGCTTGAAATTCCGGGGATCGGAGACGGCGGCTCATTGAGATGTTTCATCATGACGCCATAAGATGATTCGGCTTCAAAGGGAACCACGCCCGCCAGCATTTCATACAAGATCACGCCAAGGGAATAGATGTCGGTTTGGTGGTCTACTTTATCGCCGCGCGCCTGTTCGGGACTCATGTATGAAGGCGTTCCGGTGACCGACCCTGTTGAGGTCTGCAGGGATGAATCAAGCAGGCGTACCAGCCCAAAGTCCGTAAGGATCGGTTCCACATCCGCAGGCAGAGGCAGGTCGGGGTCAACAGTTTCACCGGCCGAACGCAAAAGTATATTGGCGGGCTTTATATCCCGATGGACCACACGATGGGCATGAGCATAATCAATGGCTGAGGCCAATGACGAGAGTACCTTCGCAACCACATTCTGCGGAAGTTTCTCACCGCGCTTATGAAGAGCCTTTAGATAATTTCCAAACGCAGCCCCCGGTACATATTCCATAATGAGGCATGGACGGCCTTCCACCAGGACATAATCGAACAGTTGAATGATATTGGGGTGGTGCAAACTCGCAACCACGCGCGCTTCGCGGTCAAAACGTTTAAGGGTATCTGGATCATGGTCAACGTGGTCGCGCATGATCTTTACGGCAACTTTTCGATTCAGTGTTTTATGTTCGCCAAGATAAACCTCGGCCATGCCCCCGCGTGCAATAAACTCAACGATCTGAACGTTTCCAAGAGTTTTTCCGATCCAATCGTTAGGCATTGCCGCATTATACCCGATAGTATAATGAGACAAATCAGCATGAAGATCATCCTTGAAGAAGTGCTAAAAGAAACCCTGCTCGCCCGCGGACTCAAACTCGCCACGGCCGAATCCTGCACAGGCGGATTGGTGTCGCACCGCATCACGAACATTTCCGGCTCCTCGGAATATTTTCTTGGCGGCATTGTTTCTTATTCAAACGAAGCCAAGGCGAGTTTGCTGGGCGTGTCATGGGATACACTCAATTCCTATGGAGCGGTCAGCCGCGAGACCGTCCTTGAAATGGCCCGCGGCGCGCGGAAATTATTCCATGTTGATATTGGCATATCTGTCAGTGGGATTGCCGGGCCAACCGGAGCCATGCCCGGAAAACCGGTCGGCACCACATGGCTGGGACTCTCTACAAGTGAAGGCGAATGGGCACGGCATTTTATCTGGGATGGAGACCGCGAACAGAACAAGCAAACTTCATCCGAAGCCGCATTGCAATTTATTGTTGACTATCTGGAAGGAAAACTCTTATGAAAAGTATTGTTCTTATTTCCGCAGACGCCGAATGGCGCGTATTGAAGGACCTCAACCCAAATCTTGAAATACAAGGCTCACCCTTTGGTGAGTCTGCAAACCTTCAACTTGGAACTTTCAATTTTCAATTTTTCCACGGGGGCTGGGGAAAGATCTCTGCGGCCGCATCCACCCAATATGTGATCGATCACTATAAACCGGAGTTGCTGATCAACCTCGGAACATGCGGCGGATTTGAAGGATTGATCGAGCGCGGAACAACCATCATGGCCGAGAAGACCATTATCTACGACATCGTCGAACAAATGACTGACGCCGATGAAGCCATCAAATACTACACAACAAAACTGGATTTATCCTTTTTGCCGCTTGTCCCGCCTGCGCCCGTACTGCGCGGATTATTGGTCTCCGCTGACCGCGACATCCTCGTTGAGGATATTGCTGTCTTGATAAAAAAATACAAGGCAGTCGCCGCAGATTGGGAATCAGGTGCAATCGCCTGGGTGGCTCAAAAGAATAACGTTAGGTGCTTGATCTTGCGCGGCGTGACCGATCTGGTGAACCCTGAGACCGGCGAGGCCTACGGGAATTATGATCTCTTCAGTCAACGCACAAAGGAAGTGATGCGGAAGCTGCTTGAGCAGTTACCCAGTTGGCAAAATGCAATTGACAAGGTGGAACAAGGCTATCGCGGATATTAAGTGCAGGAAAGCATCCCACAACTCATGACATCCCTTCACAGCTTTCTCGCACAACGCTTCCCCGCTTTAGCCTCACGTGACTTTGCCATCTTTTGGGTGGGACATTTGCTTTCATTGATCGGCTCTTCGATGCAGAACACAGCCCTGCCATTATTGGCCTACCGCATCAGCGGTCGTCCCTTTGACTTGGGGCTGATCGGCTTTGCTGTGACATTGCCCACCTTCTTCCTCGCTCTTCCAGGCGGCGTCTTGATCGAACACGTGGACAAACGCAAAGCCATCATCGTCCTCCAAACCGTTATGATGCTGGATACTTTTGCGCTGGCCTTCCTGGCCTTAAGCGGCGTGATCCAGATCTGGCATATCGTGATCACGTCCCTGATCCTTGGGGTAGCCACCGCCTTTGAGATCACAGCACGTCAGGCCATGTTGATCGAATTGGTGGGACGCGAATCACTTCCGAATGCCATCGCTTTACAATCCACCGCCTTCAATATTTCACGCGTGCTGGGTCCTGCCCTGGTCGCATCCGCACTGTTATTGGTCACAAAGAATGGGGAAGGCTGGATATTCCTCATCAACGGAATCAGTTTTATGACCATCATCATCGGTCTGTTCTTTGTACGCCCGCGTTATAAAGCCCCCGTTGCACCGCGCACACGCTCCATGCTGGAGGAATTCCGTGAAGGCGCACAATATCTTTTCAAAAACTCCTCGGTGGGGTTGATCGTCATTATCGCGGCTACGCTTGGCATTTTCGCATTCCCGATCATTCAACAATTGCCGGTTGTTTCCACAAACATCCTCAAGCAGGCGGGAGACACAAAAAGCATCATTGACCTGCGGAACAGTATGCTCTACACAGCACAGGGCGCCGGCGCGTTGATCGCAGCTTTCTCAATCGCCATGAATAATACCCAGCGCTGGCGCGGGTTACGTCTCATTGCAGGAGAGGCGGCCCTTATTCTTGGGATCATCGTATTGGGATTATCCCATTCATTATGGCTTACCATCATGACCATCGCATTGATGGGCTGGGGTTCGGTAACACAACTTGCCACCATGAACACGCTGATACAACTGCAAGTGCCGGATACTTTGCGCGGACGTGTGTTCAGCATCTATCTTTGGGCGTTGCAGGGCGTAGCGCCTTTCGGAAGTCTGCTGGTCGGCTGGATGACGCAGACTCTCAGCTTTTCCACAACCGCACTCATTTGCGGCGTGACTTCGCTCCTCATTATTGGCGGAATTCAGGTGTTTCGCCCCAATGTGAGGCAAATAGCGGGTTAACGTAGGATTAGCGTTTGTTATACGGCTTGACTGTGATTTTTTCCCCATGTTATGATGAATCCCATGCAAAACGATTTTAAAGAAGAAAATTCGGAAACAACCAAACAAAATAAGGGGGCTGACTCCCCTTTAAGGCCGGGCAGTTTTATCACTCGCTGGATGAATAATCTTGTACAAATTGGGTTGGGCGAATCCCTGTTGCGGGTTGGAACGAACCTGTTTTCGATCCTAGCAATTGTGGTCATCATTTTGCTTGTGCAGGCCTTTTACCGTCAGATGCCGAACCCGCTTTCAGGAAACAATGGGCAGGATTCAGGTCCGACCCCGACCGCTGTCGTGATGGCGAATCCACTCCCGGCGGCGGATGTCCCCGTTTTATATGGGATTGCGCGCGCCGCGCAGATCCACACGAATGTCCCTTCCCGTCCGCGTGATGAGATCACAACTTATGAAGTACAGAAGGGCGATACGATCAATGGCATTGCCGATAAATTTGGATTGAAGCCAAAGACGATCTTTGCCGCGAATTATGCCCTCCTGCAAGATAACCCGGATTATCTTTTTCCGGGACAGGTGCTTCAGATCCTGCCTGTGGATGGGGTCATTTGGGAATGGCTGGGCGGGATCACTTTCGGTTCATGGGCTGATTATTTTCAGGTGGAGCCTGAGGATATTATCAACTACCCGGCCAATAACCTCGACATAAATACTGTTGGCGATCCCGAAACTGCAAATATTCCAACCGGCAAATGGCTCGTCATTCCCGGCGGAAAATATGAATACCACATTGCCGGGTCTGTGCCTTTGGGGATCACCCGCACCAACCCCGCCTCGGCACAGGTGGGCGGACCGGGCTGGTGCCAGCCAATTACAGGCGGGGCTGTGGGCACAGGGACATTTATTTACCCAACGAACTCGCACAAGTTATCCGGGTATGATTATTCTGAAAGCACGAATCATCTTGGGCTGGACTTTGGGGGAAATACCGGCGATAACCTTTACGCCACCGATGGGGGCGTGATCGTATATGCCGGCTGGAACGATTACGGCTACGGCAATATGGTCATGATCGATCATGGGACAGGCTTTCAATCCTTATACGGACACTTAAGCCAGGTCTTTGTCAGTTGCGGAGATAATGTGGGGCAGGGTGCAGTGATCGGCGCAATGGGCAGTACCGGGCGCTCCAGCGGATCGCACTTACACTTTGAGATTCGAACTTTGTCTACAGTTGTTAATCCGTGGAATTTTTTGCCGCCGCCGTAATTAAAAGAGTTAGCAGGTTGACAGGTTGAGGCAAGACTCCGATTTCTTCATGAACTCGGAGTCTTTTTATTGGATGCTATAATCTCGTTATGTCAAAATATATCGCTTTTCTTCGTGCCATAAACGTGGGCGGACATAACGTCAAAATGGATGCCTTGCGCCAGATATTCGAATCACTTGAGCTGACGAATGTTGAGACTTTCATCGCCAGCGGGAACGTGATCTTTGAAGTGAAAACGGCCAGCGTTAAAACACTTGAAAAAAAGATCGAAGCAAAATTGAAGGAAGAGTTGGGCTATGAAGTTTCCACGTTCATTCGGTCAACTGCGGAATTAGCCAAGATCGCAAAATACAGATCATTTTCGCAAGCCAAGTTGGATGCGTCCGCAGCACTGAACATTGGCTTTCTCGCCGAACCTCTTGATGAAAAATCCATTCAGAAGTTAATGAGCCTGAAAACCGACATTGACGACTTCCATTTTCACGGGCGTGAAATTTATTGGCTATGTCAAATAAAACAAAGCGACTCAAAGGTTTCGAATGCGGTCATTGAAAAAACATTGGGAGTAAAGTGTACTTTGCGAGGGGTGAATACAGTTATTAAGATGGCTGAGAAATTTTGTTTGGGCGTTGGGGGCGGATGACCTTTTATGTTAAACTCTCCTTCCCATGAACCTCGATGCTTTTGAAGACACCATTTACCAAAACTGGACAAATTCTTTTGGGTGTTCAGTACAAACCGCACAACTGAACGGGACCACCCTGTTACCAGAAAATAAATATGACGGAGACAAGCTCGTCGCCCTCTGGTATATCGGAAAACATGCCTTTGCCAAACATGACCCGGCTTACTCCCCCCAACTAGAAAAACTGATAAAAGAATTACCCGCAAACACCTCCCTGACTGGTAACCACATCCAAAAAGCATGGGGAGATGAAGCCATCCTCTCGCGAGACATCGGGCTTGCTTATTATCTTTTTCCATCAGATCTGCCGAACTATCTTCCGCGCCACCCATTCACCTTGCGTCAACTGACCGAAGCGGATGCAGAGTCCATGTCTACTTTGCATTCAGCTAATACTCCAGAAGATGTAGACGAAGGTTTTGTGGAAGTGACTCATCAGGTCGCTTTTGGCTGTTTTTTGGGTGAGAAACTTGTTGCTGCCGCGAGCGGATATGAACGTACTGGCTTTCTGGATATCGGCGTGCTGACCCATCCGGGGTTTCGCCAAAAAGGATTGGGGAAGGGTGTAGTCGGCTGTTTATGCAGATGGGCAAATGAGCGCAATATGATCGCACAATATCGGCACAATATTCTCAACACTGGCTCGCAAAATGTTGCCAGAAGTTTAAATTTCAAACTGTATTTCAAATCGGAAGCCATCACCCTCAGGTAAAGTCAGTTCATACTGCGGGACAGAAGACTCCGCGCCGTCTTTGCGGAGCGACGGTGGAAGCACGGCGTTATCTATCCATCAAGCCTAGGGGCGAGGCGACCTCGCCCCTACACGCCCCATACACAATTCCCGATTCTCTTTTTGATACAATCATTCCATGCTCTCCAAAATCAAAACCCTCTACAACCAATATCCGCGCCAGTATTGGCTGATGATCACAGGCATTGTCATCAGCACGGCAGGCGGGAGCATGATCTGGCCTTTCCTGCTTATTTACGCCAGCGGAAAACTGCACCTGCCGCTCAGCAGTGTGGCAGTATTGATCTCCGTCAACGCAGGCACGGGCATGTTATCTTCTTTTCTGGCCGGCACATTAGCGGACAAGGTCGGGCGCAAAGTCGTGATGGTCTTCAGCCTCGCCATGAACGGCATTGCTTATTACTTCCTGATGCGTGCAGAGACCTTCCCGCAATTTGTGATGTTGATGATCTTTATCGGCTTATCCAATCCGCTCTATCAAGTGGGTGCAGATGCGATGCTGGCGGATATGATCCCCTCCGAACAGCGCACCGATGCTTACGCCATCAATCGCATCGCAAATAACGCGGCCTTCGCATTGGGTCCGGCCATTGGCGGATTCCTCGCATCCACATCTTATAACCTAGCCTTCTATGGCGCGTCTGCAGGATTCCTTATTTACAGTCTGCTGTTATTCTTTCTTGCGCGCGAGACGCTCGACAAAACTCTCAGCGAAACAAAAACCGATGCTTTAGCCGGGCAAATTCAAATCACAGCAGGATACGTCCAAGTTTTCAAAGACAAAAAATATATGGCATTCGTCTCCATGATCGCCATCGGTCTCATCGCGCCCAGCATGGTCTGGATTCTTATGGCGGTTTACGCAAAGACAAATTTCGGCGTGCCAGAGTCAATGTATGGATGGATCCCCACCACCAATGCATTGATGTGCGTGTTCGTTCAATATTCAGTGACGCAGGTCACGCGCAAACATGAAACGCTGAAGGTTGCGGCCGCCGGCATGTTGATCTATGCCATCGGCGCAGGGTCTGTGGCGCTGATGACGGGCTTCGCAGGTTTTTGGCTCAGCATGGTGATCCTGACCTTCGGCGAATTAACCCTCATCCCCACTGCCAGCAAATACGTGGCCGACATTGCGCCGGCAGATATGCGCGGCAGGTATATGTCCATCTATTGGTTGAGTTGGGGTCTATCGCGCACGCTTGCGCCGCTCATCGGCGGGACATTGAACGATCATTTATTTCCGCAAGCCATTTGGATCGGAGGTCTGCTAATCGGGTTAACCAGCGTCTTTGGTTTGACCGTGCTAAAGAGCATTACCCAATCCCGAGCTGCGCTTCGCACATAACTGGAAGTTGGTTCTGTTCTCAAGCATTGTTTCCACGACAACATGGTCTTATAATCGGGCAAAATTATTCCCCTTTGGAGTCATCTATGAAATCACGCTGGGCAGAATATGGTGGTAAACCCGTTCTTTATATTGATCTTTCGAACTTCAAAGATGATATCAAGGGTTTTGAAACAGAGATCACAACAGCGATAAAAACGCTTGGACAAAGAATGTACGAGCAGCCGCCCCACTCGGTGCTGGTCCTGGTGGATCTAAGCAACACTACCTTGAGTCAAAACGCAAATCATTTCCTGTCAGAGGCGATCAAAGACACCAAAAAATATGTGAAGCGAACAGCAGTTGTCGGCATGACGGGCATCCGAAAGATGTTCCTTGATTATTTCGCGATGCTCGCCAACTCCGATACAGGTTCTTTTACAGACACTGACTCAGCCATTAAATGGCTGTTGGCAGCCAAATAATTCTTTATCTCTCCAGCATCTCTTCCAGGTTTTTCTTTACCTGCGGCCATTCAGAATCCAAAATACTATAAAAAACTGAATCACGAAAACGTCCATCGGGCAGGATCATGTGGTTGCGAAGGATACCTTCCTTCTTCGCACCGATGCGCTCGATGGCTTTTTGGGAGCGGACATTCCGCAAGTCGGTCTTGATCTGCACACGGATGCACTTCAGGCTTTCAAAGGCGTGGGTCAACAACAAATATTTGCATTCGGTATTGACGGCTGTGCGTTGGAACTCAGTCCCATACCAGGTGCCGCCAACTTCAAGTCCGCGGTCTTTGGGGAGGATATTCAAATAACGCGTTGCCCCAGCCACACGACCTGAAGCAAGGTGGATAACAGCAAAGGGAAGGTCAGTCCCTTTTTCAGCGCGGCCCAGAAGGTCCAAAATCCAGTTTCTTATATCGGCTTCCGTTTGCATATTTCCATATAGCATAAAATTCCAGAAATCCTGTCCTATGCCGATCTCAGACAATCCCTTAACATGTGACTCACTTAACGGTTCAAGGCACACATGCTGACCTGATAACGTGATAGGTTTTACCCAGTCTGTCATTGGATCACTCCCAAAGAATTTATCCGTTCAACCAATCTTTTTCATCTTTATCCTGTGAAGGAAGATAAGGCATTTGCGGGCCGTCAATTCCCAGTAATTCAGAGAGTGCGGACCTCATTGTGGTACGGTCATCCCAAAGATATTCAGTCTTCCCAAAACACATGGACTGTTCATGTCCCTTTCCGCACGCCAAAACAATATCACCTTCTTTAGCAAGACGGACAGCGAACTTGATGGCTTTGCCACGGTCCGCGATCCGCCAGAAGGTCTCGCCTTCGCGTCCGCCCTTTGTCCTTGCACCTGCCGCCATTTCTTCAAGAATTCCCTCCAATGATTCAGTGCGCGGGTCCTCGGCGGTCAAGATGGACAGGTCAGCCAGCTCAAGCGATGTCTCTGCCATCATGCGGCGCTTTTCTTTATCACGCAGTCCTGCCGAACCAAAAACTGAAATGACCCTGCCCTTTGTCATCTTTCTGGCAGCTTCCAATGTGACCTTCAATGCATTGGGTGTGTGGGCAAAGTCAACAATGGCAATGAAGTTTTGTCCGAGGTCAATTTGTTCCATACGGCCGGGGATGCCATCCAATGAAGCGATGCCGCGCGCAGCAACTTCAGGGTCAACGCCAAGTCCATAAACAGCAACAGTCAACGCGGCGAGACAATTTGAGACATTGTATTCACCCACCAGATCGCTCTGGACCTTGACCTTGAAATCTTTTGATAGAACGGTGAATTCAATTCCTGATGAACTATATTTCACATCCTCCGCGCGGACATCAGCCGAGTCTCCCAAACCGTAGTTCAACTTCTTTGTTTTGATAAATTCATTCAGGAATTCAAAGGAACGATCATCGTGATTGATGATTGCCAAGCGCGGATTGCCTTGTTTTTTTTCACGAGTGATCTCCAAACTGGAAAACAATCTTGCCTTTGCGGCGCGGTAATTTTCATAACTGCCATGTTCATCGAAATGTTCGTGCGTGATGTTCGTAACCACGCCAATGTCAAACTCACAGGCATCCACGCGGTACTGCGCCCAGCCATGTGACGTGGTCTCCAGCACAACATGGGTCAACCCGGCTTCGACCATCTTTGCAAGATAACGCTGAACGTCATGCGCGTCTGGCGTGGTGACGTGGAAGCCGGTATCCAATACTTCGTTCCCAATGACTGCATTGACCGTGGAGATGACTCCGGCTTTGATGCCTGCTGTGGTAAGAATTTTATGGATAAGATTGCTCGTGGTCGTTTTGCCATCCGTGCCGGTTACGCCGATGACTGTCAGTTTGCGGGCAGGCCAATTGTAAAACGCAGCAGCCAGCCAGGTCAGGGCTTGACGCGGGTCTTCGAGTCCGATATAGGGAAGTGTCGGGTTGGAAACCCGACCTACGTCGCCGATAATTGCTGATGCGCCGTTGTCCAGTGCCTTTTGAATATAGTTGTGCCCGTCCATACTGCCGCCTTTCATGGCGACAAAAAGATAGCCGGGCCGCGCGGCGCGGCTGTCAATGGTAATGCCAGTGACTTCAACATCGGGAAGGTTTTGTGGATACGAAAAAGGGAAATCAATGAAAAGGTCTGAAAGTTTCTTTGCCATGTTTACCTGTTTACTTTAACAAAAAAGAGCTTTGGTAATTTTACCAAAGCTCTCTTCATGAACAATGAGTTGTCTTACTTCAATGTCTGGCGCAGACCTTCGAGCTTGCCAGCGACGGAACCATCGAGGACTTTGTCGCCGACTTTGATGACGAGACCGCCGAGGATGGAGGGGTCTACTTTGAAGGAGATTTCCTTCACAGTGACACTCTTCTTGACAGACGCCTGTTCGGCAGTGGTGAGAGGCAGGGCGCTGGTCACTTCGGCAGAATCGCCAGTGAGGCTTTCCGCTACAACCACCTTGCCACCTTTGATACCGGAGAAGAATTCGTCGATCAGGACGTGCTGTTTCTTCTCATCCAGGGTTTCGCCGACGAGTTTGTTCGCGGCGGCTATGGCGAGGGCGGCAACCTGTCCGCGCAGATCGCCAAGGATGCGATTGCGTTCGACTTCGGCTTCGGCCATCGCAGCTTCGCGGGCTTTAGTGGCTTCTGCATCAGCGGCGGCTTTGACTTCCTTGCCAGCGGACGCAGCGCGTTCAGTCGCTTCACGAACAACCTTGTTCGCTTCGGCTTGAGCAGCAGCGAGGACTTTGGCGGCCTCTTTTTCAGCGTTTGCGCGGGCTTCGGATGCCACGCGGGCATCTTCCAAACCCTGCGCGATCTTTGTCTTGCGGGATTCCATCATGTCCAGCATGGGTTTGTAGACCCAGGAGTTCAACGTGAGGTACACGATGATGAACGCAATGATCTGAACTATGAGCAGACCTAAATTAATACCAAGAGCTTCCATGTTTCTTTGCTCCTATGAACTACACAACTTTGAAGAGCATGAGGAACGCGATGACCAGACAGTAAATCGCGATCGCTTCGGAAAAGGCGATGCCCAAGATCATGTTGGTCAGCAAGTTGCCGTAGGTATCGGGGTTGCGAGCCATACCGCCGAGCGCGCCCTGTACACTAAGACCGATACCGATACCAGCACCAGCCGCGCCAATCATTGCCAAGCCTGCACCCACAAAGCGCATCGCATCTATAAGAGATTGTCCATCCATTTTATAAGTCTCCTTAGTTTCCTAATATATTTTGATTTTATTTATTCTTAATGTTCAGCGTGTTCTTCGCCGCCGTGACCCTGAGTGGCTTGCGCCATAAAGACCATGGTCAACATACCGAAGACGAACGCTTGAATAAGGCCCACGAACAATTCGAACATCATGATCATGGCGGGCAGGATCGAGAACTTGCCAAGCAAGCCGGCCACGATGGCCACCAACACGATCCCTGCGAACATGTTACCGAAAAGACGGAAGGCAAATGAGAGGATCTTCGAGAGCTCAGAGATCAACTCCAGCAGACCCACCAAAAAGTCCATCGCGCCGAAGAAAGGCACTTTGAACATGCGGCGGGTATTGAAGAACTTGCTCAGATAGCCAAGTCCCTGAGCGCGGAAGCCGATTACCTGGATCATCACCACAGAGATCAACGCGAGCGATGCAGTGAAGTTCAAGTCTACAGAAATGCCGCGGAAGAACGGAGCGAGGATATATCCGCCTTCTTCAACCTTGGCAGGAGTCAACATTGACCAGACGCCGCCCAGGGATTTGATCGCATGGCCTTCACCCTCAGCGTGATGAAGCACGCCAATTGACTCAAAGCCGGGGATCAACTTGAGCAGGTTGGCAAACAACACATAGATCATGATGGTTGCAAACCAGGGGAAGATCATCTTGGCATACTTGCCGGCTGACCCCTCGGTCAGGTTGTAGAGCATTTCAAGAATGGCTTCCATCACGTTGCCAATGCCGCGCGGCACGAGGTCTGTGTTCTGGCTCTTCTTTAATGAACGGTTGGCAAAGAACGCGATCACGATCAACAGAACCAAAGTCACTGCCAATGTGGGGAGCGTATTCACCAAATAGAATGGTCCCAAACCGAGGAAATTCTCGAAGATTGGTTCCAAGATCAATTTCTCAGCCGCTACTGTGATCTCAGGCTGAACGGCAGGGAAAAATGCATTCCCTCCCAATATAAAGCCTACGATCATCAGGACCAGCACGACCCATCGGCGCCAGGGTCTTCGTTTCTTGTGTTCCAAAGTCCGCCTCCTAATTATTTATTTTCCTTCTCTTCGGTTTCGTATTTTTCCTTCAACCGCGCCAGCGATTTCCGCGAGGCGTACAGCATCAGGAACACCGAGAGAGGAATTCCAGCAAACAACAACACCAGGGTAAACACTGGTTTCGTATCAAAAGTACTATCCAGCCACAAGCCTGCAAACACCGAAGCCAGAATGACCGCGAGGGTCAGACAGCCCACCTGCCCGATCACAACGACCAGCAGGGTCCATACCATGTTATTACGACGGTTCTCTGTTTGTGACATGCGGCGCGATTATAACTGACAGGTCAAGATGATGTCAAACGGATTCGGGTTTTCGTCACCCGAAGACCGCATCATTCCTGACCTGTCAATTGTTTCTGAACTAGAACAGATTCAACGCCGCAGAATTCGACCAGCTAAACCACGGAGCAAACACCGTCCCGACCAAAATGACGCCGATCACCAGAACAGCCAGCGCTATGGCATACGGACGAGTCAACAGGACGGGGTGATCCTCCTCATCTTCATCCGGCAGGCGGTAAAGATACACATACTTCATCGTGTTGAGATAGTAGTACACACCAATGATGGAGTTGAGGATACCTACAATGACCAGCCAGACGTAGCCAGCCTGCACACCTGCGGCAAAGACAAAGACCTTGCCCACGAAACCACCGAAAGGAGGCATGCCCGCAAGCGACAGGAAGGCGGCCAACATCATCAGCGCCAGCCAGGGATTGCGGCGGCTCAACCCGGCATAATCCTTGATGTCATCGGACCCTGTCACACGGCTGAACGCCATGATGACACCGAAGGCTAACAGGTTGGTCACGATATACGCCGCGAGATAAAAGACCACGCTCGCCGCACCCAATTGACTGAAGGCAACAATACCGATCATCGCATAACCCGCGTGGGCGATGGATGAATAAGCCAGCAGGCGTTTGATGTTCGTCTGCGAAAGCGCGAGCAGGTTACCGACCGTCATGGTGATGGCGGAAAGTGCCGCAAGAAGCACTGTCCATGAAGGGGCATAATCCGGGAAGGCAACTATGAAGAAGCGTACGATCACTGCAAAGCCGGCAGCCTTGGAAGCTGTGGAGAGGAAACCCGCCACAGGAGTCGGTGAACCCTGATACACATCCGGCGCCCAGAATTGGAAGGGCACAACAGCTACCTTGAAACCAATTCCCATCAGAACAAGGGCGATGACGCTGAAAGCAAGCACGGCAGAGATCTTGCCGCTGGCGAACAAGTCAGAGAGCAGATAAAGATTGGTCGTACCGGCAAAGCCGAAGATCAAACTAAAGCCGTAGAGCATGACTGTTGAAGCCAAAGTACCGAACAGCAAATACTTGAAGCCGGCTTCTGTGGAGCGGTCATCGGTCAATAGGAAACCAGCGAGGATATAGAGCGGGATCGAGGCAGTTTCAATCGCCAGGTAGAGCATGATCAGGTCGGCCGAAGCAGCCATCAGGTTCATGCCAAGAACCGAAGCCAAAAGGAGCAGATAAGCCTCGCCGCGTCCCCCGGCCTTTTCGTGATCCATTAACAGCATGGAGGTCACAGCGGCGGCGAACATGAAGAGCAGTTTGAAGAAGAAGCCCAGCCAGTCAAAACGGATCATGCCGCCGAAGACGGCGGTCGGTTCGCCAGGTTGACCAAAGAGCAGGCTGATGATAATGATGAGGAACAATCCGCCAGCGGTGAGCCAGCCCGCATTGCGGCGCTCTTCTTCCTTCCAGAACGGCTCCACACAGAGCAGGATGACTGCCAGGGCGAGGATCAAAATTTCAGGGAGGATGGAAACAAAGTCAATGGAGGTAAACATTATTGGCCTCCCAGTAAGGCTAAGATGTGCTGTACGCCTGTTTCAACCATCGGCACCATGACGGCGGGGAATATACCAATGACGATCATGCAGAAGCATAAGGTGGCAATCGCAACCTTATCCAGAACAGTGATATCACCAATGTGATGCTTTTCTATTTCTTCAGGCATGGGGCTAAAGAACACCTTGCGAATATTTATCATGATATAGGCTGCGGTGATGATGATGGAAATGCTGGCGACGACAGCCAACAGCCATGCGCGTCCCCACACACCCATGAAGATCGGGAACTCTGCGATGAAGCCGGAGAAACCGGGCATGCCCATCGAGACCAGACCGCCGATGATAAAACCGATGGTGGCGAAGGGCATCACTTTTGCAATACCGCCGAGTTCAGGAATTTGGCGGGTATGGGTGCGGTCATATATCATACCGGTGATGGCAAAGAAGAGAGCCGTCATCACACCGTGCGAGAACATTTGAACGCCCGCGCCGACGAGACCGTCATGGTTGAGGGTGGATACGCCGAGGATGACAAGTCCCATGTGCGAGACGGAGGAGAAACCGATCATGTATTTCATATCGGTTTGAACGAAAGCAATATAAGCGCCGTATACAACCGCGATCCCTGCGAATGTCATGATGAGCCACTTCCAATCATACGCGCCTTGGGGCAGGAGCATCACGCCCACGCGCAAGGCGGCGAACGCGCCGAGTTTCATCAACACACCCGCATGGAACATGGAGACGGCTGTCGGCGCGGCCACGTGACCATCAGGCGACCAGTTGTGGAAGGGCCACATACCGCCCAGGACCGCAAAGCCGATGAAGACCGGCAGGAACCAAATATTTTGGAAGGAAGCGGAGAAGCCAGCCTTCTCAAGTTGAAGCATATCGAAAGTGTAAATGCCCGTATTTTGACCCGCCTGCCAGTACATAACCAGCGCGCCGACGAGGGCAACGACAGAGCCGATGAACAGGTAGAGGGTCAACTTCATGGCCGCATATTCACGAGTCTTGACCCAGCCCCAAATGGAGATGAGCAGGTACATCGGGAACACAGCAATTTCATAGAAGAAGAACAACATGAACAGGTCGAGCGAGACGAAGACGCCGAACACGCCGCCTGCCAAAAGGAAAAGGAAGGCGAAGAATTCACGCGGACGATCTTGAATGCCGGCGGAGAGATGCTTCTCAGGGTTGTACTCACCCCAGGAGATCAGCACGCCTGTGAACATGACGATACCGGTCAACAGCACCAGTGGAGCGCTCATGCCATCGACGCCGAATTTCAAGCTGATGCCGAGCGCGGGGAGCCATCTGTATTCTTCGACAAACTGATACCCTGTCATGTGACCGAGCAGGTATTGAAGATACATCCAGCCCGAAAACAGCAGGTCAATTGCGGCAGTGGCAAGCGCCACGCCGCGGACTTCCGTCTTGCGGTCGGCCGGGATCATCAACATGATAACCGCCGCCACCATTGGAAGGAAAGTGATAACGCTTAGGATGGGAAAATTCATCATCCACCTCTTAGAACAGAGCCACAACGGCTTTGTTGATAACTTCGACGAGCCATGAAGGCCAAATACCAATGACCAGGATCAAAGCCATCAATGGAACAGCGACAAAAATCTCGCGTGTGTTGATCTCGGTCAGCTTGTGCTCGCCGTGTGCCCAATGTTCATTCACAGGACCATGCAAGACTTTCATGATGCCTTTGAGGATGTAAGCGCCGGTGAAGAGCAGACCCAACATGGAGATGGCAGTGTAAACGGTCAGGACAGGGAAAGCGCCTCGCACCACCATGAACTCCGAGACGAAGCCGTTAAGTCCGGGCAATCCAAGCGAAGCCATGCTCATGAAGATCAGGATGCCGCCATAGACGGGAACGAGCGGGAACAATCCGCCAAACTCTTCGAGGTTGCGGGTGTGCGTGCGTTCATAGATCACACCGACGAGGAAGAACATGCCAGCCGCCGATAACCCGTGATTAAACATTTGCAGGACCGCGCCATTCATGGCGATGTGTGCATCGGGGGTTCCATAAGCAATCGCGGCCGCAGCAATACCGAGCACCACAAATCCCATGTGGTTGATCGAAGAATAGGCAACGAGCCGTTTGAAGTCTGTTTGACCTAAAGCGGCAAATGCGCCAAAGATGATCGCAGCCACTGCAAGGAAGGCCAACGCGCCTGCAAACATTTTTGCTTCAACTGGATAGAGAGGAAGCACAAGGCGGATAAAACCGTACGCGCCGAGTTTGAGGAGCACGCCCGCAAGAAGCATTGAGCCCGCAGTGGGCGCTTCGGTGTGGGCATCAGGCAACCACGTGTGGAAAGGCCAAAGCGGAACTTTGACAGCAAAGGCAATTGTAAATGCCCAGAACGCGATCTTCTTGACCGTATAAATGGACATGCCGAGCAGGACAGTATCCGTGGCTTGGGAATTCCACTGCTGCATGATGTACTGCAAATCATAGGATTGGAAGTACACACCCAACATTTGAATGGCCAACAGCAGACCAAGCGATCCGCCCATGGTGTAGATCATGAACTTGAGCGAGGCGTAATTGCGATTGGCACTGCCCCATTGATTGATGAGGAAGTACATCGGAACGAGGCCGATCTCCCAGAAGACGAAGAAGATCAACAGGTCAAGTGACATGAAGACACCCAACATACCCGTTTCCAAAAAGAGGAAGAGCATCATGTACGGCTTGACGCGATCCGTTACGCTGAAGGAAGCGAGAATGGCGAGAGGCGTGAGGAGTGTGGTCAGCAAAACCATTGAGAGGGAGATGCCATCCACGCCCAAGTGAAGCGATGAATGTAACGCTTCATACCAGGGGTAAGTTACTTGAAATTGAAAGCCTGTTGTATTGGGATCAAAATTTCTCCACAAGAAAAGCGTGAGTGCGAAAGGGATCAGGCTGGCGCAGAAAGCGAACCAGCGCAGAAGTTTCGTCTCACCGCTGGGCAGGAAGAACATGACCAGAGCCGCGATTGTCGGCAGGAAAAGGATCAGGCTAAGGAGATGAGTATTCAGAAAATCCATTATGCGCTCCTAACCAGCAATGCAAAGATCAAGCCGCCGATCACCGCCAGGATGATCAACGACAGAATGAGATACTGCTGGATACGACCCGTTTGAATGGGACGCAGGTTCTTGCCAATGCTGTATGTGACATTGGCGGAACCGTCACCGAAAAATTCATTGACAACCGGCACATCAAACCAGTTGCGGATGGCGTAACCAATTCCGCCAGTGGCGGGACCAAAGATATGCAGGATGCCGTCAATGACGCCTTTGTCCATCCACTTGGAGACGAAGACCTCAGAGAACCACAAAGCAGGTTGAACGAAGAGGAAGTTGTAGGCTTCGTCGAAATAATATTTGTTCTTGAGCAAAGTATGAATAAAACCGAGAGCTTTCTTCATCGGATCGAGTTCTGGATTTTTTTCGGTGACGTTGCGATAGACCAGCCAGCCGAGTCCCAAACCACCAAGAGCGACAAAAAGTGAAGTAACAAGCGGTTCCCAACGGAATTCCAAAACTGGAGGATGCTCAGCCAAAGTGCCGCCGACGAATTCATGGAACCAGTTTGGCACGAGTCCGCCGAGGAGTGGGAAATGCTCGGGGATGCCGACCCAGCCATACCCTATGGCAAAGACCGAAAGCACAACGAGCGGAGCGGTCATTGTCCACTTGTTCTCTTGAGCGTGTTCCGCTTCTTTTGTGCGGGCTTCGCCGAGGAAGGTCAATGTGATTTGACGCATGGTGTAGAAGGCGGTCATGAATGCAGCGACTGCCAGTGTGATGAAGATGACCATGTGACCATTGGCGAAAGCGTCCGCGAGAATTTCATCCTTAGACCAGAAGCCCGCAGTGACAATTGGGAAACCGGAAAGTGCAAAGCCGCCGATGAGGAAGGTCCAGAATGTGACGGGCATCTTCTTGCGAAGTCCGCCCATATTGAACATATCCTGCGGGTCAACGGAATGATTGCCCGTGTGAAGAACGCCATGTTCCATGCCGTGAATGACGGAACCGGAACCCAGGAAGAGTAAAGCCTTGAAGAAGGCGTGAGTAATAAGATGGAAGACAGCGGCGATGTACGCACCCATACCGATGGCGGCGATCATGAAACCGAGCTGTGAAATTGTCGAGTAAGCCAACACGCGTTTGATGTCGTTTTGCGCAACGGCAATGGTCGCGGCGAAGATGGCCGTGAACGCGCCGATGAAGGCAACGAATGTCATTGCGGGAGTGAGTGCTGCGCCGTCATGCCAGCCGGCGCTGAGCAGAGGGAACATGCGGATAACCGCATACACACCCGCCGACACCATCGTGGCTGCATGGATCATGGCGCTGACCGGGGTCGGGCCTTCCATCGCGTCCGGAAGCCAGACATGCAATGGGAATTGCGCCGATTTGCCTATCGTGCCGATGAAGAGCAGGATGGCGATCAACCCGGCAGCGGATAAACCGAAGACAGGGGTAATGGTTGTAGAAAGCAAATGCAAGGTTTCTTCCGTGAAGATTTCACGGTAGGTCAATGTGCCGGTCGCTTTATAAAGGAAGGCAATACCCAAGAGCATGAACACATCGCCGATACGGGTGGTCATGAAGGCTTTGATGGCAGCATTGCGTGCGGAGACCTTACCGAACCAGAAACCGATCAACAAGTAGGAACACAAGCCCATGATCTCCCAACCCACAAAGAGTGTGAGCAGGTTATCTGAGACCACCAGCGTATACATGCCGAAGGCGAACAAACCAATGAAGGCAAAGAAGCGCGAGTACATCGGTTCGATGGATGGGACAACGTGCTTATGTCCATGTTCTTCAACGGTTGCGCCGTGCGGCGGCAGACCTGCGTGATCGTGATCGCCGGCGGGCTGACCGTAGTTATGATAGCCAACGCTATAGATGAAGATCATCAACACTGTCCACGCCACGAAGAACAACACTGCGGCAGAGAGCGGATCGATCAACACGCCGATCTTCAACCAGAGCGTCTCAGTCGAGCCTGGCGCAGTCACGCCAGTCGGCAGCCAATTGATTGCATCAGCGAAAGGTTCCTTGCCAAAATGTTCAACACCTAATGCGCGTACAAACACGATCATGGCACCCAGCCATGAAAGGAAAGCCGCGCCCACAGCCACACTATGACTCAAGGCTTTATTTTTATTCGTGAACAACACGATCAAAAAGAAAGCGAGCAAGGGCGGTAATGGGATTAACCAAATTAATGTTTCAGTCGCCATGAAGCCTCCGAAAAAAAGTAATTAGTAATTGGTGAATGGTCATTACCATTTACTAATTACCGATTTCTACCATTTCAACAAATCAAGATCTTCCGCCACCACCGTATTGCGACGGCGATAAACAGAAATTACCAAAGCCAAACCCACAGCCACTTCCGCTGCGGCAACTGCGAAGACAATGATCGCAAAGACCTGTCCGGCCATCAGCGCAACATCTCCATAGCGCCAGAAAGCCACCAGGTTGATATTGACCGCATTGAGCATCAGTTCAACGCCGAGCAAGATCGCAACCGCGTTCCTGCGGACCAATACGCCGAACAGACCAATGCTGAACAGTCCGGCCGCGAGAATGAGATACCATGAAAGAGGGATCATCAAGGCCTCCTATTTCTTATTGAACGCGAGATAGACCGCGCCAACTAATGCCGCCAACAATAGAACGGACGCAACTTCGAACGGCAGGACATATCCGTTTGCCGAAGTTAAGGCATCGCCCAACTGATTGACCGCATCAAAACCAGACGGGATGGCTGCTGCTGTTTTCGAGAAGCCGCTCCAACTCTTTAGGAGGAAGAACAAGCCCGCAAAGGTTGCCACAGCCGCAATAGCGCCCAGCCACCAATTCGAGTTCACAGACGCGCCAGTTTCCGCCGCCTGACGGCGGGTCAACATGACCGCAAAGATGAAGAGGATCGCTATCGCGCCGATGTAAACCACCACCTGCACAACCGCCAAAAAGCCAGCGTTGAGAATGGCATAGATCATCGCCACACCGAACAGTGTCGCCACCAGCCACAAGGCCGCGTGGATAAGATTACGAACGGTCACAACCATCAGACCAGAAATGAGTGTGACTATTCCAACGATCAGGAAAAAGATTTGTTCACCAGTCATATTTCATCATCCCATTTAGTGATGGGCCTCCGCAACAACCTGCTTGGGTCCTTCCACCCGTTCGCGTTCCTTGCGGCTCACAGAGCGGACAATTTCCAAAGACACCCATGCCACGATAACATTCGATAAAAGCATACCTGTAATGAAGAGCCAGCTCGGGGCGCCGCGCAGAAGTGTATTCATCAGCGCCGTGACCATTACGAGCACGAAGGCAACCGGCGTCAGGAATTTCCAATTGAAGGCCAGCATCTGGTCAATACGGATACGCATCACAGTGTATTTGACCCACATGATGATCCAATATCCGACCATCGCCTTGAACAGGATGATCGCGATCGCAAGGAAGGGACTGACCAATTCCAACCCAAAGAAGCGATAGCCGCCAAAGAACATAATGGACCAGAAGCCGCCGAATGTAAAAGCGTGCAGCAATTCGCCCGCATAGAACATGCCGAACTTCATGCCGGAATATTCGATGTTGTAACCGGAGACCAGTTCAGATTCGCCTTCGGCGAGATCGAACGGGGCGCGTCCCAATTCTGCGATGGCCGCGATCATGAAGATCACTGCAGCCAGAGGCGAAAGCCAAACGAACCAGATGTTCTGGCTTTGGATGATCGCATTGATGCCCATCGAACCTGCAAAGATGGTCGGGATGAGCAGAACCGCAAGCATCGGCACTTCAAAGGAGACCATCACAGCCACCTGACGGAAAGCGCCGATCACCGAGAATTTATTGTTCGATGACCAGCCCGCCATAATAATGGAGAGCGTGCCAATCGAACCGGCGGCGATAATGAAGAGCGCGCCAATGTTCAAGTCCACGCCCAGCATAACGGGAGCAAGCGGTACAACCGCCCAAAGGATCAGCACGGACATCATCGAAAGCATGGGCGCGATGTTGTACACGAACTTGTCCGCATGGTCGGGGGTGGTGTCTTCCTTGATCATCAGCTTGATGATGTCAGCGAAAGGCTGGATCAAGCCGAAAGGTCCGAGACGATTCGGCCCGATGCGGTCCTGGAAGCGGGCCACCACCTTGCGTTCGATCCAGACCAGGAAGATGTCGATCACCATCAAAATGGTGATGAGCATGAGTATGCCGAGGAAGGCCACCAGCACATTCGCAACGACTGTGTTCATACCCCAGCCGGTGAAAATGCCCGTCAGCCAATCTGCGGCTACTTTAAGAGGGTCATTCCAAAAATTCATAAGTTACTCCTGTAAATCTGCAGGGCGAATCTGAAATTCGCCCGCGAAAATTTACCTGCTTTACACAAAGAAAAGGCTGAATGGAAAGATCCAATCAGCCTTCTCATTATTAACCTAAAAAATTATGCCCACTCCAACATCCCCTTGCGCCATGTGTAAACAAGCCCGGCGACAAGGATGAGGATGAAAATAATGCCTTCCACAACGGCGAACATTCCCAATTGGCCAAGTCTCACAGCCCAGGGGAAAAGGAAGATCGATTCAACATCGAACACAAGGAAGACCAGCGCAAAAATATAATACTGCGCCTTGAACTGCACCCAGCCTTCACCAACTGGTTCGATACCGCATTCATAAGTTGATTGTTTAATGGGGTTGGGCTTCTTGGGTCCGAGCAAGAAACCGATGCCGATCGCGCCAACAGGGATGATCAACCCAACGATAAAAAACAAGCCAACATAAAGCCACTCGTTCATCTCTATTCTCCGTCTTAAATAGTCTTGTAAGCGCGAAAATTGTACCATATAGAACAAACCCGTCCTAAGGATAGCATGTCAATTTAAAGGGTGATATTCGTCATATATTTCCCCATTTATGGTAATAATGGCTATTTTTGTTTTCTCCTCTTGAACAGGAATTTTAGTATATCCTCGATGAACGGGAAACCGACCACGCCCCCAACAACGGACCCGATCACGCCGGATGTGCGCGCCACATTGACCGATAGCCCGAAGAAATCCACCGCTTCGATCTCGACGGTTTGGGCTGATAGGGCAATTCGGCTTTCTTCCCCCGTTGACTTGTTTCTAAAGACCAAATGCAGCCAGGCCGTGCCGCGATACTTCCCCACTTCCTGCGGACGGACACTCCACAAAAACGTAACAGATTGCCCGCGCGACATTGGCTCAAAAATAGAATCGGGAGGCTGGACTTCCATGCCCGCCAGATCGAGTCTCGCCTCGGCTGTGACGTTGTGCGTTTCATATAGATCAGGGACTTGAACGGTCTCCCCCACGATCACATTGCCATTAATCTCTGCAGTGGGTGTGATGTTGCCAAGATCATCCACTTCCAAAGTTAAGCGGACAATATCGCTTTCCACGCCGGCGCGCATTTTGGGCGGGAACTCCAAAGTGAGTCGGCGGGTTTCTGGAATGGCTGGGGCAGCGGCGATTTGAGTCGGCTGGGACGTGAGCGCTACAACAGGTTGTGTAGAAACAGGAGCAGCAGGGGCAGGCGCGGAAGATGATCCGCTTGCGCACGCAATAGATGCGAGGATCAACATCAACGCTGCGGATAGGATGAAAATGTTACGGGGAGAAAAAAGTCGTTCGGTCATGCGACAGCCATCCGTTATGGAAGAACCGGTAAAGGAGTCTGCAACTGCATTTCAACCGGCTGGATATCCCGAGTCTGAACCTCGCGCGGATTCGGCGCATATCCCCACACTAAAAGTGAGATCGAAATTGCAAGAATAAGTACAGCCAGAAAAAACCTGATTTTCTTTTTCATCTTATCTTTATAGATCCACTTCTTCCACTTCAATATACCATTTAACGCGCGTGCCGACGCGGTCACGCAATTGCCATGCGATCGGCTTGGGCATAGCCTCGAAGGTCTTCAAGATGGACTGCGCGCGGTTGATCACGAGATCGCGTTCTGCCTGGGTCATCGCGGATTCCTGTCCAATAATCGCAATTACCCGCTCCAGGTTTATAGATACTGTTTTAAATAATCCCCACTCGGCGCTGCACAACTGGGCGATCACATGCAAGTTAATACTTGAGTCGTCATTGCCAGTTTCATTATTGAACAAAATGGATGAAATATCAAGCGCGTCCTTGCGATTGAGCTCAAGGATCTGTGCTTTGGAAAGCAGCAATTCCGCCAATGGGATCGTGACCGGGTCTGCCTTAAGACGGTTCTCCAGTGGAATTTTATGGCACATCACAAAATCACCGACGAAGACATCTACTTTAAGTCCGCGTTTTTCATCGTTGTAAATTTGCCGCTCCGAGCCGTTCAAGATGTTGAACTGTTTATCGGGGCTGTATCCTGCTTCCGGCATAAAGACTTCAAACTCGCGCCGCTGTTTTTTGGCGACAACCACATCCAGGTCGGCGAATTCGCGGACGAATAACGGATGCCCAAATTTATCATGCAGCCGTACCGCCAACCCGCCGATCGCGCGGACTTGAATATTCTTCGCCTCCGCCGCGCTTACCAGGCGGTTCATTTCCGCCAGCATTTCCTGTGATGTCATCGCCATGCGTTCACCTTAAGAAACAAGTGACAGTCACCTGCGAGGTGACTGTCACTTTATTGTTTACAAATTATTCAACCGGAATTTCAGCCTGAACCTTATTGAGGTCAATGCCCTTGCTCTTGCGATAGGCTTTGAACCCAAAGTAAATGATCGCGGCAAGAACGTAGTTGCCGAGCATGTAATAAATGGAACTCGTATTCTTGAGCCCGATCCCATACAAGCCATTCGGGTCAATGATCCATTGATACAACAGGTAGACGAGGAAGCCGCCAAAGATCAGACCGGCAACGGTGATCAATGGAATTCCAAAGATGTTGTACTGGGCAATCGGCGAGGCTTTGTACAGGTCAGGTTTGGTGTAAGGCAGAATGATCGCTGAAATAGTGGTGCCGAGGAAGGTCACCGCGATCACCAGGGTTGAGCACAATGTCAGCGATTGGAAACTGGCAATGTTATACGCAAATAGATAGGCCACAACAACGGACGGAACGATCATCAACAAGAGTGCGTTAATCGGTGTGCCTGTGCGCTCATCAATCTTTGCAACCGACTCGGGCAGAAGGCGGTCAAAGGCGGCGGCGAAGATCACACGAGTTGAGGAAAGGAATACTGTTCCGCTCCAACCAAACCACCAGAGACTCATCAAAACCACGACTACGAGCTGCACGAGTTTATTGGTTGTCAGGAATGCGGCCATCAAAGCCGGATACGGCCAAACAGGAAGCGCCGGGGCATCGGTGCTGTAACCCCAGGCGTAATTCCACCATGCACCGCCGGACTGAACATAAAATTCCCAGCCGATAGTCTTCTTGATGGCAAACAGCAAAACGATGGCCAGCAAGGTGGTCACACCAAGGGCCCAGCCCATGCCGGAGACGTTGCGTTTGAAATCGGTCGCGCCGCGTACTTCACCGTAAAGGGTCGCGCCCCAGTTCGGCCACAAGTTGAAAAAGACCATGTAGGGGATGACAAGGAATGCCAAAGCCAATGATCCGCCGCTAAAGGGTGTGATCGCGCCGGCATTCGTTCCCAATGTGACCGTTGCATCATAGACACCGGGAGCCGCGCCAAACATGGAAGTGGCATTAGCTTCCAACCCGGCCTTGAATGCCTCTGGTGAACCCATCAAAAGCAGAACGATGACGATGGCCAGCCCAACCATGCCGCCATAGAACGAGAATTTTTGAATGCGCGCGTAAGTCTTCATACCGAGTGCAATGAAGATGCTTACGATCACAAGGGTAAGGATCGAGGCCGTAAATGCGCCAGTTTGAGTGCCGGCAAACCAAAGCGCCAAATCTTTCGCGCCAAGTATGCCCAAAATTGGCACAAGCACAATATGACGGAACATATCGCCATACAATGGAACCCACAGCCACAGGATGAACCACCAACCCGTCACTGCAAGGATGAAGCCGACTGCGCCTCCAAGGATGCGGCTCTGCCAGACATAGTCACCGCCGGAGCGGGGCATGACAGAGATCAACGCGGCATACACAACCACTTCAAAGAAGATGAAGATCGCGCTGATGATGAGGGCATTCACCATGCCGCCCTCGAAGTAGTACATCTGACTAAAGCTGTACAAACCGAGGGTGATCAGGTTGATCGAGAACAACGCGTAAACAAACGCGTCCATGACTGACCATGACCGTACCAGACCAGTCGCCTTACGAACAAATAAGTCGCTCATAACATTCTCCTCTTTTGGTTTTTATTTGCCCGTAGAGACGCAGCAAGGCTGCGCCCCTACGTTTATTAACCTGTGGTCAAAACAAAATCTTCGATCTTATTTTTTCCAAGCCGAACAATGGTGCCAAGCAAGGTCCCCTGCTCATACATCGAGCCGGGGTTGATACAGAGCGTCTTACCAATGCGCGAGGTGCCGCGGCCTTCATGGATGTGTCCATGCAGGCCAAGCAGGGGTTGAACTTTTTCTATCGCTGTTCTTAAAGCAGTGGAGCCGACAGGTTTCATTGAATTGCCCGCCAGCACGGGGCGCAGATCCTTATCCAGTTCCGGCGCTTCATCCAGTTGGGATTTATACGGCGGCACGTGGATATTGAAAATGGCATTATGCGGATTCTTCAACTGGGAAGTCATCGCTTCATACCTGACCTTGAGCTGGTCCTCGTCCTCTTCACGGTGCGTGTTCCAGGGAGTCCGGTTGCTCCAGCCCGAGGTGATCATTTCGTGGTGGTCATCCAGCTGAGTCACCTGCCCTTCGACCAGAAGCACCCGTCGGCTGGAGCGAATGATCGCATCCACTTCATCCGCATCATCATTGCCGGGCGAGCAATACACTTTCAGGTCGGTCCCTTCGAGTTTTTTATCCGCAAGGTCCATCCACTGCTGAACCACTTTCAGGACCTCGGCCATAAAGATCCCGCTGATGCGGTCGGGGTTCTTTTCAAGTTCTGCAATTTCATCGGGATCGGTCATGTAGGGATAATATCCGCGGCTGCGGACACGCTTGACGAGGTCGGCGAGTTCTTCTTCATTCGTAGCCTCAAACACCTGTTCAAGTAAAGTGATGCGATAATTTTTTCCACCCTGATGTACGAACGGGACAACCGCCTTGCCCGTCATGTCGCCGCCGAGGATCAACTTATCGGCGCCGTAAAATTTCCCCGCATTCAGGAACTTACTCCAGCAAATATCCGACCCGTGAACGTCTGTTGCAAAGAAAAGAGTTGTCACATGCTTGTCCTTTGGCTGAATTTTGACGAGCTTTTTTGTGGTCGTACGTTTAATTTTTCCGATTATACCCCGCGAAGATGCGAAGTGTTATTTTGGTTTTGGACTATTTTCATGGAATTGCCATACAGGCAAAAACTAATTCGGCTGTAAAATTGAAAGATCAACGGTTGAAATTCTCCATCAAGGATACACAATATGTCAAAATTGGGACCAGACGAAATACAATCCCTGCTTCAATCTGCCGAGGATTCATTTCCGCACGGAGCGTGCAATACCTGCGAGTGCTTTCTAGGCTACCTTGCCCAACTCCGCATTGACTCAGATTCCGCCGCGAAAGACCTGTTCATTCCATTTAAAGTTGAGCGCAAGGATATGCACAAATGCCTCGGCTGTGATCCTTGTCCGCCAGGGGATTTATATGCGGGGTATATGCTCAAGAAGCAAAAATCCACGCTTATTACGCTTTAGCGGGCAGGTATTGCAAACGCCAAATTGTCCTTGACGTACTGAACATCTGTGCTATACTCTCGCAACACAACCTTTTTTCCACCTTTACACTTATATTGGAGATATACCCATGGCAAAAAAATCCTCTCGTGCAGTTGAAACCCCGGCACAAACTCAAAATATGGATACCGCCAAACGCGCCGTTCTTGACAAGGCCGTTGGCGATATTTTAAAACGCTACGGTGACGGCTCGATCATGCGCCTCGGCGAAGCACATGGCATGGTGACAGAGGTCATCCCCACTGGCTCATTGTCCCTTGACATAGCTCTCGGCGTCGGCGGCATTCCGCGCGGACGTGTCATCGAAATCTACGGACCTGAATCTTCCGGTAAGACCACACTTTGCCAACACATCGTTGCCGAAGCCCAACGCATGGGCGGTACCGCCGCCTTCATTGACATGGAACACGCCCTCGACCCAAGCTATGCCGCCAAGGTCGGCGTGGATATTGACAACCTACTCGTCTCACAACCCGACACCGGCGAACAAGCTCTCGAAATCGCAGAGACCCTCGTCCGCTCCGGCGCAGTGGATGTAGTTGTAATTGACTCAGTCGCCGCGCTCGTCCCGCGTTCTGAGATCGAAGGCGATATGGGCGATGCCACCATGGGCGTGCAGGCTCGTTTGATGTCCCAGGCTTTACGCAAACTTTCAGGCGCGATCAACCAAACCAAGACTTCCGTTATCTTTACAAATCAACTTCGCCAGAAGATCGGCGTCATGTTCGGCAATCCAGAAACCACCACAGGTGGTCAAGCCCTCAAGTTCTATGCATCCGTTCGCCTTGATGTGCGCCGCATTCAATCCATTAAGGTCGGCGAGGAAGTCATCGGCAATCGCACGCGCGTTAAAGTGGTCAAGAACAAATTAGCGGCTCCATTCCGCACTGCCGAGTTCGACATCATGTTCAACGAAGGCATCTCAAAGGCTGGCGATGTCCTCGATCTGGCAACCAAGTTCGAGGTCCTCACGAAGCGCGGTGCTTTCTTCTCCTATGGTGACATCCGCATCGGTCAGGGACGCGAAAATGCAAAAGAATATCTCCGCAATAATCTTGACATGATGTCCGAGATCGAAGGCATCATCCGCCAGAAAGCCCTTAGCGGCGAGATCGCCCTTCCGCTCGACATTGGAGGCGACGGCGTCAACGCAATGGACACAGGCGCAGCAGTAGAAGAAGAATTGTAGGAGATTAGAAACTCCCGAAGACTATAAGACTTCGGGAGTTTGTGTTTTAATGAGGACATGCTTCACATCCGATATCATCCCCTTTGGGGACTCCGCCCAAGTTTGCTTCTGCTCATCATCTTGATCCTTGCCCAGGCATGTGCGCCTCAAGCTACGCCCACGCCTTTTCGACCACCCACACAAATTATTTCAATTGAAGACCTGCCGACCATCACGCCCATCCCTACAAATACAATCGTTCCAACGTTTACAGTAACGCCCGTCTTGACAGGTCCATGCACGAATAATCTGACCTTCGTTGACGACGTCACCATCGAAGATAACACAACCGTCCCTGCCGGTTCAAGCATGGATAAGCAATGGCTCGTGTCCAACAGCGGAACTTGCAACTGGGATTCAACCTACCGCCTGAAATGGATCAGCGGCGAAACATTTGGCGCAGCCGGTGAGCAAATGCTCTTCCCTGCCCGCGCCGGAACGCAGGCCATATTGCGGATTATCTTCACCGCACCCGCTGAAGTGGGTTTTTACGAATCCGCCTGGCAAGCGGTTGACTCGAATGGGAATGTCTTTGGTGATTTTATTTTTATTAAGGTCTCAGTGACTCAATAAATGAATACAAAAACAAGTCTCACAAGATCATCTCGAGATAAATTTGGGCTTTATCCAAGCGCTGTTGAAAAACTGTCGTCTAATTTTTCTACACCTTTATATTTTCAAGAATACAACTTGAGACATCCTTTAGGGATTTACAATATCTCAATCGGGAAAGTAATTCATTGTTTTAAAGAAACGCTAAATGAATTACTTTCTATTTCGATAACTAACGCAGAAATATCGCCAAAAATTCATGATGAAAAGCTGTTGCTCCAGGTTGAAAGATTGTTATATTCACTTATGGAGCATATGGATGACTGCGAAAATATACTTAGGTGTTTCTATCCAAAAAAGATAAAGCTTAATGACCAGTCTGCTGTAAGTTATTTTTTAACTTCAACTAATAACTACCGCACCCATATTGGAAAAGTAGTGAATAACCTAAAGCACAAACAAGGGCGTCTTCGTACTATTGTTTTCTATCATCCAAATGGCGAAAAGCATCTTGGCTATTTTGTTGAAGGTATAAATAAAGATGGAAGTGTTGGGCCAAATCCGTTAATTCATTCAGGAGGTTCGACAGCCTTCTCCTATTCACGAGATATTCCCTATCATATCTATAATTTATATCTAACTTCGCATTTCTTATGCAACTCAATAGATACTATTGCCAATGCTAGCTTTGAGAGTTTCAGCGTGGAAGAAAAAAAGAAAGCGGACATTTTTGATGTGCTAAATTTAGTTCAAAGCCTCCCATTGATTGTATTTCCAGACGAATTCGAAAAAGAATTTCCTTTGGTAAAACTTGTGAATTCTCAAGATGGTGAAATAATATTAGATCTTGATCTAAAAAAGCATCCCCACGGACTAACAACAATAAAATCTCCTTCTAAGATACAAGTGATTTTCAAAGGAGATGGCGTTTCAAGAGAATTCAAACTCCCATACCGAAGTCCATAGAAGCACAATCCAAGGAAAACTTATGTCTGCTCAACCCGAATTCCCCATCATCTTTGAAAAACTTAGATCCATTCTCAAATCCTATTCATCGAAACTTATCGTTAAAGTAGATACAAACGAAGAATTCTCTCTCGACAGCGCATACAGCGAGAAATGGAAAAAGGAACTTTTCTTCGGCGCGGTACAGATCAAAAAGAATTATGTTGCTTTTTATCTGATGCCGGTTTATATGTGCCCTGACCTCCTTGAAAATATTTCCCCCGAATTAAAGAAACACATGCAAGGCAAGTCATGTTTCAATTTCAAAAAAATAGACAAATCCCAGTTCGGCGAACTTGCCCAACTCACCAAGCAGGGATTTGAACGCTTTATGAAGGAAAATTATTCCTGATCCAACTTGCGTTTTCTCCACTCGGTCGGAGGCTAAGCCCCCGACCGAGCGAGTTATGTTAATTCAGTTAACGCTCATAAACCCAAGCAGTTTCCACAATCCGCGCATGAATTTATGACCGCCATCCGGGTTGAGGAATTGGTTCGGACATGTGCCGGGGATGACTGCAATTCCATTCGCCTTACACATCTCCACTGCAGACTGCGACACGCTGGTCATACCTGATGCGAGACCGGGCTTTGTTCCCATCATGCAGTGCATCCAAACATGTTTGATTCCCAAGTCCACACACTGCTGCACAACTTGTTCAGTGACCTTTGGATTGGTAAGCATGAAAACCGCATCCGGTTTTTCAGGGATGGATTTCAAGTCGGGATAACTTGGCGCGCCATTGAAAGTATTTATGCGCGGATTCACTGCATAGACTTGATAACCCGCGCCTTTGAAATTATTGAAAGCCAGATTGCAGCCTGTCTCGCGTTTATCTGAAACACCCACCACCGCAATTCTTTTTTGTGCAAGAAAATCTTTAACAAGATCATCAATTTTTGCCATAAGAATTCTCCTTAAAAAGAGTCCCGCCTCGCGACGGGACTGATAACTGATTACTATTTCCTGACCACTGAAACTACGGCTGTTGAATTTCCGCCGCACGCAGGGTATTTGCCATCAACATCGCAATGGTCATCGGACCCACGCCGCCGGGGACAGGGGTGATGAAGCCGGCCACTTCCTTCGCTTCTTCAAAGTTGACATCGCCAACCAGTCTCTGCATCGGTTTGCCGGTCTTCTGGCTGATCATCTGCTTGCCGTCAGGTCCAAGTTTTGGAATGCCATTGATGCCCACATCGATCACAGCCGCGCCAGGTTTGATCCAATCGCCACGCACCATTTCTGCGCGACCGATGGCGGCAATGATAATATCCGCATCACGCATGACGGCGGGAATATCCTTCGTTTTTGAGTGGACAACGGTCACTGTGGCGTTTTCTTTAACAAGCAACAACGCCGCAGGCATACCTACGATATTGGAACGTCCCAACACAACCGCATTGGCACCTGCGATCTTCACGCCGGCTTCCTTGAGCAGATAGATGCAACCGTAAGGAGTGCATGGAACGAAGAGAGGTTCGCGTCCCTTCTGTGCAAGGCGACCCAAATTGATCGGTGAAAATCCGTCCACATCTTTTTCGATGCTGATAAGCTGCAAGACTCGTTCTTCATCCAAATGGGCGGGCAGAGGCAATTGCACCAGAATGCCATGCACCTTGGGATCTGCATTTAATTCCTTGATAAGTTTTTCGAGATCTTCCTGTGTGATATCCGCAGGGACAGGATGATGATAAGAGGTCATGCCCAATTCAGCACAACCCTTCTGCTTCATGCTGACATAGGTGGCCGAGTCGATCCGCTCGCCAACCAGCACAGTCGCCAACCCCGGTTGGGATTTTCCAGCGGCAATCCTTTTTGCGACTTTCTCTTTAACTTCGTCGCGCACTTTTTGCGCAATGGCGGTTCCATCTATTAACTGAGCAGTCATGGTTTTTCTCCTGTTTGTGATTTTACGCACGAAAATTATACAACCTGCTCCACATTTCCGAAAGTGACAGTTATCCTGATTCCAGCAGAGCCATCGGCACCCACAGGCACAAAAAAAGGTCTCCGAGATTTCATAACCTCGAAGATCTTTTCGCTTCTCACCTATTCCTTCTTTCTTTACTTCACTTCACTTCCTTCTCCGCCGCCGTCAAAGCATCTTCAAACAACTTCAAGCCTTCATCCATTTCGCTCTTGCTCATGGAAAGCGGAGGCGCAATGCGAATCACACTCTTGCCACAGGAAAGCATCAACAAGCCGCGCTCAAACCCGAGATCTACAACTCGGTCAGTAAGTTCCTTGGCGGGTTCTTTTGTCTCGCGGTCTTTCACGAATTCCACGCCGATCATTAATCCCTTGCCGCGGACTTCACCAATGCTGGGGTGACGCGCCTTAATTTCTTCGAGTGCGTCCAGCGCATACTCGCCGACTTCCTTTGCATTCTGCAAATATTCCCTTTCGATCAGGTCAATTGTCGCGAGAGATGCCGCACAAGAAATGGGATTGCCGCCATAAGTGTTGCCATGCGTGCCAATCTCCCAATCCATCACAGACTTGCGTGCAATGCACGCGCCGAGCGGCATACCTGAAGCAATGCCTTTGGCAGATGTGATCATATCCGGTTCCACGCCGAAGTGTTCGATCGCCCACCATTTGCCGGTGCGCCCCATGCCGCATTGCACTTCGTCAAGGATCATTAAGATGCCGTGCTTATCGCACAACTTTCGCAACGCGGGATAGAAACCTTCGGGCGGGACAATATATCCGCCTTCGCCTTGAATGGTTTCGACCAAAATGCCAGCCACATCTTTGGGCGGCAATATTTGATTAAGGATTTCCTCTTCAATATAACGGACAGTTGCTTCGCCGTAATCTTCACCTTTACGGCGTTCCAAGATCGGGCGGTAGGGATTGGGGAATGGCGCATGAGTCACGCCATTCATCAGCGGATAAAAGCCGCCGTGATATTTTGCCTTGCTCGCCGTGAATGTCACTGCGCCCATGGTGCGCCCATGAAATGCGCCGGTGAAACCAATAAAGTTCGTGCGCTTGGTATGATAGCGCGCTAACTTAATTGCTGTTTCTACAGCTTCAGTCCCTGAGTTCGTCATGAACGAAAGCGCATCCTCTTCGAACGGCGCGATCTCATCCAGTTTCTCTGCGAGCTTGATCCAATTCTCATGGTAGAAGTCCGATGAAATATGGATGAACTTTTCAGCCTGCTCCTGAATTGCCTTCACAACTTTCGGGTGTGAATATCCGGTTGATACAACTGCAATGCCACCCATAAAATCCAAAAAACGATTGCCGTCCACATCCCACACTTCACTGCCTTTACCGTGATCCATGACGAACGGATAACCACGCGGATAAGAAGGCGAGATCACCTTGTGGTCTCGCTCGATCATTGCCTTGGCCTTTGGCCCGGGTAAACTGGATTTTGCCATACATTCTCCTTGTATTTTCTGTGCCGCGACATTCATGTCGCTTCTTGCTGCAAGGCGACATGAATGTCGCACTACATATTTAAGAACTCAACTTCAACTCAGCCAACGCCCGAGCACCGAGCAGCCCCGCGTCATCGCCCAATTCCGCTTTTTTAATGACCAGCCCCTCCAAATAGCGCGGATGAATGACATGTTCCTTTAAACTCACTTCAAAAGCGTCGAACAGGAGGGGTCCGCTTTGCGAAACACCCCCGCCAAAGATCACAATGGATGGATTGAATGCATGCAAAAAATTCGCCACGCCGATCCCCAAATATTTTCCGGCAATCGAATAGGCTTCGATGGATAATGCATCGCCCTGTTTCGCCGCTTCGGATATCATAAATGCAGAATTCTTTTTTTCTGGATTAAGAACCGATTCACGCCCCGCTTTGAGCTGCTCTGCCACAAAGCGCTCGATCCCAGTCCCTGAAGAGTACGCTTCGAGATGCCCACGCTGACCACAGCCGCAGAGCGGACCATCCTCCTGCAGAGTCGAATGCCCGAGTTCAGCAGCCAGGCCGTGATGTCCCTGCAAGATGCGGTCTTCAATGATCACCCCTCCGCCTACGCCGGTACTCACCGTCAGATATAAAATATTATGATGGCCGCGTCCCGCACCGAACTTCCACTCCGCCAGCCCGGCGAGATTTGCATCGTTATCTAAATAAGCTGGAACACCGAAATGTTCAGTTAATTTTGCAGTGAGAGGAAAATCACGCCATTCCTTAATATTCGGCGTGACCATAACAACCCCTGAGTGCGGGTCCACAGGTCCTGGGGAAGAAACGCCAATGGCATCCACTTTTTGTCCCTGCGGCCAAATATCCTCGATCACCTTGATCAGACGGCTAAATGCGTTTGGTTCGCTGGCTTTTGTTTCGACTCGTTTTTGGGCAATGGGCTGGAACTGATTTTCTTTATAAGTGGCGGCTCGCAATTGAGTTCCACCAATATCAACCGCAACAATTGTGCTCATACGGGCAATTATACCGTAATGGATTTGACTCCTCCCTTCATCCCTGCTATCATCTTTTTATGCTAAAAGATCTCTTCACCCGCCTTTGGCAAATCCTGCGCGACATTCCGCGCTGGTTCCGCCCAGGCTTGGGCATTAAACGCTGGTTCTTATTTGTAATGGTAGGCATCACCTTATTGGCATTGGGCTTTGCCGTCATTTTGATCGACCTGTATCGTACCGATTCCTCCAACCCCATTCTGCTGACATTCCTCTCCTACGCATCCCTGCGTTTCATTCCGCGCATCTGGCGCGCCATCATCTTTGGCGGGATCGGACTTGGGATTGTTGGTTATGGAATCTATAAACTTAACCATTCTCTTCTTCAACCGTTCATTCGTCCCGGCTCGAATGTATTCAATCAGTTGACAGACTTCCGCCGGCGCGAACACGGACCCCGCATTGTAGCCATCGGCGGCGGCCATGGACTCACGACTTTATTACGCGGACTCAAGACACAAACAGGTAACCTCACCGCTGTGGTCACCGTCGCAGATGACGGTGGCTCCTCAGGGCGTCTGCGTGAAAGCCTCGGCATTCTTCCGCCGGGAGACATCCGTAACTGTCTGGCCGCATTATCCAATGACGAGGACTTACTCACCCAACTCTTTCAATACCGCTTCAGCGGTTCGCCCGATCTAGAAGGACATTCATTTGGAAATCTTTTCATCACCGCTTTGGCAGACATTACTGGAAGTTTTGAAGAAGCCGTTGTTGAATCTGGCCGCGTATTATCAGTGAACGGGCGTGTACTTCCTTCCACCCTTCACGATGTCAAGTTGGTTGCCAGCATGGAAGTTCCACATTCCATTAATGAAGTGCGGGTGGAAGGTGAAAGCAATATCCCCACAACTCCAGGCCGGGTCCGCCGCGTGTGGCTGGAACCGGATGACGCCTCCGCATTTCCACCTGTTATCAAGGCCATCCTTAACGCCGATTTGATCATTGCCGGACCCGGCAGTCTATACACGAGCATCCTGCCGAACCTGCTTGTACATGACCTGCTCTCCGCAATACAGATCAGCCGCGCGGTAAAGATCTTCATCTGCAACATCGCTACGCAATCCGGTGAAACAGATTCGTTCACCTGCCATGACCACGTCCGTGTATTGGAAGGACACATCGGCGGAGATTTGTTTGACGTAATTTTGTGTAACGATAATTACGAAGGGAAAATCGCCCCATCTCAATGGGTACAGACAGACGAGAAAACCCTTTCAGACTCACGCACCTATTGCGCCGATCTCGTGGATGATGGGCATCCCTGGCGGCACGATTCTGAAAAACTGGCACAGGTTATCATGGATATATATAATGAACGCACAGGTCCTCTGAGCGAGCGCGGAGTATAATTCCAGAAAATTCATGTTAGAATAATATTTGTACTATTATTCACAAATCACTTTTTTCTTCAAGGAGAATTCAAAATGACAGTAAAAATTGGAATTAACGGTTTTGGCCGCATTGGGCGTCTCGCCTTTCGCACACTTAAGGCTCGTTTCCCACAGGAACTTGAAGTCGTGGCAGTCAATGATCTGTTCGATCCCGAGACGAACGCTCACCTGCTCAAGCATGATTCAACCTACGGGAATTTTGACAAGAGCGTTGAAGTAAAAGGCGGTCATTTGGTCGTTGATGGAAAAACGGTCACGGTCTCGGCTGAGAAAGATCCCGGCGCGATCAAATGGGGTGACATGGGCGTGGATATCGTCATCGAATCCACCGGCTTCTTCACCGATGCCACCAAAGCCAAAGCACATATTGAATCAGGCGGCGCGAAGAAAGTTATCATTTCCGCTCCTGCCAAGAACGAAGACATCACCATTGTGTTGGGCGTGAACGATGATAAATATGATGCCAAGAAACACAACATAGTTTCCAACGCATCCTGCACCACGAACGGACTTGCTCCCGTGGCAAAAGTCCTCAATGATAAATTCGGCATTGACAGAGGCTTGCTCACAACTGTCCACGCATATACAAATTCCCAGAAACTTCAGGATGTGGGCGCAAAAGATCTGCGAGATGCCCGCGCCGCTGCGCAAAACATCGTGCCTTCTTCAACAGGCGCGGCAAAGGCTGTTGGTCTCGTGATCCCCGAACTTAAAGGAAAATTCGGCGGCATGGCTTTCCGCGTACCCACGCCCACAGTTTCAGTTGTTGATTTCACCGCCATTCTAAACAAGGAAGCCAGCATCGAAGATATCCGTGCCGCCATGCTTGAGTATGCCAATGGTTCCATGAAAGGCATCCTCGATGTCACGGATGAACCGCTTGTCTCCACCGATCTGCGCGGTACATCTTTCTCCAGTGTCTTCAGCGCCATGGATACCATTGTTCTCGGCAACCTCATTAAAGTTGTGGCCTGGTACGATAACGAATGGGGCTACGCCTGCCGCACCGCTGACCTCACGGCCTTGATGGCGAAATCTCTGTAATGTACTTGTAGGGGCGGGGTGACCCCGCCCCTACAACGTTTTGGTGAAAAGATGAATAAAAAAACTGTAAAAGATATTGATCTAAAAAACAAACGCGTTCTTATGCGCGTGGACTTTAATGTGCCAATGGCCGACGGCAAAGTGACCGATGACAAGCGCATCAAAGCCGCACTGCCGACTATTAAATATGTTTTGGAACAAGGCGCATCTTTAATTTTAATGAGTCATCTGGGGCGACCAAAAGGCGGTCCAGACGCGGAGTTTAGCCTGCGTGCCGCTTCAGAAGTTTTAGCCACACTGTTAGGGACTCCCGTCAAAATGGCGCCTGATTGTGTCGGCGCGGAAGTAGAGAAGATGGCGCAGGCAATGAAGCCCGGCGACGTAATGATGCTGGAAAACACACGCTTCCATGCTGGCGAAGAAAAGAATGATCTTGACCTCGCAAAGCAAATGGCTTCGCTCGGTGATGTGTATGTCAACGACGCATTTGGTTCTGCTCATCGCGCACATTCATCCACCGAAGGGATTGCGCGCTTCCTGCCGGCCGTTTCCGGTTTCCTGATGGAACAGGAACTCGAATATCTAGGGCGCGCAGTTGCGAACCCCGAACATCCTTACATTGCCATCCTCGGCGGCGCAAAGATCAGCGACAAGATCCTGGTCGTTGAGACCCTGCTTTCCAAATGTGACAAGCTGATCATCGGTGGCGGCATGGCAAACACTTTCCTCGCCGCGCAGGGACTCAATATGCGAGACAGTCTTGTGGAAGCCGAGTCCATTGAGTTGGCAAAAACCATTTTGGCAAAATCAAAAGATAAGATCATCCTGCCTGTGGATGCGATCATCGCCGATAAATTCGATGCCGAAGCCAACACCCAAACTGTGGATGTGGACAAGATCCCCGCAGGCTGGCGTATGTTGGATGTAGGACCGAAGACTCTGGAACTGTACAAAACCTCATTGGACGGAGTCAAGCTCGTCGTCTGGAATGGACCGGTCGGCGTCTTCGAAATGCCGAAATTCGCTGAAGGCACATTCGCCCTCGCGCGCATGTTGGCTGAATCCGGTGCGATCACAGTCATCGGCGGCGGAGACTCTGCCAGTGCAGTCAAGAAGGCGGGCGTTGCAAAACAAATGACGCACGTTTCCACTGGAGGCGGCGCATCGCTCGAATTCCTTGAAGGAAAAGAATTGCCCGGTGTGGCGGCACTGCTCGATAAATAGTTTTTCAAAGGATGGACTGGGTATGTTCATCCTTTTTTATATTTCAACCCCGGAGATTGTAAATGGAACCCATATCACGACCTCAAAAGAAGTCTAATATTCCAGTCATTGTGGCAGTCTCTGTCATATTTGCATGTTGTTGCGGCGCATTGATCTTATGTCTAATAGCGGGAGCTGGGTTTTTCGCCCTGAATCGTACAGCGACATCCTTTCCTCCGTTGGATTCGCAAGAAATAATGCCCACTGAATCTTTTGAAAATACCTTTATTCCAACCCCTGCAACTGAAGAAGCGTTTGACCCTAATATTCCTCAAGGTGGACGAGGGGATAATGCCCTGCGTAAACGTGTTTGGAACTTTATTGTACCGATGGCAGAGGAGCAGGCCGGTTGTGTATCTCCACTCGCTATAATATCGGTCCTCACGGTAACCTCAGAGCCGGATAGCGCCGGCGTTTGGGAGGAGACTTGGGAATTATTCTGCGAAAATGGTTCCAATCCGGTCTTTCGGGTCTTTTTTACTCCCAACTCTGATGGCACCATCAATTTCTCGCCGGAGTTGATCAACAAATAAACCCTTTCCATTGTATTTGGAACAAAATAAGAGGTAGGAACGGGCAGAGAACCCTGCCCGTTCTTCATTTCAATTTACAGACAATTTACAGCATGGTAACTAAAAATAATCACACTCGGCTATAATCGAAAAAAATTACGAGCGGAGATCATGTAATGTCTTTTAATATCGGCGAGAACGTTGGTCCCTACCGGATCATCGAACAACTTGGGCAGGGCGGTATGGCGACCGTTTACAAGGCCTACCACGCCTCGCTTGACCGCTATGTTGCCCTGAAAGTGTTACACCAGGCTTTTAATCAAGACCAAACATTTACATCCCGTTTCCAACGCGAAGCGCGAGTAGTTGCAAAGCTGGAACATCCCAACATTGTCCCCATTTATGATTATTCCGAACATGAAGCGCGCCCTTATCTTGTCATGAAATATATCGAGGGGGATACGCTCAAGGCGCGTTTACACCAGGGTCCATTGACATCAACGGAAATCGAAGATGTGGTCAATTCGATCGGTGCGGCGCTAGCGTACGCGCACCGTCAGGGGATTTTGCACCGTGACATCAAGCCATCCAATGTAATGATCGCAAAAGACGGCATTATGTATCTTGCAGATTTTGGACTCGCGCGGATTGCGCAGGCGGGCGAATCCACCATGTCATCAGATTCGATCATGGGCACGCCTCAATATATCTCGCCCGAGCAGGCTATGGGGAAAAAGGAACTCGATGCCGGGACAGATATTTACTCCTTCGGCGTGATGTTATATGAAATGGTGGTGGGACAAGTCCCATTCAGTGCGGATACTCCCTTCTCCATTATTCACGATCATATTTATACGCCGCTCCCCCTGCCGATGAAGGTCAACCCGAAAGTACCGGAGCCGGTGCAGCGGGTCTTGTTAAAGTCACTTGCGAAAGACCGCCTCGACCGTTACGAAACTGTTGAAGAAATGATGAAGGCTTTTAAAGATGCGTGGATGGAGGCCGGCGTGCCCATGCAGGGGACATCCATTACGATGCGTACTGCAGCACTCGCGAGCGAGCAGCCGACGATTGCAAAAACTCAAACGTCATCCCCTGTAAATGTCGCAGCACCAGCTACCCGGTCGCCGGCAAAGAAGCGTTCACCGTGGATGTGGGTCGGGATCGGTATCATCCTTCTGCTTTGTTGTATGTTCGCGTACGTAGCATCGAGACCTAAAAACCCAAAGACTCCCGATAAAGCAACAACTGTGGCCAGCATCATCCCTGTTACGAATCTTCCTCCTACCGCAGTACAAGCCACCCTCATGCCGTCGAATATTTCGCCTGAAGTAGGCGCCGCACAGGATATGGTTAACCAAAACCCCAGCGATCCGAATGCTCATTTGAAACTTGCCCTGGCACTTTGGGATGCGAAGGAAATGCACGCCGCATTGGATGAACTGGCGCAGGCCGCAAATTTGGCGGGACCAAACAACAAAGATTTCTTCCTGAGTGCGGCAATGGAATTTAAGAAGCGCGAGGCCTGGGTGCCAACTGCAGAAATGTATTTGCGCTTGAACCAAAGTTATCGTGTAAAAGAAATGCCAATTGAAATTCAAAATGATTTCAACGAGGCCATCTTTAAAGCCACCGAACAAAAAGAAATGCCGCTCTTGTTCTTCGAACGTATTGACAACGCCGACACGCCGCTGGGCTTTGTGGCGCGCGGACGATACGCCCTATTCAACGGTGATATCAATGAAGCAATCATGCAATTATCAAATGCTGAAAAGTTACAACCTGACATGAACGAAGCGGCGCTGCTCAGGGCAGAGGTTGAGGCAAAAATGGGAAATAAGGAAAACGCAAGAAAAATCCTGATTTCTCTTGGCTCAAACCCCAGCGTGCCTGAATGGATCCGCATCATGGCAGACATTTATCTCAAAACCATTCAATAGGAAACATTCATGAGAACACCTTTTGTTGCTGGAAATTGGAAGATGAACAAGACCATCGCTGAAACACGCGAACTGGTCTTTAAGCTGAGTATGAAATTGCGTGACATTCATGGAGTGGAAAAAGTTTTATGTCCCCCTTTCATGTCGCTAATGGCGGCATCTGCATTGCTCGAAGGCGCGGGCATTGGGCTCGGCGCGCAGAACATGCACTGGGAAGAGAAGGGTGCGTTCACGGGCGAAGTCTCGCCTGTGATGGTGAAAGAGTTGTGCAAATATGTCATTCTCGGTCACTCGGAACGACGCGCATACTTCAACGAAACCGATGACATTGTGAATCGGAAATTGATCTCAGCTCAAACATTTGACTTGACCCCTATCGTTTGTGTCGGCGAGACATTGGAACAGTACGAATCAAAACTGACCCGTGAAGTTGTTTCGCGTCAAACAAGCCAGAGTCTCAGGGACGTATCTCCCGCCTTCGCCCAACGCATTGTCGTGGCATATGAACCCGTCTGGGCGATTGGCACCGGCAAAGCGTCTAATGGACTTGAAGCGAATGCAGTCGTCAAAGATGTGATCCGCCCCGCGCTGGCGAAATTATTCGGCGATGAAACCGCACAAGCCATCCGCGTTCTATACGGCGGCTCGGTCACATCCGCCAATGCATCTGAGTTCTTTGGTCAACCTGATATTGACGGCGCACTCGTCGGCGGAGCGAGTTTGAAGATCGATGAGTTCGTGGCGATCACACAGGCCGCAGTCATTTAAGATGTCGTTGCGAGGGCGTCAGCCCGAAGCAACCTCCATGTAACAGGAGGTTGCTTCGTCGCGAAGAACAAGAGCGCTCCTCGCAACGACATAACTTTCACCGCCCATGATCTCCTTCTCCGGTTTTCTCTGGTTCCTCGTAATGCTTGTGCCGCTGGTAGTTTTACAGCGGCTTTTGCATCGTGAGATACAAGCTGTGCTGTTGATCATCACGCGCAATCCGCAACTGACGGTCGGCATATTTTCGATCATATTCTTCCCCGGCGTGTTTCTGCATGAGTTAAGTCATTTTTTGATGGCGAAATTATTGCGCGTGCGCACCGGGAAATTTTCGTTGATCCCCACCACATTACCAAACGGACGTTTGCAAATGGGCTACGTTGAGACCGAGCGCTCGGATGTGTTCCGTGATTCGCTGGTCGGCGCAGCGCCGTTGATCGTGGGCAGTCTTTTCGTGGCGTATGTCGGCATGATGCGCCTGAACCTTGATGCGCTTTGGAGTGTCTATTACAACTACAAAAACATTGATCTATTGCTCAAAGGTATCCGTGCAATTCCCACACTCCCCGATTTTTATTTGTGGTTCTATCTCGTTTTCGCAGTATCCAGCACCATGATGCCCTCCGAATCGGACAGACACGCCTGGTTTGAACTTGTGGCCTGGGTATCCATCCCGCTTATATTGGCGATCTTCGCCGGCGCAGGCTCATGGATGCTTACCAATCTCGCCCCGACCTTGAATAATTTTCTAAGCGTTGTCGCCACTTTGTTTGGTTTCAGTTTAATTCTTCAAGTTATCTTGTTGGCCCCCATCATGCTCATCCACCGTCTCGTCTCAAAGATCACAGGGCTGGATGTAAAGTAATTCCAAATCTATTATTCAAGCTCATCCGCTGTTGGGGGCTGAAACCAACTCGACCACAGATCAAGTTGATCTTCTCTTACAAAAAATGATCCGGGTGGTAGATCTGCATTGCGCCTGGACAACCTTGCCCACAACTCATCACGGTCAACATGAAGATATATCAACTTAACACGAGCGCCCAAGGCTTCTGCTTGTGACCGATAACTGTCGCGCTCTTCCCGCGACCAAAACCCATTTTCCAATATCACGTTAATCCCAAGAACAAGAATACGTTTAGCCATCTCCCACTGGACTGATTCGACCGGTGTGCGCAGACGGTCCAATTCAACTTTATCGGTTACATCCGCTATGATCTCTGTGATCCACTCATCGGGGCATAGTCTTAATGCCGAATGCGAAACCTCAAGTTCTTTTGCAAGGGTGGTCTTACCCGAGCCAGGCAGCCCGCAGATCAAAAAAAGAGTTGCCATTATGGGATGGGAGTCGGGGTGAAGGGTAAAACTTTCGGCACAAATTCAAGCGTCGGCACAGCCGGGCGATCCGTATTGAATCCCACACCGCCTTCAAATGTAAAGTAACTCACCTGCCCCGGAAAGATCTCCACCCAGGTTTGCATTTGCTTGTCATCATATTCGAACGTAATTTTATATATCCCCGCCGGCAGGTCGCTCAGGACCATATTCTCCTGATAATACGCGTCCAAATTGACCGCGCCGCTGGCATACGTCATCACAGTGCGGATCGGTATTCCGGATGGTTCGGGTCTCACCTGCACCTGAAATTGATTCAACAATTTTTTATGGTGATCCATCAGCCGTCCGACCAGGACCCCCCAACCTTGGGGCGGAGCCATCCACAGTTCAGGGTTGACCGTGCTGAAGAAAGTATTGTTCTCGAGTCTGACTTCAAAATGTAAATGCGGTCCCGTGGTCGCACCGGTATCGCCCACCAAACCAAGCACATCTCCCGTTTCCACATGCTGACCCGCCACCGCGATGATCTTGCTCATATGGGCATAGATCGTGTAAAGCATTTTGTCCTGGTATCCAAAATCATGCCGGATGACCACCGCTTGCCCATATGGGTCATTTATATTGCCAGACGCTCCCGTGTATAGCCCCCAATCAGCAGAGAGGACAGTGCCCGGTCCGGCCGCGAGAATTGGTGCCTTCATCTCGGCATCAATATCCACACCGGTGTGAATAATATTCGGCGCGAAAAATACGCCTCCATAGCGGTACTGCGCCAGCGGCCAATTGACATTATCCGCTGCAATGGGACGCGCAAAATAAAAATGATCGTAAGGGGAAACCGCCCACGGTACAGGATACAGCGGAGGACGCCAGCCCGAGATCGGTTCTGCGCCCGGAGTTGGGAGATTGAATTGAAATGGGACCGGCGAAGGAGTTACCACCGCTTCCACCGTGACCTGGGGTTGGTCGGCCGCTTCAAGGATCACTGACGTTGGAGTTGACTCAACCTCAGCCTTCCCCGCGCAGGAAGACAGCAGAAGAAATAGTATTGAAATGAATGCGGTTTTGAATTTCATTACGGAATAACTGTCGGAGGCGTAGGTGACACGGTGGGCGTGCCAGTGACCGTTGGCGATACTGAAGGCGTGGCTGTCCTCCACGGAGTGCGCGTGGGAGTTCTTGATGGGGTAAGAGTGGGTGTAAATGTCGGTGTAAAACTCGGAGGCAGAACCTGAGTGGGCGTAATCAGCGCCTCAGGCGGATACAGTTCACGCATCGCAGAATACCAGTCCAAGCCATTCGTCAATGCAAATTCAGAGAAGCGCGCCCCGGCATAATAGGTGCGCCAATTGGGAAGGGACGGCAAACGCTCCCAGCCATAAGTGGCGGCGAGGGCGGTCACGTCCACCCAATAGCCTGCAGGTACAGGCGCATACTTTCCGCCCTGCTCATACGTGCGCGGATCCAATTCATAGCGCGCACTTAAATTCCACGGCGCATCATGGATCGGTTCGCCGTACGAACCGTCCTGTACATTCGCACGGATATAGATCCGCCAATAGGTTTGCGCGCCGACATCTTCACGCAGCGTCACCATCCAGCCTGCATTCGTCATGAGGGAATTGATCGCAAAGGCGCGCCCCGTGTACAACCAATCTTCCTGCTTTCCAGGGTCAAGGCTGGTCGTCAGCGGAATGAAGGCATTCTCCAAACTCGCGAGCGCATCCCAGCCTGTTTCAATGATGACGCGGTTGCGTAAGGCATTGAAAGATTCGTCCACGAGATCATGCAGTTGCGGATATGGCGCTTGCACATCTTCGATGCGGACAACATACCAGCGTTGATTTGGAACTTCGGGTCCGGGAGTGATGATCGGTGACCATAAAGCTGGAAGCGAATCCGCGGCGGCTCGTGAGAACGAACTTGGAAATGGACTCGGTAAATTGGCAAAACCCCAGGTCAACCCGCGTACACGTCCATTCAATGGCGTGGGAGAGAGTAGCAATTCTCCCTGAATGCTGTATGAAGAAAGGTATTCCCGATTCGCCGAACTTGTCACCGCGACGATCTGTTCGGCGGTTTCATTCCATGCGCCCCAACTTCCATCGCCGATCCAACTCGCGGCGCGGCTGGGATCATTTGCATCCCAGATATACAACCCACTAAAGCCGACAGTCTGTGACGTGGAAGCCCATAACAATTGTGAGCCGTCAAAATTCCAAACGGGATGATTCTCTGAAGCAAAGGGAGTATTGCTCAAGTCTTGATAACGTTCTTCCCCGGCAAGATCAAGGTTGGCCAACCACACGTCACTGTCACCGCCGCGTGTGGATATGAAGGCAACATGCCGTCCATCCGGCGCCCAAACAGGAGAGTGATCAGACGAGGGATTTTGCGTAACATTAATGATCTTTTGCGAAGGGTCAACCACCGAGACGATTGCAACTTCAAGGTTGTCGTTGAGATAAGTTTCAAAGGTCAGCCACTTGCCGTCAGGCGACCATGATGGGGCAGAGTCGTACTCATTTGAATCGGTGATCTGGTTTACATCCCCATTCTGCAAGTCCATGATATAGAGATCCCAAAACCCATTTCGGTCTGACGAAAAGGCAAGTTGTTTTCTATCGGGGCTGAGGGCGGGCGTGATGTCATTCCACTCCCCTGTTGTGATGCGCGTCAACGGCAGGTCTTGAGGTGGATTACTTTGAACGAAAAGATGGCCATATCCATTTTCTTCGATGGATAAAAAGACAAGATTGCCTTCGCCGCTATATTTGATGACAGCAGCAGGTGTGGATGCAATGATCGCTTCAAATGTGACCGTTGGGTTGGTTGCCGTTGCTGACGGTACGTCTCGCGTACAGCCAAAGAGGAAGAGGCTGAGAACGATTGCGCTCAGCACCCTTATCATGATTCCCTGAGCATAGCGAAGGGTCTCTATTCCTAAAGTCCGAGATTCTTCGCTCCGCTCAGAATGACACTGCGACGGGGGAAAAGAAAAATGCAAAGGCATGGGGAATGTCAATTAAGCAGAATCAACTTCGGGTTCGTCTTGAGGCGGCACTACATCAAATGAATAAGTGAGCGGTTCATTGGAAGGTCCCTCAGGGTAATACAAGCGCGCATGGAGAGTGTATGGATTTTTGAGTTCACCGCGGATGTGCATGGTGAATTCAAGTTTCCAACTCATCGGCTCAACAAGGCTGGCAGACGCAACTTCATCGCCATTCGAATTATTGAGAGTGACTTCAATATAAGGGCGTTGTTGAAACGGCGTGACTTCGAGGTTGACGCGCAAACGGCGTCCATCGGGATAGGGCTGCGCGGTCAGCGAGTTGATCTTTGTCTCTTCGGGAACTGCGCGGGTGAGGTTGTCTTCGGGGAAGAAAAATTCCATTTGCGTATTATAACCATAAAAGAAGATGCCCGTATTTGTGGTGCAACGAAGTCACAACCTCAATTTCTAAACGCATTAATCCGCCGTTGACCCCGCCTGCATGGGTTCATCGCCGTTGTAATGAATCAACTGCGGCCATTTCCAGACAATGAGAATCAACCCAAGAATGGAACCGATGCCGCCGCTGATGACGGCGAAGGGCGCACCAAGTAATTGCGCCACTGTTCCCGCTTCCATTTCGCCGAGTTGAGGTCCGCCCTGAAAGAAGATCTGGTTGACACTCGTCATCCGTCCGCGAATTTGATCGGGGGTCTGCAATTGACGGATGGTGTTGCGGATGATGGTGCTGACTCCGTCCGCCGCGCCGATGACAGCCAGCGCGATCCACGCGACGACAAGCGACCTCGTCATACCAAAGAGGATGGTCGCCAACCCAAAGACCACCACCGCCCCAAGAAACAACTTCCCCTGCCGTCTCAATTCCTTAACCTGTGAAATGATCAGCGCAACCAGCACCGCCCCCACAGCCTGTGCCGCAGAAAGATAACCATACTCCACCACGCCAACCTGCAAAATACTCGTTGCGATGATAGGCATTAAAGTATTTGCAGAAGCAAAGAAGGTGGCGACAAAGTCCAAAAGCATGGTTGCAAGAATGACAGGCTTGCTCAGGATGAATTGAATCCCCTCGCGGATGGCCTCAAGACTCACGCCTGCTGATTTCTCTGCGATCTTCTGCGGCACGTCACCGATCATGAAGAGCGCAATCAAGACCGAGATGAATGAAATCGCATTGAAATAATACACAGCCGATTGTCCCGCGAGCGCGATCACGATCCCGCTCAACATGGGACCGAGAACAGAGCCAGCCTGAAAGGAAGTGAAGGTCATGCTGAAGGCGTTTGGCAGGTCTTTGGCAGGCACAAGGTTGGGGATCAGTGACTGGCGCGACGGACCATCAAAGGCGATGGCAACGGCCTGGAATGCGGTAATCACGTAAATGTGCCAGATGGTGATATGCCCAAATTGGGTCAGCAGGCCCAGGGTCAACGCAAGAAGCGCGGCAAAACTTTGAGTCACGAACAACACGTTGCGCCGATTCATCGAGTCCGCGACCGCGCCGCCGATCAATGAAAATATGATGACAGGCAGAATGCGTGAGAGTCCAATGCCGCCGAGGGCAATCGGGTTTTTGTTCAGTTGATTAACGTGCCAAAATAAAGCCCAGAGCTGCATCTGGGTTCCTGTGATCGAGATCAATTGTCCGAGCCAAAGGTAAAAGAAGCGTTTATGCCTCAGTGAGGGTGGAATGTGCAAGCCCATTTATCTTCCTTGAGTTTTTTGCCACTGAGGACACAGAGAAAAATGAGTTTTAAAAGGTTTTCTCAAAGACCTCTGTGGCTATAGAATTAGAAAATTACGTTCCCCAATCACGCAGATATAAAAAGTCATAGCCGATGGTGCGGTTGCTGATCTTGGCAATGGGAGGCTGCATCCGTTTGAATTGAAAGCGGCGGATACGCGCCGTGACTGCGTTCACGAATTTTTGATCGAAGCCGGCTTCCACTGCCTCCTGCGGACTGTAACGCTGGTCAACCAATAAATAAAGAAGTTTGTCCACTTCCTCGTAAGTGAATCCCAGCTCGCCTTCATCGGTCTGACCTTCCCATAAATCTGCTGAAGGCGGCTTGTCAATGATGGGTGCGGGGATGTTCATCGCACGCGAAAGCTGGCGCACCTGGGTCTTATAAAGATCGCCAAGCGGATTGATCGCGCTGGCAGAATCACCGAAGAGAGTACTATACCCAAGCAGGATTTCGGTTTTGTTACTTGTGCCGATCACCAGACCTTTGAATACTTCACTTTGATCGTAAATGACGATCATGCGTTCGCGCGCCATGATGTTGCCCATGCGCATCTTTGACATTTGCGGGTCAAGTTTGAAGAGCGGTTCGACCATGTCTGTGATCTCGATGGTCTTGCTGGGCACGCCGAGTTGATCAATAAGCAGTTGGGCATGGTCCAGCGAATCTTTGCTGGACGCTTTATAAGGTAGCCGCACGGCGAGGACATTTTCAGCGCCGAGAGCATCCACCGCCAAAGCGCATGAAAGCGCAGAGTCAAGCCCGCCTGAAAGGGCGATCACAGCGCGGGTCATACCGACGCGCGTGATCTCGGATTTGATGAAACCGGTCAAGATTTCATGACCAAGTTCTGTGTTGATGGAGAGAGTCAGGTCAACCACGGGAAAGTATCCTGTTCAATTCCTTTTGCACAAGGCTGGTGCGCTCGTCACGTAGCAAAGGCAGGCGGGCGCGCGTGCGGCGGAGCTGATTCAAGTCCATTTGGGCATAGACCATGGCTTCCTCGTTGTAGGGTCCGATGGCGATCTCTTCCCCATTCGGGTCAAAGAGAGTCGCGCCGCCCCAGAAGTGCAATCCATCTTCATAGCCGACGCGGTTGGCATGTGCCACGAAGGAAGTAAACATGCTGGCATAAGCCTTGGTGACACGTTCCACCCAGCGCGCGGACTCGAGTTTTTCTTTGTCATTCAGTCCGCGACCCGGAGAAGCGGAGGAGAAAAGCATAATATCCGCGCCATCGAGCCAGAGCAAATATGGCGGAGAAGCGTGCCAGAAATCTTCACAGATCAACATACCTACGCGCCCGAAGCGGGTATCAAAGGCGCTGATCGAGTTGCCGGGCGCAAAGAAACGGCCTTCATCGAAGAGACCATATGTGGGCAAATAAATTTTATGGTGAACATGAAGTAGTTTTCCGCCGGATAAATAAGCAGAGGCGATGTAGAAGCGGTGACGACTGTCCTCATCGACAAAGCCAACGATCAGGTCAAGGTCGTGACTCGCCTTGAGCAAATGTTTGAAGACGGGGTCATCATCTGTCGGCTTGTGCGCGACCGAGGCTACCAAATCCTGCAAGACATAACCGGTAAGTGAAAGTTCGGGAAAGACGAGCAAGTCCGTTTTCTGATCCTTCGCCTGTTTAATGTAATCCAAATGTTTGGCGAGGTTGGAGTCCACATCCCCGAGTTTTGTATTGATCTGGGCAAGCGCGAGATTGAGTTTCATTGTGCGAATCTTACCACCAAAATTTGAGCGAAAAAACTTAAGTGGTATATTTTGATGAACGACAACTCGTATAAACCATGGAGGCATATCATGTCCAGTTTTGAGGAACAGGGAATAGCGGCGCTGAAGATCCGAGTCAGTAAACTGGAAGCGCAAGTTGATTTTCTTTGCAAACATCTCGGTCTCACCTTTTCAGAGAACGCGTACCAAACTGACGATCCGCGTATCATTGATGCGCTGCGCAGAAACAACATGATCGAGGCCATCAAACTCTACCGCGAACAAACAGGGCTGGGACTAAAGGATGCCAAGGATGCAGTGGAAGAGATGAAAGAGAGGTTGGGATTATAAATATATTAAGGGCGACCCATCGGGTCGCCCTTACATTTGTGGTTTAATTCGAGGCATGACATCATCCCTCACCCCATTCTTTCAACCCAAAGGCGTCGTGGTTATTGGCGCATCCACTTCTCCTGAAAAACTTGGATACGGTGTAGCGCGTAATCTTGTCGCCAGCAAATATCAAGGCGCGATCCATTTCGTCAGCCAGAAAAGCGGGACATTATTTGAGCGCCCGATATACACAAATCTGAATGAAATCCCCGACCCCGTTGACCTTGCGATCCTCATCGTCCCGCCGAATGCAATTCCTGAAACTATCGAAGCCTGCAGCCAGCGCGGAATCAAAGCCGCGACCATTGTCACTGGGGGCTTTCGTGAAGTAGGCGCGGAAGGTGCGGCGCTTGAAAAGCAATGCGTGAATACTGCGCGCAAGCATGGCGTCCGGTTGTTGGGTCCGAATTGCATTGGCACGCTCGATACACACCTCCCGCTCGATACAACTTTTCTACAACCGCCCATGCCCGCGCCGGGAAACATCAGTTTCATTTCTCATTCGGGCGCATTTGCCGCCGCCATTATTGATTGGGCGCGCGAACAGGGTTTCGGTTTTTCGCAGATCGTCAGCCTCGGTAATCAGGCCGATGTCAACGAGACGGATGTGCTTCCCGAAGTTGCAAAGGATGAACATACGCGCGTCATTGTGCTTTACATGGAGGGAGTTTCAGACGGCGCAAAGTTTGTCCAAGCCGCGAGAGAAGTCACCAAACATAAACCTGTCATTGCGCTGAAAGTCGGTCGCTTTGAATCGGGGCAAAAAGCGGCTGCGTCACACACCGGCGCATTGGCCGGCTCCGAAGCGGCCTTCGATGCGGCTTTTGCAAAGGCAGGCGTTTTGCGCGCCGACACCGCCGAGCAGATGTTCGATTGGGCGCGGGCATTGGAGGATTGTCCATTGCCGCGCGGGAAAAGAATGGCGATATTGACCAATGCGGGCGGACCCGGAGTCATCGCCGCCGATTCTCTCGAAACGAATGGACTGCTTCTGTCTCAATTGACAGAGTCCACGCTGCAAGCTTTATCGTCCTACCTGCCGCCCTCGGCCAGTGTCCACAACCCGGTGGATATGCTGGCCTCGGCCTCGCCTGAGGCTTACGCAACTTGTTTGAAAACTTTATTGCAGGATGAAAATGTAGATGGCGTGTTAGTAATACTCCCTCCACCACCGATGTTCAAGACAGAAGATGTGGCTAAAAAAGTAATTGAGGTAATTGGTAATTCTGACAAACCCGTTGTCATTGCATTGATGGGTTCCACGTTGGTTGAAGAAGCAAACAAAGTATTTCAACGTGCACATGTTCCGACGTATCCATTCCCTGAACGAGCAGCATCGGCATTGGGTGTGCTTGCCAAGCGAAAAGAATATCTTGACCGTAGACCGCAGACGGTAGACCGTACCGTCCACCGTCCATCGTCCACTGTCAATGATGATCTAATCACATCTTATGGAATTACAACCACGCCCATCAAACTCGCACGTGACGAGAACAAAGCCGCCACAATTGCAAAAGAACTTGGTTTTCCGGTTGTGATGAAAATCGCATCGTCTGACATTTTGCACAAGTCAGATATTGGTGGGGTGTTGTTGAATATCAAAACCGAAGAAGAAGTCAAAGGCGGCTACGCGCTCCTGATCGAACGCGCACATAAGGCAATGCTTCATGCAAAGATTGACGGTGTGCATATTCAGCGTCAAATCCCTGAGGGACAGGAAGTGATCGTCGGCGCGGTGCGCGATCCGCTGTTTGGAGCGTTGATGATGTTTGGGTCAGGCGGCATTGAGGTGGAAGGACTCAAGGATGTGGCATTTGCTTTAGCACCGCTGAATCAGGCCGAGGCGCAGGAAATGATCCGCAAGACTTGGGCTGGGAGAAAGCTCAAAGGCTTCCGCAGTATCCCTCCAGTTGACGAGGAATCTGTCATCGATGTTTTGATCAAACTATCTTTGTTGGCTTATGAACACCCCGAAGTGGAAGAGATCGAGATCAACCCGCTGCGCGTTCTGCAAAAAGGCGCGGTGGCGGTGGATGTACGAATGAGGATCAAAGGAGAATAAGATGACTGCGTATGTGATCGTGGATATTGATGTGCATGACCCCGCCGGCTATGAAGAATATAAAAAACTTGCGCCTGCGGCTGTAGCTTTATACGGCGGCAAATACATCGCGCGCGGCGGCAAGACAGAAACGCTCGAAGGAGACTGGTCACCAAGCCGTTTGGTGATTCTGGAATTTCCAAATTCAGAGCAGGCGAAGAAATGGTTGAATTCGGAGGAATATAGCGCGGCGCGAAAGATGCGCCATGCCACGGCGAAGTCGAATATGGTTGTGATCGAAGGTACGTAGAATAAAAAATGGTGGTCGAATGACCACCATTTTTGTTTACAAAAGTTCGCTTGAATATTTATCCGCAAACAACGCGGGCTGACCGCCTGTGTGCCAGAACAAAACCGTCTCATCCTTTTTGAAGAATCCCTTGCGGATGAGGTCAATCATCCCAGCCGCGGCGCGACCCGTGTAAACGGGGTCAAGCAAGAGTCCTTCGTTGCTCGCAAATAATTTTATCGCTTCACGCTCACCCGCGCCAAAGACTCCATACCCTGCCTGACAATAATTTTCATTTGCTAGAACATCATCGCCAGTGAAGTTTATTCTTTCGCCAAGTTTTTCGCTGGCTTGCGTTGCCAATTCAGAGACATGCGCTTTGAGTTCTGCTTCGGGCTCATCAATGCTGATTCCTAAAACCTTGCCTTTGTAATTAAACAAACGCTGACCCAGCACAAGTCCCGCGTGCGTGCCGCCCGAGGATGTACCAAAGACGATCCAATCCGCGTGGACATTTTGATTCATAAATTCTTCCATCGCAAAGGTATATCCCATGGCGCCGGTGGGACTTGACCCGCCATAAGGGACGAGATAAGGCTTCTTCCCTGCGGCGACGGCGTTATCAAATGTTTCCTGCAAGATGCGGTCACGGTCCTTGCGGTCTGACACGGTGACGATTTCCGCGCCGAAGAGTTGGTCAAGCAGAAAATTGGCGGAGGGTTGAGCAGGTCTGTCGCCTGTCAACACGAGGGTACAGTCAAAGCCAAAGCGCGCGGCCGCGGCTACGGTTTGACGGCAGTGATTTGATTGGATCGCTCCCGCCGAGATGAGCATCTTCGCGCCCTGCTCCTGTGCTTCTGCAACGAGGAACTCCAACTTGCGGGTTTTGTTTCCGCCAAAGGCGAGTCCCGTTTGATCGTCGCGTTTGACAAGAATACGCGGGCCGCCAAGGGCTTTGGTCAAGCGCGGAAGTTCTTCGATTGGGGTTGGAAGGTGGGCGAAGTTTAATCGGGCAATTGTTTTCACGGAGTCTCCTTTTTTGTAAGAAGTAAAAAGTGAAAAGTGAGGGGTAAAAATTTTTACTTCTCACTTTTTACCTATTACGCACTTAATCCCTGCTTTGTTTTCTCTTTTCCTCTCGACCGCATCACATCCAGCAAGCGCGGCATAACCTCGGCATACATCTTGTACCAAAGTTTGTTCGGCGCGAAATCATACGCACCCAAAGTGCGGATCACTTCGCCGCCGAGCCCTTCCTTGAAGCGATAGACTCCCCACATCGAATCGCTTTCATCGAAGACTTCAGGCGCGCCCCAAAGATCATAGGCATTGCATCCGCTCGACTTCGCGCGCTTCATCGCTTCCCATTGCAAAAGATAGGTCGGCATTTTTTCGCGGTGCAAGTTGCGCGACATACCATAGACATAATAGGCGCGTCCTGCAAACATAAAAAGAAAGATGGCAGCAACAGGCTCATTATCCACTTCTGCAATCAACGGGACGGCGGACGGTTGACCGTGGACAGTGGACTGCATGAACAACTTCCAAACGGTTAAATAATAATTTTCATCGCGGATCACGAAGCTATCACGCACAGAAGTTTCGGCGTACATTTTGTAGAGCATGGGCAAATCAGCGTCAGTGCCCGTGCGAACCGTCACACCTTTTTTTTCTGCGAGGCGGACGTTATAACGCGTCTTTGGCTTCATGCGCGCGAGCATTTCTTCTTCATTTGCAGACAGGTCAATCAGGACCGTATTCTGGAATTGGATCTGGTCGGACGAATAGCCCCAACCCCTGCGCATCAAATCTGACCTTATGGCTTGTCCGCTGTTTTCTGTGACATCTCCCTCGCTGTCAGGGACTCCGCGTCCCAGCACGACATCGGGATCAAGTTTCAAGAAGATCGCGCCTTGTTTTTTTGCATAGGATTGCAAGTCATTCAGCACACGAGTCCGCAAGGACTCATTATTCCAATCCAACAGCGGACCTTTCGGCGCATACAGAATAGACAGGCGCGCGGCAAATCCGCGGTTGAGGATTTGCTTCTTTAATATCAGGGTTGCAGCGACACAGTGATCAGTGGTCAGTGACCAGTTATCAGTAGTTTGGGAGATGTGGAATTTCCCGTCATCTGTCCAGACGGCGTAATAGGGAATCCAGCCATACTTCGCCTTCACTTGTCCCCATTCGTAGGTTTGGAGGAAGTGAGGGTTGGGGAGGTTGGAGATCAGGGAATTCCAGATTGACGCAGGGTGTTGGGATAAATTCATAGGGTTTCAACAATCTAATGATTACAGTAAATATCAAACCAAATTTTCATATTTAAACTGGCAAGGCGTGCAGTCATACCAGGTTCTACTTCTAGATTAATTCGTCCATCTGGTGTAATCCAAAAACAAGTTATACGAGCTTCTATATTCTTATCTGAAAGGATTTCTTTTATCTTTTCGCTTACGGGTTCAAGAATTCCAATCAACCATTCAAAATGCGGCGTGGCATCATTCTGTGAAAAGCCCTTATTATCCGAACTGATACACCAATAACTACTTTTTCGTACCCTTTCTTCTCCTTTAGAATTCTTATTAATTTCGCCGTACTTAAATGATTGCTCAGGCTGTATTCCTAATTTAGCAGTAATGTCATTGGGCGAGATTTCCTTTCCAGTAATGGAAAGACTGACATATAGTCGCCCTATAAATTCATCGCAAAGATTTTCCTCTTTATCATCCTGAACATCACTCATATTTGCTATATTCCTTTACGAATTACGCATAATGTATTTCGTATAAAGCCAATACAATAGCGGATTATAGATTCTATCCACAGCCTGCGCGGCACGCTTCAACTGTCCGCCAAATCCGCGCTTGAAACGGTAGACGCCCCACAAGCCATCATGGCGGGATTCAAAATTGGCTTCAAGAGTTTCTTCATTTTCATCAGGCACGCCCCAGAGATCGTATTCTTCACATCCGTGTGACTTTGCCCAGCGGATGGCTTCCCATTGCAATAGATAAGTCGGCATACGATTGCGCTCATTATCGTTCGATGCGCCGTAGACATACCAGGCTCGTTTCGCATTGGCGAAGACCATCAATGAAGCCAGAGGTTTGCCTTCGTATTCAGCGACAAGGAGTTCGCAAGTCCCTTTGGAATGGAACAATTCATAAACTCGTTGATAGTATTCAAGTGAGTGAACACCGAAATTATCACGCCCGCCGGTGACGGTCATCATTTCGTGGAAAGCAGAGATGTCGTCCCATGCGCGGACAGTGATTCCTTTTTTCTCTGCAAGGCGAATGTTGTAGCGGCACTTGGGTTTCATTCTTGCCAAGATAGTTTCTTCGCTATCTTTAATATCAATCGTAATTGTGCGGGGAGGTTGGATATTATGGGTTGAAAGTTGAAAGTTGAACGCTTCGCGTGAAGGTTGAAAGTCGTTGTCCCACGCGTCCGGTTCGATTTTGAGAAAGACAGCGCGATTCTTTTTGCAGACAGAGTCAACTTCTTTCCAAAACTGTTCACCGTCTACCGTCCACTGTCCACCGTCTATTGGCTTGGGCATGTAGCCGAGAGTCAAACCTAAAGGAAGGCGGCGGAAGAGGATCTGGCAACCCATTTCGTTGTTAAGGATGATGCGGACTGGTTTCCAGCCAAAACCCTTTTTTAGTTCGCCCCATTCCCCCATTTGAAGTAAATGCGCATCGGGGTGAGATTCCAGAAAATGATTCCAATCAGTGAGATTTACTTCGGGCATGAGTTAAAGGTCCAAAGTTGAAAGTTGAAGGTCGGAAAGTTGGGAATCGCTAATGGATGAGCCCGGGATGAGTTCATTGAAAAATTTGTTGATCGCGGCGCGGTCTGCGGAAAGGCTGAGGGACGTCAACTGCTCGATGGTTTGAGGCAGGTTCGGGAGAGAGAAGGAAGCGTCTTGATCGAGGCGGAAAATGTCGGGGTGGAGAGTCTGCATGAGGGGCGTGCCTTCATCCCAAAGTTCCTCGACAAGTTTTTCGCCGGGACGAATGCCCGTGAAAGTGATCTCGACATCCTTATTGGGTTCAAGCCCTGAAAGTCTGATGAGGTCTTCGGCAAGATCAAGGATGCGAATGGGCTGCCCCATGTTCAACACAAAAACTTCGCCGCCATTTTGCATGGACGAGGATTGCAGAACAAGATAAACCGCTTCGGGAATGGTCATGAAAAAGCGCACCATGTCGGGATGAGTAATAGTGACAGGTCTGCCGTTCGCTATTTGATTTTTGAAAATGGGAATAATACTGCCGCGTGAGCCGAGCACGTTCCCAAAACGGACAACGGAGAAAGCACGCTGATTCTCGCGGGCGGCATCCAACACGATCATCTCAGCAAGGCGTTTTGTGGCGCCATAAATGCTCGAAGGGCGCACGGCTTTATCGGTGGAAATGAGGACAAAGCGTTCGACATTGTGAGCGAGAGAAGCCTGCACAATGTTGCGCGTTCCGATGACATTATTGGTGATGGCTTCAACAGGGTTGGCTTCCATCAATGGGACATGTTTATGTGCGGCGGCATGAAAAACGATCTGCGGTTGATAAGTGGTGAAAACAGAATCAAGCCTTTGCACGTTGCGAATATCCGCGATGATGGGGACGAGTTTAAGGGATGGATAATTGCTCTGCAATTCAAGCAAAATTTCAAAGATTGAATTTTCGCCATGCCCGAGCAAGACCAGTTCAGCGGGATTGCGGCGCGCGATCTGACGGCTGAGTTCGCGTCCGATGGAACCGCCGGCGCCGGTGACAAGAACGCGTTTGCCTTCGAGCGCCTGCCCCACTTTTTCGTCGTTGACGCGGATCGGCTCGCGGCGCAAAAGGTCGGTGATGTCCACTTCGCGCAGCCGGCTGACGTTGACCGTGCCGCCGATCAGTTCATAAAGCCCCGGCATGGTGCGCGAGGAAATTCCCTTGAGCCTGCAAATATCATTGACGAGGCGGACGAGTTTTCCGGGCGCGGATGGAATGGCAACGATGACTTCATCCACGTGACGGTTATCCAGCACGGAGGCAAGGTCATTGACTTTGCCGATCACATCCACGCCGTAGATCTGATGCTTCTGTTTGGCAGGGTCATCGTCCAAAAAGCCAACAGGAATGAGATTCAACTGGGACGACTTCTGCAATTCGCGTACGACCAAAGCGCCCGCATCACCCGCACCGATGATGACCACTCGCTTTGCTTTGGCATTGGTTGCGCGTTGAGGATTCGATTGCTCCGAAAGGATGCGCAATGCAAAACGCGAGCCGCCGATCAGGACGAGCGAGAGCAACCAGTCGATGCCCCAAGCGGAGCGCGGCATACCCGGCTGGATCATGTCAAAGAAGCTGAGCAATAACATCACACCCGAAGTCAGGACGGATGCGGTGGTGACTGCGACCGTGATGAGTCTGAGTTCATTGGTGCTGGCATAGACCCAAAGACGCCGGTATAAGCCAAAAGAAAAATAAACGGGAAGTTTGACAAGCAAGGCCACTGCGCACATCAACAATGCGGCAGGGAAATAAAAGGACAGCTCCCTTACATCAAGGCGCAATGCAAAACTGCCCAGCACTGAAATAATGATGAGGGCGATATCGCCAATAAAGACGATGCGATTGCGGAATTGAGGGCGGGAGGACATAAATGAAAGGAGGAATTAGGAAGGATGAGGGATGAAAAAGTTCTCAGTAATCAGTTGACAGTAATCAGTGCAGATTTTGTGTCTTTTTACTTCTCACTTTTTACTTGTTAAGCTCTCCGCATTTCCTCAACGGCTTCATGCAGACCATCTATCAATGAGACCTGCGGCTTGAAGCCGAGCGTGTCCATGATCTTTTTGGGCGTGCCAATGGAGCGATAGATGTCACCTGCGCGCGGTTCAGCGTGGATATGTTTGGGGGCATTCGGAAATAACTCGTAAAGAATATCGAGCAGATCGAGCAGGCGTGTCTCAACGCCAGTGCAGACATTAAAGATCTGTCCCGGTGCGGCGGGATGTTGGGAAGCGATCAAGTTGGCTTGCACCACATCACGCACATTGACCAGGTCACGGCTCTGTCCGCCGTCACCATAAATAGTGATGGGTTTGTTATCCAACATGCGGCGGATGAAGATCGGCACAGCGGCGGCGTACATTGAGTCAGGCCGTTGACGCATACCGTAAACATTGAAGTAACGCAGCGCGGCAACTTCCAGCCCGAATTGATTGGTGAATAAGTCAGCATACATTTCGTCAACGCGTTTGGAGGCGGCATAAGGGGAAAGTGATTTGAGGGGAGAATCTTCCACAAGAGGCATGGCGGGTGTATCACCGTAGACTGCGGCGCTCGATGCAATAACGACCCTTTGCACACTGGCTTTGCGCGCGGCGTCAAAGAGAATGGAGGTACCGGTCACATTCACATCAAAACATTCCTGCGGCTTCTCCATCGACTCGGGGACGGAGACAAAGGCCGCTTCGTGGAAAATGATATTCACGCCGCGAACAGCTTCGGTCACGTTGGATGCGTTTCGTAAATCCCCTTCGATGAGCTCGACATCGAGTCCTTTTAAGTTCTCGCGTTTGCCGGAGGAGAAGTTGTCCAATACACGAACATCCGCGCCCTGCTCGAGCAAGGCGCGTGCGATGTGCGACCCGATAAACCCTGCTCCGCCTGTCACTAAATATTTCATTTATCTGCCAGTCCTTCTCAACACCGTGCCAACCGTGCGCAGGACAATGTTAATGTCCATGCCGAGGGTGCGGTGTTTGATGTAATAAAGGTCATATTCAAGCTTGACCATGGTCTCCCTCACGCTGGCGACGTAGCCATAATTGATCTGCGCCCAGCCGGTGAGACCGGGCTTGACTAATAAACGCGCGCGGTAAAAGGGAATCTGCTTTTGGAATTCGGCCACGAGTTCGGGGCGTTCGGCACGCGGACCGACGAGACTGATCTCACCAAGGACCACACTCCAAAACTGGGGCATTTCATCCAGACGCGTGCGCCTGAGGAAATTCCCAACCTTCGTGATGCGCGGGTCATTGACCTCCGCCAGTTTTGCTTCGCCCTGCTCCTCGGCGTTCTGGAACATGGAACGATATTTATAGATCCAGAAAATGCGCCCACCCTTGCCCAATCTCTCCTGTGTGTAAAAAATTGGAGTTCCGCTTTCCAGCACGATGGCAATTGCTATGAAGGGGAAAGTAATGACGAACAAGAACACGCCAACCAGTCCGCCCACAATATCCATCAAGCGCTTGAGCAGTTCATAGACGCCGCTGACGCGCACCTGATCCACGAAGGAACGGATGACCCAGTCTGATTCAAGGTGCTCGACGGGGACACGCTGAGTCAGTTCTTCGTACATGATGGGCATGCGAGTCACTTCAGTGCCCTGTTCCTGCGCATCCAAAATCGTCTGAAAAGTTTCGCCTTTGATGGCGCCATTGATCGCAATGACAATATCGGAGACTCGAAAGCTTTCAATGAGCTCAAGTAATTTTTCGCTTGTCCCCAATACCGCAAATCCGTGAAAGGGTTTCTTCTGTTTCTTAATATCGTCATCAACGAAACCAACCAGGATAAATGGAGGCGGATTGAACTTGCGGTAACTTTCCACCAGCGAAAGACCGGCCTTGCCCGCGCCTACGATCAAAACGCGGCGCATGAGCCCTGATGAGGTGTAGAGTCTGATATAGATGCCACGCCAGACCAAGGTCAGGGCCGAAGCGAGGAGCAGGAACACACCAATTCCGATACGCGGCAATGATGTGGGGTCTTGATTAATGGTGAAAAGCAGAGAGTATCCCAACAATCCAACGATCGGGGCAACAGCGATTCCCCGCAAAGTTTTTCGCCAACTGGAAGCGGTGTGAGTCTCGTAGGAATCCACCATCAACAACAACCAGATCAAAGGAAGAAGATAAAACCAAAAAGGGATCTTAAGATCAGTATTCGCGGCAATGCGCTCAGCTTGGGTGAGTTTAACACCGGTGGCGACCAAACGAGCGATCTCATGGGATAAGGAATATCGGGACCAAACAAATAATGCCAAAAACATCGCGCCAGCCGAAGCGATTAGGTCGCCGATCAGCAGAATTGTGCGTTGTTCACTGGGTCTTAATCGTAGCGGGGGTCTTGAGATTTCAGCCATTTTTTTGGATTGCGAACGGGGATGTAATGAGACTCCACAAAAAACCTGATCCCCATGCAATGTGCATGGTCGTCACTGCCAGCGGCAAACCGGGGAAAAGAAAGCCTTTTCGTTTTTCAAGCGCAAGTTTCAAACCAGCCAGCCCAAGCACGGAAAAGTAGAGAATCAATTGCGCGGCAAGTATATAACGCGCGCTCCCACTGAACAAGGATAACACAATAAGAATAAACAAACTTAGCACAAAAACGGGGGGTAAAGCCTGCCGCCAGCGCAAGGAATGCGGATACCGTTTGAGCATTTTCAATTTCCAAAAACCATAACGCCAATATTGCGCCGCCAATTTGCCGAGCGTACTCCGTGAAAAATAAACAGTGCTTATGCTTGGGTCCAGCCACACTTTGCCGCCCGATTCGCGCACGCGTGTGTTGAATTCATAATCTTCATTGGACAAAAGCGTTTCATCAAATGCGCCGATCTTCTCGATCAACGAGCGGCGGAACGACCCGAACGGAACAGTATCCACCGCACCCGCCTTCGCATCGAGCCGATACATCGCATCCCCCACGCCCAACGGATGCGCGGCCGCGAATGAAATGGATTCCGCGATCCACGTGTCTGCGCCCGCGCGGATATTCCAGACGCCGCCCACATTATCGCCCTTGCCCGATTCATGCGCCGCGACGCAGCGTTCCACATATTCTGGAATGGGCATGGAATGTGCATCTAGGCGGACAATGATCTCGCCTCTGGACTCACGAATGGCCTGATTCAGTCCCGAAGGAATGGTCCGTGCTGAATTATCCAGCACACGCACCGAGAGGTCGGTGTGTTCCTTTTGGAACGCAGCAATGACCTCGCGTGTGCGGTCCGTGGACAAGCCATCGGAAACGATCAACTCCATCTGCGCGCGCGGATAGGTCTGCGCGAGGACGGCGTTTAGCAAGTGACGAATGGTGGTCTCTTCGTTATAACAGGGGACGATGATCGAAACAAAAGGCGGCATGGTTCCTACAAAGTAACAGTCACCTAATCTGGTGACTGTTACTCGATTATATATTTATTTTCGCATTAACGGCAGGAAAACCTCGAACGAAGTTCCCTTCCCCAACTCACTGCGGACGCCTATTCTACCACCATGAGCCTGCACGATCTCACGCGCAATCGCCAGCCCAAGCCCGGCGCCATGTTTATCGCCGCCCTTGCGGGCCGGGTCTGCCTGATAGAAGCGGTCAAAGATATGCGCCTGTGCATCAAGGGGAATCCCTGCGCCTGTATCAGAAACTGAAATCAGCATTTCTCCTTTCACAGTTGAAGCATGTAAAAGAATCATTCCATCGCGCGGCGTGAACTTTAGCGCATTATCCACTAGGTTGGTAAAGACCTGCGCCAGCCTGTCACCATCTGCACTGATGGTTGGCAGAGAATTCGCAATCTCAACTTTTATGTTCACGCCTGCCCTTTGTGATTGCGGCGTGAACTTCTCGGCAATAGCGTTCAACAAAGCGGACATATTGAGGGGTGACATTGTAATATCCGCCGTACCCGCATCCAGCCGCGCCAGATCGAGCAAATCCAAAACCATGCGGTGCATCCGCGCTGATTCATCGAAGATCACCTGCGCGGCCTGTTGTTGCGATTCTTTCGTATCAGCAGTGCCATCAAGAATGGCTTGGGCAAATCCCTGCACTGAGGTGAGCGGCGTCTTCAATTCATGCGAGACGTTGGCAACGAACTCGCGCTGTGACTTTTGACTTGCCTGCGTGCGGGCGGTCATCTCATTAAATGCACGCGTCAATTCGCGGACCTCGTGCGGGCCATGCACTTCTACAGGCTTAATCTCCGCTGACGGATTCTGGCGGGCGGCCAGCACAACTTTCTGCAAAGGGTCTGCGATCCAACGCGCGAAAAAGAACGCGACGACAAGCGAGAGCAGTAAAGCCAGCAATCCGCTTCGCAGGAAAAGCGGCATGAAATCTTCAGTAAACACTTTTACAACCGAAACGCGCGGACGCGGTGACGTGACAACTAAATAAGTATTATCAGGCAGTTGTTGAACCGAATACAACCACAAGCCGCCTTTTTCATCGCGCGCATAGGGAATGTTGCGCAATAAAAATCTCTGTTCTGGAAATGGGAGTCCAACCTTTTTGGTGGAGGATGTGTCAAATATTAATTGTTTATCCTGGGAATATAACAAGATGCGGACATTAAACGTCCGCGAGGCTTTTTCAGCCACATTAGAAAGCGGCTTATTGGTAGAACTCTGTTCCACCACAACAGATTGAACTGCATTCAAGCGCTCAAGAGTCTGGCGATATAAAAGTGGATTCCGAAGCAGATAGATAAATAGAGTCGCCGCCACGATGCCTAAAGCGGTGACAATGAGCAGGGCATAACTTAACCAAAGGCGGGAACGAAGGGAGGAGAACATGGCGGAATTAGTCGAATAGTTGGGTAGTCGGGTTGTCGGATGGTCGGTCGTGACCAATAGACTGGCAGACTACGTGACCAACTTATACCCAACCCCTGTGACAGTTTCGATCTTCACAGTGGAACCATCCAGTTTTTTGCGGAGGTGGGCGATGTGTACATCCACGGTGCGGGTCTGTCCGTAGAAGTCAAAGCCCCAGGCGAGTTGCAGCAATTGTTCGCGCGAGAATACGCGGCCGGGCTGCTCTGCCAAAGTGAGGAGCAGATCAAATTCCTGGGCACGCAGGTCGAGGGTCCGCGAAGCGAGGCGGACTTCCCGGGAGGACGGAATAATCGTCAGGTCACCGCGATGAATGGGAGTCGAGTCCGTTTGCTTTTTTGTGTCGCTTCGTCTGAGGATCGCTTTGACCCGCGCCGTCAACTCTCGCGGATTGAAAGGCTTGGTGAGGTAATCATCTGCGCCGAGTTCGAGACCGAGGATCTTGTCAATATCCTCATCACGCGCGGTGAGCATGATGATGGGCGTTGAGTCTCCGCTGGCGCGCAGTTTTCGGCAGACTTCAAAGCCATCAAGTTTGGGGATCATCACATCCAGTACGATCAATGCCGGATGGTGTTTTGCGATTTCTTCCAAAGCAGATTCGCCGTCACTCGCTGACTGCACACGAAAACCCTCGCGTTCAAAGTACATGCGCGCCAGTTGAATGATGGACGGTTCGTCGTCAACGAGGAGGATTAATTCAGAGGACATGGGAGAGAGTCCCTAAGGGTTTTGAAAACCCTTAGGGACTGATAAAAAATTATGAGATCACCGCAACGGCTTCGATCTCAACCAACCCGCCTTTCGGCAATGCGGCCACTGCGACCGTGCTGCGCGCCGGTGGATTCGCGCCGAAGAATTCGGCATAAATGGCATTCATCCTGGGGAAGTCATTCATGTCTTTAAGAAAGACCGTCGTTTTGACGACATTCTCAAGGCTGGAACCGGCCGCTTCGAGCACATTCCGCAAATTGGTTAGCACCTGACGGGTCTGATCTTCGACAGAACCGGCGACCAATTCTCCGGTGGTGGGATCGAGCGCGATCTGACCGGCAGTGAAGACCATCGAGTCAGCGCGGATGGCTTGCGAGTAAGGTCCGATGGCCTTGGGAGCCTTCTCGGTTTGGATGACTTTCTTATTCATGAGCACCTCATTTGGCGAATTGTTTTGCGGATCAAAACTTAATAACCGCAATCATATCTACCAGCAATTCTCCATATAAATAATGTCGCTGCGAGGCGCTCTTGTTTTTTTGCCGAAGCAGTCTCCAAATAAGGGGATTGCTTCGTCGGGAAGAACAAGAGCCCTCCTCGCAAAGACATGGTGGGAATCGTTGAAGACCTGCTCATTTTAATGCATTAATGGATAGAACAGCGCGGGTCTGGGAGACTCGCGCTGTTCCATGTTTGTTACTTGTTCGCTTTGCGGAAGGCTTTGATCGCCTGGTTCAAAGCCTTGCCCGTTCCATTCATCGAGGACTTGACCTCTTTCAACTTCGCGCCCATCTCCTGGACCGTAGACTTGGCTTTATCGAAGTCGGTCACTTTGCCGTTGGAGTCAAATCCCTGATGCGAGTTGACGATGCCTTTCATGCTTTCATAGATCGGCTTGGTGTTCTTCACCGCAATTTTGAAAGCATCCAAAGCGGACTGCACTGCGGTAACATCCCTGCCGTTCGCGGCGGCTTTGTCTATCAACTCCTGGAGTTTTTCCAGTTTGGCATCGCCGTTGGTGTAGGCCTTGTCAATGCGCCCATAGAGCTTCAACTGACGCGCCCAGACTTTTTCCAACCGGGCATTGGTCAATTCAGGTTTGGTCCCCGCAGGCGGGTTCGCGCCTTGGGCGAAGACACCCGTCACAGGGATTGCCGCAAAGACGAGGGCGGCGGCCAAAACCGCCAAAATCATTTTCTTGAAACTGTTTTTCATCGTAAGCCTCCTTTAGGTTACGATGTGATTTTAGATGTAGAGAGTTATGGGGGTATGGCGGGAATGTAAAATGATTGTAAATTGTAGGAGTGACGCTGGTCTGGACGCGTACCCGCTAGGGTGGACCAGCGCCGAACAAAGCGTGCGCGGACTTTGCTTGCGCGAAATGTGCATCCACATGCTAGGCTTTGGCGGCTGCATAAAGATACGCTTTTGCATGATCTAGTGTGTCCCAAATAAAACTATCTTCAATAATTATTAATGACCCCGCTAATCTTATTCCATTGATGGTTAAAAGTTTTTCTTCTTCGCTACTCGGCACATGACTGCCATTATGTATGATTTTGTTTCGTACATTGCGGAGATCATCTAAGCGCTTGTAGCTGCTTTCAACTGATGTTAAATCTAGCCCAACATAATCAATAAGATATCTCTGATAAGCGTGAAGTTCGCTTTCTCTACTTTTCTTTATGTCTTTGTACCCACGGCTAAGATTCTTCTTGCTCTTTTGATATTCGCATATTCCGTTCATCCAAAAATCTACCAGGCTGTACATGTTTGTCACCATATCAGGCTTTATATAATGGGCAAAACCATGATGGTCTACCTGCAATTCATCAGCATCCATGTCTTGCGCGCCGCTTATGGGAGCATTTCGAGTTTCTTCAATTGCCTCTTGCAATACATGAAATAGTTTTTCGAAATAGCGATGTAAGCACTTGCAATCATAATCAATTTGAGCAGTAAGTTTCATAATATTTAAGACCTATAGCTTGCGTTAGCGGTGTCGGTGACAGTCATCTTGGAGATGACTGTCACCTTTGTTCCACAATCTTAATCTCTTCCTCGCTCAACCCATACAACTCATAGACTAACCTATCAATCGCTTTATCCGTTGACTCGATCTCCCGCTTCACGATATCGGACTCTTGCGGACTGCGCGGACTTTGCTTGTGCAGCGCCAGCATTCGCTCGACCAGTGAGACCACCTTATCGTGCATGGCTTTTTCGGTGGGGTCGGAGAAGTTAATAGAATGGATGGGAATTTTCTCCATATATTGTGAAATCAATCTATAACGGTACTCGCCTGCCCGTACTCCAAAAGGAATACTTATATTACTAATCAGAAACCAAAATATTTTACTATTCAGTAATCCTAACAAATACAAATCTTTCGTGCCAATTGCATAACCAGTATTTGAAAGGTAATGTCCTTCTGTATCAAAAAAGAAACGAGGACCTTTCGCTATATCTGGATAAATAATTTTTGGTCCATCAAAAACTGGATAATAAGCTACTTCGTCTTGAATTTCATACCATTTGTAGCGACCTGGCTTACGACCCTTCTTTTGAGTTTTGTTCTGTTTGGGTGTTAATTCATCTTTCCAGTTCGATAGATGTTCTTTTATTGCAGGGTAAGAGTCAATATTTACTCCACGCCGAGTAAATATTAGCCAACGATTTTTGTAATTAGTATGCCAACGACGAATATCCTCTCCTTGTAAAAGTGGCTTAATGATTTCGCTGCATTTTGGGTCAGATGCAATGAGTTTATCTTTTGTCGGAGTATCTATTACAAAAGCATCATTCAATCCAGTAGTTACACCACGGAAAAATTGTCCTGCAACATATTTTCCCAATTCAACCTCATTAGATTTGATTTTATTGAACAAATTCAATTTCTGGGCGTTATCAATTGCCCATGCCTCTTGGGTAAATTGAGTTACTGGGATTGTATAAATATTTTCCTTTACAAATTTGGATAAATCTAAATTCAAGGATGGAATTCTACATATTTCAACATCTTGATTAGATAATCCATCTGCCAAAATCAAAGGTATACAAACGTATGTATCCTTTGCGTTCTCAAAAACTGCTAATCCGCCAAAATCAACCAACCGTAAAATTGTCGCATTCTTTTGCAAATATGTTCGTAATGCCTTTCCGTAAGTGGCTCTCAAAAAACTACTTGAAACAATAATGCTATATAAGCCTTCTTTTCTTAGAACACTAATACCTTTTTCTATAAAGTAAATATAAAGATCAGCAACTCCATCATATGATTTGTAATGCCGTTGAAAATATTCCTTATATTCAGATAAAGACTCCTGTCTTACATACGGCGGATTCCCAATCACAACATCAAAGCCGCCGTGAATGAATACATCCGAGAACTCACCGCGCCAGTCAAAGGCATTCACGCGGTAGCGTTCTTCTTCATAGTTTATGCCCAGTGTTAATTGCTGTCCTTCGTAATAATCAGGCCCGATCAACGAGTTTCCGCATTTGATGTTACGTCCGAGGTCTGGTAATACCCGCTCCTGAAACAAAGCCAGTTGCGAGCCAATCGTCTCACTGCTTTCGCCTTCCAACACCTTCAAGAGCAGGGAGAGTTTGGTCACTTCCACGGCCTGCGCGTCAATGTCCACGCCGAAGATGTTGTTGAGCAAAATCTCTTTTTTCTTTGCAGTCGTTAATCTATATCCATCTTTAACTTGATAAATGGCAGGGTTCTTGCCTGTCATCCATTTTTCAGGCGAGTTGTCCGCGTCAGCGTACCATTTCAAATGCCAGTCCAGTAAGTATTGAAAAGCGCCTAAAGGAAAAGTCCCTGAACCACAAGCGGGGTCGAGAACTTTCAAACGCGCTACTTCCTTTGGCGTTTTCCCTTCCATTAATTTCCCAACCGTGTTTTGCACAATGTATTCCACGATATAAGTCGGCGTGTAATACACTCCGCCCGCCTTGCGGACTTCGGGTTTCTCCTCCACTTTGGCCTGATGCCCCGCTGTCAGGCGGATCACCTTTCCAAGAAAACGTTCATAGACCTGCCCCAAAATATCGGATGGAATTTCGCGGAACACATACGGACTTTCAGGGTAATACAGGTTCTTGAGAATATCCTGCAAGACCTTATCATCCAGGTTCAGACTTAAAGTCAAACTGTCTGCCACACCTGATTGTTCTTTCTCGTCTTTGAAATGAAAGAGTCCAGAGTTATAACGAGCATCCGCTTTTTTGAATAAGGCGCAGAGTCCCGCATAAACATCCTTGCCAGCAGAAATTTCCTTGAGTTGCTCGTCTCTTTCGACGCCCCGATCTTCGCAAATACGCAAAAAGATAATGCGGTCAATTGTGATCTGCACCGCATAATTCAACTCACGCACGTTCAGGCTTGGGTTACGCAAGGCAATATTCTTCGCCAGCAAATCACGCCAACGCTCGATCTCTGCCAGAAAAGCATCATCAACCTCGGTTGTGCCCTTCTTGCTTTTTAGTCCCTCGGCATACTGGTCAAAAGAACCTTTTAGAACTGCATCGCGTGAAAAGATTGCCGCAATCTCGTCCCATTTTTCGATGTAATCCTTATAACTGTATAACGCAATACGTCCCAATGAAGCCTTATCTTTTTTATCGGGCTTTGTGCGGCAGTCGTAAACAGCAAACTCTTCAAAGTCTGTCAGAATCCCCAACGGCAATTTTGCAGACCACGCATAACGCCGCAATTGAAAGGCGGGATGAATATTGAATTCAATATTTACGGCTGGCTTCTTGGCTTCCACAAAAAACTTACGCATCCCGCCAATGCGAAAGGCGTAATCAGGTGCTTTATTTTCCCCTTCGATTTCAAGACTGTCTTCGTGAATCACATCTTTATAAGTTTCCGCATAACCGCCCTTGTTGAACACATCCCAACCCAACGCATCAAAGAACGGGTCTAAAAACTCACGCCGTAATTGCGTTTCGTTATATTTTCCAGAACGATACGACTCGCGGTTGTTCTCAAAACGCTCAACTAAATTTTTTATTATGTCAGGTGCTTTCATGGCTGCATTTTATCCTATTCCCTTGATGTATATATGTCCATGTGTACAGGTCTCCCAACCCACATTCCACCTACAACCTTTTCACCGAAAGCATCGTCAGATCATCCCCGAGCGGAACGGTTTCAATGAATTCATTCAAGCGTTCTTCCACCACAATGAGAACTTCATCGGCGGTGTGTTCCTGGATGGAGAAAAGCGCATCCATCAAGCGTGAATCGCCGAAGAGATTCCCATCGGGTGAGAAGGCTTCGGTCAGTCCGTCGGTGTAAAGCAATAAGTTATCCCCCACTTCAAGCGAGATCGTGCCTTCCCTCATTGTTGGTTGTTCGATCACGCCCAGAGCCACGGCGGTACGGGTCAGTTTTTCGATCTGACCATTTCCCTTCACCCAGAACGGAGGGTTATGTCCCGCGTTGACATAGGTAAAAGTCCCAAGTGTGGTGTTCAGCACGCCATAGACAGCCGTCACGAACATGCCTTGCTGGGTATCCGGCAAAAGCTGGTCGTTCACGCGCCGTAAAACGTCGGCGGGAGAATCCATCTCGTGAACGGCCGCCCGCACAAGGGTCCGTGTGAGCGCCATGAACAGCGCGGCCGGCATGCCCTTATCCGAAACATCCGCAATGAAGAGTCCGAAATTCCCGTTCGGCAATTCGATCACATCATAAAAGTCACCGCCCACCTGACGGGCCGTGCGCCAGCGCGCCGCGAACTGCCAGGCATCATGCAGCGGCAAAGACTGCGGGATGAAAGTCTGCTGGATCGAGCGCGCCAGTTGCACTTCTGTTTCGAGCCTTTCACGCACCACCATTTCCTGCTGCAAGAGATCGTTCTGAATGGCAAGCGCGGCCTGCTGTGCAATCCCGTTGATGATCTCGATGCGGCGCGAGCGGAAGCGGCGGCCGTTCTCAGCCTCTTCGATCAAGATGACGCCGAACAGGTCATTCTTGATCGAGAGTGGGACGGCCATCAATAAACGATCTGCATTGACGACATCCGCTTCACTCCCCGCCTCGGGCTGGATCTTCAACCATGACCTTGGTGTCGCCTTGGGTTTGAGCGCTTGGATCAGCATCCGGTTTTGTTCATAAGCAGAATCGAGCAATGGGAATTCTCCCAGTACAAATTCCTTTTCAGTTAAATCTGTTTCTTCATTTTCAGAAAAACCGTATTCATGAGTTGCAATAAAAATATTGCGGGCCAAATCCCAGCGATATAAGGCCACACGATTCACGCCCACCAGGATCGGCATGATGCGCGTGATCGTGCCGAGGATCTCATCCACATCATTCAAGCTGACCACAGCCTGCGCCACCTGCAACAAAGCCGCAGAGGCATAAGCCTGCTCCTGCGCCGAATCATATAAGCGCGCGTTCTCAATGGCGACAGCGGCATAACTTGCAAATGTAGTCGTGATGGCTTGCGCTTCATGTCCATAGCGGCCGGAGGTGTGGTGCGCAAGGGTCAACACGCCCAGCGGACGGTCACCCACACGCAGGGGCGCGGCAATGGACGAATAATCGCTGTCATAACCGGCGCTCAACCCCGAAGGCCAAAGAGGTTCATCGGAGCGGCGGATGATGGGCACATCCGACATCAACGCATCTGCCATGGAATAGATCGAATCAGGGTTGGAAATGCAAACACTTTCCAGCTGACCGGCATCCGTGCCATGCACAGCCGAAAGACAGAGATCTCCATCCTGCAATAACCAGACGGCGGAAATATCTATCGGCAGGTTGCGGTCCAATTCAGAGAGGATCGTTTCGAGCACTTCATCCACACCGACATTATCGGAGACAAGACCCGCCACTTCGCGCAAGCTATCCGACACCTGCCGCCGCCATTGTTCGGAGCGATACAAGTCCGCGTTACGGATGGCGGCCGCCATGGTATCTCCCACCGACTCGAACATCATCTGGTCATCCTGGGTGAACGCATTTAATTTATCAGATTGAATATCGAGCAGTCCTACGACTTCATCATTGAAGATCAAAGGCACGCAAATTTCGGACTTTGTATTTTTGGGAGGCAAGGACGAAGGCAAATAGCGGTCATCCTTTGACACATCGTTTGCAAGCACGGTCCGCCCGTGACGTGCCGTCCACGGCATAATGCCTTCGGGGTCGTCTAATGGAAGGGTAAAGCCTTCCAGTTTTTTAGTGCGCTTGCCGCTGCCCGCTTCATACACGATCAAACGGCGGTTGTTATGGACGGTAAATAATGAGACATGAGGATAACCGAACTTATCATGGATCAAGGCCGCGGCGTCATGCATCAACTGTGAAAGGTCAAGCGTGGAGGTAACACTCTTGCCGACCTCAGATACCAAAGTGAGCTGGTCGGCGCGGCGGCGCAGACGGCTGTATAAGTGTGCGCCGTCCACTGCGCGCGCGATATTATCCGCCAACGCCTGGAGGATCAACAGGTCATTCGGATGAAAAGCCTTGAGTTGATTGCTTTGCACATCCAAAACGCCCAGTACACGGTCTTCTATTTTTAATGGGATCACAACTTCCGAAAACGTTTCAGGCAGACTATCTATGAAACGATAACGACTGTCTGCGCGGACGTCATCACAAACAATCTGCTTACCGAACAACACAGCTTCACCGATCAACCCCTGACCTGCTTCCACTTCCAACGCAATGGAGGCTTTCTTTCGTCCTTTGCGCGGGACGACCGCACTCGAGCGAAAACGCAGCGCGGTTGAATTTGTCTCCAACGTAAAGATGGCGACATAATAATAATTAAAAGTTTTTTGGATCAGTTGAGTGACACGCGCAGAGAGTTCATCCACATTCAAAACATTCGCGATCTGCGTGCTGACTTCGCGGACGAGGTTGAGTTGTCTGAGCCTGAACTGTTCCACTTCGGCGCGATGCGATGTGAACAAGCTCATGGAGATCATCTGCGCAAGTTCCTGGATCAGGTTCAACTCTTCGCCGGAGAAAACCGTTCCCTTGCGGCGGGTGATCTGGATCGCCCCGAGGGTAAGTCCCTGATTCTCGAGCGGGACCGATGCAAAGGTCGGGCGTGATGCGGATCTTGTTTTCGGTTTATTTTGTATAAAGAGTTTACCGGTCCTGATGGCGCGCTTCATTCCATCCAATGCCGGCTGGGCCGGGAAAACTTTTCCATCCTCCCAATCCGGCAGGCGGAAAATGCTTTCATTCAACCAGACATCCACTTTGCCGCTGATCAGGCGCGCGGTCATGGTGACGATGCGGTCGCGTTGTGCGCTGAAAGAATTCTCTTTGCGGAGTTGTTCGCCGAGGCTGGCAAGTTGACGCCAATCCCACAATTCCGGTCGTTGTGATGTACGCGAAGCGGTGTTCATCAGGCTATCCCCTACGTTTGGTCATGGTGAGTTTGTTCCCTGTGATCGAATTGGATTCATAGGAAACTTCATCCATTAATTTGCGCATGAGATAAATTCCAAGCCCCCCGATCTGGCGGTTGGACAGGTCTGCGTGGATATCCGGTTGTTTAACTTTGGATGGGTCAAAAGACCTGCCGGTATCATGCATGGTGATAAAAATGACATCGCCGCGCATCTCGCAGGTCATTTCGATGGCTGCATTCGTGACACCTTCATAGGCATGTTCGATAATATTGGATGCGGCCTCATCGGCGGCAAGCTGAAGGGAATAGATCGCTTTTTCGGTGAAGCCTCCCTCATAAGCGGTCTGCGCAACGAGATCACGGATCTCGTCTAAAACTTCAAAATTGGCTGGGAAAGTTATTTTAGGCATAAAAACAAATGCCGTCTCCAACCATTAAATAGATGAGACGGCATTTCTCTTTCATTCAAACAGGAACGCTTTTAGCGCTCGATTAGAAACTTCCAACGGCGGCAACGGTATTATCAAAGGTCTTGAAGAGTTCGGTAAAACCCGCCAATTCAAGCGCTTCCTGGATCCGTTTGGGGACGCTGACAAGCACCAGTTCGCCGCGGCCAAGGTGTTTGCAGTTTCGTTGCGAGGCGAGCAGGGCGCGGAAGCCGGCGCTGGACATATACTCAAGTTCGCTCATATCAATGACGATCTTATAATGTCCATCGTTATTGGCTTTTTCGAGCGCACTTGAAAAATCGGGGGCGGTGGCGCTATCTACACGGCCTTTCACTTTAAACAGATCACAATGTTTAAATTCCTGGGTGGTGATTTCCATGTTAATCCTCCGGAAGTATGATATTTTTTATTACCAAATTGGGCAAATTATATCACGCGCGCCCGACCTAACTTCTCGTTCTTTTCGAGTCCAATTACAAGGACGGGATGACCCCGCTACAAAAAATCGGTTCTCTGAGAGTTGCCGTGAAGCGTCCCCAAATGTAGGTCGGACACTTGCGCCGCGACGCCAGTGCGGTGTTGGCAATCCGACTTACGCCGAACCGCCAGATGTGCTGGTCTATCACGGCGATTCCTAATGAGCCAAAAATCAATACACGCGGATTAAGTCAAATAGCGTACAATAGGCAATATGACACAGGAGACAAACATGAAGGGTGAACCTGTCTTTGTTATGCTGGTGGAGGACAACATCGATCACGCCGAACTTGTGATCAGGACCTTGGAAAATCATCGCATCGCCAATCAGATCAAGCATTTTTCAGACGGACAAAGTGCGCTGGATTATCTGCTCAGACAGGGCGAATATAAAGACCCGGAATCAACTCCACGTCCGCACATGATTCTCCTGGATTTGCGCCTGCCGCGCGTGGATGGACTCGAAGTCCTGCGCCAGATCAAAGAACAGGACGAACTGAAACTCATTCCCGTGATCATCCTAACCACATCAGAAGCGGAAAGAGATGTCGCGCGCGCCTACGATAACCATGTCAACAGTTATCTTGTAAAACCGGTGGGATTTGAAGAATTCAGTAAACTCATGAATGATCTTGGCTTTTACTGGCTGGGCTGGAATACACACCCGCACATATAGAACGTACCAATCAGAAAGTAAGTATGTATGGATGAAATAATCAACATCCTGTTGATAGAAGACGAAGACCCTCACGCAGAGTTGATTCAACGCGCCTTTGAAGACCAGGATTCCAAGATCCAGATCCAGCGTGCAAAAACACTTACAGAAGCACGCGCTCAGATCAGCTCCAGCGGGTTTTCGCTCATCATAGCAGACTGGCGATTGCCCGACGGGGACAGCCTGGAACTATTCAAAAACCAGCCGCACCCACTCAATACACCCATCATCTTCATGACAAGTTTTGGCAGCGAGCGCCTCGCGGTGGAAGCGCTCAAATCCGGCGTATCAGATTATGTGGTCAAATCAACAGAGTCCATGCTGGATATGCCGCATCTATCGGAGCGCGCCCTCCAACAATGGGCCGCACGCGCCGAGCACGCCCGTACGCAAAATGCATTACGTGAAAGCGAATCCCAGTTCCGCCTGCTCGCCGAGAACGCCACCGATATGATCGCGCGTCTTGCCATGGACGGTCATATGGTGTACGTTTCACCGGCCTGTAAGACCATCCTCGGGTATTTGCCTGAAGAATTAATTGGAACGAACTGCCTCGATCTGATCCACGAAGAAGAGCGCGGCTTTGTTGGAAAACTTTTCGGGGGAAAAACAGATGATGACATATACACCGTCACCTACCGCGCACTGCATCAGAATGGACACTTCGTCTGGTTGGAATCCTCTGCCCGCGTCATCCATGACCGGATAACTGATTCGGCCGTCGAAATACAGACAGCCTCCCGTGACATTACCGAAAGAAAGAACGCCGAGCGCGCCCTGATCAGCGCACATGAACGGCTTCAGGAAGCGTATCAAAAAACCATCGAAGGCTGGGCGCGTGCCCTTGACTTGCGCGACCGCGAAACAGAAGGTCACACCCAGCGCGTCACTGAGTTGACCGTAAAAGTAGCAGAGGCGCTTGGGGTTTCCAGCGAAGAGATCATCCACATCCGGCGCGGCGCATTACTGCATGATATGGGAAAAATAGCCATCCCGGATAGCATCCTGCAAAAACCCGGGACATTGAATGAGGATGAATGGGAAAAGATGCGCATGCATCCCATGTTCGCTTATGAAATGCTTTCCCCGATTGCATATCTTGAGCGTGCACTTGAAATTCCCTTATGCCACCACGAGTACTGGGACGGAAGCGGGTATCCGCGCGGATTGAAAGGCGAAGAGATCCCCCTTTCTGCCCGTCTCTTCACCATGGTTGACGTGTGGGATGCATTAAGGAGTGACCGCCGCTACCGCAAGAAAATGGAGCGTCGTGAAGTTCTAAATTACATGAAGGAAAAATCCGGAAATCTTTTTGACCCCAATCTATTAGGTGTGTTTTTATCGGTTATAGAGAAAGAACCTTAAGGGACTGTAAATAAATAACTTCCCACGATGTCGTTGCGAGCCGCCGCTCTTGCCCTTCCCTGGCACCGCCCGCCAGGGAAGGTGTGGCGGCGAAGCAATCTCCGTATCATTGAGCGAGATTGCTTCGGACGAAGAACAAATGCGCCCTCGCAACGACATGGTTTCATTTAGGAGTGAGGGAAGTTATATTTTTACGAATCATAAGGATGGTTAAATCGAACATCCGAAGTCTGCCCGGACTTCGGATGTTCTGGAGAGGAGAATGTTGATGCTTGTTCTTTGCATCTTACTCCATCATTCTACGCTCCCCAGATGACAGCAAGATGAACAAATTGGGTTTGAAGATTAGATGTAAATTAGAAATTGAAAAAGAATGCGGCTCGATTGAGTCGCATTCTTTTTTATTATGGTCTCTTATCGAGGGTAATGGTCACATCCATTTTTTCACCATTCCGCAGAACTTGCAGAACCACGGTGTCACCCGGTCCTTTGTTGGTGATGAGATAAGCCAGCATCTCATCAAATGTGCGGACGAGATGGCCGTCAATGGCAGTAATAAGATCGCCGCCACCCAACAAACCTGTCAGGCTGGTAGGCTTCGTGCCTGCGATGATGCCGGCTTTGTCGGCAGGTCCGCCGGGGACAACATCGGTAACGTATGCACCGGTATATGAACTCAGCCCAAGCGCTTTGACAACTTCCAGGCTCAAAGACGGAAAGGAAGAGACTCCCAAAAATGGATAATCATATTTGCCGGTCGAGATCAAGGACGGGGCAACACGCTTCACCATATTAATGGAAACTGCAAACCCGATCCCTGAATTGACCGGCTCACCGCTGCTTGTTGAACTCAGCGTGCGGATGGCGCGGTTAATGCCGATCACTTCACCGTTGATGTTGAAGAGCGGTCCGCCGGAATTGCCGGGGTTAATGGCCGCATCGGTTTGGATAATATCGCCTGCTGTAAACGGCTGTCCATCCGGCGTTTGATGGATGGCGTCCAATGTACGTCCAAGCGCGGAGACGATGCCGACTGTCATTGTGCCGTTCAAACCAAACGGGTTGCCAATGGCCACTACGGTCTGACCCACTTTCAGGGCGGATGAATCGCCGAGCAGCAGCGGATGAAGCTCTTCGGCAGGGACATCCACTTTTACAATGGCAAGGTCAGAGTCAAGATCAGTTCCAACGACAGTTCCATAAGCCATGTAGCCGGAATTGAATCTCACTTCTACAGTGGTGGCGCCTTCGATCACATGATAGTTCGTGACAATATTACCGTCGTTATCATACACAAAGCCGGAACCCTGTCCCTGATCGGTGAGGATCGCAACCGTGCCAGGGCTGACGTTTTCATAAAGCGTGACCAGACCATCCTGCTGAACCAGGGGGCTGATAGTATTCGAAACGATGGGCGCGGCGGTTTGAACCGGCGCGGTTACGGGTAATGGTTGTTGATTGGATAACGGCAATGATTGACAGGCAACCATGGCAGAGATCAAAACCACTAAAGCTAATATGCTACGATTTTTTTTCATAACTCTCCTAAACTAAAACTTTATTCGCGCTACCTCTTCAAGAAGTTCCCGCTGTTTGGACGACAGGTATTTGGGGACTTGTACCTTTAACTTCACATACAGGTCACCCTTCGTCTTCGGGTCGTTCAAAACAGGCATACCGCGCCCTGCCAATCGGAAGACCTGGTCGGTCTGCGTTCCGGCAGGAATACTCAACTTGACTTTACCCGTGGGCGTTTCCACATCCGTATCGCCGCCAAGGATCAAAGTAAATACACTTAATGGGGATGTCGTGTAAAGGTCCTGACCATCGCGTTCGAATTTTTCTTCATCCGTGATATTGACGATGAGATAGAGATCGCTTCCTTCCGGACCCGCACCTGCCACTCGGACCTTTGAGCCTGTCTTCACCCCGGCAGGGATGCGGACCTGTAACTTGCGTCCATTGGTTTGTAGTTGACGCATCGCGCCATCATAAGCTTCTTGAAAAGTGATCTCCAATTCCTGTTGATACCCCTGCTGGGCCATCTGGCTTCGCGCAGAATTGCGGACCGCTTCCCCAAAGATCGAGCGGAAGAAATCGGAGAACCCCGCGCCTCCGAACATATCATCCACACTCCCGCCGCGCTGCCCACCGCCCTGTTGTTGTGCCCAATCACTCCACTGAAAGTCACCGGGGCGTCCGCCGCTGGTGCGGAAGTTGGAATACGCGCTTCCCAACTGGTCGTAACGTGCGCGTTTTTGCTCATCACTCAAAACCTGATAAGCCTCGTTGATCTCCTTAAATCTATCTTCGGCTTTTTTATCGCCGGGATTCTTATCGGGATGATATTTCATGGCCAGTTTACGATATGCCGTGCGGATATCGTCTGCGCTGGCTTTGTGTTCCACGCCGAGAATTTTGTAATAGTCCTTGTAGTCCATACTGCTATTGTTATCACCGCGCAAGTTTCAAGTCAAGCGCCGAGAGAACACGCTAACGTAACTCTAACCTGCCCTATACAGTACTGAAAGGGGATGTATCCTTTCATCTCAACAATTGTTTTATCAAGCATGGAGAAAGGAGTTGCTTATGTTTGTAATTGCCGCAGTCATTTGTATTTTGTTGCTCATCCTGGCCGGCGTGGACATGTTCGTTTCACAATACAACCCGGATGAACTCAGCAACATGGGAATCCAGCAAAATGATGGATAATCCCCCAACCCCCTGGCCCGACGCAAATCTCAAGACGCGTCGGGCTTTTTTTTATTTAAATCAATTCAAGCGGGCAAGCACATCATTCGCTTCGAACAGGAGATATTCCACTCCGTCGAATTTGAATTCGGTGCCGCTGTATTTTGCGAAGAGAACCTTGTCCTTCACTTTCAATTTGATGCTCTCATCGTCACCGATTGCGACCACCTCGCCCGTCTGTGGTTTTTCCTTGGCGGATTCAGGCAGGTATAACCCTGAAGTTGTTTTGGTTTCCTGTTCCAGCGGCTTGATGAGGACGCGTGTCCCAAGGGGTTGGATATTGACCTTTGCCATGTTTTATCTCCTTAAATTTATTTAATACCGAGCAACGTATTGATCTGCGGGCGGTTGAAACCGACCACGATCTTCCCGCCAATATCAATTACAGGAACGCCCATCTGGCCAGAGCGGCGCACCATGTCACGTGCGGCAACCTGGTCACGGCTGACGTCAATATCGGTGAATTTGATCCCCTTGTCACGGAAATAGCTCTTTGCCATGTTGCAAAATGAGCAAGTAGGCGTACTAAACACCACAACTTTCGGTTGAACTTTATTTTCTGCCATTCGGCACCTCCAATGAATTTATCTATAGTTGAGATGAGGAATCGGCAAATAAGTTACACGGAACGCGTTAATTTTATATATGAACCTAATCTCCCTACCGAACGGTAGGTTTTTGTGTTTTAGGATATAATGCCAGCACTCACAGACTTTGGCAAGGACAGAGAAACTATGAATGTCGAAGCTCTTCACACAAAAATTGAAAAGATAATCCAGGTTAACGCCGGGCTGATCGTGCTGGAAAACCCAGTTGGGTATCCGTACAACGAATCCAATATCTATTTGGTTGAAGACAATGGACGTGTCATCTGGCAGGCGGAAAAGCCCGAACCAGGCACTTTATTTTCCCGAGTCAAATTAAACGAGGATGGGGTCACATTTTCTGCATATACCCTCAACAGTCACGCCTGTGACCTTAACCTCAAAACCGGCAAGCTCATTAGTTTCACAAAATTCCAATGACTAATCTCGATAAACCACCCTTCGGATTTGTATTTATCTTCCTCGTTTTTAGTTTGATGTTCCTTTCGAACACCTATAAGCTATGGTTCAGAACGGACTCGTATTATGCTGATATTTATAAAAGCCTGACCGGTTCGCCTTCTCTATATCCATTCAAGGATTTCTTTCTAAAGCGATTGGAGAACAAAAAGCGCTGGGAAATCGAGCAAAAGATAATGAGCATACTTGGTTTCGTAGCTGTCCTCGCTGCAGATGTATTGGTGTTGATGGCGTACTTTCAATAAATACATAACCACAAAGTGTCACAACGGTACACAAAGGAAAACCTTAGTGCCCCTTAGTGTCCTTTGTGGTGAAAAGAATTTTTACAAGGAGTACATCTTGAAAATCATCGCATGTATCAAGCAAGTCCCGGACTCGGAGGCGAAAGTCAAAGCCGAGGGCGGGCAGGTATCGTGGGGGGACGCGCCGTTGGTCATCAACCCGTTCGACGAGTACGCTGTCGAAGGCGCGCTTCAACAAAAGGAAGCCACTGGCGGTACAGTGACAGCCTTGTGCATTGGACCCGAGTCCGCGAAGGATGCGCTGAAACACGCGCTCGCCATGGGCGCGGATGAAGCTGTACTAGTCTCAGACCCGGCGCTCAATGCGCTCGATACTGTCGGCGCGGCGCGTGTGTTGGCGGCAGCCATCAACAAGATCGGCGGCGCGGACATGGTCCTCTTCGGTCGTCAAACTCTCGACAACGGCGCAGGACTCACCCCGGCGCAGACTGCCCGTGTTCTCGGGTGGCCGATGCTTGGGTTGGCTGGCACCATCAAAGTCGAAGCAGGAAGCGTGACCGTTGACCGAGTCATCGAAGAAGGCCGGCAAACCGTCAGCGCGAAAATGCCCGCCGTGTTAAGCGTCGTGCAAAGCATTGGCGAACCACGCTACCCGTCATTCATGGGCATCCGCAAAGCATCGAAGGCAACCATTCCTGTTTGGTCGCTTGCAGACGTTGGCGCGTCTGCGCCGGCAGCAGTCATCACGCGCAGTGAATTAATTAACCCGCCGAGCGAAGAAACAAATGTTGAGATGATCGGTGGCGAAAGCGCGGCCGAGATCGCCGACAAACTCGCCGACAAAATTCTCGCGGAGAAAGTGCTATGAAAACTTTTGTTTACATTGATCATTTCAAGGGCGAGGTTCAGCCTTCTTCGTGGGAGGCCATTGGTCTCGCAAAAAAATATGGCACAGCCGTTGCGTTGATATTCGGCGCGAATACCGATGAAATTACAAAATCTGCTCTTGAATATGGCGCGGATGAAGTCATCGTTGTGGATGATGCCGCGCTGACAGATTATCGCGCTGAACCGTATGCTTCCACGCTTTCGGCTCTCGCTTCTTCTTCGACCCCAGACCTGATCCTGTTCCCGACGACTGCCCGTACCCGTGAGTTGTCCGCCATGTCCGCAGTGGATTTGAACACAGGCGTATTAACTGATGTGACTGGCTTTGAAGTGAATGGGAATCAATTTGTCGCCACCCGTCCCATCTACGAAGGCAAGTTGTTGGAGAAAACAGTTTGCTCCGGCAAGCCAGTCATGGCCACCATTCGCGGACGAGTCTTCCCCAAACCTGCACGTGAAGCCGGCAAGACGGGCACGCTCACAAAAGGTGCAGCCAAGACAGAGTCACTCTCAACCGTTCAAGGTTATTCCGCTTCTGAAAGCGCAGTCAACCTCGGTGACGCTGCTGTCATCGTCTCCGGTGGACGCGGCGTTTCAAATAATCCCGCACTCACTCCGCCCGCCGGCATGGATGAAAAGCAAGCCGAGATCTGGCGCGCCCAGCAAGGCTTTGCCCTCATCACTGACCTGGCAAGTTTATTGGGCGGCGCAGTTGGCGCATCCCGCGCGGCTGTGGATGGCGGCTACATCACCTACGCTCATCAAGTCGGGCAGACCGGTAAAGTGGTCACGCCTGATCTGTATATTGCCTGCGGCATCTCCGGGGCGATCCAACACCTGGTTGGCATGCGGAATGCGAAAGTCATTGTTGCCATTAACAAAGACGCTGACGCACCTGTCTTCAAGCAGGCAAAATATGGCGTAGTTGGTGACTTGTTCCAGATCGTCCCAGCGTTGACAGAAGCGATGAAGAAGAAGTTAGGGAAGTAAGAGAGTAAGAAGTAAAAAGTAAGACCTCTGAGGTTATTAGAGCCTCGGGGGTCTTTTTGTTTAGTTAAACTCCATAGGGGCTGTCTAAAAAGGTAAGTGTAGGCAGTCAAAACAGAAAAAAGGTAAAAAACTGGCAGTCATTGGGCTGCCAGTTTTCGTAGATTGTGAGCAATGGAAAGAATGCCCCATTCGGTCTCCACTTTCTTCAATCCCCT
>JACRMH010000046.1 GCA_016219545.1 Chloroflexota bacterium | reverse complement strand
GGGGATTGAAGAAAGTGGAGACCGAATGGGGCATTCTTTCCATTGCTCACAATCTACGAAAACTGGCAGCCCAATGACTGCCAGTTTTTTACCTTTTTTCTGTTTTGACTGCCTACACTTACCTTTTTAGACAGCCCCTCTCTTTATCTTCTTGATGAATTTATTATTGATTTGACAAATCTGTCCAAGTAGTAATTTCACTATCATTCGGCATATCGAGTTGTTTTACGCTCCAGGTTTTTATATCTACAAACCACCAGCCCAATCCCTTTTTACCAAATATCAACCTGCTTCCGTCTGGACTCCATATTAGCGAGTCCCCACATCCAACTTCATGTGATTCTTGATTACCAGCCGATTCAACAAATACTTTATAGCAAGACTCCGTGGATTCTGTTCTGGCGTACCATGAATTTGAAGAACTCCATTGAATTTCATGAAACCCATCCGCAAACATCTTTCTATATTGACCATCCAGTGAATAAACACCAAAAGTATCAAATCCGTAATTGATGATCGATATATAAGCTCCATCGCCACTCCATGCGATATGTGATTGAGAGCCTTCATAGTTACCTAGACCACATGGGGCATTATTGTTAGTTTGGCAGGGATATAGGTTTGTAAAGGTTTTGTCCCTTATATCAAAAATTATTATGTCTATGTCGTCCTGTCCTTGGTCTTGCGTTTTCGGGAGTCTGATCCAGGCAAGCTTATTGCTATCGGGTGACCACGATGGAGCTGAAAAATAACTTGCACCCGATTGGGAAATACCATATCGATTTGTATCAAAGAGATGGGCAGTCTTTCCCCATTCGTAGAACCAAGGTATTCCGCCTTTATCAAAGGCGACATACTTGCCATTTGGTGATATGGATGGACTGCTCCACCCTGAGCCATCCTTGTCTAATACGATAAGGTTGCTTCCATCTAAAGATGTAAAGACTGGAGAGCCGCGTCCGCAAGAATAGCCCGGGTCAGCACCCTCTTCCAGTAAAACGGTATGAATAGTATTTGGATGTCCCGGCATCCAGGTGAATAGGCAAATATTCAAATTGTCGCGAGGATATATCTGGGTTTTATTAAGAGTGGATAGGTCAATAACATATTGACTTCCCCTGGGTTGGCTTTCTGTGGCATATTCAAAATATAAAATATGTGTATTGTCCGGGGAAAGAGAAGTGTAACTGCTGTCTATGAGTTGGTAAATTAAATATGGACTGCCTTCTTTTTCAACCCGCCATAACCCTGCATCTGTTCGATAGATTATCCCCTCAGGCGCAGGGATTAATATGTCTGGTGTTGATGTGGCTGTATTCGTTGGAGTAGGTTCTTCTGTTGGTGTTACAGTTTCATTTGCGACTGTAAGTAGTGCCGAACTTGTAGGTGGCTCTGCCCGTTCTGTTGGCGTAGAATTATTTGCTGGACCACAAGCAACCAACATCAATATACAAAGTGTTACTATGAAGGCTATGAATTTGATCATTTGATTAGAACGAATTCCCAATGGTTTGCGGGCAGAAAAACAAAGCCTAAAAATTCTTGAGCGAAGCACCCTGACATCCGGTGCACGTAGGCGGCGTTTATTCCCTATAATTTCTCCGTTATCATTTCAACAAAAGTGTCGAATAAAACGGGGTCAAAACAATGACGATTTTCTTCAAGCACATCTAATGCCTCGGCCGGGCTATAAGCCGCATTGTTTCTATAAGAACGGTGGCTTATTAATGCGTCATAGAAATCAGCGATCCTGATCAGGCGTGCTTCAAGCGGGATCGCTTCACCTTTCAGTCCATGTGGATAGCCGCTTCCATCAAAATTTTCATGATGACTCAGGATGGCACTCGTAATTACGGTGTCGATCTTCATAGGCTGGAGAAGTTGATACCCCAATATCGTATGCTGCTGTACCATCAGATATTCGGCTCGGGTCAGGCGGGATGGCTTACTGATCACTGCGTCGCTGATGGCGACTTTGCCAACATCATGAAGCTTGGCGGCGTGTTGTAGTGCTATGCGCCCTTCAACATCCATATTGATTCGCTCTGCCAATGCTGTGCTAAGTTCAGCAACACCCTCTGAATGTTTTTCAGCATTGGGGTCCCGCAGTTCAGCTATACGGATAAGAAGATGAGTTAGTTCTATTTGATCTTGCATAATTTACCTCTAGCAGTTTATCGGAGAACCCCCAGCGGCGGGCATTTTTTACCGCGAAGCCCACTAAGAACGCCAAGAAAACCTTTAAAGCTTCGCGCTCTTTGCGCTCTTAGCGGTTCAAACTGGCTTTTTTTTCTCGCGACACACTGCTCTCCGACAGCCTGCTAGTGAGGGCGTTTCCAGCAAGGGACCGCCTAATAGTTTGTCGTAGTGGACAGTTGGCGGGCGTGGTTCTTTTGCTCAGAATTATAGACGAGGATACCCACCGTTTATTCTACTTCTCACCCCAATGAATGGCGATTGTCCCGAACATGAGGCGCTTGAAATCCACTTTCTTGAATCCTGCTGCGATCATGCGGGCGGCCATATCTTCGGCGGTGACGAATCCTTCGGTGGTGTCGGGCAGGTAGTTGTAGGCTTCTCTTTGTCCGGTCAACAAGGTGCCGAGGGTGGGGATGATGACGTGCATGTGAACCCATATAAATGGCGAGAGGATATTTTTCTTCGGGCGCGTGGTGTCTAGGATGACGATCCGTCCACCGCGTTTTAACATGCGGTACTGTTCCTCAATTGCTTTTTGCAGGTCAATGACGTTACGCATCAGAAAGCCGGAGATGACTGCGTCGAAGGATGAATCGTTAAAGGGTAATTTCAACGCGTCGGCGGTGGAGAAATTCAAGGCGCTGATCTTCTTCCCAACGCGCATCATCTCATGGGTGAAGTCAGATGCGATGACCTTTGCCCGCGGAAATTGAGTCGCCGCTTCCCGCGCGAGGTCGCCGGTTCCCGTTCCAAGGTCAAGCAATGCGGATGAGTTGTCAATGCGCGCAAGTTTGATCACCATCTTGCGCCAGCGGATGTCCTGTCCGCCTGTCATTAATCGGTTCATGAGGTCGTAACGTTTTGCAACCTGTGTGAACATTTTTTGAACATAAGTGGCGCGTTCCTGTCCTGTAAGGTGTGTCATAAGGTCTCCTGTAAAATTTGTGCAATTATACGTTATACTGCGCGGCATTAACGTCGTAGCGGAGAAAAAACTTTGACAGAACAAACAATTAATTGGCAAGCTTGGGGGCTGGCGATCCGTCCGCGCACATTGCCGGCTGCGGCCGCAGGCGTGGTGATGGGATGTGCTCTCGCGTGGCGTGACGGGCATTTTCGGTTTGACGCCGCACTGGTTTGCTTACTCACCGCCCTCCTTTTACAAATTGGAAGCAACCTTGCCAACGATGTCTTTGACTTTGAACGCGGGACGGATACGCCCGAACGATTGGGACCTACGCGCGTCACTCAAGCCGGACTGCTGACTCCGTTTCAAGTTAAATTCGGCATGTGGACGGTTTTTGCTTTAGCCGCATTTCTCGGCTTGTATCTTGTATGGCTGGGCGGCTTGCCCATCGTCATCATCGGCGTGACCGCCATCATTGCCGCCATCGCCTACACCGGCGGACCTTTCCCGCTGGGCTATCACGGACTTGGTGATATTTTTGTCTTTATTTTTTTCGGGCTCGCCTCCGTAGCGGGGACGTATTACGTGCAGGCTGGTTTTGTCTCAACCGCCGCGTGGTGGATGACCATCCCACCGGGATTGATCATCACTGCTATTTTGGTGGTCAACAATTTGCGCGATATTGATAATGACCGAAAAGGCGGCAAGCATACTCTCGCGGTGCGACTTGGTGAACGCTTCACGAAGACGCAATATTTATTTTGTATGAGTGTTGCCTATTTGATTCTGCCCATCGCCGCATGGATGGGAATTGTCTCGTGGTTTTCCCTGCTGGCATGGTTGTCCCTGCCGATTGCATATAAAGCCGCAAAGGTTGTATTGACTCAGAAAGGCCGTCCGCTCAATGCCGCCCTCGCCGGAACAGGTCAGACCGCGCTGGTGTTTAGTTTGTTATTCTGGGTGGGGATAGCTTTGTAACGCGACATTTATGCCGCATTCGCATGGGGCGACACGCTTCGCAGTGTCGCGCTACGAATTAACTCAATATATTTTTCAGGTTGTTCTGCATGAACATTGTGTCCGGCTTCGGACACAATGTTTTTTTGCGCCGATGGAATTCGCTCTGACATTTTTTTGATGACTTGAACGTACTTCTCATCTTTTTCCCCTGCAATTAATAATATCGGAAAAGATAATTTTGCTAGCGAATCCCACAGCGGAGTCTGCAATCCCGGACTCAACTCGCGGATGACTTTTGCCATCCAGCGCGGATCATTGCGTGAGGCGGCCTCCTTGATGGCAGATAATTTTTCAGGGTTGGAGTTCAAACTGGCAAAGAGTGGCATGCGATACCATTTGTCAACGAATGCAGACATGCCGTCTTTCAAAATGGATTCGGCGCGGGCGGAGTCTTCGTCAATGCGGTGGGTGCGTTCATCTAGGTCAACGATGCCGGGGCTGGCAGACTCAAGTGTCAGGGAGAGGATTCTCTCAGGATAACGGCAGGCAAATGTCAGCGCGGCGCGACCGCCGAGTGAATATCCAATGAGATGAATTTTCGGGGCGGGGATTTCGTCCAGTAATTGAGAAAGCCAGTTGGTTAAATAATCAAAATTGATCGTGGAGTTAAGATCGAGTTTTGTGTTTTCCCCATGACCAGGCAGGTCCGGCAGAATGCAAAAATAATTTTCACTGAAAGTTTCAGCAATGTCGCGCCAACTCTTCCCACTTCCGAGAAAGCCGTGCAAAAAAACGAGGGGCGGGTTTTTGGGATTGCCGATGAACATCAGATTAAATTACGTCCCATTGCAGAGGCGATGCGGCGCATATCATCCACGAAGGCAGGGAAGGATTCGAGCGGCAGGGATTGATCGCCGTCGGAAAGCGCTTCATCAGGGTTGGGGTGGACTTCCACGAGCAGTCCGTCTGCGCCTGCGGCGATGGATGCGCGGGACGCAGCAAAGACCAGATCGGTGCGGCCGGTGGCGTGGCTCGGATCCGCGATGATCGGGAACTGCGAAGTCTCTTTGATCAATGCGATGGCGTTCACGTCCAGCACGTTGCGGGTGGATGAATCAAATCCGCGGATACCGCGTTCGCATAAAATGATGTTTTGATTCCCGCGCGACGTGATGTGGTCCACCGCTGAAAGCCATTCCTGGATCGTGGACATGAATCCGCGTTTGAGCAGGATCGGTTTCGGTTGTTCGCCCACCGCCCACAGCAAAGGGAAGTGCTGCATGTTGCGGCTTCCAATTTGAATGATGTCGCTGTATTCGGCCACGAGCGGCAATTGCTCCACACCCAATGCTTCGGAGATAATCAACATCCCAAATTCGTCCGCGATCTGGCGCAAAATTTTCAGGCCTTCAAGCCCGAGTCCTTGAAAGGCAGTGGGCGAGGTACGCGGCTTGAACGCGCCGCCGCGCAAGACTCGCAACCCAAGCGCGTGCATGGATTTTGCGACGGCGTAAGTCTGCTCATAACTTTCAACCGAGCAGGGCCCCGCCATGAGCAAAATGTCATTGCCGCCGATGGTGAGATTGTTGAAAAGTGAAATGGGTGTGGTGTTTGTCATTTGATCATTTCTGAAAAATAATTTGATGCGACTTCCGCGCGCTTTAATTTACCTGACGCGGTATGCGGAAGGGATTCGATGATTGCAATACGGCGCGGAACTTTATAACCCGCAACCTGTTCGCGCAAAAACTGGAGCAGAGTCTCCCCGTCACAGGGCGTGCGCAAAACGACGGCCGCTGCGACGGATTGTCCCCATTCGGGGTCGGGGAGTCCGACAACGCAGGCCTCGCTCACAGCGGGATGATTCATCAATGCGCGCTCCACTTCTTCGGGGTAAATATTCTCACCGCCGCTGACGATCAGATCTGTTCGGCGGGTGAGTACCCATAAGTCGCCGTCTGAATCGAGATAACCAACATCACCAGTAGGTAGGTCACGTTTCCCCCTGCGGGGACTTCGCAAACGTGACCTACCGAGGTAGCCTTGCATGACTGTCTTTCCACTGACCACGATTTCTCCAACTTTTCCATTTGGAAGTGACTTGCCAGATTCATCAACGATGCTGACGGTTGTGCCGTTTAGCGGCTTGCCGACACTGCCGGGTTTGGCGCGTGTCTGTTCGGGCGTGGACGTTGCGACTTGAGATGTTGCTTCGGTCAGCCCATAAGTGAGCGCAATGGGTAAATTCAAATTCAGTGCTTTCCTGACCAAACTCTCAGGCGCGCCAGCTCCGCCTAATAAGATCACGCGAAGTGATGATGAAGGTTTGAAATCAGGATACTTTTCAAGCAAACGATGAAGCATGGTGGGCACAAGCGAAACGTGCGTGATGTTTTCATGCGTCAGTTCGTGATGAACTTTATCTACATCAAAGCCTGAGTGAAGAACTATTTCAATTCCATATATTGCGGCGCGAAACACAATGGACATGCCGCCGATGTGATAAAGCGGCATGGTCAACAGCCAGCGGTCATTTTTTTGGACGGGCAGTCTTTCCGCCGAGGCGAGCGCGCTGGCATAATGATTGTCGAACGTCAGCATTGCGCCTTTGGGGAATCCGGCCGTGCCGGAGGTGAAAAATATCCCTTGGACAGAATCAGGCTTGGGCGGGGGGCGAAGCGAAGCGGGAATCTGTTTGGGTTGGTACTCTGGTACGAGGATGAGAATCCTATCCGCGCCAGCCATCTCCCTCATTTTGAAATAGTCATCTTCACAACATGCGATGTAATCACATTGGCTTTGTTCAACCTGCCATTTGAGTTCGGCTTGCGTGAGGAGGATATTTAACGGAACGGCAATTGCACCAACACGCGCGAGCGCATGAATGAGAACGATGTAGAGAGGTTGATTGGAAAGGTAAATGCCAACGCGCGCGCCTTTACTGTCTTGGCGTTGCTCGAATCGATTGGTAAAGTTCTCAACCCAATGATTAAGGATTTCATAATTCCAGGTTTGCCCCATAAATTCAATTGCGGGGGCATCGGGTGTCTGTGCGACGCGGGCGGAGAGAAAAGGCATGACTAACTCCAGAAGGGCAAGCGGGTGAAAAATTTTCGTTCGGTTAACGCTGCTAATAAAACGCCCAAGGCATAAGCAAGGAAATCAAATGGGTCGAAGACAAAGCCCAATCCAAGATGGTCTGCCGATATAAAGTCCAATCCAATGCCACGAACCCATAAAGGTTGAAGCAACTCCAGCGTGAAGGGGATTATGAAGGCAATAGCCGCCTTGATTTTCCATGATTGAAGAGCGGGAATGAAACCATCCAGAGCGCAGAGCCCAAAATACAATCCGAACGGAAGCAATACGTCATTGCCGTAACTGACGTAAGCCCGATATGCCCATCCATCCGAATATGCGCCGTAAGAAAAGTTGGCGGTAAACCAGAGAAGAGCCAGGGCAATTGCTAATGCAAGGAATATTTTGGACGGCGATTTTTTCATTTTACGGAAGCCAGGGATATTTTTTGAAATTCGGCTTGCGCTTTTCGTTATAGGCGTTGCGCCCTTCCTGGCCTTCCTCGGACATGTAAAAAAGCATGGTGGCGTTGCCTGCGAGTTCCTGCAAGCCGGCCTGCCCATCGAGTTCTGCATTGAATGCAGATTTCAGATTGCGAATCGCAAGCGGACTCATCGCAAGAATTTCCTGCGCCCACTGAATGCCTTCCGCTTCGAGTTGCTCAACGGGCACAACCTTGTTGACCAATCCCATGTCGAGCGCTTCCTGCGCGTTGTATTGGCGGCAGAGATACCAGATCTCGCGCGCCTTTTTCTGACCGACGATACGCGCCAGATAAGATGATCCAAACCCGCCGTCGAACGAACCGACCTTTGGGCCTGTTTGCCCAAAAATGGCATTGTTAGCGGCGATGGTTAGATCGGCAATGACATGCAGAACATGTCCGCCGCCGATGGCATATCCCGCTACGAGAGCGATGACTGGCTTCGGCATACTGCGGATGATGCGTTGCAATTTGAGCACGTTCAAACGAGGCACGCCGTCGCTGCCCACATAGCCCGCGCTTCCGCGCACTTTCTGATCCCCGCCGGAACAGAATGAATATTTCCCATCTTTGGCGGGACCATTGCCCGTGAGCAGAACTGCGCCAATGCGCGTGTCTTCCCAAGCATTTTCAAATGCTTCGATCATTTCCTTGATCGTATCGGGGCGGAATGCGTTGCGTACTTCGGGACGATTGAACGCAATGCGCGCGATGCCGTCCGCTTTTTCGTAGGTGATGTCTTGGTATTCTTTGACTTTGATCCAGTTCATAGTATTTCCTTTGTAGCCCGACATTCATGTCGGGTTGGTTTGAATTGCGACATAAATGTCGCGGTACGGTATTGCTACCATTCTCCAAATTTGGGATTCAGGTAAGAGTATTGCCAATCTTTCCATTCTTTGACCAATCCTGCTTTGACAGGATTATTCAATACATATTTGATAATTCGCGTAAATTCCTGTTCATCTCGAATATAGCGGTCATAGCTTTCTTGCTGCCAGAAATGGCCTTCTCGTTCTAGCACAAGATTGCACGCGCGCGCCGTACCCCCTTTGAGCAATCGTAATGTTTCGGTGATAGGATATTTCGCGCTTTTTCCGTTATGATTTGCATTTCCCCTAATGAGTGATTCAATGAGTAGGTGAACATGGTTTGGCATAATGCAGTAACCTATCAGATTGTAGCGAGCCTGATTTAAGCTATGGATTTTCTCTATAACAATCCGTGCAATGCTGTCGTTCTCCAACCAACGCGGACCGAATTCACAGCGATCAAGCCAGTCATCGTAGCGAGCAAAATGTTTCTTTTTTATTTTGTCATGCTCGGTATCCGGGTTATCTTTTATTGCGCTCAATTCACGTTCAAGTTGATGTTTGAGGTCAGCGAGTATTTCCAGTGGCAAGGAATCGGCAAGGCGAAACGTGATAAAGAAGGGATGCCCTTCAGGGTGAAGGTGTGGCAGATTCCGGCGGTAGTAAACATCTTTTGGCGGCGACATAAATGTCGCGGCACGGGTTGGTAGCCCGACATTTATGTCGGGTGCTGGCGGGGTAAGCGACATAAAAGTCGCGGTACGGACTCGTTGATTCAATTCTTTCCGCAATGATTCAAATTTCTTCGCATTGCTGGGGATTTCGATGATGGTTGATCTTTCAGATGCAAGCGCGGACTTTAGCGCAGGCGCGAGTGACAATCTTTCTGCGCGGACATAGTCTATGCCATAAAGTTTTGCGGCGTGCTCGAAGGTCAATCCGTGCGGGGCGGTGAATAGTTCGGTGAAGGGCGGCTCGAATTTCGAAATGGGGAGGCGCTCGAAGATACCGCCGCCATCGTTGTTGATGACAATGATCGTGGCGCGGATTCCGCAGCGTTGAATTGCGAGCAGTCCGTTCATGTCGTGATAGAAAGACAGATCGCCGGTGACGAAGACCAAACCGGGCAAATGCACTGCTGCGCCGAGAGCGCTGGAGAGCGTGCCGTCAATTCCGCTTGCGCCGCGGTTAGCGAAGACTTGTACAGGCTTCTGACTTGGCCTAGCGAATTGATCGAAATGACGGATGGGTAAGCTGTTGGCGATGAAGAGTCCGTTATTCGCCGGAAGTTGACTCAGCGCATCGGATAGGATTCCACCTTCAAAATCCGGGTTGGTGCGGAAGGTGTTGACTTCATCCCAGACTTTATCTTCGAGTTTCACCCATGCGGGTAGCCAAGCTGGGTCAGTCCGCGGGTTCAGGGGGCGTAATAATTCTTCACACATTAAAAGTGGATCGCACCACATGGAATGTGTCACACGGAAGCGGTCATCGCGCCAGCGTTTGATTTCGGAAATATGGATTTGTGGAACAATATTGAGACTGTCAAGATAATCGCATAAAGCGTTGCTGGTTGGCACATCTCCAAAGCGCAGGATCAATTGAGGGCGCAGGGCTGTGGGCAGGAATGTATCGTATCCACCGATGATGTTTTCATTGACGTGTTCGCCGAAGCGCAGACCTGATAATGAGTCCGCGAGAATGGGATAGCCGAGGCGCGTAGCCAGATTAGTGAGTTGAACGGGGAAATCGCCATCAGGGCAGCGCGGACCGCAGACGATGAGTCCGCGCGGGGAGGAGGAAATGATTCGGGTTAGGAAATCTGTCTGCTCGGTGGAGGGGGCAATTTGGGGGCGGGAAAATGTCACTTTTGCAGGATCAGTTGCCAGCGCTGAAAGAAGCGCGTCACTCATCCACACAGGGCGATCCTCAGGAACGTCAATAGGTTCAAGCGGCTTCCGAAATTGGAAATTCAAATGCACTGCACCGGGCAGTGGCGACTGTGAAGTTTCATAAGCGCGCGCGGCAAGGGTTTGCAAATATCGAAAAAGATGTTGTGAAAAATTCGCTTCGGGCGCGGGGACATCTACGAACCAGAGGACGTGATCGCCAAAGAGTTTGAGTTGATCTATCGTCTGGTTCGCTCCGCTTTCACGAATTTCAGCGGGACGGTCGGCGGTTAATACAAGCAAAGGAACTTCGCTGTAATTGGCTTCGATGATGGCAGGGAAAAAATTTGCGGTGGCAGTGCCTGATGTGCAAACGAGAGCGATGGGTTTTCGGTTGGCACGTGCAAGTCCCAATGCAAAGTATGAAGCCGAGCGTTCATCACTGTGAACATAAGCCTTGATGCCGCTTTCAGCGAACGCAACAGCAAGCGGCGTGGAGCGTGAACCCGGCGCGATGCAAACTGAATCAAGCCCGAGTTTTTTTAACTCGTTGACGAAGATGCCTGACCAGATCGTATTGCGGTTGGCAAGGTTCATGCCATTTCACCTTGCATCGCGTTTAATAAAAAGCGGATCTTCAAACCTGTCTCGTCCCATTCTTTCTGCGGATCAGAACTTGCGACGATGCCCGCGCCGCCGAAGAGCGTTGCTGTGTTGTCACGAAATAATCCCGAACGAATCGCAACAACAAAATCGCCATTGCCGTTTGAATCTACCCAACCGACGGGCGCTGCGTACCAGCCGCGCTCGAAGCCTTCGAGTCCGCGCATAACGCGCAAGGCGGTTTCAGTTGGTGTTCCGCCGACAGCGGGAGTGGGATGCAAGGCGGCAACGATGTTCAGAATACTGTGGTCAGCTTTCAATGTCCCGGAGATATTTGTGCGCAGGTGTTGAATATTTGGCAGGCGCAGGAGTTTTGGCGTGGAAGCAATGTTCAGTGATTCGGTCAGCGGGGACATCTTTTCGCGAATCTGTTCGACGACAAAAATATGTTCGCTCTGGTCTTTCGCAGAATTCAAAAGTTGTTGACCAAGCGCTTCATCTTCGGCGGGATGATCTCCGCGAGGCATCGAGCCTGCAATTGCGGCGGTGATGAATTTTGCGCCAGAGACTGAAACCAATCTTTCGGGGGTAGCGCCTGCAAAAATGGTTGAAGGTGAAAATTCAAAGAGAAATCGGAAACAGGCTGGGCATGATCCGCCGAGATGTCCCAACATGGGGGGGACATCTATTGCGCGGTTGCCGGTCACTTGCATGAGGCGCGCCAACACGATCTTTTTCAATTCGCCTTGCTGGATCATTTTTACCGAACGCTCGATTGCAGACTGCCAATCTGCGCGCGATGTTTCTTGCGTGACGAGTTCATCGGGCATGGATGGCGTTGATGGGATCGCGGATTCGAATTTCGCAAGGAAAGATTCGGCTTCACTGCGAAGCGCGTCTTTCTGCGCTGATAATTGATTCACTGAAAAGAAAGTTTCCCCGCCGACGCGGATCAGCGCGTAACGCGGAAGAATTAATGAGGCCTGCGGAAAAGAATCCCAGATGCCGGATTCCATTGCTCCAAAGAACGAGCCGCCTCCCAAAAGTATGGGACGCGGCAATAAGTCAGATCGATTGATGCAAGTAATGTGCTGAAAAAATTCCTGAATGGATCGGCCAAGTTCTGTGAAGCGATCTGCGCCGTCCTTGGAAATTTGCGCGGCAATCCCAAGCCCAGCGATGGCAACTTGCGATTGATCGCTTTCAAAATAAAAGCGTTCCATGCCAGAGCCAAAACGCAGGAACTCTGTCAGTGAATAAGGTTTGGTTGGAATGGTGTAATTAATGATGTGATTCAAAATAATCTCTGTAGAGCGGCGACATCGCGAAGCGTGTCGCGTTACGTAGCCCGACATTTATGTCGGCTTGCCCACACTTTGCAGTAGTAATTTTCTTAACGCAGGCAGTGAGCGGACAGGGTCTGGCTCGCCGGTGTAAACCCAGCGCAAAATAATTTCATTCAACGCGCCCATCCATGCACATGCGGCAACCTCTGTATCCAGTGGGGGGATGCTTCCATCGGTCACGGCTTCATCGAGATTGGTCTTGATGATGGCGATGAACCTGTCATTGACGGCGCGGCGTTTTTCCTCGAAGATGATTCCCAACCCGGTGGCTTGCACAAAGGCGATCTTTGCCAGTCCGCGATATTGACCGAAAGTCTCCAAACAGACGCGCAACGCCAGGTCAACGCGGGCCATGCCCGAGGTCTCGGCATTGATGCGTTCGCGCAGACGGCTTTCGAGCAAGTCCGCGAAGGTATCCACCAGCGCGAGGAAAATATCCTGCTTGCTGGGGAAATAAAAATAGAAAGAGCCTTTGGAGGTCTTGGACTCGCTGACGATGTCATCTACTTTGGTGTCGTGGTAGCCTTTGCTGGCAAAGACGGTCACGGCGGCTTCAAGGATGCGCGCGCGGGTTTCCTGAGTGGGTGGGGCGGGAGTTTCTGTCATGGTCGCTGTAAACCGACTGGTCAGTCTAGTCGGCTGGAAAGAATAGCACAATCAAAAAACCGCGTCAAGGTGATGAGGGCTTTTGTCGTGCGGCTTTCTCAAGATCGAAAAACATTAACGCTAAGACGCAGGGTCGCAAAGAAAAACATTCAGGACTTTTGCTCAACTCCGGTTTCTCGTGTCACCCTGAGCGGTAGCGAAGGGTCTCCACTCCTGAAATCAGAGGTTCTTCGCTCCGCTCAGAACGACACTGCGTAAGGCGAGTTAATTTGTTCGCAAATTTCCCTTTTGCGTCTTGACGCTTCATGCTCTCACAATTATCATGAAATTAATTATGGAGAAAATTTATATGCCCCTTGACCCTGAAAATTTGCGTGCGGCGATGCGTGCCTGGTCTGCCAGTGTGACAGTTGTGACTGCTGTGTATGAAGGCAGCAGACACGGCATGACCGTGAACTCGTTCACTTCCATTTCACTGGAGCCGGCCACGGTTTCCATTTCATTGCAGCATTCCTCACGCACCTATGAACTGGTGACAAAATCCCGCGCATTCGGGCTGACGATGCTTTCAACAGAGCAAGTCAAAATCTCTGACGTATTCGCGGGGCGCTATCCCGAGATCGAAGACCGTTTTGCCGGCGTGCTGACAGAGACTTTGGTCACAGGCTCACCATTGATCGTAGGCGGGCTGGCGTGGCTGGATTGCCGCATCATTGAAACGTATGATGCAGGTATGAACACCCTATTCATTGCAGAAGTCCTTGCGGCACGCAGTTTTGGTGATGGACAGCCGCTGATGTATCACAACCGCAAGTATTGGGGGCTGGCGGAGTTGTAGGCTTAAACCCTAAAGGTTTTTAAAACCTTTAGGGTTTATTTTAGGAGAGTCATCATGACCGACCAATTGACGAATGATGAAAAACAAACTCTTTTGCAAATGGCGCGTGAGGCCATGGAATGTGGAGTAAAGGGGAATAAACTGCCTGCTTTGGATATGAACACGCTCACTCCGCATTTGCTTGAAGATGGGGCATCATTTGTCACGCTTACGATAAACGGTGAACTGCGCGGATGCATCGGCGCGCTGGAAGCATATCAGCCGCTTGCGAAGGATGTCCGCGAACATGCGATTGCGGCCGCGTTGGAGGACCCGCGCTTCCGTCCCGTGGATGAAAGCGAATTGAACAGGATCCAGCTTGAGGTGTCGCGATTGACCGCTCCCCGATTGCTGGAATATTCGTCAGCTGACGACCTGCTGGTTAAGCTGAATCCGCATGTAGATGGAGTCATCCTAAAAGACGGTTTTCGCCGCGCTACTTTTCTTCCACAGGTTTGGAGGCAGATACCAGACCCCGCGGATTTTCTCGACCATCTTTGTTCCAAAATGGGGGCGCGAAAAAATCTATGGCGCGATGCAAAATTACAGGTCTTGGTCTATCAGGTGGAAGAGTTCCGCGAAAAGGACTAACAAGCGGTAAAATAAAAATATGACCGACCTTTCCCCCGAAGAAAATCCCATTGACACAATGTTCGAGGAAGCTGTGAACGCTTTGCGGCGCGGCAATAAAGCGCGCGCCAAGGAATTGCTCACGCTTCTGCTTAAGACGGACCAGAATAATTCCATCTATTGGGTTTGGTTAAGCGCCGCGGTGGAGAATCCCAAGGAGCGCATTTACTGTTTGCAGACAGCGCTCAAACTTAACCCCGAAAATGGTACGGCGAAAAGGGGCTTGATCTTGCTGGGGGCATTGGCTCCGGATGAAGGCGTACAGCCTTTTCCCATGAATCGTCCGCGCGCGTGGGAGGAAAAACTTCTGCTCGCGAATGAAAAGCCAAAGGAGAAAGGTTTTAAGGCTATTGTGAAAAGCCCGGCGGTGCGATTGATCGGGGTGTTGACGATAGGCGTTGCGTTGACGGCCGTGGTGATGTTTGGCTTTGTCCTGCCGCGCCAGACCACCGTCATCCCCACCGTGACCAATACACCGGGGCCGTCACCAACCTTCACCACCACGCCGACAGTCTTCGGCGCCACGGCCGCTCCGACGCAATCTCATACAGGTCCCACACCCTTGTGGATGCTGCTCGCCCAAACTTATACGCCGACTCCTTTATATGTGAACACGCCGCGCGCATTGAATTCAAGGGATCAATACCGTATTGCGCAGGATGCCTATAACAAGGGTGATTGGGAAGCATACATTTTGAATATGCAATTGATCGCCCCGATGGAACCGGATGCCCCGGATATTTATTATCATATTGGCGATGCTTATCGCTTTATGGGAAATGCAAGTGAGGCCTTGAAAGCATACAACCAGGCTTTGAAAATTGACCCGAACTTTGGCCCGGCCTATCTTGGTCTGGCGCGGACGCGGATGATGTCCGATGTGAAATTCAACCCTGAGATCCTCTTCAGTGAAGCCATTCGGCTTGACCCGGATTTTGGTGAAGTTTATCTGGAGCGCGCAAATTATTATATTTTGCATAAGGACCCGGAAGCCGCTCTTGCAGACCTTGAAAAAGCGGTCGAACTCCTGCCTGGGTCAGCGGAAGTTTATATGGCTTATGCCAATGCCTATTTTGCGATGGACGATCAGAAGAAAGCTTTGGAGGCCGCAGAAAAGGCCTATGAGCTGGATATTACGTCTCTGCCCGTCTATAAACTCTTAGGTCAACTGTATCTTGAGAATGGCGATTATCAAAAAGCGCTGGATAAGCTGGATGTATATGTGCAATATGAAACCACGGATCCGTTGGCGCTTGCCATGCTGGGACAGGCCTACTATGAAATAAAGAACTACAAAGCCGCGCTGACGAATCTCAACAAGGCCATGAACCTAGACCGCGCAGGTTTCAGCAAATTCTATGTTTACCGTGGACTGACCAACCTTGAGTTGAAAAATGAAGATCAGGCTGTTTCCGATCTTGAAGCCGCCCTGAAAGTGGACAGGACTTCCTTTGATGTAAATCTTGGCTTGGTGCGGGGGTATTACATGCAGGAGAAGTTTGGCAGCGCCTTCCTACAGGTTGAGGTCCTCGAAAATTATGCCGAGACAGATGAACAAATTGCCCTGATGCTGTACTGGCGCGCACTGGTCCTTGAACAGCGCGGCGATGCAAAAGGTGCGATCACTACTTGGAAGGCGCTCTTAGCCATGAGCGCAGACGTGATGACAACCAAAATGCGCGCCACTGCGGAAGCGCGCATTAAATCAGTGACTACGCCTAGTGTTACCCCGAAGGCAACTTTAACACCGAAAGCCAGCGTTACACCCACTGCGAAAGTCAGCCCGTCACGGACGCCAACACCCACACGAACGCCGTAAAGTGGGATCGGCAGATATACATTTATTTTTTGGTAGTTTAATGTTTGTTTATAGGGGTTTATACGTTATGTTGTATAAACCATAGTTAGGTTTCTTTCATGCACAACAAAAATATCCAAAGACCGTAACGGGAAATAGAAAATGAACAACAAAGATGTAATGCAAACAGGATTTGCCCGATATTGGAAAGATATTTTATTCAAATCTTGGCAAAAGTCTTGGGAGAAATGGGGAATGTTGGGGATTATATTTCCAGCAATTGTTTCTTTTTTGTATGCGTTTATAACAAATTGGGGGAAGTCTTTGTCTGCCATTTTTGGAGAACATTGGATTTTATACTGTTTTCTTTTTATTGTTTTATACCTTATTACAGTTGGATTTTTTGTTCTCAAAGAACCAGTAATTGTTTATAACAATGATCAAAAAACGATTTTCGGGTTGAATGAAGAGATTTCAGAGATGAAATCTATACTCCCAAATGTAATTCCTTTCTCTTGCGGTATAGATACCATTTTGACTAACATAAATCAATATGGAGCAAACTCTTTACTTGGCAGGTATTTAAATACTGATAGAAGATTGCTGTATATTGATTTTATTAACAAACCAAAAAAGCAAAACAATAACCAAGCCATAGGCGTTTCCGTTTATTTAAAATATTACGATAAAGATGGAAACAAGATAAATCGTGAACACTTTGGAAGATGGATAGAAATGCCTGAAACAAAATTTGAAAAGCACATAAAGACAAACATCTCTTCCGACGGTGAAGCAGGTCGCAAAAGACTAGGCATTGGATATTATGATATTGGTGGTAATGGAGCATTAACGTTACTTGACGCAAAAACAACAGATCTTAATGAGAATGGGATAATAAGTGGAAGCGACATTCAATATCTTAGTGTTGGTAAATATTTTGTTGTAGCCAGCATTTCAGGTGAAAATGTTCAAAATGGTTCTCCGTTACTTTTTGAAATTGAAGTTGGAAACAAAAAGGTATTGGAATTTAAGCAAAATGAAAATAGTGGCATATTTTTCAAAATGATAAAAGAAGTGGAAGCTCGGTCGCCTTTATTGTGGAATTCTTGAAGACATAGAATGAAGCCTAAGAACGACTGCACATGATGGGTGGGATGCGCCGCCATTTTGAGGATTTTTCTGTTATCGAACATTGTCCACGCTCACCCAACGCCAGTAACGCAAATCGTTAAGTGCTTTACGTTACTTCTTGATTAAGTGCTTGTTCTCTGTTACATTAACTCTACCGATGGAATGAATTGCCACAAAGTGGACAACTGAATATGAATGAAAAAGGAGACAAAAGTCGACCTTGCAAGAGTGATCTAATAATAATGATGAAACTTCACAACGAAGTTTTGGGCAGGATTCTTGGAAAGGGATTTCGGTCAAAATGCCCTATTTATGGCTCGGTAGCGGTAAACACCCGCAGTGGTCATCGAATCGGTTAGGAGAAGTCTTTGAGTATGCCGAGTCCTCATAACTTCTCCCTCTCATCGTCCGTTGACTTAAGTTCTCATCCTTATTTTGGATGGCTCGAACTGACTAAAAACAGCAAACAATTCTACGAATTGCGTAATGTTTTATCTGGAATGCCAAGTCACTGGCTCGAATGGGTTGATAAGCAAATTCATGATTATGCCCAAAGAGGCAATCTTATTCGTGACCCTTTACAATACAGACTTTCTATTTTGTGGAACGGAATAATTCTTTTACAAGAAAGTAAGTTTATAGGTGATGTTACCGAAAACGCTTTACGTCGTAGCCTCATTGATTTTATGGTGATTCAAAAATTGACTTTTTCGGATTTGCAAATTCCTGAATGGGGTAAAAAGAATTACACCTCTCTGTTTTCTGGTTATCGCAAATCTCAATCAGATTTTATTGCTGAATACTTCACGTTTTATCAGTTATATGGCACGTTTCAAGAAAATTGGGCTATTCCGCAAAGAACGGGTTTTGGCGTTATTTTCAACAATAAGAAGTATCTGAATTTAGCCCAATTCAAAGCAGACATGAAAAATATAAAACAAATCAGAAATGATATTGCCCATTCAAGAAAATTGTTTAGACCTGATGAAGTAAGAAATCTTTATAAAGTGGCTTATAAGTGGTTAATACCTTTGAGCGTAAATCTTGCCGAAAGAGTCAGGGCTTATAGGCAACAGCGCCCAAATTTCTTGCAAGATTTAGACTTCTAAAAAACAGCGGCTAACAAAGCGTGGACTGATCGCTAGGGATTTTGCGCGATTTACAAGTATTTTTCTGACTTCGAGTTTTTTCTGCTCCCAAGCAGAGTCCACACCCGCCCCAGCGCCACAGCCCGCAGGACAAGTTCGCGAACGCAAACCGTGGGCAGCTGGCGCAATCTTATTCGTACACTGTAAGAACGGAGAGTCATTTTGATTGATGATGAGTTAATACAAAAAGTAAAAACTTTTTTAGATGAACAAGAATCCGCTGATAAATTTTCTGGAGCGGTGCTTATTGCCCATAATAATGAGCCGATTCTAAAAACTGCGCGTGGATATGCAATTCGTCCTGAAATATTACGAAACCAACCTGACACCAAGTTCAATATTGCTTCTGTTACAAAAATGTTCACGGCTATAGCCGTTATGAAACTGGTAGCAAAAGAAAAACTTGACATCCATGTACCAATTTCAATTTATGACGCCACCTTGCCCTATGCTGACCAAATCACCATTCATCAACTTCTGACACACACAGCGGGTTTTGACAGATATTGGAATGACGCATATCGGGCTGCGCGCTCTGACCTGCGAACTATAAATGATTATCTGAAGTTATTTGCTGATACGCCCCTTGAATTCCCGCCAGGGACACGGCATCATTATGGTAATACTGGATACGTTGTGCTTGGTGCTTTGATTGAGAAAGTTTCAGGATCATCATATTACGAGTATATGAAAAGAGAAATCTTTCAAGTAGCAGGCATGAAAGATACTGATTTCTATGAAATGGATTTGCCAATTGCAAATTGTGCAATTGGCTATACCCGTGAAAACTGGTTTAGCCCGGATGATGGACAACTTCGCAGCAATCAATTTATTTATGGAGTTAAAGGCAGTCCATCTGAACATTGTTTTTCTACGGTGCAGGATATTTTCCTTTTCTTTCAAGCACTCCAAAATCAGCAATTTATAGACCGTCATTATAAGGAATTATGTTTTACATCTCATGCAGCAGGGGAACAAGCAGGCGTAAGTTATGGATATGGCTTTCACATCATTGACGATGGAAAGCATGGACATGTCATAGGTCATGGCGGACGCGCAATGGGCGGCGACGCTTTTGCCTTGATGTACGATTTAGGCTATACAGTAATTGTTTTATCAAATTATGACCGCCCATCTGCACGAGCGGTGTTTAACCGTATTGCTGATTTTTTAATAAGTTGACTGCAAACATTGAGGACCCTACCCAAACGCAGTGCAACAAAGCATTCCTCATCATTTCTAAAGCGCAATGACTTTGTAGATGTACTTTTAGACTACTTCTCGGAGAAATCATAATAAAAACCAATAAATCTATCCGTAGCATTTGGAAAGCAATCCGTGTCATCTGGATAGTGACAGGATTGTCTTTTTTGCTTTGGATGGCTTATTCATATCAAAGCCACGGATTTTCAAAGTCTGTACTTCAAAGCGATTCATTGGTTACAGTTTCAGAAAATGGTGCAAATATTAATTTCATCCCAATCGAAAACAAGCGAATAACAGGCTTTATTTTTTACCCTGGCGGGATGGTTGACCCGAAAGCCTATGCGCCGATGGCGCGGCGCTTAGCAGAAAGTGGTTTTGCAGTTTACATCGTCAAATTACCTCTTGGGTCTGCACCACTGTCAGGACAAGAAACAGATGTCATGGACTACACTCGTCAATTAATGGATACAAATCGGACTATTCAACGATGGGTCCTTGGCGGTCATTCACGTGGCGCGGCAATAGCATCTCGCTTTGCTTCCTACAATAATGACTTATTTTCAGGGCTTATATTAATAGGAACGTCGCATCCAAAGGAAAATAAATATGATTTATCGAACAGCGGACTGCTTGTTATGAAAATCTATGCGACCCGTGATGGCTTGGCAAGCGTTTCAGAAATTGAGAAAACAAGTAAGTTTTTACCGAATGACACAATTTGGATTGAGATAGACGGAGGTAATCATTCCCAGTTTGGTTACTTTGGCACGCTGCTTGGCGATGGTCGTGCCGAAATCAGCCGAGAGGAACAACAAAAAATGACCATCTCTGCTATCCTATCTATGTTAAATGATATTGATAAGTAGATCAGTTCCAGCAGATAAAAGCGCCTAACGTATGGGACTGCCGCTTCGCGGCGTGCGGCACGCTTCTCGTCAAGCATTTTCTACGCTTTGAGTTTTTTCTGCTCCCAAGCAGAGTCCACGCCCGCCCACTGTCCACTAAAGCAAAATATTGGGCGGCCAAAATGATAAAATGGAAACATATCACCTGAAAGGGAGTAAATATTGCGGCACTTACACCGAATGTACCTGATAAGCACATTTCCCATCCTGAAGCCATAGTAGAAACTAGTTCCCTCTAAAAAGAAAAAACATGACTTTTCAATTCCATCCTATTGTGATGATCTATTTTTCCGCCTGCGCCATAGCCTTGTTTATGGTTTATTATGGTCGAAAGATGGCTCCTATACGTGGTACCCGAATTTGGGGGTTGGCAATGCTCTTTCTCGCAATCTGGTCTGCAGGGGATGGGCTGGAAATACTCATGGCGGATCTTCCTCTTAAACTTATTTGCCTTCGTATTACATATCTCGGAATTGTCGGCACAATTCTATTCTGGCCATACTTTGTCATTGTATATAGCAATAACGACCGCCTTCTTACCCCCAAAGCGAAGGTCATCCTGTCCATTGTGCCCATCGCAACCTACCTGTTAGTACTCTCACATCACCTTCATTCGTATTTTTTTAAATCCATAGAACTTATCAATACCAATGGAATTTCTGAACTGTCAATTCAGCATGGACCCCTTTTCTGGGTCTGGTCCATCTATGCCTATTGTGCCATGTTTGGGAGTGGGGTCCTTTTAATTCAATCTATGTTGCATTTTCCATCGCAGTTCAGAGGGCAGATATATATGCTGATCATAGCTGGACTACTGCCGCTGATTCCCAACTTTCTCTACATCACCGGCAACAACTTTATTGAACCCTTTGATCCGACGGTAATTGCTTTTACCATAAGTGGACTGCTGGTGGGAGTCAGTTTGCGCCGATTCCGATTCCTTGATGTAATGCCTGTGGCTCACGAGTTGGTGTTCAACCATGTAAACAGTGGTGTTATCGTAATTGACAATCGTGGTGTAGTTATTGATATAAACCCTGCTGCCGGGAAAATAATAAACCGCTCACAAGAGGATGCTGTCGGGAAAACCCTTCAACAAACACTCTCCGGGTATTCGCATCTGCTTGACGTCTTTTCGAATGAGGTGAAAGAGACCAGTGAGGTTAGGGTAGGGTCAAATGTGTATGAAATTAAACAAACTCCGCTGATCGACATGGCTGGAAAACATACTGGACGCATTATGCTCCTTTATGATATTACTACACTGAAAAACTCTGAAGACAAATTGTCAGCAGCCAACGATCAACTCCAGAAACTGGCTGCGACCGATACGCTTACCCAGTTATTCAATCGCCGGAATTTCTTTGAGCTTGCCGACAGGGAATTTTCACGTGCACAGCGTCAACAGATATGCTTTTCCCTCATTCTTATTGATCTTGATAATTTTAAAACCGTCAATGATACCAAGGGGCACATCTGTGGAGACATGGTTCTTCAGGAAGCCGCGAGATGTTTGGGATTGTACTCGCGCGACGGGGATATTCTGGGACGCTATGGCGGCGATGAATTCATTGTATTGGCCTTCGAGGCAGACGAGCAAGAAGCGCGGCTGACGGCTGAAAGGTTCTGCGAGAAAATCCCTGCCCATCTGGCCAGTTTGGAAGGTGTTGATATCCCAGTCACTCTCAGCATAGGAGTGGCGACCTACAACAAGGAAGCTGACACCACTTTGAATGTCTTGTTGGAACGGGCTGATAAAGCCTTGTATGAGTCCAAGAGGAACGGGCGAAACCAGACGGCTGTCTGGCAAGCAGGTGGTTCTGAGCTTTGACATCCTGGTTCCTGAATGCCATGTCAACCTGACCCCGCGTTAACCGGACGGCGAGGATTCTGCGGCACCTACAGCAAGCAATTTTCTGGCTTGAAGTTTTTCTGCTTCCGAGCAGAGTCCACGCCCGCCCCAGCTCAAACTGTCAGCCGGTCCCTGTTCCTAATTTTCTTGTCAAAAGGATTAAATACCTATGAACTTATCCAAATGGTTCCATGACCAACTTCAAGCCAGTGCCGATGGATTCGTGTGGGGTGCACAACAAGTACCCAATGCACGGCGAAACATCCGACCACCTGAGGCTCTCGGTGAATGGACAGCCGCACGACACATTTTCCATATGGTATTCTACGAACAAAAAATCGCTTTACCAAGTATGCAGCAGTGGCTTGGTAAACCACTTCCAGTGGAAGGAATAGAAGAGGATACAGCATGGGGTGTAGGAAGCGATGATTTCGAAAGCCTGCTTGCTGAATTCAAGAAAGTACGAGATGAACAAGTTCAGTTACTGGCAAGGTTTGATGACCAGGCATGGAATTCGACTTGTGAAACCATTTGGGGACCAGTTACATTATCTTGGGTTGTAAGTAAAACTTATCAGCATACAGCCGAGCACACAAGTGACATTTTGCGAATCGCCCTATTTTGGGATTCGTGGCTGTGATGACGGCCGGTAATGCCTGTATGTGTCTGTACAGAGTCCACGCCTGCCTTGGTGTCAGTAGCGCAAACGGTTAGATGGACAATTCAAGTAAGGTTGTCCAGTTGTAGAGAAGAAAATGAATTTGTATTCACACATTGTCATCGCCTCGAAATTGGAAACACAGGTTAATCCAGCGAATAGTCAGGAATACTATTGGGGGGCTGCTATTCCTGATATTCGTTATCTCGCAGCGATGCAGCGTCAACAGACTCATATTCCAACCGAAAGAATTCTTGGGTTTGTTTCAAAGTATCCCCACTTGAAATCCTTCTTACAAGGCTATTTGGTCCATTGCCTGTCCGATGAAATTGAATTGGAGCAGGTCTTTTTCAAACATTTTCCGTTTTCAATCCTCAAAAACAAAATGTCACGACAACAAATAGCAGTCATTCTGGAACTTTATTACTTTGAGCATGACAAAGTAAGTAAAATGCCGTCTTGTTCACATAATGAAGTCTTGAGCGAACTAGGTGTCAGCGAATCACAATCAGCAAAGTTTTCCAACTCGATCAGTCAATATGTCACAGCCCCTTCTGAATCACGTTTCTCAGAGTTACCCGCGCTGATCGGATTGGAAAACGATAGCCGAATTGAAAAATATGTGGCAGCAGCGAATAGGTTTCAAAAAAGACAATTCCTAAAAAATGCCTTGTTTTTCGGCATAAAAGCAGGCAAGATCAGTGACCAGATTGCCTCCATGGTGACTACGCTTTACAATCAGTGTAGTCTGTAAGCAAATCAGTTCCCGTTAAGAAAACGTGCCTAACAAAACGTCCCGTACAATCGATCAAGTAATAGCAGTTCCCTGAACCTTGGAGGTAAAAAAACATGACAATCAACAAATGGGGCGGGCTTGCATCTTTTTTAATAGCGGTGTCGTTTGTCGTTGCACCGTTGATCTACTTAACTGGAAATTTGCGGGATGCCATCGGAGTATTTGCATATGACCTGGCAGATTTTCTCTACGGACCGGTCCTGGCAGCCAGTTTGATCGTTGTGACCTATGTGCTGCGTGAACGCATCGGCGCAAGCGCTTCACGTCGCATGGACCTGGCGCTAATAGCGGCTGGCCTTTCAGCAGTAGGGATGGCGGCGGTCGCTTTTATCCGCGCTGCTAATCGTCATTATCACTTAATACATCCTGAGTTGAATTTGGAAGACTCTACAACTATCCTCATCGTTTGGACCACGCTTGTGGCAGGTGTGAACGCGGTTGGATTTCATTTTCTAGGATGGGCGTTTGTGTTGCTTGGTTCAGCCGGTTGGACATCCCGCCTCTTTCCCCGCCTGTTAACTGGTTTTTATTTTTTGGCAGGAGTCTCAGCCTTGTTTGTTTATCTGCTCCCAGACCTCGAAGGGCTTGTCTTATTGCTTGGCACGATCATAAGCGTCTGGCAAGGTGTTTTGCTGTGGAAGCATGATAGCTTGAAAGACACCAAAGCAAGCTAACAAAGCGGCTCAATTCAGTGTCGAATCTCAGGAAGCAGAGAGAAGTGAATTGTCATCTAAACTTCTATCGTATTATTACTCAACAGGAGAACAAGATGGCACTAAAAGACGATGAATATTTTACAAAAGCGTTCAATAAACAAATCAAATTTAATAAACGCCATTCACATTCAAACATAGGTTATGGCGAGAATGTAATGCCTGTTCTCGAAATATATCAAAGCCTTTCTGAATTTAGCGAAAGAGAAGCATTTAGGAATACTATTACGAGTTTTTTAGAAAGCCCGGATTTAGAAAAACGAGATTTTGCTATAGACTTGTGTTTGGGATTTTTTGTTTTTCGGGACGCAATAGGACGTTAAAAATCATTTTTTGCATACCTCATGAAAAAATTACCTATTCTTTTTGAGAACAACCGGAAATGGGCGTCTCAAATCTCTCAAAACAACCCATCTTTTTTCTCCAGGCTTGTTCAACAGCAAAACCCTGAGTTTCTTTGGATCGGCTGCTCGGATAGCCGCGTCCCGGCAAATGAGATCATCGGTCTTCTGCCCGGAGAACTCTTTGTCCATCGCAATGTCGCCAACCTTGTCAGTCATACGGACATGAATTGTCTCTCAGTGCTGCAATATGCGGTGGAAATACTAAAAGTGAGACATATTATTGTCTGTGGTCATTATGGTTGTGGCGGCGTTAAAGCGGCCCTGGAAGATCAACCGCATGGGTTGATCGACAATTGGCTTCGGTGTATTCGTGACATTCACCAAAGACGGAGCAGTGACCTGGCGAGGTTTTCCACGGCAGAGGAAAGGATCAATCGGCTCTGCGAGTTAAATGTGATCGAACAAGTAAAGAATGTTGGAAACACAACGATCATTCAAGAAGCATGGCAGAGAGATCAAATGGTGACCATCCATGGCTGGATCTATGCGATCTCAGACGGCTTGTTGAAGGATTTGGATGCTTGCGTTTCTTCAACTTCCGATCTGGCAAGCTTGGAAAGTCTATGAAATGTGAATAATGGATAGTGTTTCCGTGTCTTGCTGAGCGCCGCATTTCAGGCGCGAAGCATCTCTTATCCCGCTCAGAGACCCTTCGGTCGCGAAAAGCATGCTCCCTCAGGGCGACACATTTATGTTTTTTGCTTACCCATTATTGATGTTATGAATAAACAATCAGGTAAACAAAAAGAGAGATTGCGTTTTGGCAATCTCTCTTTTTATGTTCCACTTGTTATTTGCTTGCTCTGCTGCCTCTGCACTCGTCACACGGACAGAGTGCGCGCAGGTAATGCCAGTTGAAGATGCCGTAATCGTGCCCATCTTCCCAGACGATGGTCAGCGCATAGGAGCCGACAGCCACCACGTTGGTCAGGCGCGTGGATAAGGAGTCGGCCATGATTTTTGTGAACACATCTTCATCAGGTTCGGATTTCATGTTCTCATGTCCGCCGCGGCAGGAGGCGCATGGACAGGCGGCGCGTAATAACCCAAATGGATAATTGCTGACATGGCCATCGTCCCATGTAATAGAAAACACTCGTTTTCCTTTGTTGGCGGTTACGCCGGTCGGTTTTTCAGACATTTTATACTCCTAAAAAAATATTAAACCGCTAAGTGCCTATCCTAAATTTCAAACATCCAATATTCATGTCGTTGCGAGCCGCCGTTTTTGTTTTTGGCGGCGAAGCAATCTCCTCTTAACTGAGCAGAACTATTTTTTGGGAGATTGCTTCGTCGGGAAGAGCGCCCTCCTCGCAACGACATAATTAATTTTCGGATAGGTTCTAAGTACGCAAAGGTCGCCAAGAAAACCAATTTATTTCTTTGCGTTCTTCGCGCTCTTAGCGGTAAGTGATTTACGGCGAAGGGACAGCCACAAGAAAATCTGCGACTGCCCAGCCTGCTCGGGTTTCGTCATAAGGGGCGACTAGATACCACCAGGTGTATCCATCTGCGGTTTTGGGACCGTCTTTTACAAGGAAGACTTCAGACTCTTCTCCGCGAAAAACTGTATCAGCGGTCAACCCTGCTGCGGTACGGATGCGGAGTCCCTGACCTTCTGTGCCCTTGATCTGTACATACCCGTTAATCACAATTGCATTCCCTGTCAATGTGGGTGTGATTAATGGATTGGTGGTGGGCACGGCGGTGACATCGGGCGTATTTGTCGGGGCGGGGATCATCGTCAGATCGGCAGGGACAAACCCAACGTCAGGAGAGAAGCGCGGAGATGTCCAGCCGATGGTGACGAGGGTGATGATCAATAATATCCCAGTGAAGGAAAATATGCCGATGATCACATAACGATTTTGGTAAGGTCTTAAGTCCATTTTATCTCTTTGGGTCTTTCAACAATTGTAAAGCATCTTTTGGCATAAGCACTTTCAGCGCGCGGTGCAGGGTTTGTATCTCGGCCGTTTTTCCGCCGAGCACCGGGTCGCCGTCCACTTGAATGGAGAAGGCGGCATCCGATTCAACACGCGCATTGCGGAAGGGAAGCCTGCGCGCCTGATCTGACGTGAGGTGGCGTCCCGCTACAAGGTCAAAGAAGTGGCGGAAGGTATCGGCGAGACTGTCACCGCTTAGAAGCCACATATCCATTTCGCCATCATCGAGCAGGGCGTTCGGCGAAATGACCGACATACCGCCCGCATAATGTCGAATATTGGTTGCGACTGCCACGAGATAATGTCCTTCCACCAATTCGCCGTCGGCCCAAACGCGCATATCCAACCCGTGCCAGAAGGTGGCTTCCAAAACCGTCGTTGCAAAAAAATGCGGGACGGAGATATGTTTGAAGAAACGCGGACGCGGTTCGAGTTTGTGGATCGTTTGTGCGTCCAGCCCGATGCCGGCCCATAACAAGAACGGGCGGTCATTGCATACGCCGACATCTACATACTGTGGCTCGACATTCGCCAACACCTCGGCATTTTCGCGCAAAGCCTGCCACTTGAACCAGCTAAAGGGTTTTTGTCCCTGCTCCAGTGCCCAGACGTTGGTTGTGCCGGCAGGGAGGACGGCCAGCGCTGTCTCCGTGTGGATCAACCCGCTCGCCACCTGACCAACCGTCCCGTCACCGCCGATGGCGAAGACCGCATCATATTTTTCAATGGCAGCCTGATGTGCTGTTTGCGTTGCGTGAGTGCCGCTTAATGTCTCGGCGATCTCCATGCTCCAGCCTGCATTCTTAAGTGGATGAATGATCCCGCGTACAAAACGCCCTACAGGGTATCGCCCCGCAGTTGGGTTGTAGAGTAAGAGTCCCTTTCGCATGGGAAGATTATACCTGAGAGGAATCGTGATGCATGATAAAAAATCTCACATGCTATAATCCGTCCGATTTCAATTTTGGAGAAACAATATGCCAAGAACAAAAAACACTGCTGTGATGAACTGGCTTTTCATTTTTACCTTCGTTGTAGCTTTCCTCGTTGTCTTTGGGGGCTTTGTCCGCCTGACTCGATCCGGACTTTCCATCGTGGAATGGAATCCAGTTAGTGGAGTGGTTCCGCCCATTGGTCAACAGGCTTGGGAAGAAGAGTTTGCCAAATACCAGTTGACGCCTGAATATATACAAGTCAATTCAGGGATGACGCTTGAAGAATATCAATTCATCTTTTTCATGGAATGGTTCCACCGCCTGATCGCCCGCCTTGCAGGGTTGGTCTATGCTATTCCAGTTTTTTACTTCCTCATCAAGAAGACGATTCCCTTCAAAGAGTTTGGAATTTATTTTGTGATGGGGTTGCTCTTCATCGGGCAGGCAGTGATGGGATGGATCATGGTTTCAAGCGGATTGGTCAACCGTCCGTCTGTCAGTCATTTTGCATTGACCGGTCACCTGCTTCTCGCTATATCTTTGATCGGCTTTAGTTTGTGGACTGCCTTTGGTCACAAGTTTGGTTTCCCCCCGCCAGGCAGGCGAGTGAAATGGTCCCTGCCATCGAAATTAACTGCCGCCTCCATCGTATTGCTTGTTCTTCAAATCTCCTACGGTGGCATGACAGCCGGACTTAAGGCGGGTCACGTTTCAGATACGTGGCCGTTGATGCTCGGTAAATGGATTCCCGCAAACCTATTCAATTCATGGGTCAATCTTTTTGAAAGTCCGCAGACCATCGTCTTTGTTCACCGCTGGATGGCCTGGCTGGGGTTGATCGCCGTGCCGCTGGTGTTTTATTTTGTAAGGAAACAAAATTACCCGCGCGAGATACAAAAGGGACTCCAGTGGTTGATTTGGGTGGTGGCCTTGCAGATCATACTTGGCATATTGACCATTCTTTCTTATGTCAATATCGTGATCGCACTGATCCATCAAGCCAACGCGCTGGTCTTGTTTGCGTTGGGAATATATTTTATTCACAGGTTCAGGGCATTGGACCGCACTTAAGGGATAACGCAAGAATCAAAAAAGGACACGGCATTTTTCGCCGTGTCCTTTTTTGATCCAGAAAATATTATTTCGGTCCGGAGTTTTCAATTGCCTTCAAGATATCATCATAGGATGGAATGTAACCCGGCGTCACAAAGACTCCATTAACGAAAACACTCGGCGTGCCTTGCACACCCTGAGCATTCCCGGCATCAATATCTGCCTGGATATCAGCCTTGTATTTATTGGACTTAAAGCAGGATTTGAAAGCGTCCATATCCAACCCGGTGGTCTCTGCGAAGGCAGTCAGGCGGTCATCAGCAAAAGCGCCTTGGTTTTCGCCGTTCCAGTTGGCAAAAATCGTGCCGTGCATCTGCCAGAACATGCCTTGCTCATTGGCGCACATGGCCGCATTGGCCGCCTGGTCCGATTCACCGCCATTGCCTGCGCTGGGTCCATCAATGAAGGGGTAATTGTGGAAGACATAATAGACTTGTCCGGTTTGGATCAGGTTCGTGATAATTTGTGATTCTGTCTCCAGTGTGTACGTGCGGCAGGCCGGGCATTGAAAATCTTCATAAGCATCAATTCTGATCGGAGCGTTTGGGTCTCCCATGGCGGTTTTATCGGCTTTTGGATAGATCTGCGGCTCTGCAGTAGCTACGGCGGCAACCGGTCTGACGTTCGGATAGATGATCAAAAAAGCAACAAAGATCGCGCCAATGGTGATAAGGCCGATCCCGATCCACTTTCCACGCGCTTCCTTGCGCTTGATCTGTTCACGGCGTGCCTGCCGTTTGCTCATTTCACTTTGATTGCTCATACTGTCTCCTCGTAATTTGAATATGTTATAAAACGAATTGTCCCATGCGAAAATGGATTTGTCCAGTAAAGGGTTAATTCACTCTTATTTTTCCTGTAAACGCGCGTTCATCCATAACGTCATTGTTTTGAAAACTTCTTCCTTTTCGGGTTCATTATGAAGTTCGTGATAGCCATCGTTCCATAAGACGAGCGTACATTTTCCTTCCAAAGGTGCAGCGAATTCAGTACTGCTGGAGGGAAAAGCTATCTGATCTGCCTTGCCATGCAAAAGTAGCAATGGAAGGGAGAACTCTCCCGCATGAGCCAATGTCCAGGTCGTAACTCCAATCATCACTTTTCCAAAACCAAGCGTTATTTTGTCATGCACCAGCGGGTCATTGATATAAGCCTGAACAACCTTGTCGTCACGTGAAATATCTTTTACTTCCAACCCGCTTGGAATGGAAACCATTGGCAGAATCGAACCCAATATTTTTGCCATCATCACCTTCACTTTTTGATCTTCGATGGCCGTATGCAGACCGGAACTGGTGGCGATTACGCCTTTGACGTTCGGTTTGCGGGTCAGACCATAATGCAGGACTTGAATGCCGCCGAGGCTATGCCCATATAAAAAGAGTGGCAAATTCGGGTAGCGCTTGCGTGCCTGCTCAAACAAAACATCAATATCCTGCATGAAATCTTCGATGGAGGATATATGTCCGCGCGGACCGCCCGAACGGCCGTGCCCGCGCAGGTCTGTGCCGAAGAGGGCATACCCTTCTTTGCCAAACGCTTCAGCCACATGAGCATAGCGCGAAGAGTGTTCGCCCAACCCGTGCACAAGACAAACCACAGCCTTTGGAGATTCAGGTTCCCAGCCTTGCGCGAAAATATCCAGGCCGTCACGGCTTTTCCAATTCGTTTTAAAATGCTTCATGTCATCCTCCAATCGTGATCTTAAATTCACATTGTCTCGCGCCCATGGCGCGGCAGGCTCGTTCTTCGATATCGTGTTCCTGTCCATCGGCCCAATATAAACATTCGCGGATCAACCCAAAGGTCACGAAGCAGATCGGGGTGTCGTCGGTTTGACCCAGGGTGGTTGGCGATGTCTGGTCAACGAGGAGAAGGTCAAGGTCAAGGGTATGAACCGTGATGTTTCCGTCAGCAGCATTCAAAATCCGTGCAAGCAAATCCAGTGCAGGTTTGCGCCGCAAGTTCTTTGGAAGTCCGCGGATGAGTGCGGCTTGAGTTTTAATCCCAAAGGCAGAATCATCCAGCAACTGATTCCAAAGTTTTGCGCCGATACGCAGAAGAATGCCGCGTGCGCCGCGTCCATAATAAGTGCGTAATGCAGATTGTAAACGGGCATACGCTTGCGCTGTCCGCACATCGTCGAGGGCTGTGAAGTGTGCGGCATCCGCCCATTCTTCGGGCAGCCCTGATTTTGATAAGACCGCGCCAAAAGTTTCACGACCAATTTCGGCGGAGAGGGTCTCCACGAATCTTCGCATGACGCGCGCCGGGAAGGTTATTTCAGCCATTGAACACCAGCACGGGGAAGTGTTCGCCGGTTGGAACGAATCCCATTTTTTTATAGAGCGAGAGCGATGCGGCGTTGTCATCTTGTGTGTTGACGGAAAGACGGCTTAATTGGATTCCTCCAAGCCGATGGATTAGGTCATTGACGAGAGCAGTTCCCACACCCTTACCTTGCGCTTCAGGGCTTACGCCGAGTCTTGCGAGGTGGGCCCCGAGCGGGTTGCCTGTGCTGAGCTGATACCCGACCACGCCCGAATCATCTTCCGCCACCGTGGCATGAGTGGACTGCGAACGCGCCCTTGATAGCGAGTCGAGAGTGTTATGCCAAAAAGGTCCGAAGGCATCTGAATCTATTTTTGCGATGATGGGCAGGTCCTCTGCCCGCATGGGGCGGATGCTGAGGTGCGCAGGCGGGGAGAACGTTTTGATCTTTTCATGCGCCAGTTGCATCAGGACGATGTTTTGTTTTAGTTCAAAACCGCTGGATAAAAGTAGTCTTTGAAACCAGGGTTTTACGATGATGGCGGCGACTTGTGTGTTTTGATTGGCAGGGAAAATTTCACTGCGGGCAACTGACCAGAGGGCTGACCATGCCTCAGGTGCGGAAAGATGCGGAGCATATCCAAAGAAACGGATCCATGCCATTTGAGTCGGCTCTTCCGGGCAGGCCAGCGCAGCCGTGATCGCTCCGCTTTCTTCCAACACCCAGTAATTATCCGCGCCGAGCCAGTCAAGCGCCGAGCGCCAATCCAGGTGGCGGTGCGTGTTGGACTCAACCGTGCCAAGGTTGGCGACCTGAAGGTGATCTTCAAGGACCGCGCGCCGGACTTTTAAATGGACATTGATCATTTGATAAAACGGAGGAAGAATTTTAAAATGCGTTCAAAGAAACTTGGATTGTCTTTGACATCCAGCGACCCCATCATCTTGAACGCGGAATCGGTGAGCTTGCCTTTTTTGAGTTTGATGGCGGCGGCGGATTTCATTACCATGGCGCGCAGGTCACCTTCACCAGCCTGGGCAAATAAATTGGCAGAACGATCATATGCGGCAATGGCTTCATCGTTGCGCCCCAATCCTTCGAGTGCCGCGGCCTGATTGCCGATTGCCATGCCCTGACGTTTTATATCGTTGGCAGACTCGAAGATTTGATCTGTGCCAAGTGCAGCATCCAGCGCTTGCTGGGATTTGCCCGCCTGTAAGAAGGCCACGCTCATGTTGTTCTTCATTTCAGCGGACATTAATTCATTGCCGGCGGCGGTATATCCATCTGCGGCTTTGCGGAATAATTCAATGGCTTCAATGAAATTTTTATTTTGAAAAACAAGTTTGCCCTGTTCGGCAAGTTGATCGGGTTCGGGTGTCATGAGTTTGTTACCAAATTCAATTTCGTAGGCGGGGGCGGGGTTATCCCGCCCCTGCTACAACGTAATATCCAACAAGCCTTCAGCCACAGAGCGCAGTTTCTCTTTCGACATGTCGCTGAGTTTCATGGCGAGTTCAATATAAGGTCGGTTCACTGGCTGACAGACAAAACTCTGCATTTCATCCGACAGGTCAAGGAATTTTTGCAGGGCGCGCTGGCTGTTCATCCACTGCCCGACGGGTCCGCTTTGATCGAAGAATGTCTCGATGCGGCTTCCCATCACATGCAGGATGACTTCCAATTCTGGTACAGGAATGGCGCGTTCGCCCAATTCATAAGAATTAAGCCGCGCGGATGTAATCCCGGTTTCATTCGCAAGATGCCGAATGGACATGTTCACGTTGTTGCGCTCCTGCCGTAAAAGCGCGCCGATCATACGCTGACGCAATGAGATCAGGCGGGTCGTATCCAATTCATCGGTGGACGCGCTTGAATCTGATTTGGTCTCCTTGCCCCAAAATTGCGAGATCGGCAATTTGAGATAATAGACAAGCGCTTCAAGTTCCGGCAGGGATGGGGCGCGGCGGCCTTCCTCGTAGGCAAGGAAGAGTCCCGGTTTGATGCCGATGGCTTCTGCGCATTCTTTAACACTGCGGCGTTCGGATAAACGAGCGTCTCGAATCAGCAAACCAAGTTTCTTTTCGCGAATAGTGATCTGGGCGTTGGGCATGTTTCCTCTACAGAGTATCGCAGAATTTACCAAACAAAAGTTGCAATATTTACTCGAAATTATTAACAAAAATTTGACTTACGCATGTAGAACATGCGTGAGACCAGCGATGAGTAAGTCAGATAACTAAATTATAGCAGACAGTTTCAGCGCCGCGTCGTATTCGGGCTGATGGATGGCTTTGGGGCGAATACATCTGCGCTGAGTTTGAAGCCGGCCGCTTCAAGCCGCGGCGTGAAGTTGGGTCGTATCCCTGTGGCATGGACTTCGCCTTGAACTTTTCCATCGGCTGTAACGCCGGTCTGCGTGAATTTGAAAATATCCGTCAGGACAATAATATCGCCTTCCATGCCGGCCACTTCTGTCACAGCGGTCACTTTACGTTGACCATCCTTCAGGCGTGTCTGCTGGACGATCAAATCCACTGCGGATGAAATTTGCTGGCGCACTACTTTGAGGGGAAGGTCCATGCCTGCCATGAGCACCAGTGTTTCAATTCTGGAAAGTGCATCACGGGCAGTATTGGCATGGACAGTGGTCAACGAACCATCGTGACCTGTGTTCATGGCTTGAAGCATATCCAATGCTTCACCGCCGCGCACTTCGCCGACCACGATCCGGTCTGGGCGCATACGCAGGGAATTTCTGACAAGCTCACGGATGCTGACAGCATGAAGACCGTCCGCATTGGCGGACTTGGTTTCCATGCGCATTACGTGGTCCTGTTGAAGTTGAAGCTCGGCAGCATCTTCGATGGTGATGATCCGTTCGTTTTCGGGGATATAACCAGACATAACATTCAGTAATGTCGTCTTTCCCGAACCAGTACCGCCGGAGATAATGATATTAAAGCGCGCCTTAACGCAGGCTTGCAGGAAGTCCGCCATCGGTTTTGTCATTGAGTCCAATGCGATCAGATCTTCTGCTTTCAACCTGTCCTTGCGAAACTTGCGAATGGTAATGGACGGGCCGTCCACAGCCACGGGGCGCACAACTGCATTCACGCGCGAACCGTCGGGCAGGCGCGCATCCACGGTAGGGGAGTCACCGTCCACGCGGCGGCCAAGCGGAAGGATGATGCGGTCTATGATCCGCAAGACGTGATCGTCATCGTCAAAGGTGATGTTGCTCTTGACCAGTTTTCCATTTTTCTCAACGAAAACCTTCTTTGGCCCATTGACCATGATCTCGGAAACGTCATCATCATCCAAGAGGGATTGGATGGGGCCAAAACCAAGCAGGTCGTTCAATACCTGTTCGAATATTTGTTTCCGCAAATCTTCGGGCAGCTTCAACTGGGTCTGCTCATAGATGTGGATCATATTTTTTTGAACAAAGTCTTTGCGCTGGGCAACTGGTATTCCCTCCATTTCCAGCGCGCGCAAAAGATTATCTGAAAGAAATTTTTTCAAACGCGAGAGGTCTTCACTTGTAAATCGGGTCGTTCCGGCCGGTCCTGGAGCAGTCATTCGCTCGTATCCTCTTCTTTTTCATCTGTCGGCATGATCCAAATTATATGCGACCTTCTCACTGCCATAAATGGCACCGAGAACAAGACCCTATCATTAGTCCCGATAACGCTTGCGTCAGTGACGGCAAGGAAGTTTTCGTCGCGTTCCAGTTCGTTCTTCAGGCGTTCCCCCTGTTTTACATGCACAAATCCGCGAATCAACTGGACGCTGGTTTGTATCACAACAGAAACAGGCAGTTTTTTAATAATGTCGGTATAGTACTTGCCTTTTTCATCATATTCAATTGACATGGAACGACTCCGTTGTGTTTTACAAACAGTCTATGGCAATGGCAAGTGGGTTTCTACTGCGCTCGTAATTTACGCGACAGAGCAGCCATATCTTTTGCCGTTGCATCGAAGACGAAGGAGGCTGAATCTTTGGGGAATTTCAAAGTGAAAGGTTGATGCTGGCTGTTGGCAAAAGCGAAATTGCTGCTAAGGTAAGGCATGGCAGCCTGAACGGGTATCCCAAGGATCTTTTCAGCATCGACCTTGCTCAATCCTTCCAACCCCACAGCCCGGTTGAGGATCGTATAAACCGATGACGCGCTCACTCCCTTGCTTTTCAAATAGGTCCACAAGGTTTTTGTTAAAGAGACAGTGCTTATGTCGGTGCTGATGACCAGCGCAATAAGATCCGCTTGTTGAATAAGAGGTAATGTGATCTTGGAAAGCGAGCGCCCAATATCTATAAATACATAATCATAGGATGCTTTCAATGCCAAAACGATGTCCCAAATCCGCCCAACTTTAAGCTGATTACTGCTCTCCGGGTCCGGCGCTCCGGCCAGTAGATTAAAGCCCCATATTTTCATTTCGGGCAATTCATTCCTGAAAAAATTCGGGGTGGATTCTACAGGGGGCATATCTGTGATCGTGACAATATTCTGCGTTCCATCATAGCCGACGATGGGTGCGATGGAACCGATCGGCAGGACCAGGTCGAGGACGGCCACGCGTACTTCCGGTTGATTCTTCGAAATATTGTGGGCGATGTTCGCGCACAGGGATGAAGTACCGGTCCCGCCTTTTGCGCTGAGGAATACCATCAACATGCCGCCCTTTTTTTCGGAGACTGCTGCAATGCCAAATAGACGCGCGATGGTGTCATTGAGCATTTGGACAGCCTGACCTGACTTGGTGATGTATTCACTAAACCCCGCGTCGAGGCAGGATTTGATGCGGACAACGCTCGAGTCACTGCTTAGAGCGATCAAAGGCATGTTGGCTGTGCGTGGGTCCTGCCTTAACTTTATGGCAATTTCCTCCCCTTTGAGGTCAGACATGCTGGGATCAATGATCGCAAGGTCGGGGCGGTCCCGCCAGGCGCAGATCAATCCTTCTCTGCCGGAGCCGGCCTGAATTACTTCATACTTTTGATCAACCAAACTTCGGGCAATGAAGTTTCGACTGGCTACATCTGCATCAACAATGAGAATTTTCTTTTCAGGCATGGTTTCTTCCTATGTTTAGGGACTGGGTCTTGCAGGTAAAACGGTCATGATTCAAGCGGGGGCATGAGATAGCCCAGTCCTGAGCGTGTAACAATGTGACGTGGATTATGAGCATCTTCTTCCAATTTTTGACGAAGGCGGGCAATGCTTACCCAAAGGATTTCCTTGTCGGTTTTATATTCCGTTCCCCATACGCTGGTCAACAAGTCTTCCGAGGTGAGGATCTTGCCTATATTGTGTGCGAATTGAAGCAGAAGGCGGTACTCGGTGGCCGAAAGTGAAACAGCCTCTTCGCCCCGCCAAACCTCAGCCCGCGCAAAATCGATCTTGAGATCATCGTGTGTGAAAAAGCGCGCCTGGCTTGATTCTGTGGGAGGTTGTGCGCGGCGCAGCACGGCTCTGACTCGCGCCAATAATTCTGTGGCTGAAAACGGTTTGACGAGGTAATCGTCCGCCCCAAGGTCAAGCCCGCGGACGCGGTCCTGTTCTTCCCCGCGTGCTGTCAGGATCACGATGGGCACGCTCGAGAATTCACGCAGGCGCTGACAAACGCCAAAGCCGTCCAAACGCGGCATCATCACATCCAGCAGGACGAGGTCTATCGGCTGGGATGAAAACACCTCCAGCGCCTGCATTCCATCGTGCGCCGTGGCGACCTCATAACCTTCTGTCCGCAGGTTGGCTTCCAGTAAGCGCAGATATCTAGGTTCATCATCCACGATCAAAATACGTTTGGCCATACGATCTCCTTAAAGCGATTGATCCACGGGCTGTTCGATGGGCAACTCAATATTAAATGTGGTGCCCTCGCCCAGGATTGAATCTACCCAAATGTTACCATGATGTGCCTTAATAATTTGCTTGCAAATGTATAACCCTAGTCCGGTGCCGGTTACGGTACGTTCACCGGGCACGCGGTAGAAACGCTCAAAGATAAAGGGCAGATAATCCGCCGGGATGCCCTCGCCGCTGTCGGCGAATGCGATGCGAATTTTATCCCCAATGGCGCGAATTGTGATATTGATCTCAGAGTCGGGGGCATATTTGATGGCATTGCTGAATAAGTTATCGAAAACTTGTGCAAGGCGCATCCCATCGCCTTGAATGGATGGAATGGGCAGAGAATCAAAGTTTATCTTTAGTTCGGGGTGAAGCGCATTCATGCGGACCGTTACATCGCGCAGGAGTGAATCCATCCTGACGGGCGAAAATTTGAATTGCAGGGTGTTGCTTTGCAGGCGTGCCGATTCGAGCATGTCTTCGATCAGGTGCGCCAGGCGGTCGGCTTCCTCGTCAATGATATTGAGGAACTCACGCTGGGTGGCGTCATCCCACACGGTATCCTGCCGTAAAAGACTGGTGCTATATCCTTTAATAAAACCAAGTGGTGTGCGTAACTCGTGTGAAATGGTGGAGACAAAATCATCCTGCAAACGCATTTGCCTCTGGACAGAATCCAACTCGGCGCGGGCCTTTTGCAGATCCCTGCGTTCGATCAATGCCGCCGCCCAGAAGGCCTGCAGGGATGCGATTTGGATGTGTAACTCGGTATATTCCGGTCCGCCAAAACGAATGAAGACCAGCGCGCCGCTTATTTTCGACCCGATGAACAAGGGGAAGCCCAATAGGGTCGTCGAGGTCATGCGGTCGGCATGGGTCGGGTCCAACGGCGGTTCCATCAAAACCATTTTCCCATTTTTGATGACCTCTTGTGAAAGCGCGATGCCCCAGGCGGCATCGGCCTCGGCGGTTTTTCCACGCCCCACCGCGCGTGCGTATGCGACTTCCAATGCTGTTGTCTGAGGGTCTTCAAGATAGATCGCTACGTTATCAAAAATAAAAGAACCGCGCAGGGATACAAAAAGTGTATCCAGCGCGGTCTTCCAATCCTGCTTTTGCTGAACATCCCGAAATATCTCGTGCAAAAAAGTCAGAGTTGATAGTTCCATTTAATCACGCACTGCCAGCAGGGGGAATTTAAAAGTGGAGCCTTTTCCTTCCACCGAGCGGGCATCCAGCAATGACCCGTGTGCCTCGACAATTTGGCGTACTAATGAAAGCCCCAGTCCAGTGCCTCCATAATGGCGCGTGGATGATTCATCCAGTTGATGGAAGGGCTCGAATATTTCCTGCAACTTACTGAATGGGATGCCTATCCCGGTATCCTGTACCGTGACGAGGACAAGATTGCCTCCGTCCTCTTTGAGGGAGACGTCAACGCTTCCTCCCGACGGGGTGAATTTGATCCCGTTATCGAGGAGCTGGTTCACCACCCAGTTGATTTTCGCGGTATCCGCCTGCACAAATGGAATATTCTTGGGGACGGCGAATGTGACCTGCACACCGCGCTCTTCCGCTTTATTGTGCGCGGCTTTTACGGATTGCAGGACAATACTGGCAATATCCACCTTATCCAGTTTCATGGTCATGGCACCGCGTGAAGCCAGCGAGAACATGATGAGGTCTTCGATGATGCTTTCCAACTTGGCAGTTGAGCGTTGACTTACCTGTAAGGCTTTGAGTTGTTCTTCATTAACTTCCCCCAAAGAACCTGTGACCAATAATTCTATATATCCTTTAATGTGAGTCAGGGGAGTTCTTAATTCGTGTGAGATATTCGCCACAAAGTTGGCTTTCATTTGGTTCAACTCGGAAAGCTTTTGAAGCGCTTCGTTCAAGTCAGCGGTGCGTTCTTTGACGCGCTGCTCAAGGTTGCGGTTGGACGCCTGTAACGCGGACCGTAACTGAAGGATCTGTTCGGTGATGACCTGGTCGAGAGTATCCTGGTCTATCATTTTCAGATCGATCAAGGCTTGTCCCAGCAAATAGCGGCCGCCTTTTTCGATCTGTTTTTTTTGATGAGCAAGCGCCTTTTTTAGATCGGCTGGAGTGATCAATCCTTTTTGGACGATGTAATCGCCCAAACGGGGGATCAGCATTTCGGGGGTGAGTTTTGGAAGGGTGTGTGGCATGTCTGCTCGAACGGCAATCTAATTATAAGACCCATTCACCGTTAATCATTGTAGCAATGGAATTCATGGTAAGCAGTTCATCAAGGTCAACGGAGAAAATATCCTGTTCCAAAACAATCAGATCAGCAAGATAATTTTCAGAAAGTTTGCCGAGGCGGTGTTCTGCATTGGCGGCATAGGCAGCGCCGGCAGTGTAGGCGGACAATGCCTCAGCCATGGTCAATTTTTGTTCGGGATACCAACCCTCGGCGGGGGATGAACCGTCTGCTTTTCGGCGGGTGACTGCGGCGTGCAATCCCCAAAATGGATTCGGTGATTCAACCGGAGCGTCTGATCCAAACGCGAGAGGTGCGCCATGATTCAATTGAGTCCGCCAGGCATAGGCGAGAGCGGAGCGCCCGCCCCAAAAGCGGTCCGCGGTTGTCATATCCGAAGGCGCATGGATGGGCTGCATGGACGCGACCACGTTGAGCTGCGCGAGGCGCGGCGCATCATCGGGATGCAGAATTTGCACATGCTCGATGCGGTGACGCAAGTGCGGAAGTCCCTTTTGGGTTTCGTATTTGCGGAGTTGTTCATAGGCATTCAACACTTCATGATTGGCGCGGTCACCAATGGCATGGACTGTCATGCTCAACCCGACATCGGCGGCGTGACGGCAATGTTCGAAAAGCTCCTCGCCGTCCATATTGAGGATGCCGCGATTCTCTTCATCGCCAATGTATGGCTGGAACATCGCAGCCGTATGCGGACCGAGCGCGCCATCCATGAATCCTTTGACAGAACCGATCCATAACCATTCATCACCGAAACCTGTGCGAAGCCCAAGTTCGTAGGCGTTATTCAAACTGTCGAGCGGAAGATTTTTATTGACTCGTAATTTTAGTTTTCCCTGACTGTGTAATTGCTGCAATGCCATGAAAGCCTGACGGCGGTCAAAATCGTGAATACCCGTCAATCCTATTTTCCACAAAACAGGTTGCGCGGCCTCGATGGCTTTTGCAATTTCATCGATTGAAGGCTCAGGAACAATATCGCCAACCACTGCCATGGCTGATTCAAGCAATGCGCCTGTTGCGCGGCCTGCACCATCACGTTGAATGACTCCGTCTTTTGGATTCGGCGTGTCGCTGGTGATGTTCGCCAAATTCATTGCCGCCGTGTTTGCCCATGCCGCATGGAGTGACTTGGCTGTGAGATAAACTGGATTATTTGATGCAAGCGCATCGAGTTCGGTTGCAGTTGGCAACTCACCATTGATCGACCATTCGTTGTGATTCCACCCATGACCCAAAATCCATTCACCGGGTTTTGCATTTTTCACGCGCTCAGCCACACGGCGCAGACATTCAGCTTTTGTTTTTGTTTCGCAATCTATCTTGCCAAGAAAAAGCGCGTAATGCTGAATGTGAAGATGCGCGTCGGTCAGTCCGGGCAGAATGGTTTTTCCGCCCATATCCTGTTTTTCAACTTTGCCGTGCGCGAGAGGTTCGAGTTGATCCTTTTCGCCCATTGCAATAATACGCCCGCCCGCAATTAATATGGCGGAAGCTTTTGGTTTTGATCCATCAAGCGTGTAAATGTTTGCGTTATATAAGAGTTTCATGTTTTTATGTGTAGGGGCGGGGTCATCCCGCCCCGCCTTGTTAATATTTTAAGGGCGCGGAGACCGCGCCCCTACAGGTTATGTCAATTTTTCGATCAAGGCATCCAGCTCTTCGCCGGAATAATAATAGATAGTGACCGTGCCGCCTTTTTTGCCATGCTTCAAAGCGACCTTTGTGCCGAGGCTGCGTTGCAGACGTTTCTCAACATCGTTCACATCCGCATTGCGGACTGGTTTCTTGGCCTTGACAGGTTTCTGCCCTGCGAGTTTTCTAACATACTCCTCGGTTTGGCGCACGTTGAAGGAAAGATTGATGACGATCTGTAAAGCGGAAGTTTGCGCCTTGTGAGAAGATAATGCCAGCAATGCTCGTGCGTGACCTTCGGTAATCGTCCCGTCCACCAGCGACTGCTTGACCCCGTCCGCGAGACCGAGCAGGCGCAGAGTATTTGTCACAGCCACGCGGCTTTTGCCAACTCGTTTTGCAACTGCTTCGTGCGAGAGTCCGAATTCCTCCACAAGCTGACGGTACGCTTCGGCTTCTTCCATTGAGTTCAAGTCAGCGCGCTGAACGTTTTCGATCAACGCGATCTCAAGCAATTCCTGATTGCTAGCCTGCCTTGTAATGACAGGGACGGTCTTCAGTCCTGCCCGCTGCGAAGCCTGCCAACGGCGTTCCCCGGCGATGAGGATAAACGTCCCATCTGATTTTGGTGAGACGATCAAAGGCTGAATGACTCCATGCTCGCGGATGGATGCCGCTAATTCCAGTAAATCCTCTTCCTTGAAGTGAATACGCGGCTGACGCGGGTTGGGGCGGATAGATTCCACCGCCACCTGTTGAACACCGCCAACATGCGTACCGCTGGAAGCGGGCTGACCCTTCCCGCCAGTGGGAATAAGTGATTCTAATCCTTTACCAAGTCCAGTTCGTTGAGCCATAGTTGATCCTTATATTTCTCTAAAAATAATGTAGGTCACGCTTTCAGCGTGACTGTCACGTTGGAAACGTGACCTACTTATTTATCACTCTTCAATAATTCTTTCGCCAGCGCTTCATAAGCCACCGCGCCAACTGACGTGGGCGCATACACAGAAATTGGAAGTCCGTACGAAGGCGCTTCCGCGAGACGAATACTGCGCGGAATCACGCTCTTGAACACCTGATTCGGGAAATGTTTGTTTACTTCAGCGACCACATCATTGGCAAGATTCGTGCGGCTGTCGAACATGGTCAACACCACGCCGCGTACGCGCAATTCAGGGAAAAGTAATGAGCGCACGCGTTCGATGGTTTGAGTCAACTGCCCCAACCCTTCCAGCGCGAGATATTCACATTGCACGGGCACGATCACCCCGTCTATGGCCGACATCAAACCATTCACGGTTAAGAGTCCCAGCGAAGGCGGACAATCTATCAGCACATAATCATATTGATTTGAAATTTTCTCAATGGCTTTTTTCAGACGGACTTCCCGCGCCAGTTCATCCACCAATTCCACTTCCGCGCCTGCCAGCGATGGCGACGATGGAAGCAACGATAACTTAAGTTTTTCATTGAGCAAAACGTAAGAAGTGACGTTTGCATCGCCAAGCAAGGCTTCGTATGTTCCGCCCTGCACGCCAAGTTTATCCACGCCGAGGCAGGAGGTTGCATTCGCCTGCGGGTCCAAGTCCACAACCAAAACGCGCTGACCTAATTGCGCCAGATATGCCCCAAGATTAATAGTGGTCGTGGTTTTGCCCACGCCGCCTTTTTGATTCACAAGTGTATAAACACGAGTCACAATAAAACCTCCATCAAACATTCTTCGATTTCCTGCAAAGTCGGAATTCCTTTTAATCCAACACGGGTCACAGAATGAGCCGCAAGGTTTGTCGCAAAGCGTGCCGCTTCCCATGGGTCACGCGTGGAATATAAACGTGTAAAAAATGCCGCTGCAAAAATATCACCCGCACCAGTTCCGTCCAACTCGTCCACTGCCAGCGGACGAAACCGTCGGCGGTCACCATTCCAATGCAGCACCGAGCCAGCCGCACCTTCAGTCAGACAAAGGAGACGCGTATGATGTGCCATCTCCTCGACCAATTCCAAATCGCGATTCACGTCTTCAACGCTGAATACAACGGCTCCGGCGTGACCTAAAACCTGCTCGCTGTTTTTCCAGGCACATGCCGCCACCTGACCATTTTTGTCCCACGTGCGCATCCATCCCTGCGGAGTAATCCCCAACAATGATGCAGATAATCTTTCAGCCAAGGATGATTCCAATTCGCGCGCAATCGGCGCGAGATGAATGATCGGTGTGTTGCGCCAAACCTGCGGAATATGATCCAATAAAATCGGCGCGGCCTGGTGATGCAAAATTTGCCTGCGCCCGCTTTCTGTTTTTATATTTTCAAAAGTCGTACTGTGTTCGGCAGGGACGTTCACCATTGGAAAGCCACCTAAAGCCTGCAATGGTGCGCCTTCTCTACAAGATGTGACAATGCCGACTCGCAACCCAAGCGCACGCGCCGTGAGAGCTGCGTAAGAAACCGTCCCGCCAAGCTGCACGCCGGACGGAGTAACATCCTCAGCCACGTGACCTACTACAAGGTAATCCACAGGTTGCAGAGAAACAAGTTCCAGCATGAATGGATTATACCGTAGGGAAATTCAAATAAAAACGGGATGCAAGTTTTTTGCATCCCGTTTTGCTAACTTCTCAATTTCGCGCCAACTACATTCTCCAGACGCTTCACAATTTTATTTCTGATCGCGGCGGCTTCGGCATCGGTCAGTGTTTTCTCGGCTTGGTAGGTGAGACTATACGCGAGTGACTTTTTGCCAGCCCCGATCTTTTCATCGCGATAGACATCGAACAAGCGGACATCGGTCACGGTCTTTCCGCCCGTTTGCCTGATCAGCGCTTCGACGGTGGCTGCGGCGACTGATTCATCGAGGATGATGGCGATGTCTTCATACATGGGCGGGAACTCGGAGACAGGCACGATGCCATAGGATGGATTCAATGCGCGCAATTTTTCGAGGTCGAATTCCGCCACAATAACGGGAGCGTCACCGAATTCATATTTCTCCTTTGCCAGCGGATGCAATTCACCGAACACGCCCACAACTTGTCCATTCACTTTTACTTCGGCAGATTTGCCCGGGTGCAAGGCGTAGGTAGACTCTGTCTCAGCGTAGAGGATGTCTGTGAAACGGAGTCCAGCCAAAAGGAGTTCGATGCGGCCTTTCATGTCATAAAAATCAAACGTTGGTGAGTCTTTCACATCCCAAGCAGATGCAATTCGTTTGCCCGTCATCACCATGGCAAGTTTGCGCGGCTCGTTGGGCAGATCATTTTTGACAGGCTCGAAGATCGAACCGACTTCAAACATCGCAAGTGATTCAGCTTTGGCATTTTTCTCGGCAACTTCCAGCACCGATGCGAGCAGGTTTTGGCGCAGAACACTGCGCTCGGGCGCAATCGGATTCGCGATGCGGACATATTCATTGTGCGTTACCACGCGGCTTTCGCGCTCGGGCGAGGTCATGCGATAGGTGACGACTTCTTGCAAGCCGATTGCCACGAGCAGGTCGCGCAGACGTTCCTCCCATTCATGAATAGGATTGCCTTTTTGCGGCGGCAGAGAATCGGACATCGTAGTGGTTGGGATCTTATCGAAGCCATACGAACGCGCCACTTCTTCGAGCACATCCGCGAGACCGACAACGCCTTCGTCAATGTCCATGCGGTGAGGAGGAGCGGTAACTTGTAAATGGTGATTGGTAATTTCACATTTGAATTCGAGGCGAGTTAGAAGCGCAGAAATTTCTTCGAGTGTGAGTTCAATGCCAAGCAAGCGTTTCACATCTTTGGGTGTGACATCAACCACTGAGTCTTTTGGCTTGAGCGGATACACATCTACAAGGCCGGGAGCGATTTGTCCATTTGCCCAGGCTGCCATGTATTGCAGTCCGCGCTTCACACCAGTTTCTGCAAGCGCAGGATGCACACCGCGCGAAAAACGGAACGATGCTTCGGAGGGGAGATTGTGTTGTTTGGCTGTGCGGCGGATGTTGATGAAATTCCACGCCGCGCCTTCGAGCAAAACATTGACCGTGCTCTTGCCGCGTGAGGTGATCTTGCCCTGTGGCATTTCACCAGGCTTGGTTTCAACGCCTATCGCATCCAAAACTTCTTTGGATGCATCATACACTTCAGATTCAGAACCGCCCATCACACCCGCAAGAGAGAGCGAACCTTTTTCGTCACAGACCAGCACATTCATGGCTGTGAGTTTGCGTTTCACTCCATCAAGTGTGACGAGTTCCTCGCCATCCTGTGCGGTGCGGGTGATGATCTTGATTTTCTTATCGCCTGCGCGTTCCTTGAGAATGTCATAATCAAAGGCATGTAACGGCTCGCCAAGTTCGATCATGGCGTAGTTGGTCGCATCCACGATGTTGTTGATGGCGCGCACGCCCGCGAGTTTCAGTCTGCGCTGGATTTGATACGGGCTGGGTTTGATTTCCACATTGCGGATCAGTCCCACCACGAAGCGCGGATTAAGTTCGGAGTTGGTGATTTCGATTTCGACAAGATCATTGACGGATTGACCGTTGACGGCGGACAATGGACGGTCTATGGTCTGCGGTCTATTGTCGGTTTTCAACTCTCTTCCCGTTAGCGCGGCGAGTTCACGCGCGATACCGATCACGTTTGCGTTGCGTGCCATGTTCGGCAAAATGGAAATATCCAAAACCGCGTCGCCAATGTAATCTGCAAGAGGCATGCCTACAGGCGCATCGTCATCAAGGATGATAATGCCATCGCTTTCTTCTGTGATGCCAAGTTCCTTTTCAGAGCAGACCATCGAATATGAGTCCACGCCGCGGATTTTGGCACGCTTGAGGGTCATCAGAACCTGTCCCTCGGCGTGCCCGTCATACAGCGTGGAGCCTTCCTTTGCGTAAGCAACTTTGATCGGCTTTTCGAGCTTGCCCGCGCCTTTCAAGTGGAAGATATTCGGCGCGCCTGTCAGCACAACCTGTTCCTGTTGACCATCGAACAGGTCAAGCAGGGTCAGCTTGTCCGCATTGGGATGCGCCTTTACCTCGCGGATTTCCGCCACGACAATTTTTTCCTTGTCCCATGCGATGCCGTTGGTTTTGAATTCGTGCTTTTCGCTTGAGTGCATTCCTGATGCGGCATATTCAGGCATAGGCAAACCTACGTAGAGTATTTCATCCACTTCGAGACCAGCCAGAGTCAATTTACGAGCAATGTCTTCGACAGTCAAGCCGTCGAGATCGATGAAATCTTTCAGCCATGATATAGGTAGTTTCATAATAACTCCTTAAAAGAGCGATATTAGTTATTCGATATTCGTGTCTGATGATGGAGATGCGTTGTCCTCGATGATGTAACCTGATGACTGGTCACGAAGCACATAGTTTGCGCCAGGTTCGTTGGCTCCCTGCTTGCTTTTCTTCAGGAACCCGATATAGCCATTGATCAATCGATTTACATTTTCTCCGTCAACCGCGAAACTCTTGTACAGTATTTCAGGAATATAACCAACTTTATTTGCATAAACGATATGGCTCAAAGTTTCTTCAAGTGAGCCGCGGGCAATGTAGCAAAATCGAACGTTTTCCTGAAAATAAAATCTTCCGTGACCTTCAGCAATATTAGCTGGAATGCTTTGTGATGAGCGGCGTATTTGTGAAGATAGTGCATACTTCTCCTCCACAGGCAATATAGGCAATATCTCTTTATGTACCCGTACGGCAAAGTCTCGTGCCTTGCACCACGCATCCAATTTTTCTAATCCGCTAATACTCATAGGAACCTCGGTATTGATACTCGGAATTCTAATTATCGAATATCGAGTACCTGCTTTGCTAAAACTGCTCCAAAAACCGCACATCGTTGCCCCAGAAATAACGAATGTCGGTGATCTTATTTCGCAGCATCAACTGACGTTCAGGTCCCATGCCCCAGGCGAAACCGGAATAAATTTTCGGGTCATAGCCACCGTTTTGCAAAACATTCGGATGCACCATACCGCAGCCGAGAATCTCAAGCCAGCCTGAATTCTTGCAGACCTGACATCCCTTGCCGCCGCACACAAAACATTCCACATCCATTTCAGCGGATGGTTCTGTGAACGGGAAATATGAAGCGCGGAATCTTACGCGCGCATCCTGCCCGAACATACGGCGCACGAAATCTGTCAGCGTGCCTTTTAGATCAGCAAAAGTAATTCCCTTGCCAACGGCAAGTCCTTCCACTTGATTGAATTGAATTTCAGAGCGGGCGGTAATTTGTTCGTAACGGAAACACATACCCGGCAGTGCAATTCGAATGGGCGGCGGGTTCTGCGGGTTGCTTGCCACAGCTTCACGCATCGCGCGGATCTGTCCCGGCGAAGTGTGGGTGCGCATCAAGATCGGATTATCCTCGCGCCCTTCCGCTTCCACATAAAACGAATCCTGCATTTCGCGCGCGGGGTGATGTGGCGCAAAGTTCAGCATTTGGAAATTCATCTCATCGCTTTCAACTTCGCGCGAGGTGTACACCTGAAAACCCATCTCTGCCAGAATGGAGAGAACTCGGCGTAATTGTTGCGTGGATGGATGCAATCGTCCGATGTTGACTTCGCGCCCGGGCAACGTCACATCCAATTTTTCTTCTTCGAGGGATTTCGCCAGTGCGGCGTTTTTCACCGCCTGGGCACGTTCCTCCAAAGCAGATTCCAATGCCACCTTGACACGGTTCGCGGCCGCGCCGACAACTGGTTTCTCTTCCTTTGAGAGTTTCCCAAACCCGCCAAAGACCTGCATCAGCGGCGAACTGCGTCCAACATTTGCGATACGCCACGCATCAAGAGCAGTCTGGTCATTAATGGATGACAGACTCTCCAACGCGGCTTTTTCGATCTCGTTTAATTTATCCAACATGGTACCTCCAAAAAATGACGGTGGACGATGGACAATGGACCGTCACAATTCCTCGACAACGGTCTACCGTCCATGGTCTATTGTCAAAAATAAAAAAACCTCCCGTCCACAAATAATGGGACGAGAGGGAGTTCTCGCGGTACCACCCAAATTCATCGCATACAAAGGCGATGCACTTTGCGCCGACAATCATCGGCTTCCCAATAACGCAGGGAATGCGTCCCAAACTACTAACGTGTGCCGTATTAACTCGGGAGGCTCAAGAGGGAACTTCAACTGATTTCGGTCGAGTGCAATCTCAACAACTGCTTTGCACATCTCTGGCGGCTTCTGCCAGTTTACTTTCCTCTGTCACAGCCTTTATTTGATTGCCGTAATTATCTGCGAAATCGGGGGGCTGTCAAGGTGTTCGCCATACTTTGAAAAGGCTCATACCGAAGAGGATAAATCCCAGTGGGGTGGTGATGAGATAGAGAATCCAGTTGGTGTGCCATTGCAGATTGAGAGTCAACGCAAGTGTGTAGACGAGAATTGCCGTCACTGGCATGGCAAGCATGCTTAAGTAGCTCAGCGGATGGGCACGGCTTGTCAGTGTAACGAGAAGAGAGTCACCTTGTTCGACCTGTTTATTCTTTCGCAAGCCGAGGTAAACCAGCCCAAGCAAAACAGGCAAAATGATAATTGCCGCGGGTGTGGCAGGAACGGCTATGAAAACAAAATAGAGGATGAACAGACTGTAAATGATTCCCGTCACCCAGCGGTTGGGCGTGAATAATTCAGATGCGCTCCAGTTTGCCAGCCAGTAGGCAATGATGACCAGAACTGACGTGGTCAGAACAAAGGTGGAAAACTCACCGAGCGTGGACTTGCCTCCATCGGGTTCAAGCCACCAGGTAATTGCCCATAGCCCGTACCCTGCCCCGATGGCAGTAGCCAGCTTCAAAGTCCGAAGAGAGGCGGGGGTGGATAATCTCTGGCGGATCGCGTACCATCCAATCCAGACTGTGATAAGGGCGTGCCAGGCGAGTCCAGTAAATGAGATCGAAAGGGGAAGCATTTCGTAGGTTGTTTGCACGACCATGCCTTCAGCCATCCAGCCAAAAGCTGCGCCCGCCAAAAATAGCGCCCAGAGGTTTGCGACCTTGAAGTGCATGACAAGGTGAAGAAAAACAAAAGCCATCAGAGAATAGGCGATCCACGCGCCCATCCATTCGCCGAGCGTATCTTCGGGGCGGACGCGCGCCCAGAAAAGATGCTCGGAAAAATAAACAAAAATATAACCTGTGGAAAGCACCAGCAAAATGTTTTTGAATGTTTTCATTAAAGATCTATACAGACAATTGCGAAGGAATGTTGCAGGCTTTATTAAATAAAAAATGCATCAGCGTTTTTACTGATGCATTTTTTTCAACCAACTAAACCTGGACGAATTTATCCGCCTTTGTTTTGCAAACCGGACAATCACTTGTCGGCTTGCCAAATTCAATATATCCGCAGACGGGGCAGAGGTAGAAATCAACTTCGGTCAGGTCCTTGCCTTGTTGAACTGCTTCCAATGCCAGTTGATACAGTTTCGCATGGACAGCTTCCGCTTCCAAGGCATAGCCGAACATGCGCTTGGCCTTGTGACCTTCAGTTTCAGCCTGTGCGAACATGGGCGGATACATAATTTCTGTTTCGTGAGTCTCGCCTGCGATGGCCGCTTGCAGGTTCTCGGCTGTGGAGCCGATCCCTTCCATGGATTTGAGATGTCCTTCGGCATGAAGTCGCTCAGCTTCAGCGGTGGTGCGGAAGAGTCTCGCGATATTGGCAAAGCCATCCTGCTCCGCTTTTTTTGCGAAGGCGCGGTATTTTTGGTTTGCCTGACTTTCACCGGCAAATGCTTCCTTTAAGTTATCGAGTGTGCTTTTCATACAAAACCTCCCGGGTTGTTTGTGGAATTTGTCACACCTATTGTATATTATTATTGATTTTTTTGCACGGGCATGCAAATAAAAACAAAAATGCTCATCGTGTCACGATGAGCATTTGATTTCTAACTGTTTTGCATTTGCATCAGCAATTGACGATACTCTGTTACGTTCGGCGGATTCATCAAAACTATTTGGTTGATCACTTCGAGCGCACCTTGCTTGTCGCCAAGCTGGACAAGATCGTCGCCCAACTGATCGAGGATCGAAATGGCCTCTTGAGTACGCCCTGCATGATGCAACCGTGCCGCGAGCGCTCGCTTGAGCAGCGGTTGTTCATCATGATCTTTAATCAGGTCTTCAATAAAAGCAATGGCGATATCGTTTTTGCGCTGGCTTTCAAGATAGGAGATGTAATTTTCAAGTTCGCTGATGGCTTTGTCTGTCTGTGCCATGCGCAGATTTAACTCGACAAGTTGTTTGCGCGCAGACTCATCATTCGGTGCTATGGTGCGGATCTGTTCGTAGACGCGCAAGGCTTGTTTCCAATCGAGTTTTTGCAGGTCTATATCCGCCATGCGCTGCAGGATATGCACGTTCCAGTCGCGGCTGGCATTGCCTTGCTGGATGACACGCAGGGCAGAGGTATAGGTCTTGCGTGCCATATCCAATTCAGCAAGACGGTTATAGATGGTGGCCAGTTCGAGGTATTCCTGAATGGCTTCGTCAATTTGTCCACGCGCAGTGAGTTGGTCAATGAGACGGTTGCGCGCACTTGTGTCAATCGGGGAGAGTTGAATGACACGGCGTAAAAGCTTTGTAGATTGCAGCATTTCACCGCGTGCGCCATAGGAATGAGCCACTACGCTATATTTAGCGATAGCCTCAGGGTTGCGTCCTTCCTGTACGAGCAGGTCACCCATCAATGTGTGAAGTGGAAGATAGGTGGGCGCTTGTTGAATGGCGCCATAGGCCTCATCCATGGCAGAGCGTAAGGCCCCCATGCGCGCCAATTGATTGATGCGGTTCATCGACTCGATCACTGAACTGGATTGCGCCTGCAAGATCACGTCGGCCAGCGTGGCCAGCATATCGCCATCCTGCTTGGGCATCTGGTCGCGTGCCTTCTGGAGTTGTTCGCGCCAATCGGGCCGCATCAGCAGGCTTTTGACGTTGTCACATACTTTACGCAGGACGGTCTCATCCTTTTGATTTTTATAGGATTCGATCAGGGGTTCGTACTGTTGACGGATCTCATCCGCCTTTTCGTCTGGTACTGTTAACGAATCAGCGAGTTTCAATGCTTCGAGATATTCCCGAGCCGACTCAGTGTAATGTGATTTCTTTGCATATAACTGTCCAAGCAGAAGCCGCGTGCCTAACGCATAATCGTTATGCTTGACTGCGTTTTGTAAAAAGCGCTGTGCGCTTTCATTGCGTTCGCCTTTAAAGCGCAGAAGCCCAATCGTGAAATATATACATGGATGTTTAAAGCCTGCATCCAGCGCGCCTTCCAATTCTTCAGCTGCCAGGGTTTCATTGCCTTTGCTTTGCGCGTCAATTGCCAGGCTAAGATGCAGGACAACTTTGGTCTGCTCGGCTTGCTGCATGGAGAGCGCGCCCGTGCCTTTCATTATGGAAGCCAGTCCGCGCCGCTCCTGGGTGGCAGGATTTTCGTCAGAGTATTCGAAGAGAAGCTCTGCCAGTTGAGTCAATGCTTTTTGGCGCGCTTCAGCTATCGGGTCCAGCCCTGATGCGGCTTGAGTTGATGCAGGTTGTTGTAATTGCTTGACCTGCGCCATGCGGATCGGTCCAGTCCCGCCCTTGCCACGCATCGGTTTGGGAAGAAGTTGTCCGGTGCGGAGCAAAGTCTGCGCTTGTTTTACTTCGGGGCTGTTCGGCAAAATGGACAGGGCCTTATCCACCATCTCTTTTGCTTTTTCAGCGCTGCCTGTGCGCTGGACGATGCTGGCAATGGCGAGATACTCCATGACCGCTTGTTGCGTGTGCCCGAGTTTTTCATGGACCTGGGCCAGGCGCGAATGTGCAATCGGATGTTCGGGATTCAAATTGGTAACGCGCACCCAATTCTCCAGCGCTTTGTCAACATCGCGCTGCTTGAAAAAGAGGTCGCCTGCATGCATGGATGCATCAACAGCAGGTTTTAGTTCACCAAGCCGCTCGGAGAGTTGAGCGATTTTTTCCAACGGCACGGGGTCATCAGGTGAATGTTTGGCAACCGTGGTGTAGGTTTGAAGAGCTTCTTCAATACTGCCAAGTTGGTAGAGCGCAAGCCCAAGACTGTTGAGCGCTTTTGGATGATCTGGAAATTCTTCCAGGGCGCGGCGATATGCGGCGCAGGCTTTGTCCCATTCCTGATCCCATGCGGCAGAGTGGCCGTCGTTCATTGCTTTTTGGAAGATTTCTTCTCGTCCGGGCATGTTGGTTGATCCGCTTTCGATGATTGACTTAATTGCCGCAATTATAACCGTGTATGAAAGATGAAAGAAGAAAGCGCCTTATGACTTTAGTACTTTCATCTCGCCCCAACTCACGCCCGCTCTTGCTTCTGTTTCGAGGGGAATGCTCATCGGGTAGGCACTTGACATCGTCTCTTGCACGAGGCGCGCTGTCTTTTCCAATTCATTTTTTGGACATTCCAGCACGAGTTCATCATGCACCTGTAAAAGCATTTTAGCTTTCAATCCCGCCGCCTTGATCGCGGATGGAATTTTCAGCATGGCGATTTTCATTACGTCCGCGGCAGTGCCTTGAATGGGCGCGTTGATGGCTTCGCGTTCCTCGCGGTTCTTCAATTGCATGTTGATCTTGCCCTGCAAGGCCGGGAAATACCTCTTACGCCCAAGCAATGTTTCCACATAACCGATCTCGGCCGCCTGTCTGCGGATGCCATCCAAATATTTTTTCACACCGGGGAATTTATCAAAATAAGCTTTGACAAAAGCGTCCGCCTCGGACAAGGTCAACTCTGTGGAGCGGGCAAGCCCGAACGCAGACATGCCATAGATGAGTCCGAAGTTGATGGCTTTGGCGTGACGGCGCATCTCCTTGGTCACTTTATCCAATTCAATGTCATAGATGGCGGCCGCGGTTGTTGCGTGGATATCCTCGCCTGCGCGGAAAGCCTTGAGCATGGACTCGTCCTGTGCCATGTGCGCCACAATGCGTAATTCGATTTGCGAGTAATCTACTGAAAGCAGGAGATTGCCTTTATCAGCAATAAACCCATTTCGCACGCGGCGTCCTTCTTCAGTGCGGATGGGAATGTTTTGCAAGTTCGGGTTGTTCGAAGAAAGCCGACCCGTCACCGCGCCGATCTGGCTATAAGAGGTATGCACTCGGCCTGTATTTGAATCCACTGCGGCGGGCAGGGCATCCACATAAGTTGATTTGAGCTTGGAGAGTTCGCGGTTTTCAAGGATCCATTTCAAGATGGGGTGCTTGTCACTCAGCGCTTCCAATACATCCGCAGATGTGGAGTAAAAACCTGTTGCAGTCTTCTTGCCTTTATCTGGTGGCTCAAGTTTTAGGTGATTGAACAGCACATCTGATAGTTGTTGCGGCGAGTTGATGTTGAAGGTCTTCCCCGCCAGTTTATAGATTTCTTTTTCGATCTCTGCCAGGCGTTTTGCAAGTTCAACTGATAGTGCGCTAAAGAATTTTGTATCTATTAGTGCGCCTGTCATTTCCATTTCTGCAAGTACAGGCGTGAGCGGCATGTCAATTTCCGCGAGCAGTTTTGTGCCATTCACTTTTTCAAGTTCTTTTTGCAGAATTGGCATAAGCCGTAGCGTGTTCTCTGCATCCGCGGCGGCATAGGGTGCCACAGACTCCACCGCAATATCCGCCATGCTGAGTTGATTCTTGCCCTTGCCGATCAACTCTTCAATGTGAGTCATCTCTTCGCCGAGACGCGCAAGCGCGAGATTCTTCAATCCAAGGTTGCGTGAGGATGGGTCAACGATGAATTCGGCCAGCATCGTGTCAAAGGTCAACGGCGCAACGACAAGCCCATAACGTGCGAGGATGATGTAATCATATTTTGCGTTATGCGCAACCTTGCCGATCTTTGCATCCGTCATGGATGGGGTCAGTGCGGCGATTACTTTTTCTATGGGCAGGTTATTTCCCGATGTGTGACCCAGTGGAATGTAGAATCCCTGACCCGGTTTAATTGCCAATGAGATACCCACGATCTCAGCTTGCATTTCTTCAGTGGATGTTGTCTCTGTATCGAATGAGATGACTTTTGCTTTGGCAAGCTGCTTCTTAAGGTCGTTCAGCTTGTCTTCTGAATCTACAATGATGACTTCGATGTTCGATGGGTTTGGCGCTACAACAACTTGAGGTTCATTCACGAACATGGAGAATTGTCCGCTTTTGGTTTTTACCGGTTTGACCGCTGTGCCTGTTGAAGCGGGAGCAGTTGTCGGCGCAGATGAGGAACCGCCGCTAATTGCTGAGACTTTACTCAACAGCGTTTTGAATTCCATCTCTTTGAAGAATTCTTCGAGAGCGGTCGCGTCAAATGGCGTGACTTTGGCATGTTCCAGGTCAAATTTTATTTTCAAGTCCGTGCGGATCAGCGCAAGGTCATAGCTCATGTAAGCTGATACTTTGCTTGATTCGAGCTTGCCTTTCCAGCGGGTTTCCACTTGATCCAAATTTTTATAAACGCCATCCAGCGTACCAAATTTTTCGAGCAATGCAATGGCAGTCTTTTCGCCCACGCCTTTTACGCCGGGAATATTATCCGATGTATCGCCGACGATGGCTTTGTAATCCACCACCTGGTCGGCGCGGACGCCCAACTTCTTGATGACATCGGCATCCGTGATGTAGGTCTGGTCATCGCCCGCGAGGTAGACGACTGTGCGTTCATTGACCAACTGTAAGAGGTCCCTGTCACCAGTGATGATCTTCACGCCGAGACCCTGCCCTGCGGCGATCTTTGCAACAGAGCCGAGTACATCGTCCGCTTCGTAGCCTTCCATTTCAAGGCGCGGGATATTGAAAGCATCCACCATTTGACGGATGCGCTCGATCTGCGGACGCAGGTCATCGGGCATTTTTTCGCGTGTGCCTTTGTATTCGGGGAAAATAGCATCGCGGAAGGTCTTGCCTACGTCAAAAGCCACGGCGAGATATTCCGGTTTTTCCTGTTCCAAAACGCGAAAGAGCTCGCGCGCGAAACCGTAGATCCCCGCAGTGGGTTCGCCTTTGGAATTCTGCCAGCGCTGACTGCTCCCGCCTGCGGTTAGGGCAAAGTACATACGATAAGCTAAAGCATGTCCGTCAATTAGGTAAAGTGTAGGTGGCATAGTTTATTGGGTGGTAGATAGGATTGGAAACAAGATAAAAATAAAGCGCAGAGGTGATTATACTCTGCGCTTTTTCTGTTTTAGTTATGCACCCGCTGTTGCGTGGCTTGAAGTTCCTGTCCCTGCCGTTGCCGCGTCTGGCGGATGTAGTCCCGTACCAATTGCGCCGGGTGGGGTTGTGTGCCGCCCATAATGAGGTAACCGGGCGCCCAAAAATCACCGGATGGATTTTCTTTCTTTAAGCGGAGGATTTCGCTAAAAATCTTATCCGAGGTTTGCTGACGCATAATACGCATGAGATAACCGGGTGATGTGTTCGGCGGAACATTCACAACCCACTGCAAATATTCGGGGCGTACTGCCAGATATTCCAAGCGCCATCCGAAGGCGATGCAGATATTCGGCAGCCATTCACTGAGACGGTCTGCCAAGTCACCGGTAATGTAATGCGCCGAAAAACGCGGTACCAGCAAACAAGCATAAGTAAGATGATACATCCCTGCCGATGCCGGCTCGATAACAAGTTTGCGGGCGGCCTCGGTGGTTGGGCTCTCACGTGTTACATCTGCTTCGCTGCCAGCGGGTCTTGACACTGGTGTTTCCGGCCTTTGCTGTGAGCGTGATGGGGCGGTTACATTGATCCCATCGAAAGCGGGTTGGGATTGAACGGGTTGAACGGGACCTTTAGCCTGTTCGTTCACCACCAGTTTACCCAAGTGGATGGCGGGTGACTGTTCGCGGCTAAAAACGGATGCATCTGAAAATGTTGACGAAACCTGAGTTTGATTCGGGTCAAATACTTCTTGCGCACGGGCGGGTGCAGGTTCCGGGTTGGGAGAAGGGATATTGGTGAGGATCTGAGAAATGGGGGCAATGTCAATTGAATCCGACTTGTCATTTTCCAAATCGGCAGTAGTTTCGATAATTTGTTTTGCAGCAGTCTTGGCTTGTTTTTGCGGGACAGGGCGTTCAGCGCCAAACTCATTGATAAGCTGGGTGGCCTGTCCGCGGATGGTGCTAAAGGGAGTTTCTGATTCGAAAACAAGCGCAAGCACAGTGTCAGTTGTGAGGCGGGTGGCGTACAACATGTGCTCGGCCTTTGTGCTTTCCAACCGAATAAAGCGCAGGAGGTCCGATCCCTTTTGTCCATCCCAGTTGCGGGAGACGGTTTGTGCCACTTCCTTGGCCGCCCCTTGCGAAAGTCCGCCGGCATAAGCCCAGAGATCATTCTTGCGTGTGATCAACGCAGCCTGAGCGGATGATTCCAATGTGATCCGCGTTAAGTGTTGCGCGGCTTTGGTAACATCATTGAGCCAGGGTGTGGCTGTGTCTATACTGGTGTCTATACTGGTTGAAGCGGGTTGGGGTTTGCTGATGGCATCCATAAAGTCTGCTATCCTAAAAGGTTTGTGGACAAGGATCCAGGGACGCAAATCTTCGAAAAGTGGAACCGTCGCATTGGCGTCACATAGGAGGACGAGATTAATGCTGGGGCGAATCGTGCGTAAGGCACGCCCGGTTTCATTTACCATATCCTCGCCAAGGGCAAGATCGATCAATGCCAGCGGGACGCCAATTTCATCGGAGCGGACCACGGCTGACGACTTATTTGTAACGATATGGGCGCGATAAATCCCCGTCTCTTCCAGTGCACGACGGAGCATATCTCCAAAATTGGACGAAGGGGTGACTACAAGAACATCTGCAGGCATTTGTAACAGTTTATCACTGATGAGAAGTGGAATCAAGCCGGATATGGCGAACTGTCATGAATCCTCACTTATTCCCGGTAGAGTCGTATTCGCCCTGGAAATCCTTGATCCCCAGCAAAGCCATCAGGACTTCAGGCGGAATATCAGCCTCGGGCAGATCCACTTTATAAAGCTGCTCATTCTCGGCGCGTTCACGCAGAGAACGCCATAACACCTCACGTTCATTGCCGTTGACGACCAGATCATTCAATGTTTTTGCGTTCAACAAATATTCACCGGTTGAATATAAAAATGTCAGTCGTTTCCATTTATCGGTTGTAATTGGCTTGGACAATTTTTCCAGCCCGCCAATTTGTATCTTGTAATACTCTTCCTTCGCGCGCGCATGGTCCGCCTCGTCACGCAGCAACTCTGCGCGCGTGGTCAACTCGTGGCCTTGGACTCTGGCGATGAACTCGATCTGTCCGCCGCGCTCGGCAAACGCCGAAGGCTGGTAAAAAGCCAGATAGTCCACAGCCACAACTTTCGGCGCGGTGCGAAGCGGAATGCGGTACCACCCCAGCATCCGCGCAATTTCCATGTCGCGCGGAGTGGGGATCAGGCAGACCAGAATTAAGTCAGTGGATTTAAGCACAACTTTATTATAATGCTGAGATGAAAATCATCCCTATTATTTTGATGTTAATTTTGCTGGCTTCATGTGGAGGAAGCGCGCCGACTCAGACTCCGCCCGCGCCTGCTCCTGTTTCGACGGCATCCCCAACGCTGACAATGACTCCTTCGCCTACGCCGATCCCTGCCACCGCAGTCTCCGAAGTATGGTGCGCCCATTCGCTTGTAGATGAATTTGTTGTCATTGGATATCTGCCCGAATACCGCGAGTTGAATCCAGAATGGGGTAAATGCCTGACGGACATTATCTACTTCTCCGCGGAACCTCTTGCCGATGGGACATTGGACACATCGCGCCTGAGCATTGCAACCTGGCAGGGTTTGCGATCCATGAAAGAAAAATATGGAACCCGCGTTCATCTTTCAATTGGAGGTTGGGAGCGTTCGGATGGATTTGCATCCATGACCGCAAATCAAAGATCGCGTAAGACCTTTATCCAAAACCTGTTGGATTACGCTGTTGAGCATCAGCTTAATGGTGTGGATTTCGATTGGGAGTTCCCTGAAAACAATACCGAATTCAAAAGCTATATTGCACTTCTAACCGAAGTCAAAGCAGCTTTTGCAGAACATAATTTGCTTGTGAGCGTCGCTCTTAGCGCAGATAATGCTTCAAGCATGGACCTTTCCCAATTTTCAGTAGCGGACCGCGTTCACGTTATGTCGTATGATCGTGGAAATTTGCATTCCCCATACTATAGATCAATTGAAGACTTGAATACCTTTACCATCTATGGAGTTCCTAAATAAAAGTTGTTCCTCGGTGTGCCTTTTTATGGAAGAAAGATTACTTCACCTTTTACTGCTTACAGCTATCAAGAACTTGTGGCTCAGTATCATCCCTCTCCTGATCTGGAGCAGGTAGACGATATCTTTTTCAACGGCATCACCACGATTAAATATAAAACTTGTTTTGTGAGCGAAAATGATTTTGGCGGAATCATGATCTGGGAATTGGGGCAGGATACCTGGGATGAAACATCGCTGTTACGGGCGATCTATCAGGCAGTAGTGAATGGATGTAAAAGTCTCGGTTAAAAAATTTGACGCGGGTCTGAAACCCGCGTCAAATTTTTTATAAAAATCCTGCCCTGAACTTTTCTATTGTTTCGTTCCACAATCCGGGCAGAATTTTGCGTCCGCTTTTACTTTTGCCCCACAGTTTGTGCAATGTTTCTCTGTTGCCAAAGGTTTGCCACACTCGGGACAGAACTTCCCGCTGCCCACTTTCGCTCCGCAATGCGGACAGGCGGTAACGATGGTCTGCTTGAATTTATCGGCTGAGACATAATCCACGCTCTCAGCTTTTTCGCGGGCATCATTGATGGCTGCCTGCACTTGAATGGAAGACATTTCCTCTTGAAGGTCGGGAGCGCAATCCTTGCAGAGAGTCCGTTCGTTGTTCCAGCAATCATCGTCCACCCAATGACCACAGCGTTTGCATTTGTGGAAGTGAGGTTTGGCTTCCTCGACTGCGGTTACAAACGCATTGTCATGCGCCTTCTCCCACGCCGCCGATTTAACATTGCGTGCCGCGCTCGCCGCATTACCAAATACGCCCCCGAAAAGATTGCTGGCCGCATCGAGCGCATTGGTCACCGTGCCAAGCGTGGAGGATTGGAATTCGGTTTGATAACCATTGCCGCACTTGTCGCAGGAAAATTCAAACTGAAAGCCGGTATCTGTGCTTAAGTCCTGGTAGTTGCGGGTGAATTGAATTAGAGCCATGTTGTTTCTCCTTATCCATTCAAGTTGTCGAATTCTAGCACTTAAGCAATTCAAATACCAAGAAAAAAAGTGACAGTCACCTAAAAGGTGACTGTCACTTTGCTGTTTATGAAATCCCAACTTCCTTATTGAACTCTACAATCAATTCATCGATCTCATCGGCCTGCTTTTGGACATCCGTCCAGTAATTTGGCGCGTACCATTGATCCTGAATTTCCTGGTACGTGCGTCCCTGCTGCTCGACCCAAGTGTAGTATTTCAGGTTATGCACTCGGCGGCGTTCGGGATAAGTTAATTCAAGCATGTTATCCGTGGACTGTCCGTGCAGGTAGCGGGCGAAATCGGCGGCGGCGTTGTTCTCGCTGTATTCGCCGAATTCCTGATGCATTTCATGCAGGCGTGAGCGGTAGAGTTCCATCGAGTCGGTCAGCATGGTGATCATCACATCGTTCTCATCCATTTCATAGTACTTGGCGACTTTGATGCAGGACAAAACGTTCGAGATGCCAGAGAAGCCTAAAAGATCGAGATTAGATATTAGAGATTCGGGGATGCCTTTTTCTGCGAGATATGCGCGTCCGTTCTCTTCGTTGAACAAGCGTGCAATGTTGACCACGGCATTGTCGTCAATGGCGGTGACGAAGTCTGTGTTCTTGGTGTTATGAACCCATGGCACGTGCTTGTCGCCGATGCCTTCGATGCGATGCGAGCCGAAGCCGTTTTCCAAAAGGGTCGGGCATTGCAAAGCTTCACTCGCGATGATCTTGCTGTATGGAAAAACCTGCTTGAGATAGTCGCCGCTGGCAATTGTCCCGGCCGAACCCGTTGCGGATGCCATGCCGCGGAAGCGGTCATTGGGTCCCATCACTTTCTTGAGCGCTTCTTCCATCGCGTGACCTGTCACTTCGTAGTGCCAGAGATAATTTCCAAATTCTTCAAATTGATTAAAGATCATCAGGTCTTGACCGGATTTTTTCAACTCCCAGCATTTGTCAAAAATTTCTTTGACGTTGGATTCAGAGCCAGGGGTCTTGATCGTTTCGCCTGCCACTTTTTCGAGCCATTCGAATCTTTCCTTCGACATGCCTTCGGGCAAAATGGCAATGGACTCGCATCCGAGCAAAGCGGAGTCATATGCGCCGCCGCGACAATAATTTCCAGTGGACGGCCAGACTGCCTTTTGAGTCGTCGGGTCAAACTGACCTGTGACCAGTCTCGGTACGAGGCAGCTAAACGCCGCCCCGACTTTATGCGCGCCTGTCGGGAACCATTTGCCAACAACGACAATGATGCGCGCCTTGACTCCTGTCAGCGAAGACGGAAGCTCAAGGTAGTTGACTCCGCCAAAGGTCCCGCCTGATGCGGTGGGTTGGTTGTGCCAGTTGATGCGGAACAGATTCCGCGGGTGAATGTCCCAGAGTCCGATACTCTTCAATTCCTCCTTAACTTTCGCAGGAATTTTGGAAGGGTCTTTCATTTGAGCATAGGTGGGGATGATGATGTTGCGCTCTTTCGCGCGCTGAATGGCGCGGGCGCGGCGGTCTTTGTGAATGGTCAGGTCAATGGTGGTCATGGGATTCTCCTGATGAATAGTTGTCAGACAACTTGGATTATAGCGTACATCGGCGTAAACGGAATATTTTTATGAAACTGGATTCAGTTTATTGTTGTCTGCGATCCTTATATAATTCTATTCAGTAATATTTGATAAAGAAAAAATAATATCTATCACATCACGTTGAATAGCCAAATGCCTAAGTATTATATTCTTCGGATAGCTTGGGTGTTGACTTACAAATAACACAACCATATCGGGCATTTCAATAACACTTTCACTACACTCATCCCAATATTTCTCTGCATCTCCTTTCCTTATTCCCGATGCCCAACGATTTCCATTATCAACTAACTCTTGATCTTGATAAAAATATTTCATCCCATACAAATATATGTAAGTACAGCCGTTTTTGCTTTTCTTTAATTTCCAAGAACCTTCTAGTTCGACATGATAATTTGTCTCCAGGAAATCAAATGTTTGAAGGAATTTATGATCAGCGGATAATGTTATTGTTTCGCTACTATCAGCTATTCCATCTTCCTGCCATTTTCCAATCAGATCAGTTTCGCTAAATCCAGTAGGTGGTAAAACGGATGGTCGGATAGCATCCTGTGTACTAGAACATGAAAATAACAGTATAGTCAGTAAAGTTATACTGATAGTTAATAGAACCAAATTCGTTCTATATGTTTTCATTGTTAATTTCCTGTTATTGGAAATAGCATGTTGTCCAGGATTGGAAAAATATTGAGAACTTGTTTGGCGGCGGTCAGGAAACCGCCGCCATGTTATTACCCAATCCCCAACATCTTACTCACGACCGAAAGCAAAATTCCGCCCGCGATCACGCTCCCCAGTTGACCGGCCGTATTCGCTCCCATCGCGTGCATCAGAATGAAATTATTTGGGTCTTCGTCATTTGCCAATTTTGCGGCAATACGTCCCGCCATTGGGAAAGCTGAGATGCCCGCTGCGCCGATCAGCGGATTGATCTTGCCGCCTGAGATGAAGCACATCAATTTGCCGAATAACAATCCTGCGACCGTATCCAGCACAAAGGCGAACAATCCCAACACCATGATCTTGCCGGTATCCAAATTGAGAAACGAAACCGCGCTCATGGTTGAGCCGATGGCCAGCCCTAAAAATAATGTAGCGATGTTGATGATCTCGTTCTCTGCCGCCTTACTTAATCTGTCCACTACGCCAGAAACTTTAAGTAGATTTCCCAGCATGAGCATGGATATTAATGGAGTCGCTTCAGGCACGAGCAAGCTGACCACCAAGGTTAACACAACAGGGAAAAGGATCAGAGTCTTTTTTGAAATGGGTTTCGGCGTATATTCCATTTTGATCAGCCGTTCTTTTTTCGTGGTGAGCAATCTCATCAGCGGCGGTTGGATGATCGGAATCAGACTCATATATGAATAGGCAGCTACTGCAATAGGCGCAAGCAACTCAGGCGCTAGTTTAGTCGCAACGAAAATGGAGGTTGGCCCGTCAATGGCGCCGATCACGCCAATGGACGCGGCTTGATTCAGTGGGAAGCCCAAAAGGATCGCAAGCATGAGTGTGCCGAAGATCCCGAATTGTCCCGCCGCGCCGAGCAAGACCATGCGCGGCTGTGCCAGCAAAGGCGAAAAATCTATCATTGCTCCCACGCCGATAAAGATCAACAATGGGAACAATTCAGTTTTAATTCCTGCATTGTATAAAACGCCCATCATGCCTTCGGCCGCAGTCATGCCTGCCAATGGAATATTCGCCAGCAAACATCCAAAGCCAATCGGCAGTAACAAAACAGGTTCGATCTCTTTGAAAACGGCCAGATAGATCAATATCAACGCGGCAAGGATCATCACGGCGTTGCCAAGCGTGAAATGCGTAAAACCTTTTAATAACTCAGGTAATAAAGAAGTCAAATCCATAAGAGTCCTTCAACCTTCAACCTGCAACTTTCAACCCGACTCACATCCACGATGCCTCGCCCATCTCCGCGAATTTGATCAATGGTTGTTTATGCGCCACGCTTTGCCCAACGCTCACGAACACATTGCTCACAACCCCGCTGTACACCGAGCGGATGCTATTCTTCATCTTCATGGCTTCGATGATCACCACCACTTGTCCCGCCTCCACTTTTTCGCCCGCCTTCACAAACACTTCGATGACAGTCCCGGGCAGGGGCGCGGTTTGGGTATTGCCGCTTAATGCAGGATTGGGAGAGGATGCGGCGGCTGGAGCAGGGTGCGGGTCAAAAGGTTTTGCCTCCCTTGTACTGCCCGCTTCTTTTCTTGTTTCGAGATGCTCAGCGTTCTCAGGCATCACCTCAAACCGGTCACCATCCACAACGGCGATGACCGGTCTGGAGTTAATGTTCTCAATTTCAACTTCGTATGTTTGGTTGTTCACTGTGATTTTGTATTTCATAATAATCTCCGAAAACCTGACAGGTTTGTGAAACCTGTCAGGTTTGAAGCAAGACCTAACGTTTTCTGAAATTTCCTTTTTCAGACATTTGACTCGTCCGCATTCCCAACTGCCAAGCAGAGACAATGGTCGTGGGAGGTTGCGTCAACGGGCGTGCGGTGGATAGCTCCTGCTCGGCAAGCGCAACCGCCACGGCAAGCGCGGCGGCTTGGGCTTTGAATCCTTTTTCAGAAACAGGAGCAGGTTCGGGCTTCGGCAAGGATGCGGATTCTTTTTCCGCAGTAAACAGAGTCAGCAGGACCATCATCAGCCACAATAACAGGATCGCGCCGAAGACAAGCCCCATACCAAGGGCGGTGATTTGTAGGGAGAGGATTAAGTCAGTCATAATTTTTCTCTTAACGTTAAACGTTTAACGTTCAACGTTAGACAGGGATATTCCCATGCTTTCTTGGTGGCGCAGGCGCATACTTATCGCGGAGCGCAGACAGTGACGCGATGATCTTCGGCCTTGATTCGCGCGGCTCGATGATGTCATCCACGTAACCGGTGGATGCGGCGTAATAGGGATTGTTGAATTTCTCGCGGTATTCGTTTGCAAGTTTTTTACATTCCGCGTTTGGGTCATCCGCAGATTCGATTTGTTTCTTGAACAAAATATTTGCCGCACCTTCCGCGCCAAGCACGGCGATCTCTGCCGATGGCCACGCATAAGTCACATCCGTGCCGAGATACTTGCTGGACATGACCACATACGCGCCGCCATAAGCCTTGCGCGTGATGATACAAATTTTTGGAACCGTCGCTTCGGAATATGCATATAACAATTTCGCGCCGTGACGAATGATGCCGCCATGTTCCTGCGCGATGCCTGGCAGGAAGCCGGGCGAATCCACAAAAGTGACAAGCGGAATATTGAAGCAATCGCACATGCGCACGAAGCGCGTCATCTTGTCGCTGGCATCAATGTCAATCACGCCGGCCATAATGGATGGCTCCTGACCGACGATGCCCACGCTATGTCCGCCAATACGTGCGAGGCCAACGATTGCATTGCGCGCCCAACTCGGTTGGATTTCGAGGAAAGTATCCTTGTCAATGATCTTCTCAATGACCTGATGCATCACATACGGTTCGCTTGGGTCGAGCGGGATCACACTGTTGAGCATCTCATCCATGCGGGCAAGATCGTCTTCGGATTGTATAAAAGGTGGATTTTCAACATTGTTTGATGGCAGGTAGGAAAGAAAATGCCTTGCCATGTCCAGCGCGTCTTTTTCGCTCGCAACACTCAAATGAGCTACGCCGCTGACAGAATTATGCACATCCGCGCCGCCCAATGATTCAGCATCAATCACTTCACCCGTGACAGCTTTGATCACATCCGGTCCGGTTAAGAACATGAAGGATTGTTTGTCCACCATGATGACGAGATCGGTAAGAGCAGGGGAGTAGGCCGCTCCGCCCGCACAGGGTCCAAGCATTACGCTCACTTGCGGCACAACGCCAGAGTATTGCGCGTTGCGTCTGAATATCTCAGCATATCCGCCCATGGAACGCACGCCTTCTTGAATGCGCGCACCGCCTGAGTCGATCAGCGAGATGAACGGCACGCCGTTGCGAACCGCCAAATCCATGACGCGGCAAATCTTATGCGATTGCATTTCGCTGAGTGTGCCGCCGTAAGGCGTGAAATCCTGTGAGTATAAATAAACTGTCCGCCCGTTGATCTGACCGTAGCCTGTGATGACACCGTCGCCATAAAATCTTTCGGTGAGCAAATTCATCTCATCGCCCTGGTGTGTAATGAACGGCTCGATCTCATTGAACGTGCCGGTGTCGAGCAACAACTCAACTCTCTCCCGTGCCGTCAACTTGCCTTTTGCTTTTTGTTTTTTGATTCGTTCTTCGCCGCCGCCTTCAAGTGCCTTCGCGCGGACTCTTCTTAATTCAAGTATTCTGGGATCTTCGTTTGTCATAGTAATTCCTTTAGGTGAAATATTTCACAATCAGAAGTATAACATACAGATTAATGGATGCCAGTGACGTAAAGCATACCTATTTGATGAAGAACCGCTTCTCTCTATACTGGAAGTTGATTCTGTTTAATGAGCAATATTTGTGCGCGGGTCTTTTACCATGAAGATCAAGATCAGCATGGTAATAATAGCCAATATGATTGAGATCGAAAACGTTGGGATGAAGCCAACGGCATCCACGATAAATCCACCGAGCAGGGGAGCGATGATGGTGGCGGGCGCTGTCAGAGTCTGCGACAAACCAATATACAGCGGACGTTCGCTTTCATTTCCAAAGTCCACGGTCATGGCCATGCCAATGGTCCAAATGGAGACGTTGGCGATACCGGCCAGCAGGAAGATCGGATAGAACCATAAGATGGATGTGGCAAACCATGCCATGATTGAACTTAGCAATGCAGCAATCGCTCCAATGATGAGCATGGAACGATGTCCCCATCTATCGCCAAGCCAGCCCATGCCCGCATTGGCCACCATCTGTGCGACGGTGAGTGTGGCGGTGAGAAAGCCGGCAGTGACCGCATCCATGTGGAAGCGGCGCAGGGCGTAAATGATGTAGAACGAAAATCCCATGGTGGCGAATTGAGAAAGAAAGCGCGCGCTGAGAAACCAGTTAAAGTTTGTATCACGGCTTAATATTTTTTTAGAGTCATCCCAGAAATGGGTCTGGATCTCGGGAATGACTTTTTCAGTATCTTCCGGTTCGCGCGTCTGCCCGAGAGCGAACCATGATATGGCGAAGAAAATGCTTGCAGCGAAGAAGCAGACCGCAAAGTCGAAGGGTGAATCGAAATAGTCGAGAATATAACCAGCCGCAACCGCTGATCCACTAATGAACAGATTCGCTATCGCGGCTTGGAATCCAAAAAAAGTCCCTCGTGTTTCTTGCGGAATGATCTTTGAGATCATGCTTGTCCATGAATTAGCGGTGAAGCCGCCGCCGAGTCCCTGCCAGGTTAAGAGGATCAATGTGATGATGAGTCCTGCCTGCAAGCTGATGGCTGGAAGCAGTAATGCCACGATGCCAAAACCTATAAAGGGGAGGCGTTCGTGGATGGTGGTCATCAAGACCGTGCGTTTATATTTTCGCAAACGCGAAACATGGCTGGCGGTGAAGAGCTGCGGCAATTGCCAGCCGACGGAATGAATGGCAGGCACAAGCCCGATGATCAATGCCGAGTGCGTCATGGATGCGACAAAGAGCGGCAGGACCGTGCTGAAAGAGGCGAAGCCAAGCGCCATGCCGAAGAAGCCTCCGTCCAACAGATTGGCGGTGACGTTATGTTTCAGGTGTTTTCGAATTTCTTTTTCGAGGGTTGTGATGGGGAGCATGAAATGATTGTACCTGATGAAGACGCGGTATTTTTTCATTGACAGAATTTTGCTTTTGTGTAAAATAAAAACGAACGTTCGTTCATTTTTGATTTGGAGCAATATGGCAGAGGAAACACAAACGAAGGGTGAACGCACCCGCATGCAAATCGAGGACTCGGCTGTGGAGTTGTTCATGGAGCATGGCTATCATGCCACATCCATGCGGCAAATTGCGGAACATGCCGGGCTGGCTTTGGGCGGCATCTATAATCATTTTTCAAGCAAGGAAGAAATATTCGAAGCCATCATCATTGACAAGCATCCATACCGAAAGATATTGCCAATGATCCTCCAGGCAGAAGGGGAGACTGCTGAAGATTTTCTGCGAAATGCCACCATGGTCGCCATGAATGAGCTTGGCTCGGAACCCATCTTCATCAAGTTGATGTTCATCGAGATCGTGGAGTTCGATGGCAAACATGGCGCCATGATGTTGAAAGAGATCGCACCGAAGGTTTTGCCGGTTTTTGAGAAACTTGTCAAATCAAGGCAGGGCCTGCGTGTGACCAATCCTGCTGTCCTCCTGCGTTCCTTCTTTGGCATGATCATTTCTTTTTACATTACCGAAATGGTGATCTCGAATTCTGTCATCAGCAAGCTATTACCGAAAAATTCAATGGATAGCTATGTGGATATTTTTCTGCACGGCATACTAAAACCAGAGAGCTAAGGAAAAATTATGTTCAATTCCCGTATTTTCTCCATCATTCGCAAAGAGTTTATCCAACTCTTTCGCGACCCGCGCACGCTGGCCATTGCTGTGGTCATTCCCATTGTGCAGTTGTTCCTGCTGGGGTATGCCGCCACATCCGATGTGCGGAACATCCCACTGGCAGTGTGGGACCAGAGTAAATCGCCGCAGTCGCGCCAATTGCTGGATGCCTTCCGCGCCGCCGATTACTTCACCATTGATTACTTCGTCGGCTCGACAGATGAATATCAAAAATTGATCGAGTCTGGTGATGTGCGTGTTGCGCTGGTCATCCCCGCGGATTACGATCTTCGTTTGGCGGAAGGCAACGCCAAGGTCTTAATGGTATTGGATGGCTCAGATGCCACCATCGGCGCGACCGCCTTGTCTACTGCGCGGTTGGTGGGTCAATCTTTTGCTACGAAAATACTTACCGAACAAGCTGCTCTCAGCGGACGCTCCGCGCCGTCTGCGCCGGTAGAGGTCCGCACACAGGTTTGGTACAACCCCGATCTAAACTCTGCCTACTTCATGATCCCCGGTGTGATCGGCATGATCCTTTCCTTCATCACCACCATCCTCACCGCCACAGCCATTGTCCGCGAACGTGAACGCGGTACGATAGAACAACTTATTGTCACGCCCATCCGCTCCTGGGAATTGGTCCTCGGAAAATTACTGCCCTATGTCATCCTTGCCTTTGTGGAAACATTCGAGATCATCATCATCGGGCGTTACTGGTTTGGCGTGCCTGTACGTGGAAGTCTCTGGCTGATCTTCTTTACATCGGGCTTGTTCCTCATGTCCAGCCTCGGCATTGGTCTGTTCGCATCCACCATCGCCAACACACAACAGGAAGCCATGTTGACCGTGATGATGTACAACCTGCCAAGCATTTTTCTTTCCGGCTTTTTCTTTCCGCTTCAAGCTATGCCCAAATTTTTGCAATGGGTATCTTATGCAATTCCGCTACGTTACTACCTCGTTGTCATTCGTTCGCTGTTATTGAAGGGTGTCGGCATCGAAGCCATACAGCGTGAAGTCATTGCGCTGGCCATTTTTGGAACTGTCATTATGGGAGCCGCTGCGCTCCGCTTTAGAAAACGTTTGGATTAACTTCCTCTATCAAGGAGATACAAAATGAATAATAAATTTCCCCCTCTTCCCGTTCGCATCCTCGCGGCTGTCATTGTCATCGGCACGCTTGCTTATTATGGATTTCGATACTTTAACCCTGTCACTGCCAGTGAGTTGACCGCCTCCGGCTCCATTGAAGCCACCATTGTGAATGTCGCGCCTGAAATGGCCGGCAAGGTGATGGGTGTCCTCGCACAGGAGTCGCAATCCGTTAAGATGAATGACCCGCTTCTTCATATGGACCCGAGCTTGCTGAGTGCCCAAAGAGCAGTTGCCGCCGCTTCAGTTGACTCTGCCAACGCCGCCCTCGCATCCGCTCAACTTAAATATGATCAAGCTTTGCAAGTGGCTATAGCTGCAGAGAATGCCCAGCGTGCAAAGGATCTTAAACTCAACACCCCCGGCGATTTCGATCAACCAGGGTGGTATTTCGACCAGTCCGAGCAAGCTGACTCTGCCAAGGCGGAATTGGATAATGCCCAGACTTCCCTTGATGAAGCCAAAGCAAATTTGCAAACGGTCATCAGTGACCTGCGCAACTCCAAATATCTCAATGCTGAAAAACGTCTTGCGGATGCGCGTGCCGCGTTTTTGATCGCAGATGCAGTCAAGACGCAAGCACAGGATGCCTCAAATAATAAAGGTTTACTCGATGCTGCGAATGACTATTACGAGATTGCACAGACCGAACTGGACGATGCACAAACAGCTTACAACGATGAACTTACAACAGATGAAGCAACCGATGTTGAATACGCCCGTGGAAAGGTCATTGCCGCTCAGCAAAGATATTACTCAGCCTATGCAAGCTGGCTTTCCTTCCAAACAGGCGCGGAATCTCCGACCGTAGTTTCTGCCCTTAAATCATTGGAGCAGGCCAAATCCGCTGTGACTCAAGCCGAAGCAAGCCTGTCCCTTTTGGATACACAGCTTGCCAAGCTGGTCATTGTGGCCCCGATGGATGGAGTCATTCTTGCCCGCAATGTGGAACCCGGTGAATTTGTCCAGCCCGGCGCAGTTGCGCTGACAATGGCTGACCTTACGAATTTAACCATCACCGTTTATGTCCCGGAAAATCTTTATGGGCAAATCGGCCTTGGTCAAATTGCCGAAGTCCGCGTGGATTCCTTCCCCGATATTACCTTCACTGCCACGGTTGTCCACATTGCCGATCAGGCAGAATTCACCCCGCGCAATGTCCAAACTGTTGAAGGACGAAGCTCCACTTTCTATGCCATCAAATTAAAAGTTGAAGATCCCGAAGGGAAGTTGAAGATCGGTATGCCGGCGGATGTTGTCTTCAAGTAAACAGTTATCAGTAATCAGTTGATGGTCGAGTAGGGCTGGGTGCTTTTTCCAGACCGTATCGAGACCACACACTTGGTGAAAGGAACATATCATGACCTCTGTAATATTTGATTGGTCGAAGATGAAGAATATTCAAAAGATCCATCGCGTGCTGTACGCGATCGGTTTTGGACCACTCATCGGCAGGGTCATTCTCCTTTTGACCACGACAGGCCGAAGGTCAGGCATGAAGCGGGTGACTCCTCTTCAATATGAAATGATCGGCTCTGATTATTATCTCGGTGCGGCACGCGGAGTCAAAGCAGATTGGGTGCGTAACATTCAAACTGACCCGCACGTTGAAGTGCGGGTTGGCTCAAAACGTATTCAAGGCACAGCCGAAGTTATCACCGACTCTTCAAAGTTTGCGGATTTTATGGAAGTGCGCCTTGAAAGACATCCTCTCATGATCGGCTTGATCCTGCAGAAAGCACATGGATTACCCAAACGCCCCAGCCGCGAGCAATTGGAAGGTTTGGCAAAGGGCGAGGCCTTTGTGATCGTTCATCCAACGAAACGTTAAACGTTTAACGTTCAACGAAAAGGTTTTTATGACAAATACTCTGGTTCAAGCAACCAATTTACATAAATATTTCGGTCAGACACATGCAGTGGATGGTGTGGATTTAAACATCAAATCCGGCGAGATCTACGGACTCGTTGGCTCTGACGGCGCGGGAAAGACCACCACCATGCGGCTGCTGGTCGGCGCGTTAAAGCCTTCGCAAGGCGAGATTACCATCTGCGGCTATGACTTGCATAAGCAGGTCGAAATGGCGCGCTCAACCATCGGCTATCTTTCGCAGAGATTTTCCATGTACGAAGATCTAACCGTTCTGGAAAACATCCGCTTCTTCGCCGAAATACGCGGACTCTCTTCCACGGAATGGCTTCCGCGCTCGATGGAAATTCTCGAATTCGTAGGGCTCGATAAATTCAAAGACCGCCGCGCAGGACAACTCTCAGGAGGCATGAAGCAAAAACTTGGACTGGCTTCTGCGCTTGTAACATGTCCGCGTTTATTGCTGCTCGATGAACCCACCACAGGCGTTGACCCCGTCACCCGCCAGGATTTTTGGCAGTTGGTTATTAAACTCGTTTCGCAACCCGCAATCGCAAATCCAAAATCGCAAATCCAAAATCATGAATCCAATGGAGTGAGTGTAATTATCAGCACACCTTACATGGATGAAGCATCACGCTGTCATCGTGTTGGGTTTATGAAGAAAGGCAAGATCATCGTTGAAGATACCCCATCTAATTTGAGGGCGCGGTTAAATGGGCGTGTGCTCGAGCTGCGTGGAAATCCCATTAATATACTTCGGCATGTCGCCCATCAGGATGAAGATGTGGAAGATGTGGCGGCATTTGGTGATAAATTGCACGTGCGTGTGCGTGAAGGCAGATCAGCTATCATCATGAAACGTTTGCCCAAGGAGATCAAATCTGCCGGCGGTGAACTGACAGAGCTGCGTGTCATCCCCTCCACGTTGGAAGATGTCTTCATTGCTTTATCTGAGGATTAGGATTTTCATTCGATATCTGAAAGGAGTATTGCCATGATTAATCTCGATTTCAGTACTTTGATAGACCGCCCCGTGAAGGATGTTTTTGTATTTGTTTCCGACCCGAACAATATGTCAAAGTGGAATTCTGCGGTTGTCAGCATTCAACAGATCACGCCAGGTGCAGTCGGTGTGGGCACTAAATTCAAAACGGTTGGCGAGGCCTTGGGACGCCGACTCGAAGGCGAATTACAAGTGCAAACTTATGAGCCGCAAAGCAAGTGTGGTTTTCAATTGAAAGCAGGTCCGATGCAAATGAACCTGACCCTCTCTTTAAAAACAGTCGGCACCGGTACGAAGATCAGCCTCAATGTACAGGGCAACCCCGCTGGTGTTTTCAAATTGGCTGAAGGCGTCATGACAGGTCAACTCAAGTCGTTAATGGATGGCAACTTCGCCAAATTGAAATCTGTGTTGGAAAGTGGAGCCTGATCAAAATGTCATTACCCGTTATCTATGTTGAAAATCTCACACGCCGCTTCGGTGATTTTGTTGCGGTGGATCATATCAACTTTGAAGTGAACGCGGGCGAGGTGGTCGGCTACCTCGGACCGAATGGTTCTGGAAAAACAACCACCATCAGAATGCTCCTCGGTCTACTCGAACCAAGCGAAGGCGAGGCGACCGTGTTGGGATTCGATGCGTTCAGGCAAAGCGAAGAGGTCCGTGCCCGCGTTGGATATATGTCGCAAAAATTTGCCATCTATGATGACCTGACGACTCTCGAAAATTTGACATTCTATGGCGGAGTCTATGGGATCACAGACAAAGCCCGCATCCGACATACCCTTGAATTGGTCGGTCTCAAAGGGCATGAATCCACACTGACGAGGGACATGTCCACAGGCTGGCGGCAGAGACTCTCACTGGGCATTGCGCTTGTCCATGAACCGAAATTGTTATTCCTCGATGAACCCACCTCGGGCGTGGACCCAACTGCCCGCCGTGCCTTCTGGGACTTGATCTATGAATTGGCCGAAAGCGGTGTGACGATCCTGGTCACAACGCATTACATGGATGAAGCCGAATACTGCGAAAGAGTCGGTGTGATGCGCGATGGTAAATTGCTGGCCATGGATACGCCAACAAATTTGAAGAAATCAATTATTACTGGTGATGTTTGGGAAGTATACGCACACCCTTTGGAACGCGGTGTTGAGATTCTCTCCGCCATGGCGGGCGTGGACCGCGTCGGGTTGGCTGGTGACCATTTACGCGTGATCAGCTCAAAGGTCAGGAAGACGGCGATGCAAAAATTATTAAGTAGTGAAGGCCTGAGTGTAGCGAAAATTGAAAGAGGCGAGCCAACTCTGGAGGATGTCTTCCTCGCGCTGGCTCGATAAAAAAAATATGTCGTTGCGAGGAGCGCTCCTGTTTTTAGCGACGAAGCAATCTCCAATTGAGTAGGAGATTGCTTCAGGCTTACGCCCTCGCAACGACATGGTGTTTATTGTTCGGGGGTGACAATTGCCATGATGATGTAGGCAATCACAAGTCCGCCATGCAGGGCAAAGAAACTCAGCACAAATAACAGACGCACAACGGTGGGGTCCATGTTGAGATAATCTGCGAGACCTGCGCACACGCCCGCGATCATGCGGTTGGATTTGCTTCGGGTAAGGGCTTTATAGTCGCTCATTTTTTTCTCCTTTCGTTTTGTCTGCTTACTTTACGCAGTCAAATGAAAAGAGTTGCGCATTATATGGATGAATAATGTTGTACGCGATTCCTGCCATTATTTTTGGCGTGATAAAGCGCCTTGTCTGATTCATCAATGAGCTTCGCCAGGATCTCGTTGGCGGGGAGTTTAATGCTTGTAATGGAAGAGGTGCTGATACCAAAACTGGCTGTGATCCTATGTCCCAGTCCTATTACGTTTTTTTCCAGAGAGGAGCGAATGCGTTCCGCGACTTCGCTGGCTTGAAGCTGCCCGCAATTTGGCATGATGATAAAGAATTCCTCGCCGCCATAGCGGATAAGAATATCGTTTTCTCGAATGTGGCTTTGGGCGATATATGCAAGTTTCTTTAGGATCTGGTCGCCTGCTTGATGACCGTAGGTATCGTTGAATTTTTTGAAGTGATCCACGTCCAGCATGATCGCGGATATGTTCTTCTTTAATTGATAAGCCTCATTTGCCATCGTTGGGAATAATTCGTCCATGAAGCGACGGTTGTAGGTTTGGGTTAGCGGGTCGCGCTGTGCAAGGTTTGAAAGACGCAGGTTTTCCCTTTCAAGGTTGAGCGTCAGTTCGGCGGTGTTTATTTTTTCAGTGATGTCAAGCAGGGAACAGGCAATATACAATTCGTTTTGCTCGTACAGGGGATTCAGCGAGATGTCCACTCTGAATTCCAGTCCGTTTTTCTTTAATCCTTTTAAATTGTAGTTGGTCCCCATTGGACGATTGTAAGAGTTGTTATGGTATTCCATCCGATGTATTTGATGTTTATCCCGCAGTCGGGTTGGGATCAGATCCTCGATGGATCTGTTCTGTAACTCACCCGCATTGTATCCAAACATGGATTCTGCCAGATGGTTGGCGTGAACGATCTCGCCATTTTTGTTGACTATAATGATCGCCACTGGAGCTGCATTGGCCACCATGATGTATGGAAGGATTTGGATATCCTTCAACCTGCTTAAGGTGTACAGATGTCCGCTTGTTTGATTCCGATTGATGTTTGATAAAAAGGTTTTATGGGTTCCATCTTTGCAGAGAAATCTGTATTCCAGCGCAAAAACAGGATGTCCCATCTTGAGGGTCTTTAGGGCCGCACGGACTTTTTCATGATCGTCGGGATGAATCAGATCCCAAAAAGATTGGATTATTAACTCCTCCACGGCCCAGCCTGTTACTGCCGCGTAAACCATGTTGACATGAATGATCCTTCCATTGGCGTCTGCAATGGTCATCGGGTCCGTGGATAAGTTAAAAAAATTCTCAAATTCGTTCATGTAGTAACAGAGCTTAACATCTAAAGATTAAAGGGGCATTTGATATGGGAGCATGCACTCCAGGGGAAGTATTTCAGCAGAGCTTTGCTTCCTGCTAAAGTCAGTGTACTTGATTTTCTCTAAAACAATAAGAGTGGATCGAACGGTATCCTCCACAATACGAGACATCGTACTTTCGTTGAGGTAAGGGTATAGGCGCTCGATAAACCATACAGGGTCTGGCTCACCGTAAAACTTGCGGATGTGGTTGTACTGGTGATGTAAAGCATTTTCGTTGACAAAGGGCAGATAGGATGGCGGACTTGGGGTTTTGTGAATAACCTGCCAGAAAAGACTTTCAGGATGTGCGCGGTTATAAAGTTGGTCGAGTCCGTACCAATCATCTTTGATCTTATCCCAGGCTTTTAATGGATCTTTCTCGATCAGTTCGTGAAATGCCGTTTTTGTTGTGGAACCAAGATACTTCATCCATAAAATGTCACAGACTAAATGAGTGAAATAGCCGAATCGAAAACTATATTTTTGGATGTCTTCCTGCGGATCAATGTTTGATAAGTATTCGCGGTAATACACAAGGTCGCGGATCATATCCTCGCCTTCGCCTTTTTGCAGAAAGTGAGTGACTTCCTTGGGTGGGTCGAACACTGTCCACGTTTCATTTGGGATGCCGGAATCTGGCGCGAGGTTTCCGAATGTGAATGTGGTTTTATCCAGTTCGGGGAAGTGGGGTAGCAGTTTTTCTGTGACGCGAAGATGACAGATCCATGTGCCCATTATTTTTGTTTCCTGCCTTCAAGATAATTTGCAATAGCTGCATAAAGCAGGAATAGCCCGGTCATAATGAAGAAGACTGCCTGCAACCCTAGAAAGCGATATTGTATGGCTCCAAAGCCTGCAAACAATACACCAACGAGACTGTAAAATGTGGCGTTGCGATAGTAAGCAGAGGCAACACGTTTAGATTGGAAAAAGTTGCGAGCCGTGAACTGCTCCAGTTGATGGACTTCATCTTCATGGCGGTGTTTGCAGGCAAGTACATCATCAACGAGGGCGGCGCACTCAGAGCAAAGTCCGCACTGGCAGAATTTGCATAACCCAACCGCAGTTTTTTCAGGATGGTAGAAGCAATTCATTTTCTTCCTTCTTTCATTTTTTCAGGACCGGATGTCTCAACACGGTTTTCATCTTGTCAGGCGCGGACTTGCGCGGGTCACCAAGATAGATTTCGTGGTGTTTTCCGCCGGGACCAACATTGTCCAGTAATCCATTTTCCTTCATAAAGTCTTTCATGCGTTCGATAGTCGCGGGTTCTGTGGCGTAAGGTCCGATATGCATCACTTGTACGCAGAGACCTTCTTCAAAGTGTGCGAGCCTTGCCTTGGACAGCATTTCACTGTCCCCTTTTTTCTTGCGGACTTGTTCGCGCGCTTCTTCAAACAATTCTTGAGTGATGACTTCCGGGTGCATGATCATCAGGGTGTAGAACCAATTGTCTTTTACGGTGATGTCAAAGAAACCATCCTCCACCCACCATAAGCCCTCCAGCGCCATGACGGGATAATCAATGGCATTCGTTTTTCGTTTCTTAAGTGTGAACTTAAGTGTGTAGGCAATTCCATACAAAGCCTGGGTCGCTTCCGCAAATTGCGGTGATTTGCCCGGCTCTGAACCCTTTTCGATTGCGCCGTCTATCATGGCGAATTGAAGTTTGGGAATTTGTATGGCTTCGATCTTTTTTGCAGATGGCTGATAGAGATGCTTATATTGTTTTTTGAGATCTAGAATTTTCATTTCACTCTCCTTTACTGTCTCGCTTTTCACTTATTACTCATCACTTCTTGACCGCCTTCCGAATTGTCGTCCGTGCCCAGCGGTAGTGACTGCTCGTAGCGGAAACAAAATACGCCGCCAGCGGATTGTTATTTGTCCATTTGTAAACCTTACGCGTGAATAATTCCTTTTCGGGGATTTCCTCAACCACCTTCATGATCTTTTTGTAGGAAGCCTTGAAGATCTTCATAGTTTCCGCAAGCGGCTTGTCTCGATGTTTGAGAAAGATGGCATGATTTAGTTGCGGCAATTGCCCCCAGTTGAATTCCTCCGAAGGCACGGCTGGGATTTTTCCCTTCAGACCCTCTGCATACCATTTCATCACCATCCCTTCCCATTCAAAGAGATGTGTCAACACATCCTTGACCGCCCATTCGCCAATGACGTTGGGCTGGGTCATTTGTTCAGGTGTTAGTGTGGCGAGTAGTTCTTCCAGAGCGGCGCGTTCTTTTTGAGCAGTTTCAATGATTTGAGTTTTTGTTGTTGGTTTTGGCATGATGGTCTCTCTTATTGTTTGGTTCTTTCCAGAATATGATGAACAAATAGTGTCAGCCCTCTCGAAGGGATTTTCTTTTGGCTAAAATCCCAATCCTTCCACGCTGTCCAAATGGATTCGGGAATATATCGCCCGTCCTTATCTGCTTTGGATTCAACGAGTTTCAACATTTCCTTGAAGCGTTCATCTTTCTTCGCCCATTTGAAATGGCTCAACACATCAAGCGCATGCAGAATGTCGTACCAGAATAGCGGAGCTTTCAACTTGCGGAAATCTGTGCCCATGAAGAACATATAAGGATGTTGTTCCTTGCTTTTATCCCAAAGCGAAAGCAAAGTCTCCACGCCAATTCTTGCGGACTTGCCCTCCTGTAATTCGGGGAATTGAGCCAGCATTTTTAACATCACCAGAGTTGCATACGGACAGGGATCATCCTTGCGGCCTGGTCCACGGAATTTGCCCAACTCTGGCGAGACCGCACAAGGCCAGCCGTTATCGCGGATGAGTCCATCCATATATTTGACCGCAGTTTGTACGCGCTTGTCATTACTCAATCCCATTTGAGCCAGTGCAGAGACCAGAATGGGTGCATCGCATAATGCCCACGCCCCTTCATCTTTTCCACTGCCCCCGAAATGAGTTGGGATGTTCATGGGGAGTTGAAAGGGACCCTGTGCGGATTGATGTTCCATTACTTTGTTTGTGATTTTCTTTATCGCAGGGTCGCTTATATGGAATCCCAAGTCGGCGATGAAGGATAACTTATGAAATGACTGACTGGCAGACCTGTGACTGTTGAGAACTGTTCCGGGCCAATCTGTCAACTCGGCTAGCAGAGCTTGAATTTTTACATCCGCTGACATGGCTTTGCGCGCGCTGACAACATGCGGGTCTTTTTCAGTTTGACCGAGCAAATCCACACGGGTTCGATATTCGATCCAGGGTTCACCTTGTAGAAGCCATTCGATGGTCTTGTTGTTCATGAGGTTCCTTTTATTTTAGGTCACCTTTGTGGATGACATCCCTTCCATATTTTTCCTGTAACTGGTCAACCACTTCTTGCAGCTTACGGGACTTCTCGCTTCCCACGTCCCACAGGCTGAGTTGACGTACCGGAAAGCCGATTCCGCTGATGCCGACTCCGATCAACCGAACGGCCTGGTTCTGCTTGCGGACAGTTTTTAATAATTTTACTGCTGTGCGGAAGATTTCATCATCACTGTCTGTGGAAGTCGGCAATGTGATTTGTCTGGTGAGTGTAGTGAAATCGCTCCAGCGTATTTTTAGCTTGACGGTTTTTCCGGCGAGGTCACTTTTGCGGAGTTGCCTGCCCACTTCCTTGGATTGTTCGCGCAGTGTCTTTTCGAGAGTCTTTTCATCGTGCACATCCACGTTGAAAGTTGTTTCCTGACTAACAGACTTGGTCTCATATTCGGTAACGATGGGGCGGTTATCCATACCTTGGGCATGATGCCACAAGTCGCGTCCATTTTCACCGAAGAGATTGATGATTTCTTTTTCCGGCCAATTTGCGATGTCGCCGATGGTGTGGATGCCGAGTTCGATCAAGCGTGCATAAGTTTTTGGTCCCACACCCCAGAGCATGTCCGCGGGCAGGGGAGCGAGAAATTTGGATTCTTCGCCATTGGGCACGATGGTCAATGCAAAGGGTGGTTCATTCTTTTTCTTGCCCGATTTCTTGCCAACCTCAGTAGCAATTTTTGCCACGAGTTTATTGGATGCAATGCCGATAGAGCTGGGTAAATGCAACTCGTTTTTGATGCCAGTTTGCAGGTCCAGTGCGATGCGTGTTGGGGGATTGCTTATTTCAGTGATGTCGAGGAATGCTTCGTCTATGGAAATCTGTTCGACCAGAGGAGTCAGATCCCGTAGCTTGCTCATTACCTTTTCAGAATATTCTCCATACAGTTTGTGCCTGCCCGGCACGATGATGAGGTTCCTGCAAAGTTGAAGGGCGCGAGACATGGGCATGGCGCTCCGCACTCCGAGGGCGCGCGCGGCATAGGAACAGGATGCCACCACGCCGCGTTCGTTCGGTTTACCGCCCACAGCAAAAGGCTTGCCTCGCAGATCGGGATTTTGGATCTCTTCAACTGAACAAAAGAAGGCATCAAGGTCTAAATGAAGAATGGTGCGGGGCATGTCTGCAATTATAGTTGATAGTGGATATGGTAAAAAATGACCATATAAATTCCCTTGCTTATATATTGAACATTCACATAAGAAAAGTTATACTAGAGATGGCGTATAGTCATGGAACATTTTAGCTTGTTTCTGCGTCCGCGTTTGGTAATTGCGTTGTATGGAGGAAGAAATGAAACTTATATCAAAATTTGCAACAACCCTGCTATTGCTCGCTTTAATGCTTTCGTTCATGCCCGCGGCGGCCGTTCAACCTGCCCAAGCTGCAACCTGCTATTGGGCGCAATTTATTTCTGATGTGACCGTGCCGGATGGCACAAATTATGCGCCGGGCACAGCATTTAAGAAAACATGGCGGCTGAAGAATATTGGTACTTGCGCCTGGAGCGATGTCTCTTTGCTGTTTTCCAGCGGAGAGAAGATGGGTGCACCCACTTCTTCTGCCTTGCCGACAACTGTCAACGCCGGGCAGACAGTGGATATCTCTGTTGACTTGACCGCACCCAGTTCAGCCGGACATTACTTTGGTTACTTCAAACTCAAGAGCACAGCAGGCGGAGAATTTGGTATTGGTACTTCTGCCAATAGTACATTTTGGGTGGAGATCAATGTCAATCCATCTTCCGGCACGGGCTATGACTTTACCGCGAACGCTGCTTCGGCAACCTGGTCCAGCGGCGCAGGCGCGTTGACCTTCCCCGGCACCGATGGAAGTGCAAGTGGTTTCGCACTTAAGCTCGCCACTCCCAAACTTGAAAATGGAGTTTCATCGGCTCAGGCCGGTTTATTGCTTGGGCCCAACAATGTAACCAATGGTTACGTCCAGGGAATTTACCCGGCATTCCATGTACAAAGTGGTGACCGTTTTCAGGCGAACGTTGGCTGTGAATATGGTGCAACTAATTGTTATGTGGCCGACCGACTCGATTATCAAATTGGTTCAGGTACTGTAAAAACTTTCTGGACCTTCCGCGAAAAATATGAAGGCATGACTTATAACGTAAACCTTGACTTGAGCTCATTGGCGGGTCAGGATGTGAAGTTCATCATCGTTACTTCAGCATACGGCTCGCCAACAGGTGACCGCGCGTTATGGGTTAATCCGGTCATTGCACGCGCGGGTGGAAGCGTACCCACGGCTACCCCCACCAACACTCCTACAGGTACGCCGCCGACTCCCACACCGACCAAATCTGTGACGCCGACCCCCGCAGCATGTGACCGCGCTCAATTCATTGCTGATGTGACCGTGCCTGACGGAACTTCTTATGCGCCGAATACACCCTTCTTAAAGACATGGCGGCTTAAGAATATCGGGTCATGCACGTGGAAAAACTACAGCCTGGTCTTTGACTCTGGCGATAAGATGGGTGGGCTTGATTCAGTAGCCATTGTGCCCACGATCTTGCCCGGCCAGACCTTGGATATTTCTGTCAACCTGACATCGCCTTCGTCAGCCGGAACCTATCGCGGATATTGGAGACTTAAGAATAATACAGGCGTTGCATTCGGAATTGGCACTGGCGGCACGAAATCATTCTGGGTTGATATCAAAGTGACCGGACCGACATCCACACCTACCCCAACTGCGACACTCGGCCCGACACCCACACCTACGTATACACCTACCGCTGGACCTTCACCCACACCTACAAATACTCCCACACTCGGGCCGACACCTACACCAACGTCCACATTCACCCCCACACCGACTGCCACTCCTTTGACTGGTATCAGCTATAACTTTGTGTCGAATGCGTGTGCGGCGACCTGGTATAGCGCAGCAGGAGCTTTGCCCTGCCCCGGCACTGATGGCGATGCCAAGGGATTTGTATTGCTCACCGGTCCCTCCAAATTGGAGAATGGGACAAATGACAGCCGCGCTGGGCTGATCACTTTCCCGCAGAATGTAAACAACGGCTATATTCAAGGCTTCTATCCCGGCTATCTCGTAAAGAGCGGTGACAAATTCCGCTCCACCATCAATTGCGAATATGGCGCAACCAATTGTTATGTGGTCTTCCGCCTGGATTATTCCATCGTGGGCAGTTCCACAATTTCAACTTTCTGGGCTTTTGTTGAAAAATATGAAGGCAGTTACTACGCCGCTGATGTAGACCTCGCTCCGCTCGTTGGACAGAATGTAAAATTCATTCTTACTATTCTTGCAACTGGTCCCGCAACAGGTGACCGCGCGCTTTGGGTCGGGCCGATCATTTACAACCCGGCTTCACCATAACAATAAAAGTTATGCCTATAAAAATCCCGCCATCACTCGATGGCGGGATTTTTATATCCCAGTCCAGATTTCCAAAAGAGTATAATGAATCCCATAGACATGCGAACTTCATCTCTGATCTCACGCTTTATTCAATATCTTCTTGCCATTGGATTGATCGCCTTTGTTACATCGGTCTTCATCTTTTTAAGGGATGGGCTTGATACAACTTTGATCGCGTTGTTGTATTTGATCCCGCTGGGATTGATCACAGCTTTTTGGGGACTCGTCCCCGGCATCTTCAGCGCCCTGGTTACATTTTTGACCTTCAATTATTTTTTTATCCGTCCTTATTACACATTGGCAGTTCATCGTCCCACGGATGTGGTGATCCTGGTCGTTTTTCTTGTAGTGGCATTTGTGATTAGCCAATTGGTGGGTCGGTTGCAGACCAGCCTGGCTGTGGCTACTTCACGGGAACGCGAGGCCACACAGCTTTATGAACTCAGTACCGCATTGGCAGGTTTACATAATGACCACGCCATTGCCGAGATCCTTGCCAAACAAATACAGGATGTCTCACATGGGGAGATGGTTGAACTTAATATTACAGGTCCGCAGCCGTTTGCTTTTCATCTGCCCAATGTGACCCCGCCGACTCGCACTCCCGAGTTGACCGTCCCGATCCAGGCGGCGCGAGGCACTCTCGGGGAGATTCTGCTTTGGAAGGCCGCACCAGACATATCGTCAGGAGAGAAGCGTTTGTTGCAGACATTTGCGAGTCAGGGCGCATTGGCGCTTGAGCGCGCACGGCTGGCGCAGTCTGAGTCTCGGGCCAGAGTCCTTGAAGAGAGTGACCAGTTGAAATCCATTCTTCTTTCTTCGGTCTCACATGAATTACGGACTCCGCTTTCCACTATCAAAGCCGCCGCTTCCAGTTTGCGCGGAAATGAAGTCGGTTGGGATTCCCCGGCGCGGGTTGAGTTGATCGCAGCCATTGACGATGAAGCCGACCATTTGAATATGCTTGTGGGAAATTTGCTTGATATGTCGCGTATTGAATCGGGTGCACTGAAACCAAAACGTGAATGGAATATTTTGCCCGAGATCGTGGAAAGTGTACTGGGACGGATGAAGCATTCGGCGGAGGAACATAAACTTGAAATTGATGTGCCTGAGAGTTTGCCTTTTGTCCCAGTGGATTATGTGCAGATGGAGCAGGTTTTTACCAATCTCATCAGTAATAGCGTGAAGTACGCGCCTTTGAATACAGTGATCCGAATTCATGCGAATGTTGAAGGTGACGAAATGCAAGTGCAGGTTAGCAATCAGGGACCGCAAGTACCGCCCGAACATTTGGAGCGCATCTTCGACAAGTTCTATCGCATCACTGCTGCTGACCGTGTGACGGGTACCGGACTTGGACTTTCGATCTGCAAGGGAATTATCGAAGCGCACGGCGGGCGCATCTGGGCGGAGAATATCTCGGACGGACTGGCTTTCAATTTCACTTTGCCGTTGATTTGGGAAGGCGCTCCGCCTCCGCAGCTTCCAATGGATTCGGAGATCGAATGACCAACGCACCGCACATCCTTGTCATTGATGATGAGCCGCAGATCCAGCGTGCGATCCGCACCATTCTCACAGAGAAAGGATTCAGGGTCACAACGGCGAGCCGCGGTGAAGAAGGGCTGACTCTCGCTGCAACCAACGAGCCCGATATCATCATCCTTGATCTGGGTCTGCCTGATATGGATGGGGTGGAAGTCTGTACGCGCCTGCGTGAATGGACTCAATGCCCGATCATTATTCTTTCGGTACGCGACAGCGAACGCGATAAAGTTTCTGCGCTCGACAAAGGTGCGGATGATTACCTTACAAAGCCATTTGGCATCGAGGAATTACTCGCGCGGGTGCGCGTGGCCTTGCGTCACTCAACGAACAGGCAGGGTGCGCAAAGCAAGGTGGTCAAAGCGGGGACGCTCACCATTGACCTTGCCTGGCATATTGTCAAACGCGGTGATGAGGAAATTAAACTGACCGGCACCGAACACAAATTACTTTCGTATCTTGCGTCCAATCATGGACGTGTGTTAACGCATCAAAATATCCTCACGCAAGTATGGGGTCCTGCCGATGCCGACCACACAGAATACTTGCGCGTCTACATGCGCCAACTTCGCAAGAAACTTGAAAATGATCCTGAGCGTCCGCAATATATTCTCACCGAGCCGGGGATAGGCTATCGCTTTATTGCAGATGAATAGCCATGTCGTTGCGAGAAGGGCTTCCCTGGCACTGCCCGCCAGGGCATGTGTAGCCCGACGAAGCAACCTCCACTCGGTCAAGAGATTGCTTCGGGCTGCTTCGCAAGAACATCGTCCTTGCAACGACATAACGCTTTACCTTACATCGCCCTTGCAAAAGGGCGATTTTTATTTGTTCTTTATATGATTGCCTGTTTTTTTTGTCAGCGTTTTACGCCGGATTGATACGATTCATTCCTGTATTGGTGACATGAACAAACTTGACACGACTTCCCCGGTATTGACATTATCTTCCGCTTCTCATTCGGACCTGGAGCCTGCTTGCCGTTTAATTGTGCTTTGCTCTGCATCTGAGGCAGAACCCTCCAAACTATCCAATCAGATTTTGGAAATTGCCCATTCCCTGCATCTCAATGTTCTTCTCTTTAGCCTCTCCAATCATTATGCAGAGGAGTCCCAACTTCGACGCAAATTGATCATTATGTCCGCGATCATCAAGGACGCCAATGTGTCCACTGAGATCATGATCGAACATGGAAAAGATTGGGTGAAGCAGGTCAAAAAGATATTGCGGACAGGGGATGTAGTGGCATGTTATTCAAATCAGAAGACTGGACTTTTTCGGAAACCCCTTGAACAGGTTTTGAGATCCAACTTGAGCACGCCAGTTTATATCTTGTCAGACGGCAAGCCAAATTGAAAGTGATCTTATACAAAGGTGATTAAGAATGATTGAAACAAAAACAAAACAAACCACGTTGTCGGACCATCTGACGGATGAATACAGGCGTCAGCAGTCACTATTTTCCGCACAGCCTGCCATTATCCAGCGCTTTCTTGAAGTGCAGGGAAAACAGATCGCGGAAGCCATTATTGACGGCGGTTATCAAGTCAGCTTTTCTTTGCCAGATCGTATTATCTGCACGCTTGAAAATGAGTCTTTGACAATCATTCCGCAGAATCAACGCACCCATTCGGTGGGTGGATTCATTAACCGTCTGCGAAAAGAGGAACTTTACAAACAGCTTCGCCATTCTCTGGCAGAGTTGGAGCAATCACCGAATCCCGCAATATCGGTAGCGGCGAGTCTGCTTCGTCATGCGGCAGTATTGCACATGGTCTACAACATGCTTCCGGCCGGGCGAAGCGTCACATATAAACTGGAAGATAATCAGGAGACGATCCCTTCTGTCCCTGAATATGACTCACTCGAAGCAGAATCAGCCATCACGTCAGAGAAAGATGCGATTGCCGAAGAGGGCAAGAATGAAGAAGGGCGGGGAGAGCTATTAGTCCCATTTGTCCCATATGCCAGGAAATTCTTCCTGCCACAATGGGTGGCATTCAATGAGAACGGCGGCATCCTCGCAAAGTCGGTTGAAGAAGCGGAAGCGCATGTCAAATCCATGCAGAGATTCATGGAAGTACTGTTTCTGGCAGTGGCGCTTGCACCTTATATTTCTGCGGATGATGAGTACGCCAAGAAACGTTATGGAATGCTGGGACAATTGATCAATCAGGGGCGGGCGTTGGCGGTCTATCACGCGAGAAAGATGATCGCGCACATCAAGGAGCGCGCATCTTCAGATAATTTGAATCGCGGACTCAGCCTGAGCCTTCCTTATTTTGACGACCAGGAACTCCGTGTTGATGAAACGAAATTGGAAGTGATCCCCGCAGGGCGCATCATGTTCGTGCCTGCGTTCGTCGTGCGTGCGGTAAGGCAGGAGGAAATGAAGATCAGCCAGGACACGCGTTTGAATAAATCCACTCGTAAGCATTTGCTTTCTTTGCTTGAACTTTTTGAACAAGCATTTGAGACCGCATAAAGGGTACTAATATGTTTTTTTCCATTGCTTTATTGATCGTTATTGTATTCGTTGCTCTGCGCATTTCCCCTCGTGAAAGCGAAGAGGATGCCAATATCCATGGTGCCGGGCAGATCGGTTTATTGGCCGCACTGGCTCTTTTTGGCGTGGACTATTTCACATCGTATTTCTACGCCACCGGCGAAATGATGAGCGCGCTCCATCCATATGGACTACAACAATATGCCTTCATTGCCGTGCTTGTGATTGCATTTGCGAACCTCATCTTTGGCGCTTTATATATGTATTCACTGGGAATATTTAACGAAGGCGGTGGTTCATATACAGCCGCCATGCGTTATCTTGCTCCCGGTTTGAGCCTGGTCGTGGCCGTCGTTCTGATTCAAGATTACATTTTTACTATCGTTGTGTCCACACTTTCAGGTGTTGACCAGTTATTATCAATCACAGCTTCTTATAACATTATCTGGATCATTCGTTTCGGGTTGGGAGCGGCGATGGCGGCGGTCACATGGTGGCTGACCATTCGCGGGCGCGGCGAATCATCACGCGTGGTTTTTACTTTGCTGGGAGTTTTTGTTTTTCTAACAGTTGCCATGGCAATAGGGTTGTTCATCGCAAAAGGAAAGGGGATCGCCGCCGCGCCATTTACTGAACAAATAAGTACGCCTACACTTTGGCAGGCTGCCTATCACATGCTGACCGCTTCCATGAAAGGTCTGGTCGCTCTCTCGGGTTTGGAGGCCATGTCGAATGGCATTCAATTTGTCATCAATGAAGATTTTTCCCTGGTCAAGTGGGGTAAGAAACATATGCCCAAACTCAATGGCTTGTGGAATTTTTACAGCGGAAAATCCGGCATCGGCCGCATGGTGCAAACCTCATTCCTTTTTTACGGTGGCTTTACAACGGCCTTCCTAGCTTACTTTTCCATTCATTTCAATGTTTTTGATGGGACCAAAGGGATGTCATTGGTTGGCAATCTAGCGTCTATTGGCTTCAGTCAGATCCCCGGCGGACTCATCCTCTTCTGGGCCTACCAAATCCTGGCAGTGGCTTTGCTGGCTGCCGCATCCATGACGGCCTTTCAGGATTTGCAGGCAACCGCATGGCGTGATGTTGCCATTGGCGAAATCCCGGAGATCGTAGTTTACCGTAATCCTCAAGGGACATTTACCCGCTCGGTGACTGCCGGTTTTATTGTTGCTGTTTTCATTCAACTATTGGTCAAGGGAAATACCAGCGCGGCTGTGCCATATTATGGGATCGGTGTTTTCATGCCGATCATGGTGATGGGCTTTGCCATTCGAAAACATATCATGCAGACTGCAACAGGTTCGGCGCGTTTCTGGGGAAGTTTCGGCGCAGGCTTTGCGGCTGTATTATCCGGCGTGGTGTTTGTCGGTCAGATCGTAGGCAAGTGGAGCGAAGGTGGTTGGGTGGTCTTGATCACCTTCAGCATTCTCGTATTGGCCGCGAATGCCTTGCTGATCTCTCCCATTGGGTATCGTGACCCGAAAACGATCCACCGCATTGTGCGTGAAAAAGCGCGCGTGGAAGGTTCGATGGCTTCCATTGTTGAGTGGCAGTCACTCAAGATGCAGGAATATCGATATTCATTGCGCAGCCGTGTATTGATCTTCGTTACTGCTTTCTTTGATTTGTTTGGCGTGCGGCGTCCGGTACGGTTCGAGCCTGAACCGGTGGTGGCAGGCGACTATGACCATGCCCTGCATAGCGATGATCCTGACGCGCCTTCCCTCCTGGCTCAATATCTCCCTCATCCCGCGCCGAAAGTTGGCGGCGCTCCCAAAGAGACTGCCCCCGGAGAAGAGGACTTGTAACCTCAACTCGCGGAAACAACAAAATTAATTTCTGCCCGGGGGGCTGTCTAAAAAGGTAAGTGTAGGCAGTCAAAACAGAAAAAAGGTAAAAAACTGGCAGTCATTGGGCTGCCAGTTTTCGTAGATTGTGAGCAATGGAAAGAATGCCCCATTCGGTCTCCACTTTCTTCAATCCCCTG
>JACRMH010000051.1 GCA_016219545.1 Chloroflexota bacterium | reverse complement strand
CTCTAAACTCGGCGGCAACAGTTGCGCTTGTTTCATTGTGTATTCTTTGAAGATGACTTTTCCGTTGTTCATCCCTCTATTGTATTAAATTCTTTTTAAATCGAAAAGGGCTGCCCTCTTTTTGGACAGCCCCTTCTTTTTTGTTGATGGGGACTGGATATGGATAGATTCTAAACTTACAATATTGTAAAAAGGATACTCATACTTGAATTGAATTTCGTATGCTTGTACATTAAAATAGAATTGACTAAACCACTGGGCAAACAGTCAGAGTGATGAGTTGGTGAACATATCTCAAAACTCTTCTGCGGTTGCCCTTTTGGGTTATGTTGTGAGTTTATTGTGTTTGTTGAATTTTTTATACAGGAGTCATAAGCGTCTCCTGTAAAAGTCCAGAGCCTTACCTATAAACCGAGTAATTTTCTTTAGTGTTTTGGTGGTCCAAAAGGTTTCCACGTATTTTTCTGCGGTTTGTGGACGGGTCTGATGAATGAAAAATGGATGTATGTTCTTCCATACATCCATAAGGAGATAAGATGTTACGAAAAAGCATATCTGTTCTTGTGGCGATCATTTTGGTGGGTCTGACATTCGGTCCGCTGGATGTTGCCAGGGCCCAGTCATCAGAACTGGCTTGTCCGCCTTTTAACCCGGCCCATATCCATGATGAAATTTTCCTGCAATCCCTTTCTGCTGAGTGTGCAAAGGAGTATCAGAAATTAATCGAGGGACAGGGTTTGGAAGAAACGACCGGCGCTGTCACACCAACCAGCACCGGGTCGGATACATTTGGTTACACCTTTGATGATACGGTTTTAAATCCGTGGGTGACCGCTACCACGAACACCGGAGTTACCGGCGATGATGTGACGTCCGGTCCCACGAATATCGGATTCAATTTTCCTTTTTACGGGCTGAACTATTCACAGCTTTATTTCAATACGAATGGCGGCATCACATTTGGATCCGGCTCCACGGTATTTAATCCTTTTGACATTCCCCTCCCAAGTGCGCCGAATAACCTGGTCGCTCCGTTCTGGGGCGACTTAATAGTGCAGACTTCAAATGGGGTCGTAGTGAATGGCGGCGCTATTTATTCTGTACAAGGAGGGGAGGCTCCCAATCGCTTTTTTGTGCTGGAATGGCGCGATGTGACAACCTATGCTGATAGAGACAATGCGTTTTCATTCGAGGCCATCCTGTACGAGAATGGGAATATCGACATTCAATATCAAACCCTTCCACCCGCCTACAATACTGTGGTTGGGATCGAAAACAGCCTGGGAGATGAGGGCCTGTTATATCAAAAAGGGGAAAGCAGTTTGACTGCTCCGTTGACTATCCATTTTAGTTACCCCGGTGGGATCGCCCGTGTGCAGGTCTCCCCGCTTTATGCAGGCCAGTTTTCTGTGGTTGGAGAAACCAATGAATTTGAGCTTACCATATCCAACACAGGTAGTTTCACAGACCCTTTGAAGCTGGAAGATACCTATGACCTGGAGATTACCTCACCCTGGACAGCTACATTGTACGCGGCGGATGGGACCACTCTGCTCACCGATACAGACTCCGATACCAAAGTGGACACAGGACCTGTCCTGCAGGGCACATCGGTGAATATCATTGCGAAAATCAACACGCCGCCTTCGGCTGTGGTCGGCAATGCCAACTCAGCGGTTATCAAAGCCACCTCCTCTCTGGATACCGGTAAAAACAAACAATCCACACTTCAAAATGCCGTTCCGGCTCCCTTTGCCCAAATTTACAGGGACGATGCCGACAGCACCATGAGCCTCAAACTTGTATACCCTGATTCACAAACTGTAAAGAAAGTCACAACAAGTGGGTATTATGGATTTGGGAACGAAATGTCTTTGGCGGTAGCTCCCAATGGCGATTATATTTATGTGTGGAGCAAGGGACGTTGTCTGAATGACCCCTGTACTACCGATACTTATGAGATCGAATACACCATCCTCGATCATTTTGGCGACACAGTTCGCGGGGTGACAAAACTCACCGATAACACCGGAGCAACTACCGGGACGTATGACCGTACCCCTTCCGTCGTAGTCGCCCCGAATGGCGCCATCGGTATCGTCTGGCAGAACCATAAATTCGATCTCACGACTTCGAACTTTAATGTTTATTTTGCCATCCTCAATGCCGCAGGCGACCCGGTGACCGGGCCGACCAATATAACGAATAATTCAACCTGGGATACATCTTTATCCTATGTTTCTCCGGCCATAGCAACCAGTGATGACAATCACTTTACATTCGCATGGGAGGAAGATTCCGGCGGCAATAAAAACATCTCCTATGCTGTGCGCGATGCGGATGGGGCGGAGGTGCTCTCTCCCGCAGCACTGACTGGCGACAATACAAGCAGGAACCCGGTGCTCAACAGCCTGAAAGGTGGAAAATCCATTCTGACCTGGGTCAGCGGCAGCACGGCTACTTATGCAATACTCAATAGCGATGGAACGGATCCCGCCAAACCTGCCACGACACTAGGAACTGGTTTTGCTCCATCCCCGTACACTGACGCGGTGCTGATGCCGAATGGCAAGATTGCCGCGGCATGGACCAAGAACAAGGGCGTCCAGTTTGCTGTTCTGGACCCGGCTTCATCCTATAATATCGTGGGCGTCCCGACTGCGGCCAATAACCCGTTCTCCCTGCAAGGTTACGGACTCTCTGTAACCACCAACTCCTCCAATGATGTCATCATGACCTGGCGGGATGAGGGAACCCTGCAAAACCTGTTCTATGCTTTGGGAACCAGCGCCGGCTCCTTTGTTACACCGCCGATGCTTTATATGTCCACTGCCCAGAAAATCTACACCAGTTACAGCGGGCAGGGCAATGCACCTTTGAAGATGCCGCCATCAGTGGTATCTGTCACCCGTGCCAATCCCAACCCGACCTTTGCTTCGAGCGTGGATTTCACGGTCACCTTCTCTGACCCTGTGAAATGTGTGGATGCCAGTGATTTTCATCTCACGACCAGCGGCGTTTCTGCCGAGACCGTGAGTGTGAGTGGAGTCAGTCCCTCCTCACCATGTATTGAAGAATTCTATAGCAGTGTCTACACTGTTACAGTGGACACCGGGACTGGTACAGGTACCATCCGCTTGGATGTAGTGGATGATGATTCGATCCTCGATACGGTAGGAAATCAACTCGGCGGCCCGGATGCAGGTAATGGCAATTATCCAAGCGGTGAAACCTATATGGTTGACAAGATTTCCCCAACGATGGGAGCCTTCACAGCCACCACGCCATCCAAGAGCTTCAATGTCCCTGTCACTTTCACAGCTTCCGATAATGTCGCTGTCGCCGGCTATCTGATCACTACCTCTGCCACACCTCCTGCGGCTGATGCAGCCGGCTGGGTTGGCACTGTCCCCACTTCATTTACGGCTCCTACCGTTGGCGGCTTCACCCTCTATCCGTGGGTCAAGGATGCGGCAGGGAATGTCTCTGCTGTTTTTGCTTCCCCGCGTGCAATTGTCGTGGATCTGCCGATCGTGGTCAGCATTACCCGCTCCAGTGTTAACCCAACCAAGGGAACCAGTGTGAAGTTCACAGTGGTGTTCAATAAAATTGTGACCGGTGTGGATAAGACCGACTTTGCTCTGGCCACAACAGGGATCTCCAGTCCCTTAATTTCAGGAGTTAGCGGTTCTGGAACGACACGCTTGGTTACTGTCAGTACAGGGTCGGGTTCCGGCACTCTCCAATTGACAGTTAAGGACAATGACTCCATCAAAGATTCCGCAGGGACTCCAATGGGCGGGGCTGGTACAGGAAACGGAATCTTCACAACCGGACCTGCTTATACGGTCGATAAAACAAAGCCTGTCGTAGCTTCAATCGTGCGCAAAGATGCCGCCCCTGTTCTTACCAGTGATGCCGTCGTTTACTTCACGGTAACTTTCTCTGAACCGGTGACGGGTGTGGACAAGGCAGACTTCAAGTTGTACACCAGCAATACCGCCACCAAGCCGGTAATTACAAGTGTTACAGCAGAAAGCGGATCAACATATACAGTTGCCGTGAATACAGGCATTGGCAGCGGTTCAAGGAGCCTCAGACTTGACCTGATCGCCAACAAGACCATCAAGGATTTGGCCCTAAACATTTTGACCGTCAGTTTTAAGACCGGGCAAATCTACACAGTGGATAAAGCGCCGACTGTTCTATCTATCGTTCGCTCCAGTACCAACCCGAGTTCCGCCGCCACAGTGAAATTCACGGTGAAGTTCTCCGAAGCGGTAACTGGTGTGAATTCTGATGACTTTAGTGCAGTTATTGGTGTAGGGGCGACCAGCCCTGTACTTCCAGATCCTCCCATTGTCAGCGTAACTGGAAGCGGCACAACCTGGGTGGTCACGGTCAGCACAGGGACCGGAGCGGGTACGTTGCGCTTGGACTTGATTGATAATGATTCCATCAAGGACACAGCCGGAACGTTCTTGGTAGGGGCGGGATCGGACAATGGCAGTTACACAACGGGTCAAGTCTACAATGTTCTTTAGGTGATAATGAGAGTGAGTAAACTTTAAGTTGTAAAATAAATAACTAAATAAAAAAGATGGACGCGGTTACCGCGTCCATCTTTTTTATTGCTTTGATCTTTGCAGATCTTTATGGTTGATACGTAATGTTGACCGAGATACCGTCAAGTGAGAACGTGCGGGCGGTGGATTTGGCAACATCGATCACACGAATACGGAAGTTTGTATTTGTGAAGTCGCCTATGCCCCAGGTACGGCCCCAAGTATCTATCGCTGTTCCAAGTGTATAGGTGGTGTTGGTCGTGGTCAATGTTGTGGTGGATTTAGCCGTGGTCCAGGTAGTGCCGCCGTCCCAGGAGATTTGGATACAGATCTTGGGCGTGCTGGTTGTGCTATTGACCTTGGCGTTGAGCTTGACCTCAATACCCTTGACTGCTGTCAACGTGGGGATGTTGAAGTTGTAATTGTAGAAGAGATGCTTATCCTTACCTGCGTTCGTGCAGCTGGTATTTGTATTTGTACCGCTGCTTGTGTCAGTGGCGAAGATACCGTCAAATACGTAGGCATTGGCCGGGCTGGTCTGGTAACCATTGTTATCACCAGCGCTGGTTGTGACTGCGGCGTTAGCTGAAGGAGCGAGGAAACCGGTGCTGATGGTGGACCCTGGGGTGCTGGTCGGCAGTGGCGTGGCCGTTGGCCCAACCACTTGATAAGACCCGACGAGGCTCACACCAGAATAGGCTGAATAGCCTACGACCATCACATAATAGGTGCCCACCTGAGGCGCGGCGAAACTGCATGTCTCATTATTGCCGACTGTGTAGGGGCGGCAATCGTAGACGGTGAGGGTAGGTTGACTGCCGAACCTAACATATAGATCGGCGTCGCCTGTGCCGCTCGACATGGTGAAACTGAGATTGGTAGCGCCGGCCGGTACATCGAGACTAAAGTTGGTCTGGCTATTGAGGCTGCCGGACAGATTTGTGACTGGCACACCGTTGGTCAATGGTGTGATACCTGGCGCCGGGGTGTTGGTGGGTGTGGATGTTGGCGTATTGGTCGGAGGAGGTGTATTGGTAGGCGTGCTCGTGGGTCCTCCCGGGGTGGGGGTAGGTGCGGGAGCGCCGCAGTCGGCAAGTTTGAACGAACCAATGCGTGTGCGCCATGGAGCACTGCCAGTTGTTTGAACATACTCGCTGGTATACCAGAACGTACAATCATCCACTGGGTCAACTGAGAGCATGGAGTAATCACCCCAGCGTGCGGCTGTATGTGTTTGTGATCCGGTACCTGCGATCAGAGTGCCTTCACCTTGTGTCATGGTGTTGAGCGGGTCCGCAGCGAGTCGGCCTGTATAGCGAATAGCCGGGAACATGGTTGAGCTGGAAGCTGAGTAGCCAAGTCCAATATCGCCATTGCTATTCATGGCAACACTGCCCATCCAACGGTGAGTGGCATCGGGTGAGAACGTGCTTTGTTGGTTGATTCCCCAACCAGCGCCGCCCGTATTGCGGAGTTCATACCAGCGGATGCCAGCTCTATCTGTACTTGTGGCATCAACAGTATGGTTTAGCATGATGGTCTGATAGCTGCCGAAATTACGGTATTGAGCGCGGTACATGGCGCGGTCTGCGATTGCATCCAATTTGGCAGTTGTGCCTGATTGTGGAATACAGGTGCGTGCGCCGTTGCACATATTCGAGTCAAATGCCGCGGTTGCGAGTGTGGCAACTCGTGTAAATGTTGAATTGGCTGTGTTTGCCCAGTCTACATGGAAAGCCCACACTTGCACCTGGTCCTGCGGGAAGCCGCCGGCGTTATCGTCAGGCTCTACAAAGTAGTTTGGAGTTCCTGCCGCGGGTGCAGGACCATCCAAATCAGTGGGGAGCATTCCGCCCATGTTCGGGTCGGTGCTGTACAAGTTGAACTTGACCATGCGGGCAGAGAGGCCTTGAAGCATCCTGTCGCGCTCAAAAACAGCAACACCCTGACCAGCCCAGGTTGCGGCGTTGGCGAATTCATGAACGGCCATGTAATAGCCATCCGGCCAGACCCCGAAGTGTGGATAGTCGTTCATGTTGGTATTGCTCCACAGGAAATCGTAGCGATACCATGCGCCGGTCGGGTCGCCTGTCTGTGAGATGGCGATACATTGGTGATATCCTGATGCGCCGCCGGGGACAGCAAATTGGCTCACCATCCAGCGGTCAGCGAGTTGATCGTAAAGCACGATCGGGTCACCGTCATTGCTGGTCTGACAAGTACCGCCAAATCCGCTCCACAAAGTATTGCCAGCAGCCGGACCGTAAAGAAGCGTGCCGGTTTTGCTGTAAATAGCGAAACTAAGATTTACCCACTGCATATAGTGGTTGGGACCCACATCGCCGTTGGTATCAGGAGGCAAAACACCGTTGACATTGTTTACACCTTCAAAATTGGCAATGGTGACAGGTGCATTCGGTGCGATCGCAGCGGTTTGTACAGCCTCATCCACTTGGCCTGTGAATAAGTCTGAATTCAGAGTCGTTCCGCGCCCGGGCAGAATAAATACTTTATTCATGTCCGCGTCTTCATTTTCCACCCCGCCATCGAGTGGAGCGATGGAGGTTAATGGCAGGGAAACATCGTGCTTGACCTCTTGGGCTACTTCTTCCTGTTCAACCCCGCCCTTGCCAGTTGAAACGATTGAACCGCCAGTGGTGACGCCGTTACCGTTTGGGGCTAATGGCGCAAACCTTGGTGTTGAATTGGGAGCAGGTTTTGTAGCCAGCATGATCCCTGCTGCCAGGGCCACAATGCATCCAATTGCAATAAATACGTTTGTTCTTTTCATCTATTCTCTCCTTTGGTTGATTTTGATTTTATCTTTTTTGATATATGACGAATGGATTGTGCATATAAAAAAGCCCCGTTTTTTTTTACGGGGGGGAACGGTCTTTGGTTGCCTTGTTTATCCTCACGTTTACTTCGAAAATCGAATCGTTTTGGATCATGGGTTTGATGTTTAATAAGTGCGAGAATTGGTTGGAGGTCTTGTGTAGTCTACTTTTTAATTTTGATAGATTTTATCCCCTTTCAATGAGATGTCAATAATAATCGGCAATGTTGTGAAAAATTGATTGTCTGTTAAATGCCATATCAAATTTAAGTCTTGATATTTATTTGTGCCATATGGGGGATTGTTCTTTATATTTAATTTTTTAATACTAATAAGTGGAATGCAAAAGGTCTTGCTAAAATTGCAAGACCTTTTAGATAAACCCAAAATGAAATCATTATAAAAAATTTTAGCTCAAGATGCCTGGCTTTTTCTTATGCCATTCTGTGGTTTCTTGAAAGGCATAACCTGCCCGCAATACCCCCGCCTCGTTCCAGGCGCGCGAAACGATCTGCAAGCCGATCGGCAGCCCATCCTTTGTAAACCCGCAGGGAACGGACAGCGCGGGCAAACCTGCTAAGTTGAATGGCGCAGTGAAGCGAGTCAACTGGCGGGCGCGTTCAATGGCATTCTCGCCTTCAAGTACAGGAGCGGGGATGGGAGTTGTGGGGAGGATGAGGACATCAAATTCTTCGAATAAGATCTCGCATCTTCTCTTAACTTCGGCTTGGGTGCGCCTCGCAAGAGAATACTCGCTGGAAGTGAATGCCGCACCCGTCTCCAACCGCAAGCGGACATCTGCGCCGAACCAGTCTGGATGTTCCTTCAAGCGTTCGCGGTGAAATGCCGCAGCGTCGGATTGGGTCATGATCGCATTGGCAATGGCGGCTTCTCTCAGGAAGTCCATGTTCACTTCGCTGATGATCGCGCCTTGTTCTTTATAAACCCGTGCAGCTTCGCGGACTGCTTCCATAACTTCGGCATCCGCTTCATCAACATAACTCCCTGCTGCGAATGCGATCTTGCGTTCGCTCATTCCATCTTTTAGATGACTGTAATAATCTCCGGGCAAAGCCTTAATGGAAGTTGGATCCTGTTCATCATATCCGCCCATCACTTGCAGCATGACCGCCGCATCTTCCACCTTGCGTGTGAGCGGACCGGCGTGATCGAGATTCCACGAAAGCGGAAGGATGCCCCTCAGACTCACGCGACCGTATGTGGGTTTGATTCCCACCACACCGCATAGAGATGCAGGGATGCGGATCGAACCGCCTGTGTCTGTGCCAAGCGCCGCAAGAGCCATGCCTGTTGCAACCGCCACTGCGCTCCCGCCGGAGGAACCGCCGGGTGTGCGGGTAATGTCCCATGGATTTCTACATGCACCAAAATGTGGATTGTTATTGGTCACACCGAGAGCGATCTCGTGAGTGTTGGTCTTGCCGATGAGATGCGCGCCAGCCCTCTTCATTTTTTGAATGACATAAGCATCTTCTTGTGGAATATTATCCGCGAAGAATTTCGAGCCTGATGTCGTGCGGATGCCCTTCGTATCGTACAAATCCTTTACTGCAATGGGAATCCCATACAATGGCATGCTTCCCGAGGCAGGAAATATTTTTTTTTCAGACGGGATCACGGTGATGAAAGCGTTAAGCGTCGGGTTGAGTTTTTCAATTTGACGGTAGCAGGCCGCAGCTAAATCTGAGGCGTGGGTCTCATCGCTTTTGGAAAGATCGCCTTGATCGGTCAATGATATTGATTCAATATTCATAATGCCATTATATTCGCAGAGAATGTTTTTTATATAGCCTATCTGTACTTACAAAAAAGTAGGCCACGTCAAAGACGTGGCCTACAATGATCCAGCCGATTAATTTAGAACAACCCAACCACTTTGCCGGTTTCGAGGTCGAGGTCTACATCGTAGAATACCGGGCGGGTGGGCAGACCGGGCATCGTGCGCATGGTGCCAAGCAGCGGATAAAGGAAGCCTGCGCCCACGGAAGCGCGGATGTCGCTGATGGTGACGCGGAAGCCGCGCGGCGCACCCTTGACTGCGGCCTGGTCGGTGAACGAAAGATGGGTCTTCGCCATGCAGAGCGGCAGGTCGCCAAAGCCGAGCTTGGTGAATTGTTCGATCTTGGCTTCTGCTTCGGGGGTGTAATCCACGCCGTCGGCGCGATAGATCTCGCGCGCGATGGTTTCGATCTTTTCCTTCACCGAAACATTCAGCGGATAGAGGAACTTAAAGTTGCTGGGTTTCTCGCAAGCCTTGACGACAGCCTTGGCGAGATCAATTGCGCCCTTGCCGCCTTCCATCCAATGGCGGGAGACAACGGCATCCATGGCGCCGGCTTTGATGGCGGCTTCGCGGACGATCTCAACTTCAGCCTTGGTATCGTTTGCAAATGAGTTGACTGCAACCACAACGTTCACGCCGTACTTGAGCGCGTTCTCGATATGCTGGACCATGTTGGGCAAGCCCTTCTTCAGCAGGTCGAGATTCTCATCGGTGTATTCAGAAGCCAGCGGTTTGCCGGCGACAACTTTCGGTCCGCCGCCATGCATCTTAAGTGCCCGGACTGTGGCAACCAGTACCACTAAATTCGGGGTCAGTCCCGAATAGCGGCACTTGATGTCCATGAATTTTTCCATGCCGATGTCTGCGCCAAAGCCGGATTCGGTGATGACATAATCAGACATCTTGAGCGCGATCTTATCTGCGATAATGGAGGATTGTCCGTGGGCGATATTGGCGAACGGTCCCGCATGGACGATGGCAGGAGTCCCTTCGAGGGTCTGCATCAGGTTTGGCTTGATCGCATCCTTCATCAGGACGGTCAACGCGCCGGCTACGCCGAGGTCTTCAGCGGTAACTGCGGAGCCTTTGCGATCAACTGCAACAACCATGCGTCCGAGTCTATCGCGCATATCCGCGAGATCGGTGGTTAATGCGAGAATGGCCATAATTTCGGACGCGACACTGATATCATAACCGGAGCGATGTTCGTGCCCAACTTCATCTTTGCCAAGACCAACCTGGATTTCGCGCAGGAAGCGGTCATTGACATCAACAACGCGGCGCCATTGAACACCGTTCGGGTCAATGTCGAGGCGGGCAAAGCTGGAGCGTTCTTCGGGTGTCAAGTCACTGGGGTTTGTCTTTTTAATGCCGAGTTTCTTTAATCGGCGTAGCATGGATGGCGAGAATTTGCGCTGTCCTTTTTTATCGGGCGGGCAAAGCGCATCGAACAGTTTGACATCATCCGGTGTGTTTGCTTCGTGCATCATGCGGGCATCCAGCGCGGCAGAGCAAAGGTTGTGCGCGGCGGTGATTGCGTGGATGTCGCCGGTCAAATGGAGATTGAAATCTTCCATCGGGATGATCTGGCTGTAACCGCCGCCTGCGGCTCCACCCTTAATACCAAAGGTGGGTCCCTGCGAAGGTTGGCGGATAACGGTCATAACTTTCTTGCCGAGGTGAGCGCCCAAGGCTTGAGACAAACCGACGGTGGTTGTGGTCTTGCCTTCGCCGAGCGGGGTGGGAGTGATGGCGGTCACGTCAATGTACTTGCCGTTCTTGCGTTTTGCGAGGCGTTCCAAAATTTCCAATTTGATCTTGGCTTTGTAGGGGCCAAACATTTCAAGTTCGTTTTCCTTGATCCCAAGTTCCTGCGCGATCTGGAGGATCGGCTTCAACTTGCCAGCCTGTGCGATGTCAATATCAGAAGGGACAGGTTGCAATAACTTGAGCTTGGTCGGTTTGAATGTTGCTTTCGCCGCAAGGCGTGGAGCGGACTTCTTCGCCACAACCTTCTTTACCGCCTTTGCTTTTACAGACTTCTTGGTAGCCATAGCATCTCCTTGAATTGTATTTGTTAATGACCGAGTCATTATGATGGTATAGATAAATCCAACTTCCCCAATTATCCTATTTTTCACAAAAAAAACAAGAGAATTTCGTCACCTCTTTGTCATTCACTCAGCAGGGTTCCAACGTTTTCGCCGTTGAGAGCACGCGTTAAATAGCCCTTCTCTTCCGCAGAGAAAATTTGCACGGTCAATCCTTTATTTTTCTTGACCAATTCAAGCATTTCCTCCACTTTAGCCTTCATTCCGCCCGTGACGTCTGTGCTGGCCGAGCCGCCGATCCCTGCGCGCATCTTTTCATAATCTGACAGTTGAATCTGTTTAACGAGGTTTGTCCTGGCTGGGAAATCCGCCCACACCCCGGCCTCGATCCCTGCTAGTAAGATGCGTGTGGGGGAGAATTGCTCGGTAAGAAAAGCAAAGACATCTTCAGTAGAAAGGATCGTCCCGCCAAGGGTTTCATCGAACATCACATCCCCATGCACAACGGGTAAAAGATGTACATCCAGCGCCTTGCGGATAGCCACTATGTTGTGATGTGTAACTTTCCTGTTATCTGAAACCATGGAGGAAGATGGATGGATCGAAATAGCTGGCAACCCCGCTTTGAGGAGGGATTCGATCACATAGCGGGTCAACTCAGCGGCTTGGAACTTCACTTCTGCGAAACCCTTCCAATAATCATCAGACCCTAAAGGTCTCTTAAGACCTTTAGGGTCTATTTTAATACCATCGCGCGTGCCATACTTCTTCGCAGCGGTGTGCCCGAAAGAGCCGGAACCGTGCCCGAGGATCAGAGTCAGCCCCGGGTTTGAGTCCAGAACCGTTTTTATTTCCAGCGCCAACTCATTTAATTTGTCGAGTCTTGGGGTGTAAGGCTTGTCCTTGTCTGTAATTAAAGATCCGCCCAGTTTGAGGAAAATGATTTCTTTAGTCATGAGCAGGATTATAACGTTATAATCTTGTTCATGGATATTCGTGCAGGGATCGTTGTTTTAGTGCTTTTTACCATGATAGGAGCATTTTTTGCATTCCGTTCTGCGGTCAAAAATATGCAGACCGCGCGCAAGCTGTCTTTCCATAGTTTACGCCGCCGTCAGAATAACACTGCAATACAATTATTTTTACTAGCATTGGCGTTGTTGGGCGTTGCATATTGGCTACCGTTTTATGGTGAGCCGTTGATCTATGTTTATTACCCGCCGTCCATTACGCCATCCTTGACGCCTACTATTACTTTAACGCCGACCATTACCCTTACACCAACGATAACATTGGTGCCATCGCAAACACTGACGCCTTCGGTTTCAGATACTCCCACACTAACTACAACGCCATTTATACCGGTCGCGATTGAGTCTTTGTTTCAAGGCGAGGTCACACCCAACCCGGATGCTTTATTTTCATCCATTCAGTTCTCCACTGAATTTGACGGCTTGAATCCAGTGGACCCGAAAACTGTTTTTGAACTTCCGTTCACATCCATATACGGCGGCTTTGATTACAACAACACCATCCCTGGCGTACAATGGACCGCGCTGTGGTTCCGCAATAGCGAACTGGTGTGTTATGAGACCAAGCCCTGGGATGGCGGCACAGGCGGTATTGGCGGATACACCGAATGTTCAAATCCGATCGGCGGCTGGCAGGCCGGTACTTATGAAGTGCAGATCTTCATGGGCTATGAATGGAAGGTGGTTGGGCGTTTTGTTGTTCAGGATAATCTCATCACTCCATCGCCCACCGGCACACCGACAATGACTCCGTCTATTGTTTCAACTCCATGATGTATAAAGTTGACAGTCACTTTTAAAGTGACTGTCAACTGATTTCAATGAGACAGGTGATTAACACATGACAGAAAAAGCCTTTCAAGATTACTACCCCGAATACTTCGCGCATTGTTATGGATGCGGAAGCATGAACGAGCTTGGACATCAAATAAAAAGTTTTTGGGACGGCGATGAATCAGTTTGCCACTTCCAGCCCAAGCCGTATCACACTTCCATCCCTGGTTATGTCTACGGCGGACTGCTGGCCTCGCTGGTGGATTGTCATGGCACAGGCACGGCCGCAGCGGCGGGTTATCGCGCTGAAAACCGCGCCATGGATACCGAGCCGTCCTTGCGTTATCTGACCGCATCCCTGCATGTGGATTACCTCAAGCCCACACCCATGGGACCGACTCTGGAAATCCGCGCAAAGGTTAAGGAAGTGAAGGGAAGAAAAGTTGTGATCGAAGAGTGGATCACGGCAAATGGCGTAATTACTGTACGTGGGGAAGTGGTCGCCGTGCAGGTGCCGGAGAGTTTGGTGAAAGAATTGTTGGGGGAACGAAGTTAGAAGCAAAAAAAAAGTAAGAAGAAAGAAGTCTCGCAGGATGTCCATGCGAGACTTCTTTCTTCTTTACTGTTTCATGATCACTACTCAACAATTTTCAAAAACGCATCTACGATGGCGGGGTCAAAATGCTTTCCGCGCTGTTCTGTAATGTGTGCCAACGCTTTTTCCTTTGACCATGCCAAACGGTAGGGACGATCCGATGTCAATGCATCCCAGACATCCACGATGGCAAAGATCCGCGCTTTCAGAGGGATCTCTTCATATTTCAACCCGCGCGGATAGCCTGTCCCATCCCATTTTTCGTGGTGACAGTAGGGGATATCCAATGCCGTGTGTAAATATTCAATGGGTTTCAAAAGTTTATAAGCATATTCAGGATGCTGTCTCATGATTTCCCACTCGTGTTCATTCAGTGCACCTGGTTTGAGCAGGATCGAATCACGCACACCCATTTTCCCAATGTCGTGCAAGAGCACGCCTCGGCGAATGTTTTCCATTTCTCCTTCTTCAATCCCCATCACACGGGCAAGATCGAGCGTCATTTGTGCCACTCGCCGTGTGTGGCCTTCTGTTTCATGGTCGCGCAATTCGAGTGCGTGTGCCCAGCCTTCCAGCGTTGTATCGTATGCTTGCGTAAGATTGCCGGCATCCAATCGGATTTGCTCGTGAAGGGTCGCGCGGTGGATCGCGTTCGCGGCAATATCGGCTACTGCCACAAGCAGGCGGACCTCTGATTCGGAGACATCGGTCTTGCGTCCCATCCATACAAAGCCGATCAAATTATCCTGCGCGATGAGTGGAGCGCCTATGCCGCCATGAATACCTTCGTGGACCAATTCCGGGTGGGCAAAGTTTGGATCATGACTCAGATCGTTCGTGAAATAAGGCTGCCGGGTTTCGCTGATGATCGCATTGATACCGGTACCGCTTTTTTGGCGTGAACCGATAAGCGGTTTCCAAGCGCCATGCGCCACTTCAGTTACAGAGTCCCCGGTCAATGGGTCAATGATCTCTACAGAGACAGTGTCACAATTGAGCAGGATGACCAATTGCTCGATAACCACCGGCAGCATCTCGGCACGGGTGGACGCAGTGCGCAATGCCGCGCTTAAAGTCGCAATGGCCCGCATTTCTGTTTCGCGTTGTTTGCGTTCAGTGATGTCGCGCACTATATTCATGATCGCAGGCTTGCCTTCATATTGGATCATTTGCGCGGAAAACTCGGCAAAAACCGGATGTCCATTTTTATGCATGAGTACGGTTTCAAAATGCGCGGACCCTTTCAATTCGAATTCAGATTGCCTCAATTGCAATTGTTTTGGAGACGTCCACGGTTCGAGCATCATCGGCGTTAGTTTGAGCATCTCCTCTTTGGTGTAGCCGAGCATTTGGGGAGCGGCATCGTTGACTTCGACAAAGGTTCCGGGAGGACCATGCGGGTTCAAGAGGAAAATTGCGATCCCATCTTTGTTGACCTCGAAGAGTTCGCGATATTTCCTTTCACTTAGGATGATCCGTTCTTCAGCTTGCTTGCGCTCAATCAATTCCAATTGGGTCTGCTCATATAGCTGACTATTTTGGATCGCAATTGCCACCTGCGTGGCCAATAATTCAAGGGTTTGGATTTGTTCTTGTGTATACGTATTAATTTTGTGACTCTGCATCGAAATTACACCAACTACCATGTCGTTTGAAATTAATGGGACTCCAATGAATGATCGATTCAATTTGCCCGGCTGGTTGACTCCCCTGATCCCATCCGGCATATTTAGAAGATCGGGTAAGTGAAGAGTTTTACGGCTTTCAATGATGTGACCGGCCAGACCCGAATTTTCCTTTAGGTTACGTGAGGCGATAAAGCGCTGTTCCTTGTCTTTGTAAAAAAACGGGAAGCTTAGCACGTTGGTGGCATCATCATAGATCGCAATGTAAAACGTATCTGTGTCGCCGATTCTTTGACATTGTTCATAGATCGTCTGCATGAGTTGTTCAAAGCCCAACCCCGCGGTGATCTTGATACCGATTTGATTTATCATCTGCAACTGTCTGGCTGTTTGGCGGGCTGATCTTTCACTCAGTTGCAATGCTTCTTCCGCGCGCTTATTTTCGGTGATGTCGCGTACGATCATCATCACTTCATCCTTTCCGCTGGCTGCCATGCGCGCTTCATAATCTCTCATGCCCCGGTCGGGAATGGGCATTCGATATTCGAAGGTTTGAAGCTTTTTTGTCTTTAATGTAGTTTGAATGAACAGGTCAATCAAGTCCGCAAATTCGGGCGGGGAAATATCCCGGTTACTTTTACCGATAATACTGGCTTTGGATTGAACGTGAAGATCGTGTACGTCAGCCTTGTAATCTATATAGACACCCTTGCTATTCAATCGGAACATTAGGTCGGGAATCGCCTGTAACATCGCCTGCGCCCGCGATTCGCTATCACGTAAAGCAACTTCCACCTGCTTGCGTGCAGTGATGTCGCGTACCACCGCCCCAATGCGGTATCCACTTTCAGTTTGGATTGGGAAGGAAACCTGTAATATGGATTTGCGTTCTCCGCTTGGCGTTTGGATCACGATCTCAGTGGAACTGGCTGATTGCGGAATTTGTCCATTCGCGAGTGCAGTCTCCATTGCGTTCTTAAAATATTCAGGGCTGCGCTGTGCCTGACGTTCTGGCGGCAAAATTCGGTATTGAATATGCCAATAGGGTGTACCTATAGCTTCGGTATGCGGGATGCCAGTAATTTTTTCCTGGGCGGAATTCCACTCAATGACCATAAACTTCTCATCGATCAACACAACGCCTTCCGAAGATTGTTCGATCAAGGAGCGGAACTTGGACTCGCTTTCACGCAGAGATTCCTGGACGTGCTTGCGATCAGTGATATTGGTGATAAAGCCTTCGTACCATAGAATATTCCCTTGCGCATCTTTTACGGCCCGGGCGGTGGTTTCCGTCCATACAATACTTTTATCTTTGCGGTAGTTCTTCCCAATAAATTCAAGAACTTCTCCATGGTCGGCCAATGCTTGTTGAAATTCACGGCGATCTTCGGGATTCACATAGATCTGGCAGCTGATGTCTGTAATACTCGCAATCATTTCTTCTGGCGAGGCGTAGCCGAAAATATGTGCCATGGCCGGGTTGACACGGCGGAAGCGTCCCTCCAATGTAGACTGAAATACCCCGATGGGTGCATTCTCAAAGATGGTGCGGTAGTCGGCCTCGGCGATCCGCAGCGTCTCCTCCGCCTGCTTGCGTTCGGTGATATCCCGATAGTTGAGAACAATTGCCTGAACACTTGGCTCATTGAGCAGGTTGGTGGCGGAGCACCTGACCCAGCGCCAGGTATTGTCGGCATGTAAAAGCCTGAATTCACCTTCCTGAATACTCCCCAGCGACTGGAGAACTTCGGCGTACATCTTGCGTGTCCATGCCTGATCTTCGGGGTGTATGAGTTCAAACATGTTTCGTCCCAAAAACTGATTCGGAGCGTAGCCCAGCAAACTTCTCTCTGAAGGACTTTCCCAAAGCAAAGTTCCGTCTGCTGCCAGAAGGGAAATGTAATCCTGTCCGTGCTCGATCAAGGCATGGAAGCGCTTTTCGCTATTTATTAATTCCTTTTCTATTTGCCTGCGTTCGGTGATGTCACGATGAAATGCCTGAATGATATCCTTGCCGCCAACGGAGATCAAACCCGTTGATACCGCTAATGGAATAATGTGACCGTCCTTATGATAGTGTTCCGCCTCAAACTCGATCATTTCTCCTGCCAGGATGCGGCGCATTCTTTCATGAGACGCTTGCATGTTTTCAGGAGTATCCAGGTCTTGCAGGCGCATACCCTGCATTTCTTCCACTCGGTAACCGTGCATTCTAGCGAAAGACTCGTTGACCTTTAAAACTTCACCATCAGTGGATAAATAGAATATGCCGTCACTGGCTTGTTCAAATAATGTCTGATAACGAATTTCGCTCGCGTGTAAAGATTCTTCGGTCCGTTTGTGATCTCGGAATGCTTTTTCTATCCGCTCGATATATATTAATATTATCGCCATCATGATTCCAACGACAAACGCAGATGACAAGCCGACAATAATGTGTTCCGAATCGAAGTATTCAATTTCAGGATGTAAAATTGCGTCGATGACGGCCCCAAGATTTGCCATTAAGAAAAGAACGATGAATGTAATAATAATTCGGAGGATCAGCCTCTTTCGTTGCGCGGTGTGATCTAAAGAAAATTCATTTTTGTTATTCATTCAGATGTCCTTCTTGACCAACGGCAGGTAACAAGCAACCCGCGCGCTTAAATAATTTGTCTCGATCTGCGTTCAGCCTTATCCGCATACATGCGCCGGTCGGCGACAGTAAATACTTCGGCTAAATTATTGTTCTCCGCAGTGGACGCGCCAAGCGATAATTCCACAGGCAGGTCGGGATGCTCTGCATTATGCCTGGCTATTTGGTCTTTAACACGCACCAGCATTTGTTCCGCAATTGCCTCGTTTGTGGTTGGCAGCAATACCGCAAATTCATCGCCGCCGATGCGCGCCAAAACATCTCGTTCACGGAAGACCGAGTGGAGTATTTTCGCTGTGTGACGTAATAGCTCGTCGCCCCTTGCATGTCCCTGGATGTCATTCACTGCTTTCAACTTGTCCACGTCAGCCATGATGACACTTATAGGAAAGTCGCGGCTATGCTCCAGCCGATTCAGTTCATCCATAAAAAAAGCGCGGTTGTAAATATTGGTCAGAGCATCATGGGTGCCTTGAAAGCGAAGTTGTCCCTCAATGTGCGTGCGTTGCGCGATCTCAGACCTTGCCTGTCCCAAACTTCTCCGCATGTTGGTTGCCAGTAACTCCACGGACAACGCTGCAACCAGCAAAATAAGGGATGTGCCTATCAGATAAAACCAGTTTGTCATTTCTCCTGCGAAAGGCTTTGTGGTGAACCAGCCATTCGCTTCACCAAAGACCAGCCAGCACACTGCCGCCAAAGTCAACCCGACAGAAAGCCTGAATAATGACTGGGGTAATGTCAGCCCTGCGAAAATAATGACGATGGGAAGTGCCACAATGGCAAGGTCACGAATGCCCTGTCCCACAGTGGCAATGATGGTTATTGTGGCAAGCACGATCAAGGTTACGATCAAACTGCTGGCACGCAAATTTCGCTGTCTTAACAATATCAACGGTATGACGAGTGAAACACAGCCCGTTAGTGTGACGGAGATAACCGCCCAATCGTTAAAATATAAGCCGGAAAGAATAACGAACAGATACACCCCCCACGAAGCCCAAATAAGCATGGATAGGATTCGCGCCAATTGCCTGTCTTCTTCGTTTTCATAAACAGATGACATTATATAGTTCCCTCGCGTAGAACGCGCCTGATGACACAACCGCTAAAAAGATTATACTGCTTTCAGATTGCCATTAGTTTCTTATCACCTTTTAACTCCCCCGAAATCTTCGCCGCCAGCCGCGCATTGTTTAGCAGCAGTGCTAAATTCGTCCGCAGGGATCTTCCTTCGGTTAATTGACTGATGCGACTTAATAAGAACGGAGTGAGCTTCTGCCCATGGATTCCCTGCACAATGGCTTCTGCCGACGCTTTTAGGATCATCGGTTCCATTTCTGACTTTGGGATGGCTTCTGTTTCAGGAACAGGGTTCGTCACAAGGATAGCGCTCCGCATCCCAAGCTTCCAGTGTGCTTCGGCGAAATCCGCGATCTCTTTGGGAGAGTCCAGCCGCACGCTTACATTCAATCCGCTTTCACGGGAATAGAATGCGGGGAACTCGTCTGTTTGATAACCGACCACAGGCACGCCCATGGTTTCAAGATATTCCAAAGTGGCGGGCAGATCTAAAATGGCTTTTGCGCCCGCGCAGACAACGATCATCGGGATCTCCGCTAGCGCGCGCAAGTCTGTTGAAATATCAAACGCTGACTCTTTATGCACGCCGCCGATGCCGCCTGTCGCAAAAACTTTAATGCCTGCCATTTGCGCGGCGAACATTGTCCCTGCTACCGTGGTGCCGCCATTTTTCTTTTTGAGAATGGCAGTCGCAAAGTCACGGTGACTCACTTTCAGTGTAGAGTCTGATTCCGCGTCAGCGAGCCGGACCAGTTCCTCGTCCGAAAGACCGATGCGAATCTCCCCGTCCAGCAATGCCACAGTGGCGGGTATCGCACCCTGGTCGCGGACTTGTTGTTCCATGTCGCGTGCCAGTTCCAAATTTTGAGGCTGGGGAAGTCCGTGTGTGATGACGGTTGATTCAAGTGCGACAACAGGCGTGCCAAAATTAAGCGCGCGCGCGATTTCAGGCGAAAGGGTGAGGTTGGGGTTTTTCATGATGTTTTACCGGTAGTGTAGTTAATAGAATATATCCAGTTTTGCTTTAGATTTTTAGATCACTTTGATTCTAAAGCAGAATTGGATTATCTGACGATCAAAATCGAATTTGCTATGATTCTTGATGTTTAACGCTTTGTTGGATGTTATAAAACACTAAATGTTTTTTCGTTTGCGTCGGGTTATTTTTTTGCTGCCCTTATTCTCCAGCTTCGACTGCGCCGCTGGCTTGTCGATCACGATTAATTCTTTCTCGCTCTCCAGCGAATAAGTGTGGAGGGTCTTTATGGGAGTGATTATTTTTTGTTCATTTAGTTGTCTTAACCAGGATACTCCGCTAACGATAAACGCGCCCATTAGAAAATATCCAAATAAATTCTTCAATACAAGAAAATGCACCCCGAAATAAAAAAGTGCAAGCAGACCCAGTCCCTGCCAGACGTATGTAGGAACATGATAGGTAAAGAATTGTCTTCGCTTTTTTCTTTGGATTCGCTCCGCTTTGCGGACGGGGTAATCAAACTCTTCAATTAATTCAAAAGTGACCTTGCCTTCCTGCGCCGGTATTTCCGTCTCCGTTTGCTGAGGAGGCGTTGAAATTAAATTTTCTTCGCCGTTATTCTGACTTCGCTGAGACAATCCTTGAAGCAGACGGGCATGATACAAAAGAATATCCGACTTGTCTTTGTCGCTTAATTCCTTAACCTTAATGATTCGCTCCATCAGCCATTCCAGATCGCAGCGGTTCTGGTAAACCTGCAAATAAGCTTTCCATGCCATCACATTCTGTGGGTCTACCCGTACAACAGCATCCAGAACCAACTCTGCATTTTGGTATTGACCGGCATGGATCATTTGATAGGCTCGTTCAAGTACGTGGGCGGAAATTGGCATTTGAACTCCAAAAAAATTATAAACTGCTCATTCTTTCATCCACGCGCTGGAGGATAAAGCGTTGTGTGGCGTGTAAATAATCCTGGTCTCTTACCCGTGTTTCCCAGATCTGGGCAATGTAGTTCTTTAATTTTTCGAGATCATTCGGAGTTGTACAGATTCGAATATAGGCATCCCATGCATCCACATTCTGCGGATCCATATATAAGATCTTATCAAGAATGGACTGGGCTTCGCGGTAACGTTTTTTGCCGATGAAATAGTACGTCTGATCCAGAAGTTCCCAAACTTTAGCCATGTCATTACTCCTTCATTAGGTATGCCGCAATCATATAGGACTAGTCAAAATGACGAAATGTACATTACTTGGTAGTTTAGACTCCATATCACGCATCGAGAGGTACTCATTTATGACCATGCCATTATGCCCACGCGTGACCTTCCATTATTCGTGATTACAGGAATGTTCAGCGCAAGATTTATATTGCACTGATTATCACAGGTGGGGGAGGAAAAGATTCTTTACTCTTCCTAAAAGGAGTAAAAGGGTCTGAATTGTGTTAAAATATGTCGCTGAAATTATTTTCAGCAATTTCGCTAAAGGATCCTGGAGTGGAAGAATGACAAATCTTAAGAAGTCTTTGTTTTGGATTGCTTTTTATTTGCTATTCATTTTGATTCTTGGACAATTGGATCGTGCGGACAGGCCGATCATTAATTTTGCGGCCTTCTTTTATTTAATGGGCATTGCCATTGTGCCGGTCATGATCTTTGTCCCTTCCCTTCATAAGGTCTCTGTGGGGGTGCCGATGTTTTTTTGGGGCGCGATCTATATGACCCTTCTGCAGGTCATTGACCGCTCCAAGACCGGTTCTGCGAATGTGGAAGTGACCGTGTTGGAATTTGTGTTTTTGGAAGTTGGCGTCTGGCTTTCCTATCAGCTTGCCGTTGCGGTTGAAACATCCGAATCTTTAATGGATATCCTTGCCCAAGCCACGTTCCCTCATGGCGCTATTGATTTGGATGCGTCTTCTGAAAAAATTAAAAATGAATTTGCCAGAAGCCGTCGTTTCCATCGCCCTCTATCTCTCATCGTGGTGCATGCCTTTCCAAAGGATGAAGAAACTGTGCGCGAGATGTTAAAGAGTTTACAGCGCGACGTGCTTGCCCGCCTGTCCAATGCCCGGATCGGGCAGGCAATTGGAGAAGCGCTTCGTCAAACCGACCTGCTCTTAAGAGATCGCGTTGGACGGTTTATTGTCCTCTGTCCTGAAACTGATATGGAAAAAATTGTCATACTATCGGAGCGCATCGCCAGGATCGTGGCAGAGCGGACCGGACTGCATGTCGATTGCGGAGTGGCCTCATTCCCCGATGAGGCTTTAATTTTTGAAGACCTGATGGATGTGGCCCGGGACCGTTTACAACGTTCGCCGAATTCTGTTAACTTCGTCTCAACGAGGGAGCAAATTGTGAAATGACAAGTTCAACTTATCGTACTTCCAGCCAATTCTTGTGGATAAATGCCTTCGACCCGAGGAATCGCATTCTAACCGGACCTGCCTATCTGCTTGCCAAACGAATGATGGATCTGACCCTGGTAATTTTAAGTGCTCCGTTTTGGGCGCCAGTCCTTGGGCTGATCCAGTTGGTGATCATGCTTACCTCTCCGGGGGCTCCCGCCATGTTCATCCAATTGCGTACAGGGAAAGGCGGGAAACGCTTTCGCATGTATAAATTCCGCTCAATGGTTCCGAATGCTGAAGCATTGAAGGAAAAGTATGCTCATTTGAACGAACTGCAATGGCCTGATTTTAAGATCACCGATGACCCCCGCATTACCAAAATTGGGAAATTTTTGCGGAAGACCAGCCTTGACGAATTGCCCCAGTTGATCAATGTGCTCAAAGGAGAGATGAGCCTGGTTGGACCGCGCCCCACATCGTTCGGTTCCGAGACCTATAAACTTTGGCACACTGAAAGGCTTGGTGTCATTCCCGGGTTGACAGGACTGTGGCAGATCATGGGACGCGCACAGTTTGAATTTGATGATCGTCTGCGCCTTGATATTGCATATATGGAGAGAGCCAGTCTGTGGTTCGACATTCATATTCTCTTCCGCACAGTCATCGCGGTATTTCAACAGCGTGGTGCTCATTAAATCATTCAAGGGAATAAATATTTTCTGGAAATCCCTTATTTCTGCAAGGATGTAGTCCATTCATTCAAGTTGGTATTCTTTATTTTTTATTCAAAGTTATAGTTTGAAAGGAGATCGTTATGGAAATTAAACTTTACCTTCGTATGCTGCAAAAGGGATGGTGGATCATCCTGCTGGCCATGTTAGTTGCAGTGGCGTCATCGTTAACTGTGTCCTACCTGACAACGCCTCGATACAGCGCAACGGCCCGTTTCATCATTACGCCCAGCCCCACACTCAAAACGAGCGTTGAGGTGATCAATAGTTTGAATACGCTGGACCGCGCATCGGTTGTCGCCACCTATGTTGAAGTCATGAACAGCGACAAAATCCTTGCTGATTCGCTCAAATTTTTAAATGTCAGCGCTGATTCGCTAAAGGATTACACAGTGAATGCAGTCGCACTCCCAAGCTCAAGCGTCCTTGAGCTAACTGTAACGGGACCGGACCCAAAGCTGGTGGCTGATCTGTCAAATGCGATCGGACAGCAAACCATCATATTTTCCAATAGTATTAACTTTATTCTTGCCATTAATTTTCTTGATATGGCCGCGCCTTCGCCCATCCCGTTAAGTCCGCAGCCATTACGTGACGCCGGACTCGCACTGGTGATCGGCCTCGTGACCGGGGCTTTATTCGCAGTATTAAGCGAACAGATCCGAATTCCATTCGAGGTCTACAGACAACGGCTCAATATTGACAACATGACCGGCGTATACAACAGCCGCTATTTCCGCCGCCTCATTGAAGACATGATAGCCGAAGAGCCCGACAAGAATTTCTCAATGGGGTTGGTTGAAATAAACGGACTGCGAGACTTGCTTGAGTCTCTCCCACCCTCCGGCTTGCAACAGATCTTTAAGAATGTAACCGATACCTTGCGCAATGAACTGCGCGGAAATGATGTTGTGGCGCGTTGGGATGACGTCAGCTTTAGCATTCTATTGCCTGAAACGCCGGGATCTGCAGCCCTGAAAACTTTTGACCGCATTTTTCAGGCCTTGTCAGCTCCAATTGATCTGCCCCAATTTGACTTAAATATTAAACTTGACCCGCATATTGGCGGGGTCGTATACAGCAATCGCATTGCCAGTCAGGAACTGTTCACAAAAGCCAATGATTCACTGGATGAGGCACGCCGCAGTAATGCCAGGCCGGTATATCTATGGGAGATGAAAACCCCATTTTGGCCAAATAAAGAAACTAACTAATATAGCCTCTTAAAAATACGCGTTGGCTGATATGAAAACTTCCGATTCTTTTGTCACAGAGAAAAATTCACCCCTATCCAATGGCAGGTTGGACGGGGTGACCATCCTGCTATATCTGGTTGCCATTGTGATTTCGGCAGCATCCGCATTGGCGATTGGACAGCTTGGCGCGGTGGTTTTGCTGGTTATTCCTGCATTGATCCTTTTGATCGTTGTTTTTGTGCAGCCTGATTATGGTCTATCGTTCTTTATTTTTGTTACGGTGACTCAGGTTTCAAATGTAGCTATTAAATTTTATGGCGCGCCATCCATAGCCCAGCCTTTAGCCGGGCTATTAATGGTCGTTATTTTGTTGCGGATTGTACTGCTTCAGGAACGTCCGCTAAGTTTGGGACGCATTGCCCCGGTTCTGGTTATCTACACTGTCGCGCTTTTTCTCTCCTTATTTACTTCTATTGACTTTACACTCAGCAGTACCACTTTCATTGGCTTTTTTAAGGATGCCTTAGGTGGGGTGATCGTTGTCTTATTGATCCAACGTGCTGCATCTTTTCGTCAGGCCGTTTGGGCTTTGATCATTGCCGGTATTTTTATGGGGAGTATCAGCGTATTACAAACAGTGACCCGCACATATGACAATCCTTATTTCGGGTTTGGCGGCTGGGAATCTCAATCCTCGGGCGAACAAAGCCGCAGCCGATTAACGGGCCCTTACGATAATCCCAATGCATATTCCCAGGTAATGATCGTGATCTTCGCCCTGGCTTTGGAGAGGTTTTGGCACGAGAAACGTTCCCTCCTGCGGGTCTTCGCAGGCTGGGCGGCTATTGTCAGCGGTTTGGCGATCATTTTCACTTACTCACGCGGCGGTGTATTAACATTGGCAGCCACCACAGTGGTTTTGTTTTTGCTTAATCGTCCCCGGATCCTTCCCGTGCTTATTACAGCAGGCATTGGACTGGCTCTGATCCAGTTCCTACCCGCCGACTATACCCAGCATATCGGAACTTTGCAGGACCTTATTCCGGCGCAGAATAATAATCAGATTTACGATTCCTCCTTCCGGGGTCGCCTGAGCGAGAATCTCGCCGCGTGGCAAATGTTTATGGACCATCCAGTCTTTGGGATCGGTCTCGGAAATTATGAAGTCCAGTATCAAAATTATTCGCGTCAGATCGGTTTGGACAGCCGCCGCGTCACCCGTTCTCCGTCAAGCATCTACCTTGAAATTTTATCGGAACAGGGATTGATCGGCGCGCTCGTATTTATCCTGTTCATTTACACCATCTTTACCGGGCTATTCTCTGCAAGGAGACAATTTGCCGCCATTGGATTACCCGACTCGTCGAATCTTACGATGGCGTTGATCGCCGGCTTTGCGGGATATATGATCGCAGCCATTGTTAAGAACAGCGCCTACGCCAATGTATATTGGATCCTGGCGGGAATGGCAGTCGGCGCGATTCAGGTTGCCAATTATTCTGCCCGCGAAAAACGCAAATTGACACACTCTGTTCAACACTATGATTGATGACCGCCAACCTGTTAACTTTACTCGCGCCGCCATTGAAGGGACCGCAATACGGTACCTTATTTTTTTTAGCAGTAAAGTATTACTTTTTATTAGTACTGCTGTATTGGCGAGGCTTCTCACCAAGGATGACTTCGGTGTTGTGGGGTTTGCGATCACCACGATCAATTTTCTCGATGTCTTGTCCTCGCTGGGAGTGGGTCCTGCTTTAATTTACTATCCCCAATCTGACAGAACTTCCTCCACAGCCTTCTGGGCCAACCTGATCATCAGCCTGGTGATCTTTAGCTTGGCCTGGCTGATCGCGCCCATTGCCGCCATGTTTTTCCAGGACCCGCGCGCCACGGATGTGATCCGCATCCTGAGTTTGTCATTTCCGATCATGGCAATCGGCGATACCTACGGGACTTTACTGTCGAAGGGACTTTCCTTCAACAAAACATTCCTGCCCGAATTTCTGCGCGCCATGACAAAGGGACTATCCTCGATAGGGTTTGCTTATGCCGGCTTTGGGGCATGGAGTTTGATCATAGGACAGGTCTGCGGCGAAGTAGTGGCCACGCTTGTTTATTTTTTCTCATCCTCATGGCGTCCGGTATTTGTCCTGGAGAGAACCACCCTAAACACTCTGCTTGATTATGGGCTAAAGTATGTTGGAGCCGACATCGTCAGCATTGTGCTTCTTAATCTTGATTATCTTTTGGTTGGGCGCTATCTTGGCGTGGAAGCGCTCGGTGTTTACACCCTGGCGTTTCGCCTGCCTGATCTGCTCGTGCTTCAGTTTGCTCGCTCGCTCAGTACAGTAATATTTCCCGTCTATTCCAAGATGCGCGATGTCAGCAACAACCTGGCCAGAGGTTTCTTTATGACCACGCGTTACATTTCATTGATCACAGTACCGTTGGGGTTGGGGCTGGCCCTTTTGGCGCGGCCGTTCACCGAGATCGTTTTCACAGAGAAGTGGGCTGAAGCCGTCCCCGCAATTCAGGGAATTGCAGTCTACGCAACGCTTTTATCCTTGTCGTATAACGCGGGCAGCGCATACAAGGCCTCAGGTCGTCCCCAGATCAATATGTGGACAGGCTTCTTCCGCCTCACACTTTTATTTCCCGCTCTTTGGTGGGCTGTAACCGTAGCTCATTCGATTGTTGCCGTCAGTTGGGCGCACGCCCTGGTTGCATTGGTCGGCACAAGTGTGAATCTGGTAGTCGCCGCTAAAATGCTGGAGATGTCTGTTCGAGAACTTGGCAAGGCTCTCTTCCCTGCGCTCATGTCTGGTGCATTAATGGTTGGATTCATCCTGGGCTTCCTCGGGCTGACTGGAACTTACGGATCATGGTTCCAACTGACAGGTGGAGTGCTCATCGGTGGAACGATCTACGCTGGTAGTTTGTGGCTCTTCCAACGCGAAGTCACATTGGATGCCATTGAACTCTTAAGGGGAGTCCTCAAAAAAGACTGATATGAAAATCGTTCAAATGATAGATACGCTTCAGGTTGGGGGAGCGCAGAAGATGCAGGTATTTCTCGCGCGTTCGCTTCGATCTCTGGGTATCACACTAACGCTCATCAACCTAAGCCGCCATGCGGATGCATCCCTTGTCGCTCAATTGGAGGCGGAGGATGTCCGCATTGTTTCATTCCCCTTCCGGCATTTATTCAGTCCGGGTGTGTTTTTTCGGCTGGTCATTTTTTTACGCAAGGAAAGATTTGATCTGATCCATGCCTACCTGACCTATTCCAATATCATTGGTTCCATAGCTGGGCGCATCAGTGGAATCCCTGTGATCGCTTCTTTGCGAAGCGCGGATTATCGTCAGCATAAAAATGCGATCAGAGAACGGCTTGAAGATTTTTGCCTGCAAAATTTAGCTGACCGGGTTTTGGCGAACGGGGATGCGGTGGGCGAGTTTGCGCGTCAACGGTCGGGGAAAACACCTGTGGATGTGATCGTAAATGCGGTCAATATGGTCCCGCCTCTTGTGGAAGAAGAAAGGAATATTCTTCGAGGCGAGCTTGTCGGGAATCCTCGTCGTCTGTTGATCATGTCTGTTGGGCGGTTAACCAAACCCAAAGGTTTTTTTGATCTTTTGGATGCATTCAAAATTATTCATTCTGCACAACCTGATGCGGCGTTGGTCATCGCGGGTGGCGGACCTCTGTTTGAGGATTTGACCCGCCGTGTGAATGAACTTGGTTTGGATCGGGATGTATTTCTATTGGGACAACGTCATGACATTCCGCGGTTGCTGGCTGCGGCGGATATTTATGTGAACTCGTCACACCGCGAAGGCACGCCTGTTTCTGTTTTGGAGGCCATGTCGGCCGGGCTGGCCGTGGTGGCCACTTCAGTTGGGGAAAACCCATTTTTGCTGGACCAGTCCACAGGTCGGTTGGTTCCGCCCGGTTGTCCCGATCAACTTGCAGATGCAGTCATCACATTGCTTGGATCTCCGCAAACACGAATGGAGTTGGGTCAGTCTGCCCGTGCCCTTGCTCAAAAAAAATATGGACAGTCGGAATGGCGCCGCAATCTGCTTGCGCTTTACGCAAAATTTCTGCCTAAGGCGGAGGAAGTTCTCGCGAGGCTCGACGCATGAATGGCGTGGTGATGCTGGTTAATGAATTTCCCCCGATCCCCACCGGCGGGGCAGAGCGTCAGGCGGAGCGGCTGGCTGTGCATTTGAAAGATAAGGGCTGGCCGATCTGGGTGATCACGCGCCGGGTGGATGGATTGCCCGCCCATGAGCAATATCGCGGACTTGAAATTATCCGTCCGTTGACTGCTGGCTTCGGGAAACTTAAGACGGTCACTTTTGTTTTGGGAACCATGCTAACGCTTTGGAAGCTGCGTTCTAAATATTCGATCCTTCACGCGCACCTTGTTTTTGGCCCGGCTTTTGCGGCCATCCTAGCTGCGCGCTTTCTTGGGAAACGTGTCATTGTGAAGTTGGGCAATAGTGGCGAATTCGGAGATGTGGAAACTTCGCGCCGCACCTTGCGTGGACGTGTGCGCCTTGCGATGTTACGCAAATGGACTGATGTATTTATTGCGCTGGATGATTCGATCTATAACGAAATCCTATCGCTTGGTGTGGAACCAGAACGGATCAGAAGAATATCCAATGGAATTGATGCCGGAAATTTTGCGCCCACGAAAACACGCTCGGATGCGAAAAGCAAACTGGGTCTGCTGAATAAAGTGGTGTTGATCTATGTGGGGCGGCTTGCTCCGCAAAAATCATTGCCGGTTTTGCTGGAAGCTCTTCAAAATTCTTTGCCTGCTTGCCCCAGCCTTCACTTGCTATTGATCGGAGACGGATCGGAGCGGGCCGCCCTTGAAGAGCAAGCTAAACATTTGGGAATTGAGGAGCATGTTTCCTTTTTAGGGAATCAAACTGATGTGCGAACCTATTTGAATGCCGCTGATATTTTTGTGCTCCCTTCGAAAGCCGAGGGGATTTCAAACGCGCTGTTGGAAGCCATGTCTGCCGGGCTGGCTTGCGTGGTGACCAAAGTCGGCGGGAATTTTGAGATACTTAACTCAGGAAGATGCGGCGTTCTTTTGCCCGCGGGTGATGTTTCTGCATGGAGCAAGTCATTGACCGAACTGGGAAATGATCCTGAGAAATGCCGCGCTCTTGGTGATGCCGCGCAAACGCATGTGCGATCCCATTTTGATTTCAGCGTGGTTGGTTCTCTTTATGAAAACCTCTACGATGAATTGTTACGTGACGCGTGGGGCGGGGTCACCCCGCCCCTACAATATTGATTTTGAAAAAATGAAAAAAAAGAAAATCCTGCAACTCATTGACGGTCTTAATGTCGGCGGCGCAGAGGTCTTGTTGGTTGACCTGGTGCGCGGTATTCAAGAGGCTGGCTATGATGTCAGTATTGGTTACAGCACGCGCGGACCTTTGGAGAAAAAACTTCTCGACCTGGGAATTCCCTGCACGCGCCTGCCGCGCCTTGGGCGGGTTGACCCTGTTTTATTTTTTAGTATCTGTCAGTTGATCTTGCGCGAAAAGCCGGATATCATCCACACGCATTTGTTCAAAAGCGATCTGCATGGCAGGCTGGCTGCGCGTTTGTGCGGAGTGCCTGTGGTTATCTCCACGTCGCATAACAATGATGTCTGGGTCAAGCGTTTTCCGCTTGGCAAGCTCTACGGACTTACCGCCAAATTAGCAGACCGGGTGATCGCGGTCTCCGATGAAGTCAGCGATTATCAGATTCAATATACTGGCATCTCGCCTGAAAAGATCATTACCATCGAAAACGGAGTGGATGTTAAACGCTTTGTGGATCAGGAAGATAATGCGCGCGCTCTGCGTGATGAATTCAAAATTGATTCTAGCGCGCCGTTGATCGGGATCATCGGGCGCTTAAGTCCGCAAAAGGATCATGTCAATTTTTTGAATGCGGCTGTGCAGGTCAAAGCTCAATTGCCGGATGCCAGATTTTTAGTCGTGGGTGATGGTCCATTGCGTGAAGAGTTGATGACACAGGCGCAATCGCTGGGGTTGGGTTCCTCAATAATTTTTTGCGGACTTCGTCAGGATATTCCCGCGATTTTGTCTGCGCTGGATGTGTTGGTGATCGCGTCAAAATGGGAGGGTCTTCCGGTCACATTGCTTGAGGGAATGGCAGCGCGCTGCCCGATCGTATCCACTTCGGTGGGCGGAGTTCCAAGTGTTGTAACGAATGATGTTTCAGCTCTACTTGTCCCTCCTGAAGATGCTCCCGCTCTTGCGAAGGCCTGCCTGAAAATTTTGCAAGATAAAAAACTGGCTCACGAACTTTCGTCCACTTCCTTTGATGTTGTAAAAAATAATTTTAGTTTGGATGCGATGATCGGCAGGACTTTAGATCTCTATCAACAACTCTTGGAAAAAAATGACCCGCATAAAAGTTCTTGAAATTGGGAAATCAACCGCCGGGATCGGGACCTACCTGCGCTGGCTGGCGCAGGGACTGGACTTGCAGCGCTTCCAACTCACCTTTGCCTGCCTCTCCGAAAATGGCATGGAGCTGGCTGACGAATTGCGCTCCATCGAAGGCGTCTCTGCGATTGCGTGGCCGATGAAGAGATTTAAAGTTGACCTAGTTTCAGATCTCACCCTAACATTGCGAATTGCACGCCTGATCCGCGCCGAAAAGTTTGACCTTGTCCACGCGCATGGATCGAAATCCGGTTTTCTTGTGCGCCTCGCCGCAATGGGAAGCGGCGTGCCGGTTGTTTATTCTCCACATTGTTTTTCATTTCATGCTGGGGTGAATCGAGCTACTTCAAATATCCTGGCTGCTTTGGAAAGGTTCGCCGCCAAATATCTAACAGCGAAGATCATCACCGTGTCTAATGGGGAACAGGCATTGGCGAGTCGCTTTCGGGTTGGGAATGCCAAATTGTTTGTGACAATTCACAGCGGGATTGACCTGCTCCGCTATGAGAGTCCGGTAGATAAATCTGTTCAAAAGTCCAAATTAGGACTCGATGAAAATTCCCTTTTGATTGGGGCTGTCGGCAGGCTTGGCGAACAAAAATCCCCGCTTGATTTTGTGCGGATGGCGGCTCTTGTCCATGCAAAAAATCCCCAAACAAATTTTGTGTGGGCCGGGTCTGGCCCTTTGGAAGGTGAGGCTCGAAAATTAAGTGAAGAATTAGGCCTTGCAGATGTGTGTCACTTTATCGGAGAATACAAGGATGTTCCCGCGTTGCTCCGTGTTATGGATTGTTTGGTCCTGCCATCTTTATGGGAGGGGCTTCCAATCGTTCTTTTAGAGGCCATGGCGAGCGGCGTTCCAATTGTTGCGACGAATATTCCGGGTAATAATGAAGCCGTTTCTTCGGGGAAGAATGGCTGGCTCGTTCCGCCGCATGATCCATTTGCATTGGCAGATAAAGTTATCAGCCTGCTGAATGATTCGGTACAGTCATCAACTTTCGTCGCGGCCGGACTCGTCCGCATCCGCGAGGAATTTACCCGAACTCAAATGATCACTGCCATTCAGAACATTTATCAGGAGGTAGTTGATGAGAAAATGCACAAGAAAAAATAAATAAATCCTTTATAACTATTACGATTTGTGATATTCTATACCTTATTAGTCTTAATTACGGAAGGAGAGTTCAATGAACAAAAAGTTATCAAATATCTTTTCAAGTTTTCTGCTTTGCATGGTTTTGCTTTCAACAGTGACCACCACCACGTATGCACAAACTGCAACGAATAATGGCGTGGTGAGTCTGGCAGACCTTGGTAAATCAGAGATCAGCCTTATCGGCCCCTATGATACATCCTCCATATCGTTTGGCTTGCCGGCTGATTGGAAATTTACAGGCAATGCCCGCATCGAGTTGAACATCACATCCGCTTTTAACTCGATCATGCAGGATGGAGTTACCCAATCCTTTGGGGGAACGCTGGCGGTTAGTTTCAATCGTGTAACTGTTGCAACCCTGGTTCTGGATAAAGTTGGGACATCTGATTACGTGGTTGAAATTCCATCCGCGCTTTTGGTTTCGCCCCGCGTTGACGGATTGATGGAATTGAAATTCACTTTGAATAGCGGAGTTTCATGCGTGGCGAACCAGTTCATGAGCGTTGTCATCAATGCCTCATCGCGGACGACATTCTTGTATGAAGAACAAAGACCCGATACTTCTTTAATGACATTCCCGCGCCCGATCGTGCAGAACACCATCTATCCAGACCAGGCGCTAGTCGTGATCCCTGACAAGCCCACTTCAGCGGAATTACAAAGCGCGCTTACAGTCGCTTCGGGTTTGGGGAACTTATCTTCCAATACTCTGAAACTCGATCTTGTTACTGTAAGCCAGTTGACGGAAGAGCAGAAAGCCGCGACTCACTTGATCTTTGTAGGCAAGGCCTCTTCCATTCCATCTCTTGCTGAATTGGCTCTTCCGCTCAAAGCTGAAGGTGGATCGTTTACATTTGCCGGTGGCGCTAGTGATAACGGCGTTGTGGAAATGATAAACTCCCCTTGGTCTGTTAAAAACGTTGTCCTGGTTGTCAGCGGCAATACGGACCTCGGCACACAAAAAGCGGCCCAAGCCGTGAGTACAGGGGTCTTCCAACAGAACACCTCGCCGAACCTCGCTATTGTTGAATCTGTTCAGGATGCGCCCGCTTCCGCGCCTTTGGTGACGGATCAAACATTTGCAGATCTGGGATACGGCGCGCAACAATTTTCCAACCGGGGAGTTGATTCGCAATCCTATAATTTTTATATACCCTCTGGCAGTTCCGTCTCCACAGACGCCTATCTTGATCTGGCTTATGGAAATTCGGCCTTGCTCGATTATAAAATTTCAGGGCTGGTGGTTCTGCTGAATAATCAGCCCATTGGAAGTGTCCGCTTCGATGACGTTTCAGCCGGACAATCCATCAATCATTCCAGGATCACCATCCCGCCATCCGTGGCCATCCCCGGAAATAACCGCATCGAGATTCGTTCCAACCTCGAACCGCTCGATCATTGTACTGACCCGAATCTGCATGGACTTTGGTCGGTGATCTGGCCCGACTCGCGCCTTCACTTGCCGTTTACTTCCTCCCCATTAAACACGCAGTCCACACTGGACCTGAGTGCGTATCCGGCCCCGATGATATTTGACTCAACGTTGGGCACCACCGCCGTCGTCTTCAACAAGAGTGATGTGGACTCATGGAGATCATTTATCCGGGTCGCCTCTTTCCTTGGTGACCGAAGCAATGGTTCCATCACCAGGCTCTCAGTCTTCTTTGACGATGAAATTGGGAATGTTGATTTGTCTCAATATAACCTGATCGTTGTCGGGCGTCCGAGTCAACTGGCGCTGATGGATAAATTGAATGAAAGCCTGCCCGTTCCTTTTGAAAAGGGGAGCGACACTGCACAGAGTACATTCCTTCAAATAACTTATCAAGTCCCGCCGGAAGTTCCGGTTGGTTATGTGGAATTAATGCCCTCCCCATGGAATAATGAAAAGGTGTTGATCACCGCTTTCGGAAATAATACGGCGGGACTCAATTCGAGTATATCAGCGCTGGTTGATTCAACTTTACGTTCACAATTGGCCGGTGACTTTGCTGTGGTCAATGACACCCGCGTCCAGGCTGTGGACACAAGGCTCGCATTGCCGGTTATCGTCACGCCTGTTCCACCGGAGTCCAATGAAGGGGTGGCAGCTCCAATAGAAACTAATCCACTCCCTCCTATTAACCGCCCCGCCTGGCTTATAAGCGCACTGGCCTTGGTGATCGTATTGATCGTGGTTGTTATTGCCATTGCCGTCTATATAAACTTCCGCGGCACACGTAAAAATAATTAATTGCCCATTCAGTTAATTCGGAACGACAAATAATAAATGGGTCACTTCAAACGGTGACCCATTCATTATTTCTACACTTGATTTTCAGGATAGCCTATGATTGAGAGAGATATTCGGTGATATGTGCGTGCAGTTTTTGGCTGACCGCCATCCATGAATAGCGTTCATTAATTAGATCGAAATTTCTTTCCCCGTATAAGCGGCATAGATCTGGATCATCGAGTAATTTTACTATCCCATTGGCAATGCTCTGAACATCCCCGGGCTCAACAAGGATCCCATTCCAGTCATTCTGAAGAAAATCTGGAATAGCACCTACATTTGTTCCGATCACCGGGAGGCGGGCCTGCATGGCTTCAAGAAAAACGATCCCGAAGGGTTCGACCCGGGTTGGTAGGCAAAATACTGTAGCAGATTCATAATAAACGCTTAACTCTGCATGTGAGATCTTTCCCACAAGTTTACAGTTGGGCATTTGAAGATTGGGTTTTGCTCCCGCTATGGTCAGTGTTGCGTTTGGATGTTTAGTTAATACCAGTTTGAATGCTTCAATTAACTCCGGTCCTCCCTTGCGTTCCCAATCCAACCCAACGAATAATATATTTCCCTGTCCATAGGTTTTATATTCAGTCGTAGAATTATTTGATTCAACATTATTTCCCGCGTAGACGCAAATTACTTTTTCTGCAGGCTGTTGATATTGTTCCATCAGGGATTTCCGGATGTTTGAACTCCATACAAAGACTTTGGCTGCGTTGTCATAAACCTGCTTTTCCAACACCGTCCATTTTTTTGGGTACAGCTTTTTTACGTCGAAATCAGGGTAGTTTAAATTTGCCAAATGGGTGTGATCGGTATAAACAAAATTTGGCACATTCGGGAGGCTGCAATCGAAGAGCGATTGAACCTGGAAGATGAATGAGTATTCTTGATCGGAAAGCCGTTCTTTTACTAAAAATTTGATCGCATTAAAAATATAAGGCGTGCGCCAAAACGCCTCCTTGAATTTCTTGTTGCCGCTTAGGATATCGTTCCCATATAGCAACCATGTCTGTAGAGTGTTAATGACTAAAAGCGCGATTTTTGTTTTTACCAGATCTTCGATACCTATTACTTCAATATCGTAATCGGAGAATTGTTTTGCCAGTGCCTCAGCCACCTTTACGTTCGCCAATGGCCATGATCTGGGTTGAATGAAGGCGAATTTTTTCTGCATAATTTCCTGAACTTCCATGAGGATAAATTTTAAGTGATTATAACTTAATCGAATTTGAATAAAATGTTGTCTCCGGGGTCTGGGGATTGCAATGATCAAAATCCTCTGAATTCGATTTTATAACTACGCGCGGAATTTCGCTTATATATTTTTTTGCCAACACTGTTGATGGAGTAATTGTGTGCCTATGAAACTGGAAAAGGATTTCTCAAATAAATCATGGCTGTTGCGTTTTGTTTTGTATGGGACAATGGCAATTCTCGTTCTGGTTCTGGTCGTTTATGCCCGGCTGAGTCAGCTTCAAAAGATTTCCCCTCCTCCCAAACAAACCTCCCTTCCCGCCTTCCCCGGCGCTGAAGGCTTTGGGACGTCCACTCCCGGGGGCAGGCATGGCAGGATTATATTTGTCACGAATTTGAATGACACAACCGATGTCAACAGTTTAGATTATGTAGGCAGCTTGCGCTGGGCCCTTGAACATACATGGCCTATGGACTCCGCAGACCCTTACAGCCAGCGCCGTATGATCATTTTTAAAGTCGGCGGGGTAATCTCGCTAGTGGACCGGTTGATTCTTACAAATCCTTTCGTCACAATCGCGGGACAAACTGCCCCTGGCGAGGGGATTACCCTAAAAGGGAGCGGAATGATCATTGCGACTCATGATGTGATAGTCAGAGGGGTCAGAGTCCGTGTGGGCGATCAGGGACAGCCAACTTGTTGTTTGGATGGTATTAATATCAGCACCACTCATGCCAGTAGTGATGTGTATAACATTGTCGTTGACCATAGTTCTGTGAGCTGGTCCATTGACGAAAACATATCAACCTGGATCGATCCCAAAAGGCCTTTTACTGCCCACGATATAACGATACAGTGGAGCATTATCAGCGAAGGATTGCATAATAGCATTCATTTGGATGAAGGCGCAACAGAAACGGACCCACATAGCATGGGGGCTATCTTAGGTCAGGATGGAACGAACATGACCGTCCATCACAATCTGTTTGCTCATAACTGGGCCCGAAATCCGCGTATTTCTGGAATTATTAATTCTGAGATCATTAATAATGTGATATATGGGTGGGGGAATGCCGCAGTGGAGATAAATTCCGATAAAAATATTACTCATATTTTGAATAATTATTTTAAAGCAGATTTAAACTCCAGCCATGAAGAGATCGTTTTATCAGATCATATGCATTTGGAAAGCTGGGTTTACATTGACAATAATCTTACTTATGATTTTCGTGATAGTGAAAGGTTGATTAAATCTCGAATTAAAGTATCTGAAACATTCAAGATTGCGCGTAAATATCTTTTTGATTCGAGCAATGTGACTATGAATTCTCCAGAGACGGTATATGAGGATGTGTTGAATTTTGCTGGTGTGACTTACCCTGTAAGGGATCTGATCGATCAAAGGATTGTGGACGAAGTCAGGACTGGAACAGGAAATATCATTGACAGTCAGGATCAAGTGGGGGCGTGGCCAAACTACCAGACCGTTTATTCTACACAGGATACGGATGACGATGGGATTCCCAATGAGTGGGAATTGGCACATGGACTGGATCCAAATTTTTCCGGAGATGCCGGTAGTTTTAGTTTTCGAGCCCCCAGTGGTTATTCATGGATCGAAGAATATATTAATTCTTTAATAACTTTTCCATCCAATTAGAGTCTTATAGATTTGAGGCTGTAAATAAATAATTATCCATGATTATTATGCGGCCGTCATTAAGTCCAGGTAGTTTTTGATTCTGGGTTTGAAGTAGACGCGTAGCATTGGCACAGCGAAAAGTGAAAGGAAACTTTTCCAACCTTTTGTTTTGGATGCGATTTCCTCATACATCACCCATTTATCCAGCATTTTAATGGCACAATAGAGATTGATTAAAGTGTTATCGATCTCGTTTTGATCGCCGAGGTAACCTTTTATTATGGCAGCGCGATACATTTGGATATACTGTTTGCGGAAGAATAGCCCAAAACTAAATATTTGCAGCATAAATGTGTCAGGGTGGATCAGGATAAGCCCAATGTCCGAGTAAATTGGGGCATGCCTGGTTTTAACGTCAATCATGCAAACTTTATTCTCTTTGGAGTACAGTACATTGTCGCAAGTCATATCTCCATGAATTGCAGAGTAGGAAATGCCCCTCGATTCGACTGAAGTGATCTTTTCAAAAAACTCGTTTTGGAATGAGCTAGCCAGATTGTGCTGCTGGCTTACGGTTTTCAGGCGATCGATAAGCTCCTGAACTTCATTGAAAATTGGCTGATATGGTTCTTTGGTTTCATGGCGTTTGTGCATTTGGCCATGAAAAATGTTGAGCCATTTTCCAGTCAGTTCGGCAGCATTTAATAGATATTTTATATTTCTTTTGAATCCGAGCCTCATTCCCCAACTCATTAAAATCTCCCGCAAAGTCTGAGATTGGAATTCTTCCATAACGATCGCATAGTATTTCTCAATATAGGTTAAGGGACGCACAGCCCCAAGGTTCTCACTCCAGTTTCCAAAAAAACTATAAATCGTTTCAAGCTCCTGATATTCAGCGGGGATTTTGCCGTGCAGATCCTGTTTTAAGACTGCCTGACTGAGTGAATGCATTTTGGGGTGACGCCGGATCTTTACAAGTATGTTTTTCGATACCCCACTCTGACTACGCAGCAAAAAACGTATGATGAAACAATTCTGGTAGGTAAGAATTTCAGGATGTGTAAGTAAAAAGTTTCCTTGATCCCCATACCATTCAACCAGGCGATCTTTGATTGTGGCACTTATGTCTGCAAGGATCGTATCGTCTGTTTCGCTGTGTCGATATTTCATAAAAGTAAGCCATCCTGTATTTGTAAAGGAAGCGATATTATACTCCCCGTTGGGTGGGCGATTCCTTGAGGGTAATTGCAGAATAAAGGACGGCTTTACTTATTTCCCTATTCGAAATAAAAACCATTGACTCATTTCCGGTTTGGGTGTATTCTAGCCCTACCAACCGTTCGGTAGGGAGAACCCATGACCAGAGAAGACATTCTCGATGCCGCTGCACAGGTGATACGCCAAAAGGGATTCCATGGCGCGTCCATGTCGGATATTGCCGACGCTGTCAATTTGCAGAAAGCCAGCCTGTACCATCATGTATCATCGAAGCAGGAAATCCTGCTTGCACTTCTCGAGCGCGCCCTGGGAATGCTCACCGAGCATATATCCGGGATCGCCAGCCAGAACATCCCCGCAGATGAAAAACTCAGGCAAATGATCAGTGCATATTTATCAGCGCTCGCTGAAAACTCCGACCTTTCTTCCGTACTTTTGTTTGAACATCGTTCGCTTGATAAAAAGTCTCATGCCCGCCATGTTCCTCAACGTGATAATTTTGAGGGAATATGGCGGGATGTTGTTAATGAGGGCATTCGCGCGAAAATATTCGATTGTCCCGACGCGGGCATGGCCATCCGCGCCTTGATGGGTATTATGAACTGGACCCTGACCTGGTACAGTCCCAATGGAGGAAAGCCCATTGAGAAGATCGCGGATGAATATGCCGATCTATTTTTTCATGGCTTGTTGAAATAATATTTGGTGGTTTCCACCAGTGGAATAAGAAACGCAAAGGAGAAGAAACATGTATTCGTTCGAACCAAATGAAGAGCAACAAATGTTGGTGGATGCGGTGGGGAAGTACGCGGTCAACGATCTGCGCGCCGCTGCTCATGAAGCAGAGGAAAGCCGCGAGTTACCGAAGAAGCTCATCAGCAAGGGCTGGGAACTTGGATTGCTTCAAGCTTCCACGCCAGAGGCGTATGGTGGTTTCGGCGAACGTTCCGCTGTGACCGGCGCGTTGGCTGTTGAAGAAATGGCATTCGGTGATCTGGCGGGCGCGCTGGCCGTCATGACCCCGTCGCTGTTTGCTACGCCCATTTTGCTGGCGGGCAGTGAAGAGCAAAAGCAGGAATACCTGCCAAAAGTCATCGAAGGCGAATGGCATCCTTATACCGCCGCACTCATCGAATATGCTTTCGACTTCGACGCAAATGATCTTCGTACAACTGCAAAACTATCCGGTGGCGATTATGTGTTGAATGGCGAGAAAGCATTTGTCCCATTTGCCAAAGACGCCGAAGCGATGATCGTGTATGCGAATCTCGATGGTCAAACTCAAGGCTTCATCGTTTCCAAAAATACAGCCGGTCTCACCATCTCAGATGAGCGTGAAAAATTGATGGGGATCAATGCACTCCCGACATATCGTGTGAAATTAAATGATGTGACTGTTCCTGTTGCAAACAGACTCGGCGGCGCTTCGGGACATAACTTTGAGTTGATCCTGGCTTCGATGAGAATTGCCTCAGCTTCAGCCGCTGTCGGCGTATCGAAAGCGTCTTTGGAATACTCAATAAATTACGCCAAAGAACGTGAAGCCTTCGGCGTGAAGATCGCGCAAAAGCAAGCTATCGCTTTCATGCTCGCTGAAATGGCGACAGAGATCGAAGCCATTCGCTTGCTGGTTTGGGAAGCCGCATGGATGTTGGATAATGGCAAAGAGGAAGCTGTCAATCAAGCTTATCTCGCAGCCACCGGAGCGGCCGATATGGCCATGATGGTCACTGACCGCGGCGTGCAGATCCTCGGCGGACATGGTTATATCCGCGAGCATCCCGTTGAAATGTACATGCGCAACGGCCGCGGGTTCGCGATGTTGACTGGACTGGCAATTGTATAAAAGAAGAGGCTGACATGACTATCGAATTTGAAACACCCAAACCCATTGCACAGATCCAATTTGTGTTGAAGACTGTCGCTGAAAACATGATGCGCTCTCAGTCGCGAGAATTTGACGAGAACGAACATGCCATTCCGTACGGCTATATTGAGTTCATGCACACCGCTATGAGATCCACCGGCGGCGGGAGCCTGACCCCAAGAGACGAGAAACCCAGGGAAGGCGCTGAGAAGCGGCAGCCTATCGGTTACCAGACTCTCGCGGCTCAAATTGAAATGCTGGCATGGGGCGATGTGGGCTTTTATCTCATAACTCCCGGCGGCGGACTTGGCGCGGCGGCCGTGCAGGCCGCTGGTTCACCTGAACAACGCGCGAAATTCCTGGCACGCTTTGCTGGGGAAAAACCCACCTTCGCTGCCATGTGTATGACAGAGGCGGGCGCAGGCTCAGACACATCCGCGATCCGCACGCGCGCTGTTTTGGATGAAACCACGAAAGAATGGGTCATCAACGGCGAGAAGATCTTCGTCACCGCCGGAGATAAGTCATTTACAGAATATGAACAGTTCGGCAAAGGCTTTATCGTGGTCTGGGCTTCCATTGACCCGACCGCTGGCCGCTCTGGTATGCGTGCCTTCGTAGTTGAGTCAGGTACAAAAGGCGTGAGCATTGTCAAGCTGGAACATAAACTTGGCATCCGTGCCAGTGATACGGCCGTGATCTCTTTGGTGGATGCGCGTGTGCCTTATGAAAATGTATTGGGCAGCCCGACAGTCGAAAAGACCACGACAGGCTTCAAGGGCGCGATGGCCACTTTCGACGCGACCCGCCCCCTCGTAGCAGCATCAGGTCTCGGCGTGGCAAGAGCGGCTCTTGAATTCCTCAAAGAAAAACTGACCGAGAACGGAGTCACGATCCGCTATGGGCTGCCACGCAATAAATTGACATCCATCGAACGTGATGTGATCGATATGGAAATCCAATTGCGCTCGGCGTGGCTGTTAGTTATCAAGGCGGTTTGGATGGCGGATAATAAAAAATCGAACGCGATGGAATCATCCATGAGCAAAGTTCGCGCGGGCGATGTGACCACGAAGATCACGCAGAAAGCCGTTGAGATCATGGGACCGCTCGGCTACAGCCGCGAGTTCCTGCTCGAGAAATGGTTCCGTGATGCGAAGATCACCGACATCTACGAAGGCACAGGACAGATCAACCGCCTCGTGGTTGCAAGGCAGATCCTGGGTTATAGTGGAAAAGAGTTGAGATAACGGGAATCGAAAATTGGGAATTGGGAATCGGCAAGCCCGAATCCCAATTCCCGAATCCCAATTCACGAATGGAGAAACCATCATGAACTATCACATACACAAGGCAGTAGTAGTTGGTTCTGGCACAATGGGTGCGGCGTTGGCGGCTCATCTTGCGAATGCGGGCGTGCCCGTTACGTTATTGGACATTGTCCCGAATGGTGCGTCTGAAGGTGACAAAGCGGCGCGTAATAAAATTGTCAACGAAGGCTGGGATCGCTGTATCAAGGCCAAGCCTGCCAATTTGATGTCCAGTGAATTGCGGACTCTGATCACGCTTGGTAATCTTGAAGATGATTTCGGCGTCATTGCTGAAGCCGATTGGATCATCGAGGCCATCATCGAAAACTTGAAGATCAAAGTGGATCTGATGACTCGCATCGATGCCATCAGAAAACCGAACGCGATTGTTTCAACCAACACATCGGGAATTCCTGTCAAAGCGATTGCGGAAGGACGCTCGAAGGGATTTAAACAGCACTTTATCGGCACGCACTTTTTCAATCCGCCGCGCTACATGAAACTGCTTGAGATCATTCCTACCGCTGATACATCAAATGATGTCACCGAGTTCATCAGTCAGTTTGGCGAGACTCGTTTGGGCAAAGGGATTGTGCTGTGCAAGGATACGCCCAACTTTATTGGAAATCGCATGGCTTTTGGGACTGGCGCCTTCGCGATGGATTTCATCCTTAACAATGATTACACCGTTGATGAAGTGGACGCTCTTACCGGACCTTTGATGGGGCGGCCAAAAACAGCAACATTCAGGCTGATAGATCTCGTCGGCGTGGACGTGTGGGACCATGTCGGTCGTAACCTCGCGCCGCTGATTCCTTATGACAAACTCGGGCAGAAATATCTCAGCGCTGAAAAACCTGCGAAATTGATTTCTACCTTGCTTGAACGCAAATGGCTTGGCAATAAAACCAAAGTTGGTTTCTATAAGGAAGTCCGTGGCGAAGATGGCAAGAAGGAATTTTATTCGCTTGATCTGAACTCCTTGGAACACGTCCCCGCTGGCAAGCCGCGCTTTGACTCTGTCAAGGCGGCGAAAGATGTCGAAGGATTGGGTGACAGGCTCAACGTCATGCTCGATGCGGATGATAAAGCCGCGAAACTTATCCAAGCGTTGACCTATCAAGCTTTCCAGTACGCCTCCACCATCATCCCCGAAGTTGCGGACTCTGCCAAACCGATTGATGATGCAACTCGCTGGGGCTTCATGCATGAAGCAGGTCCGTTCGAAACATGGGACATGCTTGGCGTGAAGGATGTTGTCAAGCGCATGAAGAAGGAAGGTTATCCCGCCGCAAAGTGGGTTGATGAAATGCTCAAGAACGGCTGCGAGACTTTCTATCAATATAAAGGCGGCGATAAGGTTGGCGTGTACGATGTTTCAAAACAAAAATATGTGAAGACCAAACGCGCGGCAGGCATGGTGATGTTGCGCGAGTTGAAAGGCACGAAGAAAGTTATTTCGGAAAATGCAGGCGCATCATTGTACGATATTGGCGATGGCGTTGCGCTCGTTGAATTCCACACGAAGATGAACGCGCTCGATGAGGATATTTTTACCATCACCTCTGAGGCGTTGGATCGCGTTGAAAAAGATTTTGATGGCTTGGTGGTTGGCAACGAAGCTGAACACTTTAGCGCGGGCGCAAATCTGTTCATGGTGGTGGTCGCTTCGCAGCAGGGCATGTGGGATCAACTCGATGCATCCATTCGCAAACTGCAAGGCATGAACATGCGTATGCGTTATTTCCCCAAGCCTGTAGTGGTTGCGCCTGCTGGACTCGCTTTGGGCGGCGGCTGTGAAATCACCATGCATGCTTCACGCGTTGTTGCCGCATCTGAAACTTATATCGGTTTGGTTGAACTTGGCGCGGGCGTTATTCCTGCGGGCGCAGGTACGAAAGAATATATGCGCCGCATCATTAATCCTGTGATGAAGGTGGATAATGCTGAACCGTTTCCCTTCATTCAAAAAGCATTCCTGCAAATTGGTCAGGCGAAAGTTGCCACATCCGCTTTTGAAGCGCGTGATATGGGAATCTTGAATCCGCAAGACCGCATTGTTTTGAATCGCGATCACTTGCTGACCGAAGCCAAGCGCGAAGTCATGAGCATGTCTGCTGCTGGTTATCGTCCGCCTACGCCTGAGTTGATCTACGCTGCTGGGCGCGACATGTACGGCGCAATGAAGATCGGCGCATGGTCGTTCAAGGAAGGCAAGTACATCACCGACTACGATTCACACATTGCCACCAAACTTGCCTACGTCATGGCGGGCGGCGAACTCTCGAAGCCGCAGTGGGTGAGTGAGCAATACATCCTTGACCTCGAGCGCGAAGCATTCCTTTCACTGTGCGGCGAAGAAAAGACACAGGCGAGAATGTGGTCGCTGTTGCAGACGGGCAAACCGTTGAGAAACTAGTTGAAGGTATCAGGTTGAAAGTTTAAGGTTGTGCCTTGAATCTTCAACCTGTAACCAAAGGAGTAACCATGAAAGATGCAGTTATTGTTTCCGCAGTACGAACACCCGTAGGAAAAGCCAAACGCGGCGGACTTGCCGCGGTCCGTCCCGACGAGATGGCTGCTACTGCCATAAAGGAATTACTCAAACGGACGCCGAATCTTGACCCCGCCGAGATCGAAGATGTGGTCTTCGGCTGTGCCTTCCCCGAAGGTGAGCAAGGTATGAACATTGCGCGTATGATCGCATTACGCGCGGGCTTGCCTGATACTGTTCCCGCTGAGACCATCAATCGCTATTGTTCATCAGGCGTGCAGTCTATTGCGCATGTGGCGCAAGCCATCCGCTCCGGTGACATTGAAGTTGGCATTGCAGGCGGAGTCGAATCAATGAGCATGGTACCGATGATGGGTTACAAGTTCTCGCCCAATCCGCATTTCGCTATGGATCTGCCGCACTATTACACCAACATGGGACTCACCGCTGAGAATGTTTCCATCAAATACGGGATCAGTCGCGAAGATCAGGATGCTTTTTCATTCAAGAGTCACCAGAAAGCCGCCAGGGCCGTGAACTCCGGTCTCTTTGACCCGGAACTGGTTTCGATCGATGTTGAGTTAACCGAACTTGATGCGAATGAAAAACAAGTGAAGAGAACTTTCACTGTGAAGCGTGATGAAGGTCCGCGTGCAGATACGACGGTTGAAGCGCTTGCCAAATTGAAGCCGGCTTTCAAGGAAGGCGGCACAGTCACGGCGGGTAACTCCTCGCAAATGTCTGATGGCGCATCAGTTGTAATGGTTATGTCGGCTGAGAGAGCCGCTCAATTGGGACTCAAGCCGCTGGCTCGTTTTGTCACCTTTGCCGTTGGCGGAGTCCCGCCGGAGTTGATGGGTGTTGGTCCAATTGCTGCCATTCCGAAGGCATTGAAGGTGGCGGGATTATCCCTCAATGATATTGACCTGATAGAATTGAACGAAGCCTTCGCCGCCCAGGGACTTGCCGTGATGCGCACGCTGGGAATTGATGAAGACAAAGTCAATGTCAATGGCGGCGCGATTGCCCTTGGTCATCCGCTTGGGTGCACAGGTTCCAAGTTGACTACCCAACTCATCTACGAAATGGGTCGCCGCAAGTCCAAGTATGGAATGGTGACCATGTGCATCGGCGGCGGGATGGGCGCGGCCGGGATCTTTGAAAATCTGCAATAAAGAATGGTCAAAGGTCGAAGGTCGAAAGTCGAAAGTCTATACTGACCTTTGACTTTCGACCTTTGACAAAACAACCAAAACTAGGAGACTAACTCATGACGCTTACAATCGAAACCCTTATGTCCAAAATGCCCGGCGCCTTCCTCCCCGAAAAAGCGGCCGGACTCGATGCCACCATCCAATTTAAGTTCACGGGTGCAGAACCCGGTGAATGGTACGCGACCATCAAAGATGGAAAAGTATCCGTTGCGCAGGGAACCTTTGCCACTCCCAAGATGACATTGACCGCTGACTCATCCGATTATGTCAAGATCTTCACCGGCGAAATTGACGGGATGCAGGCCTTCATGCAGGGCAAGTTGAAACTCGCAGGCGATTTGAACCTCGCGATGAAATTGACTCAGATGTTCAAGATCAAATAAGCAGAATAAAAAAACTCGGAGGTCTCAAGACCTCCGAGTTTTCATTTAAGGATACACACGCTTGATCGTTCTTGGGAAGGCAATTGCTTCGCGGACATGTTCATTGCCGCAGATCCATGAGGTGACTCGTTCCGTGCCCATGCCGAAACCTGAGTGGGGGACCGATCCATATTTTCTCAAATCAAGATACCACTTGAAAGCTTCTTCGGGAAGTTTCTGGTCGCGGATGCGCTGGAGCAGGGCATCCGGGTCGCTGATGCGTTCGGAGCCGCCACAAATCTCGCCATAGCCTTCGGGCGCGAGCAAGTCCACACTCTTGCAGACTTCAGGTCGATTCGGCCACGGTTCCATGTAAAAAGCCTTGACCGCAGTTGGGTAGCCGTAGACAAAGACCGGCTTATCGAATTGCTGAGTGATGACCGTCTCGTGCGGCGCACCGAAGTCAATGCCCCAATCGAACTTGAGCAATTCCTTCTTTTCAGGGTCGGTCTCTTTTTCATAAAACCCTTGAATTATTTTTGCGGCATCATCATAAGAAATGCGCGGGAAGGGCGCCTTGATATTCTCCAGTTTCGAGATGTCACGCCCAAGGGATTTCAACTCAGGCATCCGGTCACGCAAGACGCGTTGAATGATGTGAGTCAACATCTGTTCCTCGATCTCCATCAGACCATCCAAATCGCAGAAGGCGATCTCAGGTTCGAGCATCCAGAATTCGGTCAGATGACGACGCGTCTTTGATTTCTCTGCGCGGAAGGTGGGGCCGAAGCAGTAGACTTTTCCGAACGAAAAAATATTCGCTTCGTTATACAGTTGGCCTGTTTGCGCGAGATAGGCCTTTCCTTCGTCGAAGTATTCGGTTTCGAAAAGAGTCGTTGTGCCTTCAGCGGCGGCAGGAGTTAAGATGGGTGTACTCATTTCGACAAAGCCATTGATGTCGAGCCATTCACGTGTAGCCGCCATGACCGTCGCGCGGACTCGCAATATCGCCCACTGACTCTGCATCCGTAGCCAGAGGTGACGATTGTCGAGCGCGAAATCAACACCGTGATCCTTAAGCGACATGGGATAGTCCAAGCCAGCTTCCTGCACGATCTCGATCTGCTTCACGCCGACTTCATAGCCGCCGGGGATGCCGGGCGCGCGTTTGTCCTCTCGGACTGGACCGGTGATAATGACGGATGACTCTTGCGGCAGGCGTGTCAACTTGTCGAAGACCTCAGGTTCAAGGTCACCTTTGAAGGCGACGCACTGCACAAAGCCCGAACCGTCACGGATAAGCAAAAATACCAGCTTGCCTTTGTCGGTGCGGTTGTAGACCCAACCCTTGATGGTAACTTCCTGTCCTACATAATTTGAAATTTTTGTAACGCTGACGGTTTCAGCCATGAAGACCTCGTGTATTTGGTTTTGTTATGTCATGCTGAGAGTAAGGTTCAAAATGACATTAGGGAAATATTATACTTGATGGATGTCAATCTCTTAAACGGTATAAATTCAAACTACTATTACGAGATTATTTGCGCGCGCTCATAGATATCGTCAATTTTCTTCATTTGCTCATTACTCAATAATCCGAACTCCATCGCTTGAATATTTTCTTTGACTTGGGCAACAGTCTTGAACCCGGGAATAGGAATGTTGCGGTCGCCGCGAGTCCAAAGCCATGCTAGGGCGATCTGCGCCTGTGTCCGCGCTTCGCCGGCATCAACGAAGACTTTTCGCACCGCCTCAACCCGCTGGATATGCTGTGTCGGCCGCTCAGCCCGCAGGTCCCAGCCGAACCGCACATCGTCTTCAGGGAATGTAGTATCACTGGTGAACTTGCCAGTCATCATGCCCATGCCAAGCGGGGATCGGATGATACTGGCGAGGTCAAGCTCCTCGCAGACTGCCAGCATTTGAGGTTTGTCAGCGCTCATATTCATCCAATGCTGGATCGCCGTGCAATGCTGACCCTGTGCAAAAACGCGCGCGCCCTCGACATTATCAGTGCTCCAACCGTACCAGCGGACCTTGCCTTCCTCAACCAGCTTTTCCAGAAAGTCGCGGACTTCGCCCGCTTTCTCCGCAGGGTAAGCGCCCCAATGAAACTGGTAGAGATCAATATAGTCAGTCTTTAGGCGGCGCAGACTATCCTCACACTCCTGACGGATGCGAGTGACAACATTTTCGGTCTCCGTGACAACGCGATTCTCTTCATCTACGAGATAGCCGAACTTTGTTGCCAGGATGACCTTATCTCGGCGTCCTGCCAGAGCCTGACTCAACACCCGCTCGCTTCGCCCGCACCCGTAGTTGGCTGCTGTGTCGAAAAAGTTGATCCCCGCTTCGAGAGCATAGTGAATGGCGCGGATCGATTCGGCATCATCCACCTGTCCCCAACCGACAGGGTTCTTACTGCCATCTGCTTCCAGCCATTCCCAGGGTCCACCCATGGCCCAACAACCAATTCCCATGGCGCTGACTTCGAGATCACTGCGTCCTAAACGTCGCTTGAACATAATGCCTCCATATTTTTTAGATGATATATCTATTATGAAAATGAGGTATCTCGCAGGCCCATTACTTGGGGCGCTTGAAGTAGAAAACCTCCCAGGACTGGCTTCCCCAGCCATTAACCAATTCCCAACCCTCTCCGCCTAATTTCTCGAACAAGTCACTCAGTTCCACTTCCTTGGTTTTTTTGAAACGGGATTGATCAAATACTTTCACATCATTTACGGTAACGTCATCCACAACCCTTTCGTCCATGTTTACAACGATTCTTAAGTATTCCCATTTCTGCATTGGATCCTCCTATGATGTTCTTTTGTCACTAACAATGTAGTGTTATTGATCCTGGCGATTTTGAGTTTGCATCACACCAGTTTACATTTATAACCAGGCATATTCGCTGTATTTTTTGTATGACATGGTCTTACATGGGCACTGCTCGCAAATTCTTGATCGAATCCAATTGATTCTTTATGCTCAACAAATCAATTTCATGAAGCTTCACAACTCCTTACGAGCCACGCAAAATCTTTTCCATCTTCCTGCCCTTCGCCAACTCATCCACCAACTTATCCAAATACCTGACCTGCTGGGTCAAAGGATCTTTGATATCCTCCACACGATACCCACAGATTACTCCGGTGATGAGGTGCGCATTGGGGTTTAGCGTAGCCTGTTGGAAGAATGTTTCAAAAGTTGCATCTTCTTTTATTAGTTCCTGAAACTTCTTATTATCGAAGTCAGTTAACCACTCTATGACCTGATGCAATTCTTCTTTGGTTCTGCCTTTCTTCTCCACTTTTTCGAGATACATCGGATAGACTGAGGCGAAGGTCATTTTTGCAATACGTTGATTGTGTGTTGGAATTTTTCATATTTACCTCTATTTTAGCGTTAATCTTTCAAATTACATGGTATCGCATAATTTGGTAAACAAAAGTTGCAATTTTTACTCACAATTTTCAACAAAAAGATTACTTACGCATGGAGAACATGCGTGAGATAAGCGATATTTCAACTTGACGCGAAGCGGCAGTCCCTAGCGGCTTTATTGGGTGGCGTGGGGTTACAAAAAATCACTGCCCGGTTTTGACCACTCTGGATTGAAATCGTTCCGGGTATGCAGATTGATAGCCCCAGACGTCGAGTTCTGGTAGGGTGACGCCTTTGCTGTTGAGTACCGTAGTGATGTCAGTCCGATGGACGATGCCATGATAAACCACCGACATGAAGATCAGGCGTGCTTGATAATCGAATGTCCAACCGTTGCCTTCTTCATGCACATTCTGAGTTGCTGGAACACGCTGAAGGGTATCCGATAGGGCTTCGTTCAATGCTGTTTCGTATGCCATCATTTGAGACAGACTTGGATTCTCTTCCCACTTGAAGCCTGGTTCTGGATATACCTCATGAATTCGCTTCAAAAAACTGATCTCTGCCTCCAGAATATGGGCAAAAGTATCGCGAATCGATCCATACGAGCCTGGAATGCTGGCTGTCATGATTTCATCGCTTAAGCGTATGCAGATACCCATGAGTTCTTGATTTGCCCAGTGATTGTATTGGAAGAATTCAATCATTGTTGGTTCGAGTTGATGCGGCATAAGCAGAGTCTCCATAACTAGGTTCAACTGAGTATGGTATCGGGATCAACAAAATATCAGCCGTGGCTGTTGTCGGTCGGTATGAGTAGCAACCCAACAGTGTCCGTTAGTGGGTGGGCGTGGACTCTGCTTGGGAGCAGAGAAAACTCGAAGCCAGAAAATTGCTTGAAAAGCTGTGCCGTGACCACCTTTCCAGTGCATGCTGCATTAGCACGCTTTTGTGTATAAGCAATTTTCTTATTATTTAAATAATCTTTAGCTTTTCTAAAACCAAAACGGTTAACACACCGAAGTGAGCTAATAAAGTGATTAACAAAATACTAAAAACATAATTTGATGCAGATGTTTTCCGAAAAAGTTTTATGTGCCATCGGTCTTGAGGATGGCTACTTAATATTGCTGAATACTGACTTATCTTCATCATACCTAATATTTTTTCCTGAACTTTTGTAACTCCACTCTGCAGTTCTAATTGAAACGCTCGGTCTTTAATATATTGTAATAAGAATCCAGAAAATATCATTACGTTTAAGGATGCAAGCATAATGCGAACATTAATATCGTAGTTTATATTGAAAAGGGCATTGTAAAACAGTGCGGATGTTGTGTAGGCCGCACTTGGAATCAGCCATAATTTTTGATCGTAATGGCGACTATCGCTGCACAATTCTTTATATTGTTCAATTAATGCCTCTTGTTCTCTTTCTAACTCAGCAGAATCTGCTTTGCGCGATTCTACAGACCGAGTTGGCTTTCTTGTTTTTCTGCGACCTTGAGAGGTTTTATTTGCTTTTGCCATGATGACTTTTTTTCTTATGAGAAAACAACTTTTTTTCTACAAGTATGTATGCAACGGTTTACATTACTGGCGCTGGGTTGGGCGGCGGAACGCTGTCCAACTGGGAAAAGGATAAAAGGCGTAGAAAATGCTTGGAATCGCGCCAGAATCCCCAGCGTCGGGTAGTATCATGAAAAGCGGACATGGCAGATCGATGTCGGGTAGGTCCGCAGAGACCGTCGTGCAGCAAGATCGCCATGTCCATTTCGTCAAGAGCCCGAACAGT